>OZ240666.1:4071822-4740233 GCA_965198675.1 Prochloron sp. | reverse complement strand
ATCAACTTATCCTTCCCATTGTTTCCTTTGTTTAAATTGCTGAATATAAGCTTCTGTGCGTCCGCAGTACAACGACCAGGTCTGAAACCGTAGCTTCTCTCCCCGGCTATAGCTTCGTAAGCTGGCTCTGCCGCCAACTTGAGCAGCGCTTGCCATGCTCTATCTGCTATTGTCGGGATGCCTAATCCCCTTGTTTTGCCGTTAGGCTTGGGGATGTTTACCCTTCTTAGTTGTTGGTGTCTCCAGTGGTACCAGTGCTTATTAAGCTTTTGACACAACACTAGACGTTCTCGCGTAGAGAATGCAGTTTTTCCATCAACTCCGGGGGTCTTCTTCCCTTCATTCAGCTGTGTTACTTGTTTGACGGCCAAAGCTTGGGCTGCACGGCTCCTAAGCAGGAGACGTTGTAAGAGTTTGACCTTGACTTTTTGATTGTTATGCAAGCGCTTTGAAGATGCTTCGCTGTAATCGAAAGACTTGACCCCGGAATCGCTTCCATGGCAAGTCTTTCCAGACATCGTCAGCTCTCAGACTAATTTCTTTACCCCGCAGGAATACTGCAAGGTGCAGTTTTAAGTCCTCTAAGCTGCGGTATTCGATTGGGGCTACCTTAGTGCTTTGCACAGCTTAAGCTCCTTAATTCGCTCTGATAATTACATTGGGCGTCTTCTCTATAGAAACCCTCGGGCAGTTACGCCCTCTCTTACCCTCGCTCTTCCGTTAGGCTGTTAATCAAGCAGCCCCACCACCCCTGCTCAGGGGCGGCCGCCCCGTAGGATGCGTTAGCACACGTCTCGAGGAGTGTTTAAAGCTGACAGCTATAGCGTAACGCATCCTACGCAGGCATGTCGAGTTTGGATCCCCTGTTTCGGTGGAAGTCGAGCGAGTTTTTACTCGTTCCGAATGAACTATTGTTACGAACCCTTGGGACTTCACCCTTTGACCCATCACCAACTCAGGAATGTAAGTGGCGAACACTTGCCCTTACGAGTCTTTATTCGGCATCTCTTCTGTCGTGTGTAACGGCCTTCCGACAGTTTAGAAACTTAGGTCTTTTCTCAGATGATTCACGTTAAGTTGTCCCGGTATTCTCCCTATTAGCGGAAGTATCTCTACCTAACCGTTCGGTCGCACTTTACCGCCCTGTTGCCAGCTTCAGCCTGGTGATTAACCTCACTGTGGCCAGATAAGGATTCACGCGATTCCCACGCGGGAGAGACTTGGTTTCACGATTCCTGACCGTGTCCTCACTCTCATAATTCATTCAGTTGTCATGGCTCGGTAATCACTGTCTTAGGGTTTCGGAATTCCATTTGGGTTTTCCTAATTTCCCTCGCGTTTCCCTTGCGGGTTTCGCGTTCAGACATTGACTCGGATATCTGTTTTCAGCCCCTTTCGGTGGCTTCGATTGGCAGTTCCAATGTCCCGAAACCAAGCCCCTGTTTATGTTTGGCTTACGCCGCAGCTTTTACAGGGAACGAGCCGCACGAATTCTGTTTCTACTTGCTTTAAACCAGCGTCGAGATTGAATTCTAACGCCAGCATCTCTTGAACGTCCAAGCGTCCTGCTAAGGCATCCGTAATAGCGCGACAAATTTTTTCAGCCGTTTTCTCTATCAAAGCTTGGTTGGGACGGGAGCCAACGAGTTCCAAAAACACCAGAGGAGGTGGCTTGATTTGGCCATAGAGACTGATACTGTGAATCGTTAATCCATAGGCAGCGAGAACGCCAAAAATATCGCCCAGGAGAAAAGACTGGTTCCGATAAGCGAAATTGAGAACCGTTTTCCCGGCTTCAGTTTTAAATTCAATCACTGCTCTCTTGGTTTGGTACAGTCGATGAGCTAACGGTCGATGCTGTAGTTGCACGTCATTGCTGACAAATTGCTCTTGACATACTCCCCCGTTTTCTAAACGGGGGAACAGGGTAAGGCAGCGACAGCAGGGGAACCCTGACTAACATCACCTAACCCAACGGTTGATGCCCCAACCGTTTTAATATTAATTGCCGCATTCTCATCGCGGTCATTCTCAGCACCACAGGATGGACAACGCCAACGTCGCGTGTCTAAATCCAGATGCGCCAAAACATGACCACAACAAGAACAGGTCATACGGTCGGGGAACCAACGGTCAACATAAACCACTTGTTTACCCTTTTTGAATGCGACCCATCCCAGAATTTGCAGAAACTCCCGAAATGCTAAGTCGCTAACCTTGCGTCCCCAAAGACGTTGCATCGCCTTGAGATTCAAAGTCTCAAAACACAGTACATCAAACTGGGACGCTAACGCGGGACGCCAAGGGCGAGACGCCAAAGGCGGTTGCTTGCGCAAAGCTTACGCAAAGCTTGCGCAATCGTGAGCTGATGCGCCAACTTCCAGAACCAATCTCGTCTGCGATTGGCAATCGCCTCATGCTTCCGAGCAAGATTCAGCCGTGCCCGTTCTCGGTTAGCTGAACCCTTCTGTTTCCGAGAATGGTTGCGACTCGCTTCCCGAATCGCATGGAGAGACTGCTTGAAAAACAACGGAGCCTCAATCTTGAACCCTTCAGAAGAGGTTAGGAACGTCTTCAAGCCAAAATCAAAACCAGCGATTTTACCCGTCTCGGCTTTGACTTCAGGTTCTGAGGGTGAATCCATCGTCACGATTATGAACAACTCTCCCAGGGGAGGTCCGTTTGATGGTGACAGTTTTCACTTTCCCGTCGATGTCTCTGGAGTTCCAATATTGATAAACTCGCTCTCCAATTCTCACCCGGTTGCCGCCGAGAAATTTGGCTCCAGCTTGCTTGAGAGTAAAGGATTTGTATTTCTTGACCTTCTTGAAGTTCGGCGGACGAACCCCTCGCCCTTTGTGTTTGAAGAAGAGCCGATAGGCTTTCTCAATGCGTTGGCAGATATCCTGCACGGCTTGAGAGCCGACTTGTTGCCACCACTCAATCCGCTTGAGGCGTTTGGCGATATGCTTCTGGAATTGGGCACAGTTCAAGTGCTTGCCCCACATCCGGTAGTACCGTTTGTGGAGCGCAATACAGTGGTTGTAGATACATCCTGCGGTGTTAATTGTCCGCTTGAGGTATCGGTTCCGCTTGTGGCTGTAGAGCTTGAACTTGAGCGTTTTCATAGTACAGATTATAGCATGGCTGTAGGCAAAGACAAGCCATCTACATGCAATGAAAACAAATTACCGACATTACAATCATGCGCTTGGACTGGCTACAGTTCATTTAGTTTGGATACCCTGCCGTCGCAAGCGAGTGTTTTATCGCAATGACCTCCTCAAACTCCGGTGCATTGAGATTTTTCAATCTGTTGCTCAGGACAAGCAATAAATCATCAAGGCTCTCGAAGTCGCTTCAGACCATGTTCACCTGTTGGGTAAACTACGTCCAGCCGCCTTCGGCTGAGCTGGACGCTTTCAGTAGCCCTAAGTTATCCCATAAGCTAAGCTGAATATATCGAATTTCAGACTTTAGCTTGCAACCCACCCCCCAACCCCCTCCCGGGAGGGGGCTACGGGGGTGGGTAGCCTCCGGGGCGGGACGCCAAGGGCGGGACGCTTACGCGGGACGCCAAGGGCGGTTGCTTCGCAAAGCTTACGCAAAGCTTCGCAAAGCTTCGCAATTACAATCGCCCCCAACCCCCCTCTACTCCCCCCAGGGGGAGACGCAGCTATGTTTTTAGCGCCGTTTACGTCGGCGTCTATCTTCAACCCGCAGTTACCGCAACGGAATCTTTTTCCATTTCTATCGCCGATATAATGGCAACTCGAACAGGTTTGAGAGGTGTAGGCAGGATTTATCTTCATCAGCTTTACGCCTTTCAGAAGACACTTGTAATTGCGAAGCAACCGCCCAAGGCGTCCCAAGAACTGACGTAACTGATAGAATGCCCAATTATTACCGAGGCGCTTATCCTTCTTGCTTCTTGGTTTACGGTTTGTCCGCTCCCTAATTCCTGTCAAGTCTTCAATCACAATAGCTTGTTTGTTTGTCGCTGCATTATCAACCAAAACCTTGCTAATGCGGTGATTTATCCATTTCTGATAGCGTTTCTCCTTGCCCGACAACCGTTTCTGAAGCTGACGGCAGCGCCGTCTACTACTTCTCGTGCCTTTCGTAGCCTTTCGCTGGAGAACTGCTCTCATCTTGGCGTAGTGGTTACGCTTATCCGTAATCGCTTTTCCCGACCATGACTCCCCGGATGATGTTGTTGCAATATCAGATCTACCTAAATCGACTCCTAAAACATCGTCCGATTTAATCGGGTCGTAGCAGATTTGGTCACTTTGGATATGGATGTAATAAGTGCCGTCCTTCCGTTTAACCAAAGTGGCAGAGGTTGGCTTGGTTCCCTTTAAAAGATGTCGTTGGTAGTTGCCGATTAATAAATCGAACCGAACTCTGTTGTGAAGTAGCTTTAAGCTTATTGTCCAATCACGATGGGAGAAGCTGAAAATACGGGCATCGTAGCTAATCGAAGTTGGAGAGAATGCCTTAACGCTTTTACCCTTCTGTTTGGCCCCCGGCATTGATTAATGGCGGGGGTTGGCGCAAACCCTCCGAATAGCCTGAATTGCTAGATTGGCTGACAACCCAAAGCTGGCCCGAACATCCTGATACACCAATGCTTGCATGGCGGTCTTGTTTACCATTTTTGGCTCGGTATTCTGGTTCACCCAGTCACAAGCGGAACTGAAGGCGAGTAGCGTTTCCTCGATTTCTTTGGCGACTTCGCTACTTACCTTCAGCTTGCAAACTACAGTTCTCGTCTGGGTTTCAGGCATTTAGTTTCAACTTTGGTGAACTGTTATGAGTATAGCATGGTAGTTGGCGATTCGTCACCCATCTTATAAAGATGGGAATCCTCATCGCCGCGCTTTTCCTCCCCACGCCGCTAGCGCGTAGGATGCGTTACGCTAACCTATTTAATTTAGGATGCTGCTACGTACGATGCGTTACGCCAACAAAGTTTGTATTGTTGCTACTACTTACGGTTAGTAACGCATCCTACGACTTCTTAGCATCTTAGATGCGTTACGCTAACCTATTTAATTTAGGATGCTGCTACGTACGATGCGTTACGCCAACAAAGTTTGTATTGTTGCTACTACTTACGGCTAGTAACGCATCCTACGACTTCTTAGCATCCTACGCGTGGGGACTCCCGCGCAAACGTTGAATATGACCCTCATCATTCGATTGCTCAAGTCGTTAAGGCTTTTAAGGGACGCTCATCTCGCTTACTGCGCCAAGAATTTCCTGAGCTTCTCAAGCTACCCAGTCTTTGGACTCATTCCTATATGTTTGATACCACTGGCAAGGTCAGCACTCAAAAAGTTCTGGCGTATATCAATGATCCGCATCACGGTTCGTAAAACTGGGGTCTGGGACCGATTAAATCGTCTCGCTCCGTGCTAATGTCGATGGTGTTAAACCAGCAGCCATAGTCGTCCGGGATATTTTTGCCCTGTAAAAAACTCTACTACATTAAGATACTGCTTGATACAATGATGCCAATCTCCAGTCTAATAGACTTGTCGCTTAACTGTTATAGGAGAATATGCGGGACACTTTGTGCTACTATTTGGGTTGACGGATGACTTTCCGAGGACAAATAAGTCTATATCTCGGGCCACATTGCATGGGTTTTTGGAAAAGATTGTTTAGCAATTCTGATGCATTCTCAACCGATCATAGCAGGAGCTTAGAGGAGGAACTTCTCACTCATTATACCGCACCGCAAAGCGGATCCGGACAAAGCCCGGGTCGCCCTGCGGGTGAACGTCGCATTATTCTCAGTACGGAGCCCGATATTGACCTTTACGATTTGGAAGAACTATGGGATCGCGTTGGTTGGGCTCGTCGTCCCCTTCGCAAGGTCAGAAAAGCAATAAGGTACAGTTTTTTGGTCGTTTCTATGTGGGAAGTGCGGGGGAAAAGACGCCGTTTAATCGGTTTTGCCCGCGCTACGTCTGATCGCGCTTTCAATGCCACTATTTGGGATGTGGCTATCGACCCGGATTTTCAAAATCTTGGTCTGGGTAAGGCTCTGATGAAGTACGCCATTGAAAAACTTCGGGCAGAGGATATTAGCAATATTACTCTCTTCGCTGATCCTCAAGTGGTAAATTTCTATCGCCGACTGGGGTTTATGCTTGACCCGGAAGGAATTAAAGGCATGTTTTGGTATCCCGATTAATCTTTTTTTTTGCTCCTAGTTGACAGAAGGAGAAGATTTAGTTATACTAGTAGCAAGAAGATTACGGGATGTAGCGCAGCTTGGTAGCGCGCCTGCTTTGGGAGCAGGATGTCGCAGGTTCAAATCCTGTCATCCCGATTCCTCCGGGAAGGTAATTGATCAGTATGAAATCTCTACTTACTAGGAGTGTCACCCAGAGTTTGCTTTTGAGTAGTGTTTTGGTATCGATCCTTGGTTGGAGTCCTATACCTGCGCTCTCAATACCTGACGAGGTAATTGTCCAAAAATTACAATCGGTGCCTGTTTATACCATTCTTAATAAGCTTGATAAGTTTGTGTCCACTGGCAACGAGAATGGTACTGGTACGAAAATTGATTTGTTCTTTAGCAGTGAGGATGCTCTCAGGGCTCTTTTAGCTTTACAAATTAAATATCCGGCACGGGCGAGCCAATGGCAAGTTACACCAGTACCTCTGGCCACTATATACCAACTCCTCAGGGAAAATCCAACCCAAACAGATCGTCTCAACTTTGTTTTCTATCCTAATCACCAAGAAGTAAGAGCTGCTATCAATTTACTGCGTCAGCGGGGATGGCAATACGAACGGGGAGTTCCTTTGTTTTTTGCTACCCTGGGAGAAGAACGCAGTTTCATCCCGATAGAACACAACGGGAGGGAAGTATTTCCCTTATTCTTTGAAGGACAGCAACTCCAGGAGATGGTAAGGCGCTTCATTGAGCAACATCCCGATCTGGAGTCTTCGGTGAATACTGAAGTGGTCTCTTTAGAATGGCTGATTGAGGAATGGCAAAAGAAGGACTCGGAAAGTCTGAAGAAGATTATTCTCGTTGTCTCCCAGGAATCTCAAGCACTTTTGCGCTCCCGTCAGACTCAAAATCAAGATTGAAAGCCGCACTTATGCTATGCTAGTTATAATAGAAGGCTAAGGACTGAAGTAAATAAATATAATTGTTTTGCTTAGTCTTTCTGAAGTGGACGAAGAGCAAAAGTTAGAACAACATGCTGGGAACTCCAGATGTTGTGGGATCGTCAAAGAGTTTGTGGGTTTTTGGTGAATTAATTACCAGATATAATCCCGGATTTAGATGGGGTGTGTTCAGAACTTTATCACGGTTGAAGTAATTGTCAGCACCCCGCGCTAAACCTCCGTGGCTCTCGAGCCTCAGAGCGATGAAGCTGCGAGACCAGTCTAAGTCCTTCGAGGGCTACGTTTTTTGAGTCACGACACCCACGAATGCGTCGCCAGTTTGTGGCTCTGTTGCTTGTTGTTAAACAGCTTTACGAGGGGTAAGGCAGTGCAGCAAGCCGAACAAGCTTGGAAAACATTGACGAGGCGAACTTTACCCTCGTAAGAGGAGTTTGTGGAGTATAAACTCCACCCCCCCCTGGTGGGGGACGGCAAATAAATTTGCCGCGTCGTTGTTCCTCCGCCACTTGAAAGATGGCGGTTTCCCAACTTCCGTGAGGTTTTCATGAAATCATTTTTTCGTTGGCGTGCAACTCTAGGTTTAATCAGCAGTGTGGTAATAGGTTCGGTTTTGGGTCAAAGTCTGCCAGCCTTATCTTTACCACAAGAACAAGTGATCCAAAAGCTGCAAGAAGTGCCAATTTTTACAATTATCAATAATCAAGGTGCTTTTCTGCTAGTTTCCAGGGAAGACGACAGCACGGTAGCCTATATGTATCTGAGCGCCCGAGATGCTCAGGCAGCTTTAGAAAAGGTCAAGGAAACAGATCCAGAACTGGCTGAAGACGTGGGCATCGTCGTTGTGCCCCTATCAGAGGTTTACAAGAAAATTAAGGACAATGACAACCAGCCCGATAGCCCCAATTTTAGTTTTGTGCCCATGCGACAGCAGGTTCAGTCGGCTGTGAATGTTTTTCAGAATCAGGAGCGGGATGTGCCTCAATATCTGGGCGTTCCGCTATTTTTGGCGACGGTTAAAGAACAAGGATATCTAACCTATAGCGAAGGGGATCGAGAACTTATTCCTTTATTCTTTGAAAAAGAACAACTAGATGTTATTGTGGCCAAATTCAAAGAGCAAAAGCCAGAATTAGCTTCAAATGTAGAAATTAATGTGGTGCCTTTAGAGTCTCTCATGGGAGCTTTCGACCAAAAAGAAAATGATGCACTACGGAATATGGTAATAGTACCATCGTCGGAATCTATCCGAGTTATACAATCTCTCCAACAACAACAACAACAACAACAGCAAAATCAATCTCAGCCTTAATGGTGATTGTATCAGGAGAGAAACTTTATTGGTGGCGTGAACAATCGCGCTCAGAAGCGATCGCCTCTGGTATACCTCCAGCAGAGGTGGACTGGCTCCTGGAATTAATGGCAGGTATTGACAAACTTTCACTCTCCATGGCATCTTTTAGAGAGCGAGATCAAATCAGACTCTCCCTACCCCTATCAGTGCTAACCCAGCAATGGAGAAGGCGTATCCAGGAGAGTTTACCTGTTCAATATATAGCCGGAGTAGCCCCTTGGCGCCATTTTCAACTCAAAGTTTCCCCGGATGTTCTCATTCCTCGTCCGGAAACTGAATTGTTGATTGACTTAGTAGCAAAAGCAGTGGTGCCTTGGGAGGGTACCCAGGGAATTAGTTCTGGAAACTGGGTCGATCTGGGTACGGGGAGTGGTGCGATCGCTCTCGGTTTGGCGGAATTATTGACAAATGCTTCAATTTATGCTACAGATTGCAGCGACGCAGCTTTAGCCATCGCTAGGGAAAATGCCGTCAATCTCGGTTTGAGTTCCAGAATAACATTCCATCGCGGTTCTTGGTGGTCTCCCCTAACAAACCTGAAAGGGAAAGTGAGCGGGATGGTATCAAACCCCCCTTATATTCCCACCCAATTAATTTCCCAGTTACAACCCGAAGTAGCCCGACACGAACCCCATTTAGCTCTCTCGGGTGGTGCAGACGGACTGGAACATATCCGCTACCTGATCCAAACTGCTCCAGATTACCTCATACCTGGGGGAGTGTGGTTAATTGAAATGATGGTAGGACAATCGCAGAAAGTTGCTACAATGCTTGAAGAACAAGGCTGCTATACAAAAATAACTATTTTCCCTGACTTAGCAGGAATTGACCGTTTTGCTCTCGCTTATAGAACCACCGTGCAAAACCCACCCCCTTCGCCCCCTCCCAGGAGGGCCTGCTAAGGGACGCCAAAGGCGGCACCTTCGGTGTTGGCCAGACCCCTGCAGAGCGCCGCGCCCGCGCCATTAATCAATGCCGCGGGCAGGCAGGGGGGGGTGGGTTTCCCCCTCCCGGTCGGGAGTTGGGGGTAGAGGGTGGGTGGGATGTAGCGCGGGCGGATTTATCCGCCGTCACTCTACTCTTGCAAAAAAAATTTTTCAAAAATAATTATCATTCTAGTAATTCTATGTTAAACTGGAAAAAACTATGTTGAACGGGCAATGTTGAAGGCGTACAAATATAGAATCTATCCAACAAACGACCAAAAGATTTATTTAGCTAAGTCTTTCGGTTGCGCTCGTTGGTTCTATAATTACGCTTTAAACTTGACCAACCAAACCTATAAAAAAACAGGAAAAGGACTTAGTAGAAATCACATCATCAAGCTACTTCCTGGACTCAAAAAAGAGTTTGAATGGTTGAAAGAACCGCCATCGCAAGTATTGCAGCAAGTTGCTTTAGACTTAGCCGTGGGAGTGTCAACGTTCTTGAATAACCAATAATTAATAACTAATAACTAATAACTAAAGATTGACATATCCGGCGTCAGGGAAATGTGCAATTATAATGTTCAATGAACGAGATTGACAAGAACGAGATTAAAGCCCTCAAAGAGCAACTAAAGCAAACTGAGCTGCGATACCTTATGGCCGCCCAAATGGGTCAGTATAAAGCTGGGTTTCTAGCGCGGACTTCCCACGAATTGCGATCGCCTCTCACCAGTTTAATTAGCTTGCATCAGCTCATTTTGTCTGACCTATGCGACAGTCCGACAGAAGAACGGGATTGTATTGCCCAAGCCCAGCAGGCTGCTTTCAAATTGATGAAACTCCTAGATGCAATTCTCGCCGTTGCCAAAACCGACTACGGTATGGAACCGCTCCAGATTCAACCTCTGCAAGTAGCTAGGGTTTTTGCCGATCTGGAATGCTTGACAGGTATGGTGGCAGCAGATCGCAATTTGAAGCTGGAGTTCTCACCTCCTGATGGATCACTTTATCTCCTGGGAGAGCGCTCCTGCTGCCGACAAGTTCTGCTTTCTCTCATTGATACGGCTATTTCTATTCTCAAAGATGGTTCAATTCAAGTTACCTCTCATTCTTTACCTAGAGAGGGTCGTGTTTTGATTCGGATCGATGTGGACTGTGATGCTAGTATCTGGAGTGAACCCGTTCCTTGGCACGACGAGACTCCCACCGCTACACCCACTGCTGTTAAGTCCTTTAATCAAAAACTGGAGTCTTCTCCGGGGATGAAATTGAAGCTAAGTCAGAACTTATTGGAAATAATCCAGTCGGATTTGACTGTTTTGGATTTAACAGCCGAAAACCATAACCAGCCTCTTACACGGTTAGAGTGTTCCTTTCCTCTTGCAAAGTCTGCGGTATGAGTACCTCAAAGCGAAGAGAGGAGTTATATAAAATCATGGTAGTAGTTTGGTTTGCAAGAAAACCAATTCGTTCGTAAAAGCTTTGTTGATTGGTAGTCATCAAGTACACTCGCTCTACTCGGTTCACTTTTTGATGGCTCAAAACCGTTTCTACTAATTTGCGCCCTAACCTGGCTCCCCGATATTCTGGATGGATGACTACATCCCAAATAGTAGCCCGGTAGATACCGTCGGAGGTAGCTCTGGCAAAACCTACCATCTGCTCTTTGTTCCACACGCTCACTACTGGATCTGAGTAGCGAATCGCTATTTCTAAATCCTCTTTCTTTCTCCCTTGGGCCCAAAAAGCACTTAGGTTCAATAATTCTTGTAGTTGCTCTAGGTCTATTTTTGATTTGTCAACGCAAAATTGAATCTGGCTACAATCCATCTTTCGGCTTCTTTTTGGACTATTTTTGGCTCTGGTAGGGGCACGGCAATGCCCTGACCCTACAATTGTAGCTAGAGAATACTCTATTTACAATTCTTAATAAAAATACCTTGTCAAATCCCCTTCAACTGTTATAAGATAGTAGTTAGAGAAAAAAAATCTCGGGGCCGTAACGGTTTCGACAGGTTGGCGAAAGCTATCCCGTGATTCAGGTCGAGAGTGAGTCTCCTCTCGCAAATCAAAGGCTCAAACAAAATGTAACTGCGAACAACATCGTTCCTTTTGCTCGTAAGGCAGCTGCTGTTGCCTAAAAACCTCTAAACAGGTTCGAGCGCTCGCCGTCTGACTCCGTTAAGGGCTGCGGGCAAAACCCCAACGGATGCTCTCTTGCTCCTCCTCTGGTAGGCTCAAGAGCTAAGACTTTACCAGAGTATCCTGTCATCCGGGATAAGGGATGGTTCCCGCCCTGAGGGTTAGATGGGCTAAACCTGTGAATGAGCGGACAGTCAATACCCAGTCTGGACAGCAGTTCAACTCTGCTCGGCTCCATCAAACACCAATATTACATAATGTTGCTTTATTTGAGAGTATTGAGATAGGATCGCTGCTCGTGATGTACCCTAGGAAGGATATTTAATATCCGAGCGATAATTCATGTTCCAGCCTTTTCGCGAGTTTTTAGAAAAAGAGCTTTTTGGCCGTTTCGATCTCAGTAGTAGCCCTATTACTCCGGGATTGGAATCCAATGTCAGCGATCGCGGCAAAAATCCGGCGACGATTCAGAGTTGGTGCTACTCCTGTGCTCAATTGCGCAAAATTCGCTATACCTATATTGATGCTGGGGAAACTGCCCAGGTATTTAATAGCGTTATCTATCCAGCTCACTATTACGATCTACCCCTGTTGGGAATTGACTTTTTATCCTTCGGTAAGAAAAAAATCCTCGTAGTTCTGGATTTCCAGCCTTTATTCCGCACACAGGATTATCTAGATAAGTATATCGAGCCAATGGCGCCCATTAAGGATAAGTATAATGAGTTGGCGCAAAACCTGGAAATGAAATTTTACGATGCGAATCAGTATTTTTCTAAATACTTGCTCTTTGCCAAAACTAACCCTGAGACAGTAGTTACCAGGTTATTCCCAGCTTACCAAGAATATATACACTTATATTGGCAATTGCTAGATGGGGCTGAAAGGTTGACGGACTCGGCTGACATTGAGAAAATTGTCAAAGCGCAAAAAGAATACGACCAGTATAGCGCTGAACGAGACCCAGCTCACGGTTTGTTTAGCAGTTATTTCGGTTCCGAGTGGGCTGATCGCTTCCTCTACGAGTTTTTGTTTGAAGACGCTGTACCTTTAGCTGTAGCTGGGGGAAAAAGATGACTCTCTATCAGCCTTTTTTAGATTACGCTATGGCAGTTCTCAAGGAGCGGCTCGACTTAGAACCCTATCCGATTCCGGAAGGGTTTGAGCGGAAGGAGGGTACTTCAGGGAAGGGTAAGAGACAGGAACAAGTTCTCACTACTTCTTACGCTTTTAAGTCCGGGAAACTGAGGCAAATCCGCGCCGCTCATGTCCAGGGGGGCAAATCTTTACAGGTACTAAACTTTGTTATCTTTCCCGATCTAAAGTACGACTTACCTTTTTTTGGCGCGGACTTGGTAACGTTACCGGGAGGACACCTGATCGCTCTGGATATGCAGCCCCTTTTCCACGATCCAGGTTATAGAAAAAAATACACTGAACCAATATTACCTGTATTTAAGTTGCATCAAGAATATTTGCCCTGGGGAGGAGATTTCCCAGAAGAAGCTCAACCCTTCTTTTCTCCTGCTTTTCTCTGGACTCGCCCCCAGGAAACAGAAGTGGTCCAAACCCGCGTGTTTGCAGCTTTTAAAGACTATCTGGACGCTTATCTGAATTTTGTTGAAGAGGCTCAAGCTGCTAGTAATAGTCAAAGGCTGACAGAAATTAGGGAAGCTCAGTTACGCTACATCGATTACAGGGCGGCAAAGGATCCCGCTAGAGGTATGTTTACTCGGTTATACGGTTCCGAGTGGACGGAGGAGTATATCCACGGTTTCCTCTTTGATTTGGAGCGGAAATTGGCAGCAGTTAATTGACAAAGTTTATTAACTAATCTGACGGATTGTTGCTATTTGTTACAAAATTAAAGTTTGGTTAACCCCATCCTTTATTCTTGAGAGAGAGTTTTTGAGTACATCTACTCAATTCTTTGACCTGAATCATATTTTGAGGAGGCTCTCACATGACAATACCAATGCTCGACTATTCCCCTTCAACTCAAAACCAGCGGGTAGCTGGCTATGAGGTACCTGGGGACGAGCAGCCGATGATTTACTCTATGGAAACCCTGCCCTCAGCAGGAGAAATTGAGGGGGCGATCGCGGCTGCCTATCGTCAAATTTTTAACGAACAACAACTTCTGGCGAGCAACCGCCAAACTTTTTTAGAATCTCAACTGCGTTTCGGTCAAATTTTGGTGCGAGACTTCATTCGGGGACTTGCTCTTTCGGAATCTTTCCGGCGACGCAATTACGAAACCAACAATAACTATCGCTTCGTCAGGATGTGTGTTCAGCGCATTCTCGGACGGGATGTTTATAGTCAACGGGAAGAATTAGCCTGGTCAACTGTTTTAGCTACTAAAGGGTTAGAAGGGTTTATCGATGCTCTTCTGGATAGCGAGGAGTACATGACCAACTTTGGCTACGATACTGTTCCCTATCAACGGCGGCGCATTTTGCCCCAGCGTACTGAAGGAGATTTACCATTTGCGAGGATGCCTCGCTATGGGAAATACCATCGCGAGCAACTAATTTCCCAGGGTTACTTCGCTCATAATGATATGGTGGGAGAGCCTTATTATCCGCCAAAACCAGTTCTCCTGGCAGCAAAAATAATGACAATCGCTGGGGCGACAGTTTTAGGACTTGGTACAATTGCTGTAGCCCTCGCTGCTTGGGGGATTATCAGTCTCTAGGTCTTGGTTTTGACCGGGGTACCCCCAGAAAATTAACAATATGTAACAAATAAAAACACAACACCGTTGTATAAAAGTTACCTGGGGGCTAGAAACGACTGTGGAAAGTCAACCCAAACTCCACAAAACCAGAGTGATACTCGGGTTTCTCATAAAATAGGCAGTTTTTTCATTTTGTCCGATAATAAAGTTTTATTAAAGGGCAGGTGAGCAAAACTTTTGCCCAATAACCTACACCCGTCAGGGTACAACAAAGCTCAACTAAATTAAAGTTAGGAGATTTGCAACATGTTCGACGCCTTCACAAGGGTAGTTTCTCAAGCTGATGTCAGAGGCGAATTTCTTTCCACCTCTCAATTAGATGCTCTCAGCGCCATGGTGAGCGAAAGCAACAAGCGCATGGACGCTGTGAACCGGATCACCAGCAACGCATCTGCTATTGTTACTAACGCCGCTCGCTCCTTGTTCGCCGAGCAACCCCAGTTGATTGCTCCCGGCGGTAATGCCTACACCAGCCGTCGCATGGCTGCTTGCTTGCGGGATATGGAAATTATCCTCCGCTATGTAACCTATGCTATTTATTCTGGCGATGCTAGCGTGCTGGAAGATCGCTGCTTGAACGGTCTGCGGGAAACCTATTTGGCTTTGGGAACTCCCGGCGCTTCCGTGGCTGTTGGCGTTCAAAAAATGAAGGATGCTGCTATTGCTATTGCTAACGACCGCAACGGTATCACCCCCGGCGATTGCAGCAATCTAATGTCTGAAATTGCTACCTACTTCGATCGCGCTGCTGCCGCAGTTGCCTAGTCTGAGGAATTTAGATTACTCGCCGTAATTGTGACGGTGAGTCACAATAGTTCTGGCAAAACAATCCATTTGAAGGAAAACTTAGGAAAATAATAGGGAGACAGTTTAAAATGAAAACCCCTCTGACTGAAGCAGTTGCAGCTGCTGATTCTCAAGGACGCTTTTTGAGCAATACGGAAATTCAATCAGCTTTTGGTCGTTACCAGCGTGCCTCAGCTTCCTTGGAAGCAGCTAAAGCTTTGACCACAGGTGCTCAGAGTTTAATTAATGGTGCTGCTCAAGCGGTTTATACCAAATTCCCATTCACTACCTCAACTCCCGGACCTACCTATGCTTCTACTCCTGAAGGTAAGGCTAAGTGTGCTCGGGATATTGGTTACTACCTGCGCATGGTAACCTACTGCCTGGTTGCTGGTGGTACCGGTCCCATGGATGAGTATTTGATTGCTGGTTTGGATGAAATCAATCGTAGCTTCGAGCTGTCCCCTAGCTGGTACATTGAAGCTCTCAAGTATATCAAAGCTAACCACGGTTTGGCTGGTCAAGCTGGTACCGAGGCTAATAACTACATTGATTATGCCATTAATGCTCTGAGCTAGTCACCTGTAAGTAATTAAGCTAAAAGAGACAAACCTCAATGGTAAAGACTAATGCCCGCAATGGTAGAGAAGGTTGGCCATTACGGGCATTGGTTTATGTTCGAAATAATTCATGTATAAAATTAGTATGATTAGATCATGGAAGCGTTGGATCCTCACATAGAAGGCAACGGGGATTCCTTGACCGTGGAGGAGGCGATCGCCAATTTGCAACAAAAGGAAGATTTAGGACAGCGCTACTACGCTGCTTGGTGGCTAGGGAAGTTTAGAGTTAATTCCCCAGAGGCGATCAAAGCGTTGCTGGAAGCTTTGTCGGACTCGGAAGATAGAGCGCCAGATGGCGGCTATCCCCTGCGGCGCAATGCAGCGCGAGCATTGGGAAAATTGGGAGAACGGCGAGCAGTACCTCCTTTAATTAGGTGCTTGCAATTTCCCGACTTTTATGTCAGAGAGGCTGCTGCTCAAGCTTTGGAGATGTTAGGGGATAAAAGCTGCATTCCTGCATTACGCTGTTTGCTGGCTGGGGGAGTGGCAGCAGCAACCCAAGTACCTGGTAAACCCCATTTGGTACAATCTTATGAGGCAGTTATCGAGGCTTTGGGAACCCTAGGAGCTAAGGGAGCGATAGAAGAAATTGAACCTTTTTTGGAACATTCCTTTCCTAAAGTACAGTATGCTGCTGCAAGGGCGATGTATCAATTGACAGGGAATGGGGTATATGGAGAAATATTGGTTCGCGCATTGGGAGGGGAAGAATTGCAATTGCGGCGATCGGCATTGATAGATTTGGGGGCGATAGGTTATTTACCAGCAGCAGAGGCGATCGCCGAGACTTTAGCAGAAAATAGTCTTAAGCTTATTTCCCTCAAAGGTCTCTTGGAAAGTTCTCTTGAGGGAAATTGCAACGAAACTCTTACATTGCTTCCTGAGAGCAAGAATATTTTAAAGTTAATGGACGGGCTTCTTTAATGGTGCATTCCGAGAGATTATTATGATTGTTGCTGACTCTACCCAAAAACTAATTGAAGCAGTTGAAAAAGCCGATTCTGCTGAGGGATTATTAGATGCAGTAGAAGCACTGAGCGCAGCTCGCGACGAGCTTGCAATTCCCACCCTCATTGAAGTTCTAAGGTTTAATAACCCTGGAGCAGCAGTTGCAGCAGTGGAAGGGTTAATAGACTTGCAAGAAGTAGCAGTTCCCCATCTTTTACAACAAATTGACGACTATAATTATGGCGCTCGAGCCTGGGCAATTCGAGCATTGGCAAGTATCGGCGATCCGGCTGCTTTGGACATCTTATTAAAAGCTGCTAGTACTGACTTTTCCTTGAGCGTTCGTCGTGCAGCAGCTCGGGGACTGGGAAATATTCGTTGGCTCTTGTTGGATTCACAAAAGGCATTTTTGGCTCAATCAGAAGTTTTGGATACTCTGTTGTTGGTGTGTCAGGATGGAGAATGGGTGGTACGCTATGCTGCTGTGGTGGGGTTGGAATCTCTAGCCAATACTTTCGCAGATAGTCGATTTGATTTGATGGACAAAATTCTTCAGCAATATCGGGAAATGCTTCAAGGAGATCCAGAATTAGTAGTTCGCGCTCGTATTAAAATGGCTTTAGAACAACTACAAGCTATTTTACCTCTTCAGAATAATAATAAATGAGTAATTCTACAGATATAGTAACTTTAGCTCGTTGGATGGCGGGAGATTTCAGCAACCAGGAGCAAGCTTTTGCTAATCCTCCTTTATACGCTCACATTCGCGTCTGTATGCGTCCTTTACCACCTTCATTGCTATCGGGAACCAGTCTTTTTTTGGAACAAGCATATGATTTTATGCTCAATCAACCCTATCGCTTGCGAGTGTTTAAATTAAAAGTAGTAGAAGAGCATATTGAAATCCAACACTATTCTTTTAAAGAACCCGAGAAGTTCTACGGTGCTGCTCGCAATCCAGAGAAGTTAGATAAATTGACTGCTGAACATTTGGAGTTGTTACCTGGTTGTGACATGATTGTTCAATGGACTGGTCATAGTTTTCAGGGTAAAATAGAGCCTGGAAAAGCTTGTATTGTGGTACGTAATGGTAAAACTACTTATCTGGATAATAGCTTCGAGATAGAAGAAGGAAAATTGATTAGCTATGACTTAGGAAGGGATCCAGAAACCGACGAACGGATTTGGGGATCTATTGCTGGAGCTTTTCACTTCGAGCGCTGGGAAAGCTTTGAAGATGAAGTAACCTATAGCAGTTAGCAGTTACCAGTCCTGCTCATGCCAACCGGGGCAGTCAGGCAGTTACCAGTTCTTTTACAATCTTCTCCCTCACCAAAAAAAATGAGAAACTTTTTTTTCTGTGGCTCGAAGGGCTTGGAATTAGTAGGGTGGGCATTGCTCACCAATGCGCCCAGCCCTGCCCGAGCGCCAAAAATCTAGATTTAAAACAGCCCGTATTTTTTGCCATGTCAGTTTTTTATTCATCTGGACCCCAATTTAAGTTTCTGTCCAGTTACCAGTACTAATACTAAGTTGCGCTCCAAAAAGATAATTCAGGAATTCCTCTATATCTCTATATAGCGATCGCCCTTAACTTGAATTGCGGGCTAGCTTATAAAACCCCTCCCAGCTTCGCGCTATACCTTCTCTTTGATCAGCAACTCGGTATCTAGTTATAGTAATGTCACGAAAGCTTTGTACTACGGTCCGAAGAGGATAAACGGGCGAGAATTATTGATGTTTCAGCCATCCAAATATTTCTCCCACCGTTAATTGTAAATCTTTTCCTAATTCCAGTACAGGTAAAATTGCCGTTTTACCCTGGAATAATTGTAGTTGTTGTCCCATAGGATAAACTAAAACTGATTGTGTTTCTGAGTCAATGATCCAACCTATTTGGGTACCATGATTGAGAGCATGTAAAATTTTACCAGTAACAATTGTTGGATTTTGGTTAGGAGAAAGTATTTCAATCATCCAATCAGGTGCAAGATTAAAAACATTGGCAACGTTACCGTTCTCATCTACAGGAATTCTTTCCCATCGGAACACTGTAATATCAGGCACAATTGCACGTCCTCCGAATACACAGCGAAGTTCAGTATAAGCGCGACCAATGCGTTGTTTTTTAACCACAGCGTTAATGGTTTCAGTTAGAGCCACTTGAATAGTGCTGTGATGTCCTTGTGGCATGGGTTTTTGAAAAACTTGTCTATCGATGTATTCTTTTGCCGGTTTGGAATCGGGAAGTTTGAGAAATTCCTCTAAGGTGAGAGTTTTAATGGGTGCTTGTACCATGTCTTTATCTAGGAATTGGCTTTATAGAGGATATAGATTGAAAGTGATGCTAGTATGGTGCGAAAAGCAAAAATAATTACTCTATCGGGCAACTTGGGCAACATGCGGGTACTAAATTGACTGCCTATTAGACCCCCTATACCGAGAATTATACCATCGGTAAACAAAACATTCCCATGGAAACTATGACCCATAGTAGCAGAGATAGCGGTGATGACAATCACCCCTAAACTGGTTTGAATGGCAACTTTAATGGTTTCTCCTAAGAAGACAACCTGTAAGGGTACTATGATAACACCCCCACCTACCCCAAATAAGCCTGCTAATAAGCCTGCTGCACTGCCAGCAAATATTTTAGCTATCATTGGATTTAACATATATTTTTGGTCTTGTGAGTTTTCTGCTGTTTTATTAGTTAATTCCTTGCGCAGCCCCACTAAGTAAATATTCACCAGTAACAATATCCCGAATGCAGTTAGGAGTAAGGTAGAGGGGAGTTGATTGGCGAAATAAACGCCAATCTGAGCAGTTATTAATGCAGGTAAACTGAGATAGAATACTCGCTTTAAGTGCAATTTACCCATGCGCCAGTTTTGGAAGCTACCGGCAACAGCAATGATGGAAATTGCCAGACTACTAGTGGCGACTGACTGCGGGGGTTCATTTCCTAATGTTACTAAAATAGGTACTAAGAGGGTACCGCCCCCAATACCGAGAAATCCTGCTAAGACCCCAGCTAATAGTCCGCTCAGTAGCTCAATCACTTCTTGTTTTGTTTGTTTTTGATTATTTGTTGTTAGTTTACCATGAAACGCAATCCTGTATTATTCGTACACGGTATTTTTATCAAAAAGCCAATTTTTGCTTTCATGTCACCTTATTTTGTTTCCAGAGGTTGGGATGTACACCATGTCAATTTACGGGAAAATTACGGTAGATGGGGAATGGAGAAAATGGCGGTGCAATTAAGGGATTATATTGCCGCAAATTTCTCCCCTGCTCAACCATTTGATATAGTGGGATTGAGTCTGGGAGGATTAGTGAGTCGCTACTACATCCAGCGTCTGGGGGGAATTGAGCGGGTGGAACGTTTTATTACTATCTCTTGCCCTCATAATGGTACTTGGATGGCCTATATTTTACCATGGTGGAAAACTTGCATCCAGATGCGTCTTGGGAGTGTTTTTTTGCAAGATTTAAATCGTGATGTTGCCATATTAGAGCAGTTGCATTATACTGGATTATGGACTCCTTTAGATTTTATTATTGTCCCGGGTAGTAGTTCTAAGTTGGGAGTGGGTAAGGAAGTGAAACTATGGCTTTTTTCCCACGCTATGATGGTGATGCATCCCTGGTGTTTTAAAATTGTGGCTAGAGCGCTCTCCTCTCCTATTGATTATAGTAATGAACGATTTTGATTTAACCACAGAGGCGCAGAGGACACAGAGAGGGGTGTTGTTTATTGATTATTTGTTGTTAGTTTACCATGAAACGCAATCCCGTATTACTCGTACACGGTATCTTTAGAAAAAAGGGTGTTTTCAATTCCATGACAGCTTATCTTACCTCCCGAGGTTGGGATGTTAAAGCCTTAGATTTGCACCAAGATTATGGTAGATTTGGAATTGAAGACTTGGCAGTGCAAGTAGGTGATTATGTGGCCGAAAATATGAATCCTTCTCAACCATTTGATTTAGTAGGATTGAGTATGGGAGAATTAGTGAGTCGTTATTACGTTCAGCGTCTGGGGGGAATTGAGCGGGTGGAACGTTTTATTACTATTTCCGCCCCTCATAATGGGACTTGGATGGCTTACGCTTTACCATTTAAAGTATACGTCCAGATGCGTCCTGGGAGTGCTTTTTTGCAAGCTTTAAATCGGGATGTTGCCATCTTAGAGCAGTTGCGTTATACTGGATTGTGGACTGATTGGGATTTTATCATTGTTCCTGCAAGTAGTTCTAAGTTGGGAGTAGGTAAGGAGATAAAATTATCTGTTTTTGCTCACGCTATGATGGCGAGACATGCTAGTTGTTTAGAGGCTGTGGGTGCTGCCCTTTCCTCTTTGATTTAACCGCCTCCGGCGCAGAGGAAACAGAAAAGAGAAGCTCACAGAGACACAGAGGCGCAAAGAGGATAGGACTGTTCTCTAGGGGTTTTAAGCACTTGTTTATCAGTTCTCCGCGCCTCCGCGCCTCTGCGCGAGGTAAAATGAGAGGTAGAGTTGTAGGGTAGGTATTGCTTACCTACTAAATTAGGTAAAAGGATTGAGTATCTGAATATCACAGCTCTCAAAATCGCGGACATTGCAGGTGACGAGTGTAAGTTGATTAATTTGAGCAGTTGCTGCAATGATAATGTCGGCTTGAGTACGGGGTTTACCTTGAGTTCTGAGGTAGCCTCGTAGTTGACCAGATCTTTTGGCAATTTCTGTTGTAATGGCAAAGATAAAGCAGTAGTTATTGAGAAACTTCTCAAACCATTGTTCGATTCTTAAATTAGGTTTAGAAGCTAAACCATAGTAAATTTCTTCAACGGTTTTGACGGTCAGGAATTTCCATGGTGTAGTTCTCTTCGCTACAGATTTGACGTAATTGGATGAATGGGTCCACCTGTGAGTCTTTTTGCCTTTGCTGGTGCCAGAGAATAAATTCCTGAAACAGTTCAGCCTCCACAATGGCTGCCACAGGTCGATCTTGTTTGTAGATCAGTTGAGGTTCAATGCTGGCTGCGTTAATTAGTGTTGTTAATTTCTGTTGGGCGGATTCAATTGTCCAAACCATTTTGGTAATTTATTGATCTTGATGATATCATTATAAATGAAAGATTTAAATTTAACCACCCCAGGGACTCTTAGCTATGGCTAACTATTTATTAGAAGTAGGTACAGAAGAATTACCCGCAGATTTCATTGCTGGGGCGATCGCCCAATGGCAATCTCTCATTCCCCAAACCCTGACAGAACAGTTCCTGGAACCAGAAGCAGTGGAAGTGTACGGCAGTCCCCGACGTCTGGCGGTTCTGGTACGAGGACTGCCAGTGCGACAACCAGATCGGGAGAAGGAAATTAAAGGCCCCCCAGCTAAAGCTGCTTTTAAGGACGGGGAACCCACTAAAGCTGCGGTGGGGTTTGCTCGCAAGCAATGTGTACCTATAGAAGCGCTGGAAGTGCGTCCCACTAAGAAAGGGGATTTTGTCTTTATTCAGAAACAGATTCCGGGAAGGCAGGGTAAAGATATTGTAGGGGAATTGAGTCTGGAATGGATAGAGCGCTTGGAAGGGAAGCGGTTCATGCGTTGGGGAGATGGAGATTTACGCTTCCCTCGACCGATTCACAGTCTGGTAGCATTGTGGGATGAAGAGGTATTGCCTTTAGAATTGGTTAATGGTTCCATGACGGTGAAGAGCGATCGCCTTGCTTCTGGACACCGAGTTTTACATCCAGAACCAGTAAGTATTCCCGAAGCTGGGGATTATTTGCCCTGTCTGAAGTCTGCTTCCATTGAAGTTGATTCGATTCAACGACGGGATATAATTCAGCAGCAGGTAGAAGCTGTCGCAAGGGAGTTGGGGGGAAAGGCAGAAATATATCCAGACTTATTAGCTGAAGTAACTAATTTGGTAGAATGGCCCACAGCTGTGGTAGGTAAGTTCGACTCCTCATTCTTGAGTTTGCCACGGTCAGTCATTAGGTCAGTCATGATGACTCACCAGCGCTATTTTCCTATTTTAGCTAAAGACTCTCTCTTGCCTTATTTTATCACTGTTGCTAACGGTGACCCCGCGTCATCTGAGATTATTGCTGCTGGGAATGAAAGAGTCATTCGGGCGCGATTGGCGGATGGGCGCTTTTTCTATGAAGCTGACTGCAAGCAACATTTGGAAACCTATTTACCCCAATTAAAAAAGGTGACTTTCCAGGAAGATTTGGGTTCTATGGGGGATAAAGTGAAGCGGTTGATGAAAATTGCTGCCCAAATTGGGGAACAGTTGGGATTGAGGCAGGAGGAAAGGTCGGTTGTGGAGAGGGTGGCTTTGTTGTGCAAGGCTGATTTAGTGACTCAAATGGTGTATGAATTTCCAAAGTTACAAGGGGTAATGGGGGAAAAATATGCCCTGGTGAGTGGGGAGTCGGAGGAGGTAGCTAAGGGGATTCGGGAGCATTATTTGCCTCGGTTCTCAGATGATATGATGCCAGAAACTCTACCAGGTCAAGTGGTGGGTTTAGCAGATAGATTGGATACTCTCACCAATATTTTCGGTTTGGGAATGATTCCCACAGGTTCTGCTGATCCCTTTGCTTTGCGACGGGCAGCAAATGCAGTAGTTAATATTACTTGGTATGGTGGGTTAGAGATTAATTTGCTCCAGATTATTGAAACTAGTAGCCAGGATTTTGTCACTGCTCATCCAGATAAAGAGTCCCCTACTTCCTCTCTGTCTTTGTTCTTTATTCAAAGGATTCGCACTTTGCTCACCTCTGAGTTGGGGATAGATTACGATTTGGTCAATGCTGTTTTGGCTGAGGGTGACCGGGAGTATGGCACTCGGGCCTTGGTGGATTTATTAGATGTGCCTCGTCGCGCTCTCTTCCTCCAAGAGATTCGTCATAATGATTTGTTGGAACAGATATATGAAACAGTGAATCGTTCCACTCGTTTGGCACGACAGGGGGATTTAGATACCCAGGAGTTAAACCCGGAAATGGTGGTAAATACCTCATTATTTGAGCAATCTTCCGAAGATGCTCTTTATGAGGCTTTAGTACAGTTGGTACCCCAAACTGAGGAAGTGAAAAGGGAGGGGAATTATCAATTGTTAGTGGCAGGTTTTCAGGCGATCGCCCCTATTGTCCGGGAGTTTTTTGATGGGGAAGATAGCGTGTTGGTGATGGCAGAAAATCCCGATGTTAAGCGCAATCGTCTCAATCTTTTGGGTTTGCTGCGAAATCATTCCCGAGTATTAGCTGATTTTGGTGAGATTGTTAAACCGCAGATGGACGCTGATGAACGCAGATAAATAGGGATAGCTTGAATGAAAACTGATAGCATATGGTATAAACTGTTTCTGAGGTTTCCAGGTATTTTCTTTGAACTAATCGGTGAGCCTGGGACACAAAGCAAAAGCTATCAGTTTGGTTCTGTGGAAGTGAAAGAACTGTCCTTCCGTCTCGACGGGGTGTTCTTACCTGACTCTGAAAACAAAGAACTGCCGATTCACTTTGTAGAAGTGCAATTTCAGAAAGATACGGACTTCTACTCTCGTTTATTTACTGAGATTTTCATCTATTTGCGGCAACACAAGCCCCCTGACGATTGGCTGGTTACGGTGGTTTATCCCAGTCCCAGTATGGAACCGGACGCTCCTATATGGTATCGGGAGTTTTTCACCAGTGGTCGTCTACAACGGATATATCTGGACCAGTTAGATGGAAACAGAACTCCAACTTTAGGTCGGGGGGTGGCAAAATTGATTGTAACAGAAGATGACCAGGCTGTACCATTGGTCAAAAGATTGATTCAACAGACACGACAGGAAATTACCAATTCAGAGCGGCAAAGGGATCTGATAGAATTATTAGAGACTATCATGGTTTATAAGCTGCCAAACAAAGGAAGGGAGGAAATTGAGAAAATGTTGGGATTCAGCGAATTGAAGCAAACTAAGGTTTATACTGATGCCAAAACGGAAGGGAAAATTGAAGGGAAAATTGAAGGGAAAATCGAAGCAGTACCTGAGTTGCTAAAAATGGGACTGACGCGAGAGCAGATAGCCCATGCTCTTAAGCTGAGTGTTGAGGATGTTCAACAGGCTAGTATGGATTCTTGAACCGCAGATTAACGCGGATGAACGCGGATAAATAAGATACTGCATAAATAATAAATGCTTCTTATGCATAAAAGCATTCTCACTGAGGAAAAGCTCTTCTTGCAAGGCTGAAATGCTTGTTTTGCCTTCTTGGCTGAGAACTTGATAGACTTGTTGCTCCGTCTCACTAAATTTTTTCCACCAACTATTGAATATATTTATTATATGTTCTTGGCGCATAACCCTGTTGATGATGGTTTCAATTTCTTCACGGCTATGTTCCCTTTGGGCATTACTTAGGGCATTGAGAAGTTGTTGCAGCAGGTAGGGGTGGTTACCTGCCGATTCTTGGAGGAGTTGCTGCCCGTCATGGGTTAGTTGAATGTTTTCCTCGGTCTGCCTATGTTCTATAAGGGCTTTCGCTCCTTCCGGTTCAAGGACTTCTAGCCATTTAATATCGGCAATGTTGCTCAGGGGGGAGCCAACCTGTTCTTGGTAGCTTTTTAAACTTTTGAACCCGGAAAATACCAGGCCCAGTTGTGAAGTAAAGTCTTGGCTAATTATGCTGCGCAAGTAACCAAAAGTCCTGTTCGCCCAGTCCTTTTGAACCATGATATCGAGCAAAAAGCAAATCCCTGTAAAGCCTAGTTTGCGGAGATCAGGGAGGCGATCGCCCGGAAGTTGTTCAAAGGCTTCCGCGTCAAGTTGTTTTTCTTTCTCTTTTTTTTTCTTTAGCACATAGGTTACTTTTATCGGTGATAAACTAGGGGTGGACAGGGTAAGGTTGCCAGAAATAAATCTCTCTAGGTTACAGACACCACGAGCTAAGTTTGCCAATTTTGGGTTTGACTGGGGAAAAGAGAGGGCTTTTTCATTGTTTTGATTTTTGCGCCACTCTTTGATATCATTATCAAGACCCTTAGCTATAATATAGCGAAAGTGGTCGGGACTTTCGGGTTGGCGTTGTTGGAGGTCAATAAAGACAGGAAAGGGTTGTTTTCCAATGTCTTTAAGCAGTTTTTGACGTCCGACAAAGAAATCAGGGTCACTGATAGGGGTTCTGTAGTTGTTAAAGGGACGGTTCATTATTAATGGTTTTCTTTTCTAGAGTCGATTCTACCTCAGAAAGAGTATCAGCCCCCTTCTCTCTATCTTTTAATTTAATGTTAATTACTACAATAATAAAACAAAGAAATCCCCCAGAGCAGGTAAGGCGCTTGCAATTGAGGTTTCCCACAGAAATACTCCAACAATACCTATGCTTGCACCAACTGCGGACCCCAGAGTCCCTTCGAAAGCCATATCAATACTTTTCTCAATTTTGTCACTCTTAGTCATTACAGTAACTCCAGACTTAAACGAATGCTTGCAATTCTACCGATGCCTTAAATCAGGCTCTATGTGGATTTGGCTTTTGGGTATAGTAATCCTAAATCCTAAGTGAAGTTTCCCTGGGTGTAGGGGCAGTGCCGTGCCCCTACCTCTACCAGCCCAATCGCTGTTCTTTTATCATATAGGATTGCTGTAGCTGCTCTGTTTTGGTGGGCAATAATAAATTTACTCTTCATATTTTGGAGAAAATTGTGAAAAAACTGGTCACTGGTTACTGATCACTGGTCACTGAAAGAGGGGTTGTTGAGGTAGGGTTCAGCAGCGGTGAGGGAAATGGGATTTTCCGGGATTTTCTTATGTAACAGACTAGCAAGTTGACGAGCAATAAGAGGGTAACCACCACTTTGTTCATGAATACGCTCTAGCACTGGTTCCTCGAACTCCCTACCCATAAGTTTGGCAATATCGGTAATCATCATGTGAGTGTCTTCATAGGGGAAGGTGGGAAGGAAGACTTCTTGGAAGAAACTGAACACCGGGTTGGTGCGCACACCTTCTTGGTTCCAATAGTTAATGCGGTTACAGTCTGGGTGAGCGTCAGCCACTAGGAGAGAGAGGCGGTTGTGTTGTTGATTTAGGGCACGGAGGGCACCAAAAACGGAGTTAAATTCTGCTGCGAGGGTATTAATTTCCGTGGGGGTGGCTGCTTGTACTGTGGGAGTAGCGATTAAGAGGAGAGGAAGGGCTAGAGACAAGAGCAAGCTTTTAGGTTTAATCATCTTCAAATTGTAATCTCCTATTGCCTACCATAGGGCTGTGGACTGGGAGAAGACCCCGCCCCTACTGCTTCAAAAGACTCTATTATCATGGGTACAGACCTTAGGTATACCGACCAAAACCCGCATTACTACAGGTGGGTAATGCCCTTCGGAATGCTTTGGATAAAAAGATTATTATATAGGTGGATGCCAACCCACTGAAACCCATCGTCTTCTTGCCGTTACTATTACTTTGTTATTCATCTGCAAAGCAAAAACTGTAACTCGCCCCACGCTAGTTTTGCCTTCAACTCTGGTTCCATCATCACTCCAAGAAAAGTGATCATGCCATTTTTTTGTTCTTGGGTTGAAAAGTGGTACAATCTCCTGGGTGAGTAAATCTTGAACAGTAACACAATCTCCTTTGAATTCATTACAGGCTCGACAAGCCAGACAAACATTTTCAAAAGACGTTACTCCACCTTTTGAGAGGGGATGAATATGATCTAAGGTCATGGGAATGCCACTGAGTGTTTCCCTCGTTTGGCAGTACCTACAACGATTACGATCTAACTCTCGAATTTGATTACGTAGGGAAACGGGAATATATACAGACATTAGGAGTCCCAAAGCAAGACAGAATGGCCACGCCAGCGTAATAAAACTGTAGCTTGAGCCTTGCAGAGCATGAATCGTTCAGACTCCTTCCTCAAGGTGGCCAACTCAGCTTTTTCTGCTTCTGTCAGGCTAGCATTTTGGTTACCATAGAGAAGCTCATCATACCGTTCTAATTCCGCTTCAGTTTTTTGGCTGCGGGCAATTTGCCATAATGTTCCATCATCCAATCTATCTAAAGCTGCCAAATGTGCCTGAAACTCAGGTGGTGCATCATCCCAAACCGGAGGACTCCCAACTTGAAGAACCCGTAGGATAATTTCCTTGAGAGGACGTTGAGTAGCAGTAGCCTGATTTATCAGCCGCTGGTGAATTTGCTCGGGAATATCAAGAGTAATGGTAGCAGTCATGATAATTTTAGGTTAAACTCGAACTAACCATTACTATAATGGACCTCCACCGTAGCCATGGGGAAGGAGAAGGAATAGTTATTCGATTATTTCGTTATAACGGTGTCCCTGCCCCGACAAAAAAAAAGGCCCTTTTATGGCCACAGATTCTCCATTGTCCAAATAATACCGTATAAAACATCCCCTTGTCAACCCCTTTTTCTGAATAACTGTGAGAAACTGCGACAAACACAACAACAAAGAAGGAATGAAAGCATACGTTATCGGACTGGGAAGGTCGGGAATAGCTGCTGCGAGGGTCTTAAAAAGAGATGGTTGGGAAGTAATATTATCGGATCGCGCTTCTGGACCCACTCTTCACAAAACCCAACAGGAACTAGAAGCAGAAAGAATAGCTGTCAAACTGGGACACACCCCCACCCTAGAACCCACTGATCTGTCTAAACTCATAGTTGTGAGTCCCGGAGTACCCTGGGACAGCCCTTTCTTAGTAGCAGCGCGAGAGCAAAACATTGAAACTATCGGTGAACTTGAGCTAGCATGGCGTTACCTCAACAATCCGGAGCGGTTAACATCAACTGGTAACTGGTCACTGGTTACTGGTAACTGTTTGAACCCTTGGATAGGTATTACGGGTACCAACGGCAAAACTACTACAACGGCTTTACTTGCTGCTATCTGCCAAACAGCGGGACTTAATGCCCCTGCTTGCGGTAATATAGGCTATGCTGCCTGCGAATTAGCTCTACAGGAGGATAAACCAGATTTGATTGTAGCAGAAATTAGCAGCTATCAAATCGAATCCTCTGTCCAACTTGCTCCTAAAATCGGGATCTGGACAACCCTCACCCCAGATCACCTCAAGCGTCACCACACTTTAGCCAACTACGCTGAAATCAAAGCATCCCTAATGAGACGAACTGGTCAACAGGTGTTTAATGGGGATGACCCCTATTTACGGAGTATACAAGAAGATTGGCCCGATGCTTACTGGACCAGTATAAAAGGGAAAAAGGAATTAATCGGTTCTACCGCCAAAGGAGTATATATAGAAGATGGTTGGGTAACTGCCTTTGGGGAATTAATCTTACCTGTATCCTTATTTAAAATGGTGGGGGAACACAACCGCCAAAACCTATTAATGGCAGTAGCAGCAGCGAGACTAGCAGGAATAGAACGGGAGGCCATAGTTCAAGCTATCACCTCTTTCCCCGGAGTCCCTCACCGTTTAGAATATATTCGCACCCTCCAGGGGGTAGACTACATCAACGATAGCAAAGCAACTAACTACGACGCCGCTCAAGTGGGTTTATCAGCAGTGAAGGCTCCTACTATTTTAATAGCTGGAGGAGAAGCTAAGGAAGGAGACGATACTGGTTGGTTAACAACCATCAAGGAAAAAGCAGCCGCAGTCTTACTCATAGGGGAGGCAGCCCCCAGTTTTGCCTCTCGTTTGCAAGAGTCTGGTTACCAACCCTATGAGATAGTGGAAACCATGGCTAAAGCAGTAGTCAGAAGTAGAGAATTAGCAAAAGCCAAAGATGCTGCTGTGGTCTTATTATCCCCTGCCTGTGCTAGTTTTGACCAATACCGTAGTTTCGAGGGGAGAGGGGACCATTTCCGCCAACTATGTTTAGAACTTTGACATCCTCTCCATCTATAATCTTTGATTTGGATGGAGATTCCCCGGATCGCTACTATCAACTACTTGCATCGCCCGCCCAAGGTATCTATTGCTTGTGTTAGCCCAAATGAGAAACTTCCCATAATACACATCTAAAATAGGTGATTTACCCCAAATGTTAAATCTTGTTCAAAACTTTATATTATTAATATAATATGAGATTTACCAGTCCTTCTCTACCTGCAACTCTCTTCTCTTTCTCTGTGTCCTCTGCGCCTCTGCGGTTCAACAAAACTCTTTCTATGTTGGTGCTGTTGGGTTTCGTACCTCAACCCAACCTACAGCCCAAAACTCAAACCAAAGCTTCCAAAGCAGCCCCCACCACCCGATGGTCTTCATCTTGCCTTAATTGAACCAGAGCATCCTTTGCCGATTGTACCTCAAATTTGCCCAAAGCCCGGGCTACTCGCACTCTGACACGCCACCACTCTGCTTTGAGCAAACTCAAGAGTTTTTCTAAAGCAGCTTCTTTCTTGTCAGAGTTGGCCAGGTAGCCAAAACCATCAATAGACGCTTCCTGCACCGTCAGGTCTTCCCCTTGGATCCCACAACTGCAAACATCAAAAAGTTCTTCAGGGCAGTTCAGTTCTAATAAAGCTGCCAGAACGCTGCGACGGACCAGCCAGTTGTCGTCTTGGTGAAAGAGGGTGGTTAAATGAGAAGCAGCCACTGGACCAAAGAGGGATAGAGAATTGGCAGCTTCTGCTCGAACATTGGGATCCCGATCCAACTTGATTAACTCCAACAAAGCAGCAAAGGACTCCGCTGTCTGTTTTTTACCCAGCCCCATAGCCACAAAAGAACGGACTAAAAACTGCTTATCCCTTATCTTACTCAACAGCAGGGGCACTGCCACCTCTGCTTCATAATCCTTCAACTGGGCGATCGCCTTGAGTCGCTCAGAAAAATCAGAGCTGGTTAATTTGGTTTCAATCTCGTTAATATCCATGGTAATATGCAGTCGTTATAAATTTTCTTTACTTTACTTTACAAACCTAGTCACAGGTGACGGCTTTTGGGAAGATAAAACCAGTGACCAGATAACCGAACCGGAAAAATAACTATGTCCGAAACCCAAGAAACCCAAGCATCAGCGGCAGAAATCCAGCAAGTTATGACCGAGTTAGAGGCATATAAACAAAGAATAGTGGATGATGCCCTGTCCATGGCCAAAAAAGTCAAAATATCCAAGAAAGCAGCCCTGGAGCATCTCAAAACCAACCCTGAAATCATCAAAATCGAAACTGCTCTCCAGCAACTCCAAACTCAACTCAGCGCCTCCGCGCCTCGGCGTGAAACAAAACTGAGCGACAAAGTTAAAGAGTTAATTCTCAAAGCGAGAATCGTCAGTTTTGCATCTTGGGAGTCATCTCAACCCCCAGAATACATCCAAATTTTCCAACAAGCAGACGATGAAGGAAGGTATCTCACTGACAGTGACTTAGAGCAAATCCAATCGGCTTTCACGGACACTGCCAAGTTCTTGCGGGATAATGCTCCAGAAATTGTAGCAGAAGCCAGGACTGAAGTGCTAAAGCAATATCCCCATATTACCGATCCTAGAGGTGATTTATATCCCCCAGAACGAGCAGAAGCTTGTTGGCGAGATTTTTGGCATTTTCTCCGCTGCATTACCTATGGAGTAACGGGACAAAATCCTCAATTCACCAGCGAGGAGGGGTTAAAGCACATGGAATTACTCTATCAAGAATTGGGGGTGCCTTTAAAAGCCATGGTGCTAGGATTAGAATGTCTCAAGACTGCCAGTTTAAAGAGACTCCCCCAACAGCAAGACTCTCTTTCCCCCTATTTCGACCATTTAATTGGTAAACTCAAGTCCTTCAAATAGCCCACTCCATCATATCTTAAAGCCCAATGGTCAGAATGTTGCTCTCCCATAATTTCGATATATCCTCCGAAATCTTACCCGAACTGAGTCGGGAAGAATTTACCCAAGTATTTAAGGAAGGATTGAGTTATAATCAGAATATTGCTTGTGGTCTGGTGAATAACCCCCATTGGATAGTAGAGCTTATATTTCCTGAAGAAGAACTGTCTCCCTCTCAAGTAGGGGAAATGTGTGGTCAAGCTTTGTTACAAAAACGTCTCACCCAGAAAGATAAGGATGTCCCCATGGCTGATATCCTTATCTTAGGAGGTAAAAAGACAACTCCTGCTACCAGTTCATCCCCCCACTCTCTCCAACCGGGAGAATGGGGTGTAGACGTTGTAGAAACAGCTTCTGGGGCACAATTTCTCACCTCTATTGGTTGGAAAACAGTTATTGCTGGTAAACCTAAGGACACTATATTCAAAATAGAACTTACCAATGGTGGATAAAGCCAAGTTTCAAGATTTTTTTGCCTGTTGCGTGGGTAAATGGCAAACTGAGCGTACCTATCACTATCTCACTCAGAAAGAGGTAGAGCGCTCCCACACTGAATTTAACATCAAACCTCTGACTGTTGAGCAAAAAGCCCAGGTTTTAGCAGATAATAAATATCCTGCTCAACCAGAACTGGAGAGTCTTCCGGGATATCATCTCGGTTTTCATACCATTTCCGAAAGAGGGGAAGAGGTATCCCAGGAATTGAATTTACTGTTCGTGGTCAAAGCAGAAAACGCCCCCTTTTTAGCAGGAGATTATCTGCGGGATCGAGCCTATGAAGAAGCCAAACCCATTATATCTCATTTTCGCTTTGATACTAACAGTCAAGAATTGCTCATGACAACTTATTATACTCGGGTTGTATCGGTGGATTCTATTACCCTAATTAATCCCAATTTGCGCATTCGGAAGATTCTCAATTATCTTCGTCCTCCCGAAGGACAACCTTTGGAAACAGTGGGTTTAGTTGGTTTTGGAGTGGAACTGAAACAGTGACCAGTGACCAGTTCGTAGGGTGGGCATTGCCCACCGACCCGCCCGGGAATGAATTGCGGGCTACCTTATCAAACCCCTGGTTTGGTTTCAATTTGAGTTCGTAGGGTGGGAAATGCGTGCAGAAAGCTGAACTGCTATTCTAGATAGTATAATATGAGCATTGCCCACCTAGACTTGAGAGTCAATTTGTTTCATAGGATAGTAAGATATAACAACTGCACGGTGGGCTGCATGGTGGGCGATGCCCACCCTACGCTTGATGTATTTTTGGGCGATCCCCCTAATATCCCTTGACAATTATATCAACCAATGTTAACTTTGTCTAACCAGGCGTTGAATCTTACCCGACCCAATAAAATATTCAGTTTGTAGTGGGCATCGCCCACCATGCAGCAGTAGTTTGTAGGGTGGGCATCGCTCACCATGCAGCAGTAGTAATTACGTTTTTAGGAGCGGTTTTGGCATAAGCTGATAACCTATGGCCTGCATAATGGAGTTCACACTATCAAGGGGTGGGTTTTCTTGGCAAGAAAGGTCTTTTTCCAATTCCTGCGGGGTCATCTCGGAATCTTCTTCCAGATAAGAAATACCTTTGACACTAGCAATGACTCGTAGTTCAGAAAGTAGTGCAGCCGAATCCCCGTCTTTAGCATAGTCCTCAAAAATTTCGAGAATAAAATTGTCAATTTCTTCAGGATTTTTCATGAAATATTCTTTGGCTGCTTCATGTAAAGTTTTGTATTTTCTCATTAGTTAAGTAGTCCTTCCAATAGGCTTTTGCAATTTTAATGTCTTGGGTTTGGGTGCTTTTGTCTCCATAATTGCCGCTCTCGATCCGAAACAAGCCCTTGAAAATACGTCGTCTTATAAGAGAATTTCGCAAACCATTTAGCCAGTTATTAAATGGCTCGTTTCCTGCAATATCTGAGTAAAAGATAATTTCTTTCGCTACTTTAGCCATGACGGAGCAAATCTATGTGTTGGACATACTGCAACTTTTTTACCTCCTTCTCAGAGAAACTCGTCAACCGACTTAGTACCTTGACTATATCAACCAATGTTAACTTTGTCTAACCAGGCGTTGAATCTTACCCTGCCAGGTCAGCACCCCGCTCGCTTTGTGACGGGGCTTCGTGCCTCTCCTTTAGATAGCTGACCAGTCTAAGCCCTTTGAGGTCTCCGTTTTTCAAGTCATAACACCCACGAATGCGTCGCCAGTTTGTGGCTCTGTTGCTTGTTGTTAAACAGCTTTACGAGGGGTAAGGCAGTGTAGCAAGCCCAACAAGCTTGGAAAACATTGACGAGGCGAACTTTACCCTCGTAAGAGGAGTTTGTGGAATTTATACTCCACCCCCCCTGGTGGGGGACGGCAAATAAATTTGCCGCGTCGTTTTTACTCCACCATTTGAAAATGGTGGTTTCCAAACTCCCGAGAATTTTTCATGAAATTCCAGGCTTTGACTACTACCTTCGCCCTCTTAGCTGTTGTTGGTTTGACCTTTCCAACTCATGCTGAAAACCCCGACCATGTGGCACGATTGAAGCGAACCAGAAATTGTCCCGGATGTCAGCACCCCGCTCTGAAGAGGCGTTGCTCTCGTGCCTCTCTCATAGGATAGCTGACCAGTCTAAGCCCATTAGTGGGCTACGTTTTTCAAGTTATGACACCCACGAATGCGTCGCTAGTTTATGGCCCTGTCGCTTGTTGTTAAACAGCTTTACGAGGGGCAAGGCAGTGCAGCAAGCCCAACAAGCTTGAAAAACATTGACGAAGCGAACTTAACCCTAGAAATAGGAGTATTCACATTATGCGTGTATTTGTCTTGGATAAAAACCGAAAACCACTAGACCCATGTCATCCTGCTAAAGCAAGAAAATTGCTGAAGTCAGGAAGGGCAAAAGTTCTAAGACGGTATCCATTCACCATTGTAATGGAAGATTTAGAGGTGGAAAATTGCGTAACTCATGACCATCAACTAAAAATAGACCCAGGTGCTAAGACAACAGGATTTGCGATTGTCCAAAGCGATAGGGTTATTTGGGGGGCTGAACTAACCCATAGAGGTTTTCAAATCCGAGAAGCTTTAACCTCTAGGAGACAGCTTAGACGCTCTCGTCGTAATCGTAAAACTCGGTATCGTCAGCCCAGATTTCTTAATAGGAGGAGACCCAAAGGTTGGTTGCCACCTAGTCTAATGTCGCGGGTTCATAATATTTTAACTTGGGTCAACAAACTAATTAAATTTTGCCCAGTAACTGGTATTTCTCAAGAGCTAGTTAGGTTTGATACTCAAAAAATGCTAAACCCTGAAGTCTCTGGTATTGAATACCAACAGGGGACTTTATATGGTTATGAACTGCGGGAATATCTTCTAGAAAAATGGGACAGGACTTGTGCCTATTGCGGAGTAAAAAATACTAGACTAGAGGTTGAGCATATTAAGCCTAAATCAAAAGGAGGTTCCGATAGAGTCTCGAATCTAGCGATTGCTTGCCATAATTGCAATCAAGCTAAAGGTAATCAAGAAATAGAAGAGTTTCTGTCAAGTAAATCCAATATTATCAAGCGTATTTGGTCTCAAGCTAAAAAACCATTGGCAGATGCGGCGGCAGTCAATGCAACTCGGTGGAAGTTGCACGACGAACTGAAATTAATTGGACTCCCGGTTGAAGTGGGTTCAGGCGGTTTAACTAAATATAACCGTTGCCGTCAAAACATACCAAAAACTCATTGGCTGGATGCTGCAAATGTTGGCAAGGTTGATGTGTTGCACATTGAAGATTATCAACCTTTGTTAATTGCAGCTAAAGGCCATGGGAAGCGTCAGATATGCGGGACAAATAAATATGGGTTTCCGATTCGCCATAACTCCAGAAAGAAAATTCACAAAGGTTTTCAGACAGGAGACATTGTAAGAGCTGTTGTAACTAAAGGTAAAAAAATCGGTACTTATACAGGCAGAGTGGCAACTCGAAAAACTGGTTCTTTTGATATTACTACTGCGAAAGGGAGGGTTTCAGGAATTAGCTATAAATATTGCGAAACCATCCACAGAAAAGATGGCTACTCCTACCAATTTCACCTTTCAGTTACCAGTGACCAGTAATCACGTACCATGGTAGCAGCTCAACCTTGGGTTTGAGGCCCCCACCAAATAAGTGGTGGCAAACCACTTATTGGTGGAAGGCGTTGGTGCGGGACCAAAGCCCGCACCATACGCCTGGTAACTGGTCACTGGTATTGCGAAGCTTTGCGAAGCAACCGCCTTTGGCGTCCTGGTCACTGTTTTACGGCGGATTTATCCGCCGAGCCGAGCTTCCTCCGCTCTCCCGAGAAGTATCGTGAAAAATTCCCCTATCCTCCCTCTCAAATACCGCAATGACCAGCTCTAGAAAAGGTAACATCTCGATGGGTATGACGACCCCAATCACTCCAACCATGCTCCAAAGTATAGGATGAGATAAAAACAGGAAGATGTCCTGGGGGAGCAGACAGTTTATAGTCTATATCATCCTGTATTATAATGGGATTTCCTGATGGGGTATATTCAATCCAGCCTACCCTTTGACCAAACTGACGGTAAACATCCTGAATATTCTCAGCGTTCCTGCTCACTTCTTCCCAGATTTGTCTTTGGATTGAGATACCAAAACGACCTTGACTATATTCCAGCCACAAACCATCGAGAATCTTTAAATCCTCATAGGGAAAGGATTTGAGATGATTTTGATTTAACACACTTCCCTGGGGGCGATTAGCAGCTCTTAACATTAAGGCAAAAGTCTTTTCATCAGCCTCTCTCCATCTTCCTTGTGCTAATAAGTCACGGAGCTGAGTATAATTTACCCTGGTGGCTCTTGAAATCAGAGGGGGAGGAGTGGGCTGAGAAGGTGGAGATGGTATAGTAGTAGGAAAAGGAGTGGGATGGGGAAAAGTTCGTGGGGATAGGGCTACTTCTACATTAATTCCTGCTTTTGGGGCTAGATCCAGAAAGGTTTTGATGGGAATAGCTTGATTGTGTCCTATCTTAATATGAACGTTGGGTACGTTGGTGCGTTCTAGCCTTTCTGTAATCGCTCTACCGTGAACTCCAATGACTTCCCCTTCCTCATTTAAGACTGGTCCGCCACTCATTCCCGATCGAGTGCTATTGCTATAAACTAGACGATAACCATCGGGATCCGGTTGATTATGAATAGCATTTATGTAGCCATGAAGAAAACTTAAATCAAAACCCTGGTGCTCCGGTGCAGGAATAGGAAACCCTGCTACATAAACCTTTTGTCCTCTTTTGGCTTCCTCAGAGTTCCCTATCTTAGCAAGAGTGTAATTACGTGCACTTTCAAACTCCACTACTGCCAAGTCTACCCCAGAAAACTTGTGAATTTTCTTGGTATTGAGGTAATACACCTGGCTATCATAGGTAAAAACATCAGCCTCTTCCTCTGGATGAATATCTTTGACCACATGTTTAGCGGTGAGAACGTAGTAGATATTACCTTCCTTGTGAATGATTATACCGGAACCGGAAGGACCTGGTCCTTCAATTCTGACGGTAATCTGTTGGGCAATTTCCCCTACTGTAACAGAAGAGAGTGCGGTAACTTGAGGCTGTAGAATAAGAATACTAGCAGCAACCCCAAGCATCGTTGTTGGCAGTAGTACTTTTGACATTCACCTAGGTCAGCTTATTTATAAATCTAGGGTTTTTGACATTCCCAATTACCTATAATAACAGGTAAACTCCCTGTCTGGCAACTCGGCCAAAGCCAAGGGAAACTAGAAATACGTCGAGCAAACCCCCAGGAGCAGATAATGGCAATAACTCTGACACCTGAAAACATCGTTTTGCAGTCCTTGAGTCAATCTTTCTGCCCCTTAGACCCTGAAACCAACCAAAACACCCTCGCCACTTCCAAAAAACAACCCCTAACTAGCCATACCCAACTCCGAGCCACTCAACCTCGTGCTAAAACCAGCAGTTTAGAAACCTTGCAACAGTTACGTAACGAGGCAAGATAGAAATACGTCAAGCAAACCCCCAGGAGCAAATCATGGCAAGAACTCTGACAATTGAACTTACCGATGAATTAGAACAGCAGATGATGGTTCAAGCGAAGCAACAGCAAGTTTCCCCTGAAAGCATTGTTTTGCAATCCTTGAGTCAATTTTTCCGCCCCTTAGATCCTGAAACCAGCCAAAACACCCAGGGCAAGCGCAAGAAAAATTGTGCCAAAATGTGGTATAGAGCCATGTTAATTCTCAATAGTGTGCCATATTCGCAATAATCTTGCAATCATTATCATGATAATTGAGAATAGATGCCCCTTATTGATTCTTGCGCTTACCCTGTCTAGATATAGTAACTGCCTAGGCGATCGCTTGACAGTTATATTAAGCAATGTTATCATTCTCAATTGGAATTTAAATTAGGAGTTATCAAAATGCTTAAAACGATTGAGCCAGTACTCAGACTTGAAGAAATCCATGAGATGGTTTCCAAGGAATTTAATAATCAGCACTTCAAAACTACTTTTGAGCGATTGTGGGAACTGAGGGAAATAGATAAAGACTTAGAGGAAGAAGAAGGTGATGAAATATTTTGTCCAACAGAAAACGCTTTCTCTAGTTCAATAAACCTGCTTATAAAACTCTATCACTTAGTTGGAGAATCTTTTCCACTTGGCTATGGCTCTGTAGATAGTCAGGGTGGTATCAACCTGGTTTGGAAATGTAAAGTACAAGATAAAGAAATTCGTTTACATTTTCCTCATACTGCCGATAATGTACATTTATCAGTATACTTTAGACTAAATTTAGAAAGCTGTCTAATTGAACAACCTTCTGTAACCAAACTAGCTCAACTTTTGCAATGGTTAGGGACTGATGAGAATAAGCTTCCTTCATTTTAATTGGATAGATATAAAACAGTGAGTGAATTATCAGATGATAGGATTTTATATCGAGCAATTCGGAAAAAAGGATGGATCGATCCAGATACTAAAGAAGTTGATCCAGAAGCATTTTTGCTCCGTCCTCAAGAACGTGGCCTTTCAGCAAATTTAACCCCAGAAGCAACCTATAGCAGACTAAAAAAATGCTATGGAGTCATCAGCTTTTCAGTTGCCGATCTGAGAGACTTAGGATTAAATGGGATTCAAGATAGTAAATTTCACGTTACCATCATTAATGTCCCCGATCCAGAAAAAAATCGTAAACAAGCAATGGATTTAGCAATTCAGTTGGCTCGTAAGTCCCAGTTGTATTTAGATTGGCTCCATCAGCCTTACCGCTATAATCGAACAAGAGTCTAGAACAACCTCACCGTTCAAGCCCACCTCAACTCGGTCAAAGCCAAGGGAAACTAGAAATACGTCGAGCAAACCCCCAGGAGCAGATAATGGCAATAACTCTGACACCTGAAAACATCGTTTTGCAGTCCTTGAGTCAATCTTTCTGCCCCTTAGATCCTGAAACTAGCCAAAACACCCTCGCTACTCCCAAAAAACAACCCCTAACTAGCCTAGTTCAACTCCGAGCAACTCAAACTCCTGCTAATACCAGCAGTTTAGAAACCTTGCAACAGTTACGTGATGGGGCAAGATATTGATTTACCTGGATACCAGTTTTCTCGCTCCATTCTATATTCAAGAAGCAACTACCAGCCAAGTTGGGGGAATTATAAACAGAAGCAACTAAGATTTCATTCATTAGGAAACCAGTCTTCATCTAATGCTTGGGAAAGACTAATGGGAGGGCATGTAGGAAGTGAAAATAGTTTGGAGACGGATTTTATGGCGACGGGATAGGCTTTTTCGTAGAAGGTTTGCATTTGAGGACGTAAACTAGGACTATCTTCAATGCGGGTTTTAATTTGGGCGCGAAAATTAACGATTTCTGATGCCCAGTGATTCCCAGATCTGGGTTTTTCAGATTCCCAGTAGGACAATTTAAGAAGGTGTTCGAGAAGACGGGTTAAAAGACTAATCAAGGCGCGTTTGTCGTTTTTTCCCATGCTTTCTAATTCTTCGATTAAGTTTTCCCAATCTATGGTATCGAAGTTGCGGTTTTGCAGTTGTTGGACAGTTTCTTGTATCCATTGGTTATAATCTGTCTCGTAAAGGGATGATGTCATGGTTGGTTTTTCTTAACATTATGGTTTATTGTGAAAATGGCGATCGCTTGACAGCTAATTTATAGATCTAGGATTTTTTACATGCCTCATTACCTATATTAAAGTTTGCAGGTAACCTTATATAATATTTATTATTTAGGCATAAATTAATCTAAACAAATTATTTTATTTTAATAAAAGAGGACGGTGGGCAATGAGGATATGAATCTACAAACAAGGTAAGCTTTTCGACCTCATTAGCCCACCCTATCCATAGCTAATTGCGGAGAGGACGAAGCGCGCCGCGTAGCGGATACCTTCGGAATCGCCCAGCCGTGCCCTCGGTAACCAAATATTACATTTTATGAACAAACCGTTGTGTAACACAAACATCTAAAGTATAATGACGCCCTCAATATAAGCTCAACAAACTTTACAATTATTAATAATAAGGAGTCTAGCAGCATAGTATAAATGGATTTGTCATCGGTGTTACCGAACATCCACGGTAGCCCTGAAATCCACGATTGGATAGGGAAAATTTGCCATGGGTACAGTCCATGGGTAATAATAACCATTAGCCTTTTCCAGCTTGCAAGCCAGAATATCTATTGGGAGAATCTCTCATCTTAGAGGCAAAGCTTGTAAAGTTTTGTGAAAAAACTAAAAACACTTTCAAGGTAGCTGCAATACTTGTAGCTTAAGGAGAGTGTCAATTTTACCAAAAAAACTTTATTCCTGTCAAGGAGACATTTGATGGTTTTTGGACCCGCATCCCAATTAGGTGTTGGCCTATTTGAAGATACAGATCCCATAGAACTGATTCCAGGTCGCTCGGAAGAAGATGTTGAAAGCATTATCCGCGCCGTGTATCGGCAAGTTTTGGGCAATGCTTACGTCATGGAGAGCGAACGTGCCACTATTCCGGAATCCCAGTTCAAACGGGGAGAACTCAGCGTCAGAGAATTTATCCGCGCTGTGGCTAAATCAGACTTGTATCGCTCTCGCTTCTTCGACTCTGTTCCTCGTTATCGGGCAATTGAGCTGAATTTCAAGCATCTCCTGGGGCGTACTCCCGATGGTTTGGAGGAAATGAGAACACACAGCACTATCCTGGATAGTGAAGGATTTGAGGCAGAAATCGATTCCTACCTGGATAGCAACGAATACCAGAATGCCTATGGAGAAGACTTCGTTCCCTACTACAGAGGCTACAAAACCCAACCAGGACAAAATATGGTTGGGTTTACTCATATGTTTGCCATGTTGCGAGGTGCTTCTTCCAGCGATTTGAAAGGCAGTTTGGCGGGTAAGAGCCCTGTGTTGAATAAGCACGTGATTCAGGAAACCCCCCTCCCTGTAGTTGCTCCTTCTTCTGGTACCGCTGGTAATGGCTGGTCTTTCCAAGATACCACCCTGGGTGCTCGTACTCGTCACGGTACTGGTGCTTCGGATCAAGGGAAGGTTTACCGCATTGAGGTTACAGCTTATGCTTCCCCTGGTGCAGTTAATCGGGTATCTCAATTCCGCCGCTCTAACAAGGTGTACATTGTACCGTTCGATAAGCTTTCCGAACAATACAAGCGGATTCACCGACAAGGCGGTCAAATCGCCAGTGTTACAGAAATTTAGGGGACGGAGGAATGGGTCAAAAACCGGTTCTTCTATCCTGAATCCACTTGAGAAAAGCTTTGATTAAGGAGAAATTGCATGAGCACAGTGTTAGGTGGACCCGTAGAAATATGGTCCACGAGTACGGTTTCAGATAAACAAGCTGCCATTAGAGCAGTTTACAAGCAAGTGTTGGGTAACCCCCACGTCATGGAAAGTGAGCGGTTGGTGAGTGCGGAATCTCAGTTCCTAGAGGGGACTCTGACAGTGCGGGAATTTGTCCGGGCTGTGGCTAAATCAGACTTCTACCGCGATCGCTATTTTGAATCCTGCGCCCCCTATCGCTTTGTGGAGCTGAACTTCAAGCATATCTTGGGTCGCGCTCCTACGGATCAAAGTGAGGTTTTCGCTCATATCTGCACCTGTGTAGAAGAAGGCTACGATGCAGAAATCGACTCCTATATCGATAGTTTGGAGTATCAGGAGAACTTCGGGGAGAACACTGTGCCTTATTACCAAGGTGCTGTAAGTCAGGTGGGACAAAAGCAGGTGGGTTATACCCGCACTGTATCCCTGTTCCGGGGTGTGGCAGAAATTGATAGCGGTAATAAAGCTTCTCGCTTGGTGCAAGAAGTAGCTACCAATAGCAGCAGCAAGATTGCCCCTGCTACCGGGGCCCGTAGCGTTGCTTATCAAGATGCTACCGAGAAAACCTTTAAAATTCTGGTTAAAGGTTCTAAATTCGACAGTCCTCGCCGTCGCAGCACCACGGAGTATATCGTTTCTGGTGGCAAAATGACACCGCAAATTCAGCGGATTAATCGCACTGGGGCGACCATAGTCAGTATCACAGAGGTGGCTTAAGCCTCTGAAGAGCTGATAGAGAGGCGTAATATTTTTTTACGTCTCTAGAAAAGAGATTTTTAAGACCAATTTAATCAGGAGATATAACCAATGGGAATTTTAGCCCGCTCCGAAACCCTGGGTCTGGATGCTTTTGAAGTAGACCCGCTGGAGTTGCGCCCCCATGCAATTGAATCTGACTTACAAACTGTCTTTCGCGCTGTTTACAAGCAAGTGTTGGGTAACGAACACCTGATGGAATGCGATCGCCTAGACAGTGCTGAAGCCCTACTGCGAGATGGGGATATAACAGTTCGGGGATTTGTCTGTCTTGTAGCAAAATCAGAACAGTATCAAAAACTGTTTTTTGTCTCCTCCTCTCAGAATCGTTTCATTGAGCTGAACTGCAAGCACTTGTTGGGTCGTCCTCCCCAGGATCAGGCTGAAATTATAGAACAGGTTGAAATTTATCAGGAAGGGGGCTACGAAGCAGAAATCGACTCTTATCTGGATAGCGACGAGTATTTCCAGAATTTTGGCGAGAATTTTGTCCCTTACCCCCGCAGCATTCAAAGCCAAACTGGGATCAAGACTGAGGGCTTCAATCGGATGTTCTCCTTGCTTCGGGGACCAGCAACCAATGACAAATGACAATAGTAACGAGGCGACCCTAATTACCTCCCTCGCGGCTAACTTGGCTACCCCAATAGCAGCCCCAGCAGTAGGGAATGGGGCAAATTACGGCAATACTGGTAAGCGCTTCTCCATCGCTTTTTCTACCTCAACAGCAGCAGCAAGGCTGAATAAGTATAGCAAGGTGGAACGGGTGGTTAGCTATAGCCAAATGTCCCAGGAAGTACAGACAATTCACAAAGCAGGGGGCAAAATCCTCTCTATTACTGAGGTTGTCTAAATCTGGCTTCCCCGTTATTTGTTATTGGTTGCTGTATCAATAACAAATAACCAATAACCAATAACCAATAACCAATAATAAAACAGGAGTAATTTCCATGGCATTCTGGGTAACAGAGACAGATCCCGTAGAATTAAGAGAGGGTGCAACTGAAGAAGACCTCCAAGCAGTAATTAGCGCTGTTTACAAGCAAGTTTTGGGGAACCAACACGTGCTGGAAAGCGATCGCCTCACCAGTGCAGAATCAATGCTGCGCAATGGAGACATCACCGTGCGCGGTTTCGTGGGTATGGTGGCTAAGTCTTCCTTGTATAAAGGTTTATTTTTTCAATCCGCTCCCCCCTATCGCTTTGTAGAGATGAACTTCAAACATCTTTTGGGGAGGGCACCCACCTCTCAGGCTGAACTTTCCGCCCACGTCCAAACCTATAACGGGGAAGGTTTTGAGGCAGAAATAGATTCCTACCTCTGTAGCGATGAGTATCTGGAAAAGTTCGGCGACAATGTAGTTCCCTATGCCGCTAATATTAGCTCTCGGGTAGGATTCCCCAATTCTAGCTACGGTCGCTCCTTTGAATTGTTCCGGGGTGGTGCTTCCTGCGATCGGGATATGCCCACTAAGCTGTTATCTACAGTAGCAGGTAACCTACCCAGTGCCATTAAAGCACCAGCAGTGGGTCGGGGTGGCTCCTATGACAACACCAATAAGCGCTATCGCATTGCGGTGTCAACTTCTGCTGCTCCCGCAACTCTCAATAAATATAGCAATTTGGAATACGTGGTTAACTACAGCCAACTGAACCAGCAAGTGCGCAACATTCACAAAACTGGGGGCAAAATTCTCAGCATTACTGAGGTAGTTTAGCCCTGGGTTTGACAAATCACAAATAACAAATAGGAAATAAGAAAAAAGGAGGAATTTAAATGGCACTCTGGGTAAGGTCAGCAGAACCCACTGAACTGCGTGCTGGGGCGACTGAAGAAGACGTACAGAAAGTAATTCGGGCAGCTTACAAGCAGCAAGCAGGTTTTGGGCAACATCCACGTACTGGACAACCAAAGATTAGTCAGTGCAGAAGCTATCGGTTATGAAGCAGAAATCGATTCTTATATCGATAGCGACGAGTATCAGGGTGCTTATGGGGAAAATACGGTTCCCTATGCTCGCAGTACCAGCAGTCAGCTTGGGTTTAAGAACTCTAGCTACGTCCGGGGATTCACCCTCCTGCGGGGAGATGCTACCAGCGATCGCAGCGGTCAAGCTAAGCTCATTGGGGTTACCGCAGGTAATGGATCCGGGACAGTAACCGCTCCTGCTGCTGGTTCTGGTGCTGCTGACAACACTGGGAAGCGCTACCGCATTGCTGTTGCTAAAGCTGGTCTTACTCCAATCTACAAGCAGAGCAACTTGGTTTATGAGGTGGGTTACGCCCAAATGTCCCAGAAAATCCAAAACATTCACAAAACTGGCGGCAAAATCCTCAGCATTACTGAGGTAGCTTAGATCAATGGGGGATAGGATAATGGAGTGATGGGGGGATAGTGGTAAGTGGTAGGGTGGGCATTGCCCACCAACAGTAGTGGAAAAGGTATATCAGTTTGCTGGCAAAAGTGACAATCATACCCAATCTCCCCTACTTCCCAACTTCCCTACTCCACCACTCTCCTACTCCCATTTATTTATTGATGAAAAGAACAAAATTAGTTAAGGAAAAAGCTATGTCAGGAATGACTACCACAGGGACGATAAAGACCAGTGATTATGACGGTCGAATCGTTGAGATTAAGGCAACGGGAGTCTGTCGTCAAGATGTAATGCGGACGAGCGATTATACAGTTAAAGGGTCTCACAGTAATATGGTTCAGGAAATGCGGAAGATTCATCGCCTGGGAGGTAAGGTGACTGGAGTCACAGTCCTACAATAAACAATAGTAGGTTGGGTAGAGCGCAAGCGTTACCCAACACAAATCTCCTTGGCTGTTGGGTTTCGTTGCCTCAACCCAACCTACGATGTTCAACTACACCCCACACCCTACACCCCACACCCCAAAACCTTGGATATTAGCAAATTTGTAGAAATGTCAATTGGGAGTTGGCGATCGCAGCGATCGGCACATCATATGGCATTCCAGCAGTTTGAAGCAGTTACTTCCAACCTTGAGATTGAAGCTATAGCCACCGACGATCCGGAAGTTATAGATTTGTGCAAATTCCATCAAATTGACCCAAAAGCAGCAAGTTCTCCCTTTCGCATGACCTGGGAAGGAGAGTCAGACTGGGACGAAGATGAGGAACTGAAAGGAACCACTATCTTAGTGCCGGTTCCGGAAGAGCCGAAAAAAGGGAAATTGTTGCGCGATCGCGGTTATGCGGAAACCATGCCTTCTGTGGGGGAATATCGCATTAACGAAGATGATGTTTTTGTCCTCTTAACCCCCTACGATCGCGCCATGGCGGAGGAGAAAATTTGGTTTGCTACCCCCAATTTACGTTTTCGCGTATCCCTGATTAAAACCAGTGCTGGATCTGGGGTAATCACTGCTTCCTTTGCTTCCGAAATTCGCTCTTTGAAGACCTAGTGCCTTACGGCACCCCCCGTCACCCCCCTTAGATCGCTAACCCTTATAAGGAACGCTATGAGTCTTGCTGGGGGAAGTTCTATAAAACAATCCCCAAATCAGCCAATCACGTTATCTCCCAATCCCCCTATCCCCCTATCCCCTTATCAATCAAGGGTTTCAGAGTTCCTTATCAAGGATAGCTTAGATCGGGGGGATCAGGATATGAAGTTAAATAGACAGGATTGTTATTTACTCACAGTTTTAGTCTAGACGCACTACTAGTTCAATTTAAGAAACCCCTAGTTTATACCCAAAAATGCTTCTCCCAGAGACAGAAAGACAAAACAATGATTCAATGTTGCAATTAGCTCGCTGGATGGCGGGGGATTTTTCTAATCACAAACAAGCAAAGTCCAATCCTCAAACCTACGCTCACATTCACGTTTTCTTTCGTCCCTTACCCTGGGAATTTTTCAACAGCATCGGTTTTTATTCCGAACAAGTATATGACTACGACCTCTGGAGTCCTTACCGTCAGGGAGTACATCGTCTCATAGATAGGGGGGAGGAAGTGTATATTGAAAATTATGCCCTCAAAGATGGTTTGTTATACGCAGGTGGTGGTCGGGAGCGAGAAATTCTCGACTCTCTTACTCATGACTGTATCCAACGACGCTATCACTGCTCCATGATATTTAAAAGACAGGGAGATATGTTTCGAGGAAGTGTTGAACCGGGGAATAAATGTCTGGTGGAAAGAAAAGGTTGTCCAACATATCTTGAAAGCGAAATTGAACTGACTGAGAATACTTGGGTAAGTTTAGATCGGGGGATGGATATTAACACCCACGAGCAAGTTTGGGGTTCTGCTGCTGGTCCATTGCGATTTGAGAAAGTACAAAGTTTCGCGTCCGAAGTACCAAAATCAGTGACCTCGTACCATGACAGTTACCAGCTCTTTTAAACCCTAGTTTTGGAGCAAAAAGGAACTATGTTGCCCCCAGTAGCAAGCAAAAAAATGCAATGCTGGATTAGGAATAGGTATCTTATTTGTGCGGGAAACTTTTATATATTTGAAACCTTAGAATATTCTACGGTAGAGAGATTTGAAGAATGCGTTCGCAGTCTCGGTGGTACCCTCATTTCCGTAGATCCAGTCAGAAAAGTTTGGATAGGAAATCATCGCCAAGTGATATTATATCAAGCAAAAGCTAGTTTGCATACTCCCCATCACGATCTAAAACAATATTGGCTAAAATACGGCGGTTTTTATACCAAATTTGATAACAAAACGGAAAATTTATCATTCAGGAGAAGATAAGAAAAATGGTTCAGAGTTTCATTAATCCTACTTTAAGTCGTGCGGAATTAGGGGTTAGTCCCTTTGCAGAAATAGAACCCCTCGTACTCAACCCGAAAGTAACAGAGTCAGAAATTGACATCGTCATTCGCGCCGTCTATCGGCAAGTTTTGGGCAATGCTCACGTCATGGACAGCGAAAGGCTTGCTGTAGCGGAATCCCAACTGAAAAATAAGGATATTAGCGTCCGGGAATTCGTGCGCCAAATCGCTAAATCAGACTTTTACCGCTCTCGCTTTTTCCTCAACTGCTCTCGCAACCGGGCAGTAGAATTGAATTTCAAGCATTTACTTGGGCGCGCACCGGAAAGCTACGAGGAAATCATCGCTCATACCCGCATTTTGGACGGGTTCGGTTATGAGGCAGAAATAGATTCCTATATCGATAGCGATGAATATCTGGAAAATTTCGGTCAACATATCGTTCCCTATTATCGAGGATATCGAACCCAGACAGGGAAAAATGGCATTGGGTTTCCCCATATGTTCCGGTTGTTGCGAGGTTATTCCAGCAGCGATCAAGACATTGTGGGGCAAAATCGCTCTCGTCTCAATTGGTTTGTGATGATCAATACTTCCGGATCCATCGTTCCCCTGGAAGGAGTTCCCTCCTATTGGCAGTTACTCTTTAAGGGGGAGACGGAGAAACTGCTAGCTCGGCTGAGTGTCAAGGAGGAGAAAAAGGAGGAGAAGCTTTCCCCCACTGCTGTTTCGATTCAAAGTCAATACGAAGCATTCAGCGATTTGCCCATCTTTGAGTTAGTACCGGGTTCTGATGAAGAAGAAATAGAAACGGTAATTCGCGCTGTCTATCGCCAAGTTTTCGGCAATGCTCACATAATGGAAAGCGAGCGACTCGTGCTCCCAGAATCCCAATTCAAAGGAGGGGAAATTAGCGTCCGGGAATTTGTCCGTCAACTCGCCAAATCGGAATTATACCGCTCTCGCTTTTTCGAAAACTGTCCCCGCTATCGCTCCATTGAGTTGAATTTCAAGCATTTACTTGGTCGCGCTCCCGACGACTATAGTTCAACCTTCGCTCAGAGCAAAATACTCGACGGCGAGGGATTTGAGGCAGAAATCGATTCTTATATCGATAGTGACGAATATCAAGATGCTTTTGGGGAAAATATCGTCCCCTATTACCGAGGTAATAAAACCCAAACAGGGAAGAAACTCCTCGGTTATACCAATACATTCAAACTGCTCCGTGGTAATTCTGGTAGCGACAAAGATCTTCTGGTATCCCGGAATAAACCTCTGACGAAACTAGCCCTCATGACTAATACTCCCGAGGGAGAATTGCCACCAGGGACTAATTTAACTGATGTAAATCAATTGTTGGCAGCCATACTCAAGCCCAGACCCCCGGAAGCGATTGGTCCAACAGCGGAAGAATTAGCTCACAAAGAAGCTTATCAAGCGATGCGTAACAAGTGCGCCGAACAGGAAGAATTACTAGCCAAATTGCGCACTCAGCTAGCAGATTTACAGCCCTTGGCAACCATTGGCAGCTCAGAGTTGAACAAGTGGAAATCTAACACCTCTTATGGTACCACTGCTATTACGGTGCAAGTTCCCAGCCCAGTCACTGCTAGTGTTACTATTGAAGGAGATTATGAGGCTTTAGAACAGCAGTCAGAAGAGCAAGAGCGGGAAATTGCTGCTTTGCGAGAAAAGATTGCCGACTTGCGTCCCGTTGCTTCTATTGGAGAACTGCGGTTGAATAAATGGCGTGGTCGCGTTTTTAACCGTTAATTACTCTGATCCCCCCGATCCCCCCGTCCTATCGGGCACCCTCCGATCTAAGGGGGGATCAAGGGGGGATCCAGGGCAAGCGCAAGAAAAATTGTGCCAAAATGTGGTATATGGCCACATTAATTCTCAATAGTCTCACTCTATTATCAATAATGTCGGGAAGATTATCATTATTATTGAGAATTAGCCCCCTTATTGATTCTTGCGCTTACCCTGAGGGGGGGATCCTCTGCTTGATACGCTACTATTATTAATTTATAGACTATTTGGAGAAAGATGCCATGGCAAGAAAAAGGCGTAGACCCTCAGATTCTGGGGAAAGTAAATCAAAGGTAGGCATTTCCCTAACGTCGAAGGCATTTGATTTGCTCAATCGAATCGCTGAGAAAGCTCAATTATCTAAATCTGAATTAATCGAGCGCTTCGTTTTGGGTTCAATGGCGATCGCCAGCAATGAAGCCGAGAAAACTGTTGCTATTGAAACTGATACAGAAGGTACCAACGAATCCCCAACACAAGTTAAGATTGCTATTGTAACTGGTACACCAGAAGCTGAGGATAAAGAAATCAAGGAAAAGAATGATTCTACAATAGAGCAAATTGAAACACAGAGAAAACGCATTACTGAGTTAGAAAAGCACCTCGCCGAACAAACATCTCTTGCAAGTCTTCAAGCAGAAAGTTCTCAGTCTCTGCAACAGCAAGCTGAAGAGCAAACCCAGCTCTTAGATAACTTACAAAAGCAGCTTATCGCACAGAAATCTCTCCTGGAGGAAAGGACTCAAAATTGCGAATCGTTGCAACGTCAAACTCAAGAACAAGCAGAGCTGGTAGATAATTTACAAAAGCAACTCACCGCACAGCAATCTCTCCTGGGGGAAAGGACTCAAAATTGCGAATCGTTGCAACGTCAAACTCAAGAACAAGCAGAGCTGGTAGATAATTTACAAAAGCAACTCACCGCACAGCAATCTCTCCTGGAGGAAAGGACTCAAAATTGCGAATCGTTGCAACGTCAAACTCAAGAGCAAGCAGAGCTGATAGATAACTTACAAAAGCAGCTCACCGCACAGCAATCTCTCCTGGAGGAAAAGACTCAAAATTGCGAATCGTTGCAACGTCAAATTCAAGAACAAGCAGAGCTGGTAGATAATTTACAAAAGCAACTCACCGCACAGCAATCTCTCCTGGAGGAAAAGACTCAAAATTGCCAGTTGTTGCAATGTCAAATCCAAAAACAAGCAGAGCTAATTGTAGAGCTGCAAGAGGAACTAAGTCAAAGAGAACGAGTTGCTACTTTGGTAGCATATATTGATAGATTAAAGCCTTTAGCAGAACTTGGCAAGATGTATTTAAAGAAGCGAGATCGCACCTATTTCTAAAGAAGGGGTAATATTAGGTTCGGATAATTAGTTATAATTAAGGGAGGGGTCGTGACAGCCCCCCGGCATTGATTAATGGCGGGGGTCAAGTTGCACAATGGCAAGTTCCGTCTTGCTTAAGTTTAGCAGCCCAAACTAATGAGAGCTAGGGATCAACGCCCATGGGGGGAGTGTCACAATATCCCTACTGAGTAAAATTTGATTGCTATGACTACTGAGCAACAAAACGATATCGAACAGGCATCTGAATTGGCAGACACCACCGATATTTCAAGGTCTACGAGAACTATCACCAAGAAATCCAAGTGGCTATTGCTTATAGGTACGATCGCTCTCTTGGTTGGGGGAGCAATCCTCTGGCGTTATGCTTCTATTTCTGAATCGTCTTCAGAAGAACCAAGAAATAATATTGAGCAAGCAAGATTAGCAGTAAGAACTGTTCCTGCGAATGTAGAGCCAATTCAGGCTTGGACTTATGGTGATGGCAATGTTAGCGCGATAATCAAAAAACATCTAACGTTTCAGGCTGAAGGAACAATTAACTACCTAAAAAAAGTTGATGGGCGAGATTTACGGGAAGGAGATTGGGTACGTCAGGGGGAGTTATTGGCGAGATTAGACCGCCGCAAGTACGACGCAGACATTACAGTGGTAACAGCAGAAAAAATCGAAGCCAAAAATCAAGTTATCAGTGCAGTTGCTAGTTTCAGGCAGGCAGAAGAATCTTTAGCACAGGCTAATGCAGATTTACAGAAGGCTAAGGCAGATGAAGCATTTTCCCGAGCGGACTTAAAAAGATATCAAGAACTGGCAGCAGAAGGGGCAATAGCACGGCGAGAAGTAGATGTGAGAGAGACAAATTATAAGAATGCCCAGGCAGCAACCATCGCAGCAGAGGCAAGAGTACGTTCCGCTCAAGCTGAGGTGGCTGCCGCCCAAACCCAGGTAGAAATTGCTGAAGCTGGGGTTGATTCTGCCAATGCCAGACTGACTCAAAGCTATGTAGACAGTGAAGATACAGACCTTACCGCCCCTTTTGATGGGATCGTTGCCCGTATGAATATCCGCCAGGGAGAATATTGGACACCACAAATTGTCAGTGTAGGAGGAGACTACCAACGTATTATCGAAAGACTACCCATTATTGTCATCGATCCCAATCGATTTGAAGTGAATGTTGAGTTGCCAGCTTTTCAGGGAGCCCAAGTCAAACCAGGGCAAAGAGCTTTTGTTATTTTAGATGGCAATCGCTTATCAGCAAATTCAGAGCGCTTTACGGGGGAAGATTTAATCAAATTAGCCAGTGCCAGGGGAACGGTTTTTTCCGTCAGTCCCTCAGTTTCTCCTGGTGGGCGATCGGTTCGGGTCACTATTCGCCTTTATGAAGGAGCCGCCAATCTTCAGGATGGAGAGCAAGTTTCCGCTTGGATAGCTACCCAAGAGAAGAGGAGAGCTATTGTTGCGCCTTTTAATGCTTTTGTCTTCCGCGATCGCCAGCCCTATGTCTTTGTGGTGAATGAAGAAAAGGGAATTGTCGAACAAAGAGCAATTAAACAAGGAATCGAAGGATTGGCTAAACGAGAAATTCTTGAAGGAGTTCAACCAGGAGAAAAATTAGTGACAGAGGGCAAAAATCGTCTGGTGAATGGCGCACCTGTAGAAATCATCCCCTAACGTTGGAGTAGGGTTATTATTTATTGTGCAATGATGTATGGAGTTAATTGACCATCCAGTCCGGTTTGGAGGCTTGGCGAAATGGTAAAACAGTGACCTTGTACCATGACAGTTACCAGTTACCAGTTACCAGTTACCAGTTACCAGTTACCAGTTACCAGTTACCAGTCCTGCTCATGCCAACCGGGGCAGTCAGGCAGTTACCAGTTACCAGTTACCAGTCCTGCTCATGCCAACCGGGGCAGTCAGGCAGTTACCAGTTACCTTCCACCAATAAGTGGCTTGCCACCAAATAAGTGGTGGGGGCCTCAAACCCAAGGTTGAGCTGCTACCATGGTACGTGATTACTGGTCACTGGTAACTGAAAGGTGAGTAAGTTGTTATGGCTAATGCTCGTTACCCTCAAGACTGGAATAAAATAGCTTTTGGGGTCAAGCAAGCAGCTTCATGGAAGTGCAGCAAATGTGGGATGCAGTGCATTCAACCTGGAAGCGATGTTTCAGGCTTAACAAGGTCGGAAAGAATGAGAAGAACTCTAACGGTGCATCATGCTAATTATCAGTCGGAAGATAATAGGCCGGAAAATTTAATTTGTTTATGTAGTGGCTGCCATTTGTCTTTACATACAGGTTCGCGAGGCAATGTTTCTATTGGTCAGTTGAAGTTGTTTTAAAATTGAGAGGGGAGATTACCATTTCTCAACTGTCCACCAAACTAACTAGACTTGTTTACTAGATCCACTTATTGATTGGAATAAAAACCATGACACAAGCTATTAGCAAAGAACAAATCATTTTGGATAAACTTCACACTTTAAGTAGCCACCAACAACAGAAGGTACTAGATTTTATTGAATTTCTTTGCAGTCGCACTCAACAACAGTCTCTGATTGAAGAGGACAATCAAAACTCCATTTCTTTTCTGGAAGCGGCGGGAGAGTTTGTTGGTTGTGTTGAAGGAAATAGCGATTTGTCTCTCAAGAAAAGGGAATTAAAACGAGGCTATCCATTGACATGAACAACAAAATCATTATGGATACTGGTCCCTTGGTGGCAATTATTAATAAGCGGGATCGCTTTCACAATTGGGTGAGAACAGAGATAGCTAATCTTGCTTATCCTTTTTGTACTTGTGAAGCGGTGATTACTGAGGCATGTTTTCTGCTGCAAAATCTCTATGGTGGTGAAGATGCCGTCATGGGCTTAGTCAGTAAAGGTTATCTTCAATTTTCCTTTCGCTTCAATGAAGAAGCCGTAATAGTTAGGGAATTAATGAAGCGTTATCAATCTGTCCCTATGTCCTTTGCTGATGCTTGTTTGGTCAGAATGAGTGAATTAATCAAGGGCAGTCGAGTCTTAACTCTTGATAGTGATTTTCTGATTTATCGTAAGAATCGCCAGGAAATTATTAATTTGATTATACCTGATGAGTTGTGAGCAAAGAAGGAGCGATACTGCTAGAAATTATTCCCTAATATACAGAAGGTCATGAAACCTGTTTTAAACTCAAAGGCACTATCCCCGAACAAGTACACTCAACTGTTAATTATCTTAGTGACTAATTTTGTACTTGCTCCATTTCTCCATGGCCTGATCGGCGGTTTATTATCTTCTGCAATTTCCCTATACGCCATCATTATTATTGTCAGAACGTTTTCCCTCCACCAAAAGCTCTTCCGACTCTATCTTGGTGTTGCAGGATTGGCATTTGCTCTAGAGACTATCGCCAGGTTTGGCTGGTACAGTCCTGAAGCCACATCGTTTCTGTTCTTAATTCAAGCCGTATATGCCATTTACTTAGGTGTGGCTGCCTTCTAGATTTTGCGAGATATTTTATTGTGTCAGCGAGTAACGGCAGATACAATTCGTGGTGGTATTTGTGTTTATTTCCTAATTGGTTTCGTTTGGGCTTTGCTTTACGGTATTATTGATAGTTTCGACAATCAAGCTTTTTCACAACCAATTATCAAAACACAATATTATGGACAAGTAGTCTATTCGAGTTTTCTTATGTTAACTACTTTTGGTTATGACGATATCGTCCCCGTTAGTCCTCTAGCCAAAATGCTAACTAACCTAGAGGCTGTTGTCGGACAGATGTATCCAGCGATCTTGATTGCTATACTGGTAGGTGGCTATGTCTCATCGAAACCAAAATAACTTTCAAGGCTTTTTTCTCAATCCAAATACTTTCACCTATCTTCCTAATTCTCCCATTGCTTTACCCATGAGTCAGCGATTACTTCCACCAGAAACATCCCACCCAACAGAGGGGCACGATGTACCCGATCCCAGTAAAGCATCCCCCGTTGTCAAGTTCTTCTTTCTCAAGACAGTATTTGCCATTCTCCTATCTCTACTGCTGATTGTAGGAGGGCTAATGGGTGCCTCGACCATGGTGAAAGAAGGCGATCCTGACATTAATGTTGCCATCGCCAATATTGAGACTACCTGGGGTGGTGCAGATCCTGAAACCATTGAAAATCAAATTACAGATAAGATTGAGAAGGAATTAAAATCCCTGAAAGGATTAAAAGACCTAAGTAGTGCTTCCTTTGACGGCTCTTCCGTAATCAAGGTAGAGTTCGTGGCTGAAGCACCCATTGCGGAATCAATTTCTTTGGTGAGGGCAGAAGTAGATGAAGCGAAACCAGACATTGCCAATGATGCAGATGAACCTAAGGTAGAACAAATATCTAGCCAGGATACCCCAGTTCTCACGGTAGGGTTGTATGGGAATATCGACTTGGCAATTTTGAGTAAAGTAGCTGAGGATATAGAAGAAATCTTAGAAACTGTTCCCAATGTCCGCAAGGTAGATTTGAGTGGTAATCGGGAAGAGGTTATTCACGTTCAGCTCATCCCTTCTCGCATGATTGCTATGGGAGTGTCAGCAATTCAGGTAGCAGATGCAATTCAACAAGGGAATCGAGATTTACCTTGGGATCAGATCGAAAGTGACGAAATTGGCACCCAGTTACGGTATTACGGACGATTTCGCAGCTTAGAAGATTTACGCAACTTGCCCGTAGCTCGTTTGGAAGGAGAGGCGGGGGGTCGAGTAGTCAGACTTCAAGAGGTTGCAGAAGTAAGGCGAGATTTAGAGAAGGAGAAGAATCGGGCTTTCTTGAGTTCGCAACAAGGGGAGTTTCAACCAGTTATTACTGTGGATCTAGTTAAAGTTCCCGGTTCCGATACCATCCAAGTTATTAATGATTCCTTAGCAGCGATAGAATCCGCGAAACAAAATCCTACTCTTTGGCCTCACGGTATGGAATATGGAGTCATCAATACCGATGCTGAAGCGATTAACAAAGACCTCTTCAATGTATTTAATAATGCTTGGCAAGGAGTTTTAGGGGTTTTTATCGTTCTCCTCTTTGCCCTAACTTGGCGGGAAGCAATTATTGCTGGGCTATCCATTCCCCTCACTTTTTTGGGAACTTTAGCGGTGCTGTTCTTGCTCGGTTTCACCCTTAACAAAATGGTGCAAGTGGGCATGATCCTAGCACTAGGTTTGTTAGTAGATGTTTTCATTCTCATGATGGAAGGCATGCATGATGGTATCTTTGTGGAGGGTTTGAGTTTTAATCAGGCTGCTCTGAAAACTCTTAGAACTTACGCTGTTCCTGCTTTTTCCGGTCAACTAACTACTATTTTGGCCTTAGCCCCCCTCATGGCAATTAGCGGTACCATGGGTAAATTTGTGCGCCTGATTCCCATTAGTGCCATAGTTTGTCTGCTACTCAGTTATATCATCGCCTTGTTCGTGGATATTCCTTTGTCACGTTTACTCCTGGGCAATCTTAAGACTAAAGGTCAGAAAAGTAGAATCGATCGCTTAACTGAGATAGTAGCCAACAAATTCCGTAATTGGAGTTTGGCTGCTACAATCCGCAATAAAACGACAGCTAAGATTTGGGCATTAGGTGCGATCGCCTTATTTATCAGTTCAACCATCTTAGTGGGAACTGTTCCTGGTACTCTTTTCCCCGATGGGGACAGACGCAAGTTAAGCATTAATATCGAATTACCCCCCACAACCACCCTCAATACTTCCCAAACAGTAGCCAATGAAGTGGGAAAACTATTGCAGAGTAAAAACTATTTAGCAAGTGTGATTAAATTAGTGGGCCAACGGAGTAATCTAGTACAAGAAAGCGGCATCAAACCCACTAATGGTAGTTATCTGGTGGGATTTTCGGCGATTTTTACCCCCGAAGAAGATAGGGCAAAGCCTTCTTTTGAGTATGTGGACGAACTGCGGTCAGAATTAAATACCGCCCTGCGCCAGTATCCAGGAGCTTCTTTAGTGGTTAATGGTGAATCTACGGGAGAAGGAGGTGACCCCATTGAAATCGAGTTGGTGGGTAGGGATATGGGGGAACTGCGCCGTATCTCTGGGGAAGTACAACTAGCCCTCCGACAAATTTCTGGGGCAATAGATGTACGGGATGACCTGGGTGCATTACGCCCCGATCTTAAACTCCGTCCCCGTCGGGAAGCCATGAATTTCTATGGCTTATCTTCTAACGATCTAGCTTTGCAGGGACGTTACCTGATGACGGATAACGATATTGGAAATTTCCCCATTGGTGGTGGAGAAGAAGATTTAGAAATTCGCCTGAGTACTATGTGGGCATCTCGTAATGGAGGCATTGGGGGACCAACACGTCGGGATGAATTGTTATCCAGTCCGATTTTTACGTCCAGTGGAGAAACTATTGCTGGGGGTCAGGTTTTAGAAGTAGAATTTGGGAATGCACCTTTATCCATCACTCATAAAGATGCCCAACGCACCGTTACTGTCTTGGCCAAAAATGAAGATGGTCGCACCGTAGGAGAAATTGTCGCTGACTTAGAACCAAAATTAGCTGAAATGAAGCGTCAATGGGGTGAGGGTTACAAGTATAAATTTGCTGGAGAGTTGGAAACCCAAGGGGAAACTTTTACTTCCGCAGGACAAATGGCAATAGTTGCACTCTTTCTCGTTTTTGCCGTATTAGTAATTCAATTTAGTTCCTTTACTCAACCTTTTATCATTATGTTGGCAATTCCCTTTGCCTTAATTGGTACATTTCTCGGCTTCTTTATCTTACAAATTCCCATTTCTTTCCCTGCTGTTATTGGTATTATCGCTCTGACGGGAATTGTGGTTAATGACGCCATCGTGATGATTGAAACCATGAACAGTCACAGGGAAAAAGGTGTGGTGGTGAGGGAAGCTGCTGCCAGAGGTGCAGCAGATAGATTGCGTCCGATTCTCACTACCAGTATAACGACCATTGTTGGCGTAATTCCCCTCGCCTTAAGCGATCCTATCTGGTTTCCTTTAGCTAGTGCAATCGGTTTTGGCTTAGTAGCTTCTACTCTGATTGCTTTGTTAGTAATTCCCTGCTTATACTTATTACTAACTCCCAACAACGCCTAATCCTCATCACTTGGTTAAATAGGGTCTGGCGTTGATGGTGGGTTTGAGCCAACATCATACCCCTGATAACTGGTAACTGGTAACTGGTAACTGGTAACTGCTATTAGAGTTGCGCATATTGGATTGCAAGTCGAAAATGTCCTGTAGATAGATGCTATGCAAGAGAAGGGCTGGAAAATCTTTCCACAGCAGCGACAAGTGGAAATTTATCGACCGGAACCCCGTTGTCTGGTGATGAATTTACATCCCATGTGGGATTAAAAATTGAGTTGTACTTCTATGTAACTAGCGTAAATCCGATATAAACTCATGAATATACAACTGGTCAATTTCCTAGCGGAAGTGGTATTAAACTTACCACCTGAAGAACAAAAACTCTTTCAATCCAAGCTCCATGATAGACAAGTCCAGACAGCAACTCGTAAACATTTAACACCTATGGAAAAAGCCGATAAATTTCGTCAATGGGTTGCTCAATTCCCTAAAAGTAATGTTAGCTTGCCTGCCGAAGCATTGCATCGTAAAAATATTTATGATGCTTAGGACAGATGACAAATTATTTATTAGATACCAATATTATTCTAAGATTTACTGATATCTACTCGTCTGAGTACGACCCGATCAACAATGCCATTTCACAAATATTATTACAAGATGGTCAATGCTTTATTACAATTTTGGGTAGTAGCCACTCGCCCTATTACTGTCAATGGATTAGGATGGACAGCCGAACAAACTCAACAAGCAGTACAAATGTTGAGAGATCAATTTGAGTGGTTAGAAGAAACACCAGCAATATTCCCTCAGTGGTTGAGTCTTGTTGCAAGTCACAAAATTTTAGGTAAGCGAGCCCACAATCTACGAATACAAGCAATAATGTTAACTCATAATATTACTCATATTCTAACTTTAAATCCAAAAGATTTTGTAGCAATGGAAGGCGTTACTATTATTCATCCCAACAACATAAACAGTTAGTGGCTCGGACCTGCTTTCCCATAGTTAATTACTTGCTCCAGACGGGATAAAGCACTTTTTGCTGATTCAATCAGGTAGGGATCTGCTGATTCATTTGCCGCGATCGCCCCTAGTACGGACATTCCCCGCTCATCCCCCAGGGAACCTAGAGCATTGATTAAAGCAACTTGGAGAGCCAGATCGTCCATTTTGAGTGCTTCTGCAAGAATCTCGAAAGCTGGCGGGCCAACAGTACCGAGAGCGCCCACAGCGGAGATTTTCACCACCGGATTTTCGTCTGTCAGTGCTCCTTTCAGGGCTTCCAGAGCTGAGGGGAGAAAAGAATCTTCCGGAAAATTGAGGGCGATCGCAGCCAGTGCTTTTGCACAACTAGCCCGTACTGTCTCATTTTCACTGTTGATTAACTGCTCTATTAAGGAAGGAACCGAGTCAAGACCAATCAAACCCAGGGTTTGCACTGCTGCTCGTCGATAAACCACATCTTCCGAATCCAGAATTGCCATTAACTGAGGAATGGTCTCCTCAGTACGCTCATCAGCAATTTGACCCATCGCTCTTTCCCGCAGTCGGGGATTTTTATTTTTTAGTTGTGAGTATAAATCTTCAGTTACCATATTTTTATTCGTCAATTCTCATTGAACCGCTATCTTATTATTAAGGAATTTGTGCCTTGATTGGGCGTTGCATAGTTGTGGGATGATTTAAGATAAAGCCGAAAAATCTTTCTCCGTCTCTCTGAGCCTCTGCGTCTCTGCGTGCAACATAAATAATTACTAGTTTATGCTTAACACTATATATTTATGCCGAGGCTCTTCCACGATTGAGTTGAATCATTTCTTGCAGTTTTTCTTGAGAAATACAGCGGCGCTCCGAGCAATAAGTCATCAGGTTGACACCATTCATCATCTTAACAGTGCTGACCCGGACGCGAAAATCATCCGTGACAAACCAACAGCGTTCCTGTCCTTGATTTTTTTCATATTCCGTCTGAATTGTCAAGGTTCCATCGGCAGCAAAATGGTAATGACAGACCACGGGAATGCCTTCTACATAACCTCGGTTGCGCAGAAATTTCCCAGTCTGACTGTTTTCCCTGTCGGGAATATCCACCAGAATTGCTGCCCAATCGGGGTTAGGATTGGGATCATCCAGATTATGCTGCCATTGGAAGGTAGCACCACCCTTAGCGAGAGCAGGGTCTACATTTTGCGCTTTACAGACATCAATCACTCTCGGATCATCTGCCGTCAAAACTTCAACAATGATATTAGATTCTCCCGACTCATTCTTAACGGAGTCAAAGTGATGGACAGTTCGCTGGGAAAACCACGTTCCTTCGCTTTTGCGGAAAAAGTCCATCATGGTCATTGGTGGTTTCAGCATTGCTTGGGTTTAAGAAAAATAAACGAATATCTACCTCCCAATATTGTAAGCTAGATTTGTCTAACTCAGAAGAAGTATAGATGAAAACCTCCTTCAAACACTTGCACCATTAGCTGGTAGTTTTCCATCAATGACATGCCAACAAGAGGTTCTGAATCAGCCTCATCAACGGGGATAGTCAGATAAACTCCTTCCCAAACTACAACCGCTTCATAGACATCGAAAATACATTCACTCCCATCTCCTAGGATGGCTCTTCCTCGTCTTTTCCATCTCAGATTTAGGTTCCCAATCAAGTCCGACGGCAGTGAAAGCCACCCATTGAAGCCTGTATCTACGATAGCTTCGTGGGTGTAAACCTTCCCATTGTCCTCACAAATTGAAATTGGAATAATTGGTTCAAAGTCTGAATTGACGCTTCCTGTAATCATACAACTTTCTTCCCACGTCCACCGAATCGTCGGACATAACGGGAACCAATGCGGACAATCCAGATTTGAGCATCTGGGTGAGACGCTTCAAGGCGATTACAGGCAGCTATTTCGCTTGCATCAACTTCAAAGGCTCCCGTTTGGATGTCGATGGCAACGATTTTTCCATGATTGCCAGCCTCAACCAGAGGACGAATTTGAGTTTGATAAATTTCATCCCCATATCTAGCAAATTCTTCTTTGCTATAACGAGGTTGCTTAACTGTCATTAGTGTAACCTCACATTCTTTGCGTCTTTGCGTCTTTGCGCGAAACAAAATAATATATTAATGCTGTAAAGCCGGTTTTATCAATTTTAGATCCCAATCTCATGAACCAAACCAACTCTCCCGCTGATATTATACAAGCTATCAAAGAAGGAAAGAGTCTTGCAGGAGCCAATCTAATTGGAGCTGACTTACAAGAAACTAACCTCTCCGGGGCTAACCTAAAGGGAGCTGACCTTCGAGGTGCGGACTTCCGTGGAGCTAATCTCAGTGGAGCTGATTTGCAAGACGCTTATTTACATCGAGTTCAATTCCAAGGTTGCAATCTCACTGACGCTAAACTAGAAGGAGCCAAACTACAGGTTGCTATCTATGATAGGGCAACAATTTGGCCAGAAGGATATAATTACAGGAATTCCGGGGCTATAGGACCGAAAGCCAATTTCAGCGGTGCTTTTCTCAATACAGCTAATCTGAAGGGGGCCGATTTAACTGGTGCTAATCTGCGGGGTGCTTACTTAAGCGGTGCAGATTTAACAGGGGCTAATTTAGAGGGAGCTGCTTTAAGCGGTGCTAACCTCCAAGGCGCTTTTCTGACAGGAGCTTATTTGCGCAATGCGCGATTGATTAATGTTGAATTGCAGGGAGCAGATCTGCGAGGAGCGGATTTGACAGGAGCTAGTTTGGAGCAACTACAGAGTATTGCCGGAGCTGATTTTACCCTAGTGCAAGGGTTGAGCCATGAAACTAGAGCTATGCTTTGTGGACTTTCTAGCAAAGATTTGTCAACTTGGAATCCCTTTACTCGCACCAATACTGCCCAGAGTTTGGGTTGTTCAGCTGAAAACGGCTAGGAAACAAAAAAATAGGGGTACAGCAATGCTATACCCCCACTGTGAATGCTTATAAAGCGTTCTTAAGCCATGGAATTAATTAAATAGTCGATGTAGGTGTTGTACTCAACCAAAGCTTGAGCAGACAGGTCGCGAGGAGCGCAACCGCGATCGCGGAGGAAGGTCAAACCAGTGATGTAGGTAGCTGCACTGATACCGAGAGCTTTGTAAACTTCCCGAGCACCAGCAACACCCCACTCATCCAAAGGACCGGTACCGCCAACCACGAGGCAGTAGTTGATCAAACGGAGGTAGTGAACGATGTCACGCTTGCACTTTTCCTTTTGGGTGCTAGCATCGATGTCGCGACCGCTGCCACTGGGGAACTTCTTGTAGATAGCATCAACTGCTTCTTGAGCAACAGCATCATAATTAGCAGCAAGCTTGTCAGCAGCTTCCATACGAGCAGCAGCCCGTTGTAGGCTACCTTGAACGGACTCAAGGTCAGAGCTGCTGGGGAAGCGGCCAGCCAAATCAGCAGAAGCTACAGCAGTGGTTAACACTGATTTCATAACTTAGATCTCTCCTGTGTTTGTGTTAAATTAGTTTCTTGAAAATGAATGAAGCGGATTCAAAGTTGAAATTTGACAAGACTAGCTAATAGCAGCAACTACTGCATCGAAGTAGCCAGCAACTTCGGAAGCCAAAGAAGAACAGTCACCCTGAGTAACGCCAACTTTGCGTCCAGAAGCGGTGTTGCTAACAAAAGCAACAGCAGCAGCCTTCATGATACCAACAGCACGAGCAGTATTACCAGTGGGAACGCCTAGAGCAGCGTAGGTCTCTTTTAAACCGTTCAAGCAGCGGTCATTCAGTACGGAAGCATCTCCGGTTAATACAGCGTAGGTGATGTAGCGGAGGACGATTTCACCATCACGAAGGCAAGCAGCCATTTTGCGGTTGGTGTAAACTCCGCCACCAGGGGAAGTCAAACCAGGGCTTTCGCAGCAAATACCAGCAACTGCATCGGTAACAATACAGCTAGCATTACTAGCAATGAAATTAACAGCATCCAGGCGCTTATTGCCATCGGCAACAAAAGCCTTCAGGGAAGCTAAATCATCGCCACCAACAAATCCACCTTTGGAATCTGCCGCAACTACAGCTCTGGAAAAAGCGTCAAGCATTTAATTCTCCTTTTGATAACAAGGACTGTGTTCGCTATGGGCTGCTCCTATGACCAGCCAATTGCCACCATATGAGATGGTTGTTGTCCAAGTCTCCTTTATGAGAAACAAAGAAACAAAACTTTACAATCAAAATTTCGTTGCCAATAAAAAGGCTCGGAAGATCTAGTCAGGGTAAGGGTTGGACACACAATCTGCTGGTGCATATCCCACAAACCAATACTTACTTGACAATTCCTCGAAATTGTGTTAAAGCTAAAAATAAGCCCCCTATAAAGACTTAGGGGGACAACCACTCTAAAACACTTAGGAGTATAATAGCATGACGGTAGCAGTTGAAGTCTCACTCAAGGAAATCCTCGACAAGCTGGATCGGAAAATAGATAAGCTGGATAGCAAGATAGATCTGGCAAACGAGAGTGTGGATCGCAAAATAAATGAGTTGAACCAGAATGTCGATCGCAAAATAAATGAGTTGAACCAGAGTGTCGATCGCAAAATAAATGAGTTGAACCAGAGTGTCGATCGCAAAATAAATGAGTTGAACCAGAGTGTCGATCGCAAAATAGATCAGCTGGATCGCAAGATAGATGAATTAAACGAGAGTGTGGATCGCAAAATAAATGAGTTGAACCAGAATGTGGATCGCAAAATAAATGAGTTGAGAGAGGAGGTTAATCAGAAGATAGATAAGTTGGATAACAAAGTAGATAAGCTATCGGAAAATGTTACTAAACTTAGTGGTGATGTTAAGGCTTTGGAGAAAGAAGTTAGTGGTTTGGACAAGCGTATAAGTAATCAAGAGTTTCTCAATCGTACTATCACAGTTGCTTTGGCAAGTGCCTTTTTTGTCGGTGTTATCAAGTTCTTTTTACCTAACTTAACGAATAAATTTTAATATCATAAATATATGCTATGGTAGATAAAAATATCCTTGAAACTGAAGATTTATTAGAACAAATCAACGAAGAACTTGCTCAAGGAACTTTCAATCTCAGAGACTCCCAACTATTGCAACAAATGGTACAAGCTTTAGCAGATAAGCGAGGGATGATCCGATTAGGGTTCGTGGAGGCTTTTGGGAAAATAGGTCAGCCGGCAGTTCCTTTTTTGTTAGGAGCACTGGGGAACCATCCCAATCCTGTGGTTCGACGCTCTGCTGCTAAAGGGATGGCTAAAATCCATGACCCTCAAGCAATACCTGCTCTGATCCATGCTCTGTTAAAAGATGAGGATAGAGTAGTGAATAGTTCAGCAGCAGGTGCCTTAGCTCGTATGGGAGCTGCTGCTGTTCCTGCCTTATTAGAGGTTATTGCAGGAGATTACTCCGAGACAGCTAAAGGTCAAGCGACTTGGGCGGTGTCTTTTATTGGGGCTGAAGCGACGGAACAACTATATGAAGCCTTCAAATCAGATATAGTAGATATTCGCGTTACTGTGGTGAGCGCTCTAGCAAATATTGTGGCGGAACATGGGAAGGAGCGTTGTGGGCAAGTTTTCATGGAAGCACTTGAAGATGAAGCAATGGAAGTGCGCCTTGAGGCTATAACAGCCTTGAGTCGATTACCTCCCCAGTTTGCTTTACCTCACCTAGTTCCTATTTTGGATAATCCTAATCCAGAATTAGTCAGGGCTGCAATTCTGAGCTTGGGAAAATTAGGGGCTGATGAAGCTTTAACCCATTTACGGGCAAAGTTAGCTCATGAGGGGGGGGAAATGGCACAAATTGCCAAAATTGCTATATCCCAAATTGAGTCAGTTTCTGAGGGGAATGAGGAATGGTAGGGATAAACCGCAGAGACGCAGAGGACGCAGAGGGAAGAGGGGAGAGAGTTTCTTGTGATGCCCCTTGACAATTCTGAATAGGTAGTCTAAGATAGGTGTACCTATCCAGGTATACCTAAAATTTAGGAGGCCATTATGTCCTATTATCTGTTCGAGATCCCTTCTGCAAGCGGTAATCACGGGGATATTGTTCTTGCGGATCCCGATAGCCCAGACGCACTCAGTTACTCTCACTATGCTTTTACCATCGGAACTCCGGCGAACCCAAATGATTTAAAACAGCGTCGGGGGATTCTATTTGAATCCTTTCGTGACTGGGAGCAATTGTCTAACAACTGGGATATCGAGAAGATGTTAACCCCAGAGAAGGCATACCTTCCTGGAGAGAGTGTGCTGGGGGAAAATGATTTCAATCCAGCATTTCGCGCTCATACCGCTATGAGACTTGGTGCGCTGGAACTACTGGCCAACATCTTTTCAGGTCGCATTACTGCTAGTGACAAAGACCCTTTACCTCACCAGTTGGCGCTGCAACAGTACATGAAGGGGCATCAGAAAGAAATTAAACGCCTCCTTATTGCTGATGAGGTTGGTCTGGGAAAAACCATTGAAATAGGTTTGATGTTACGGGATTTGCTCGTGGCTCAGGGAAGCTCCCGGCCACTTCGTTGTCTTTACCTGACAAAGGGGGGGCTTTTAGATGATGTCAAGCTAAAGCTTCAGTCAGTTATCCCTGGTGTAGATGGGGATAGTATTGTTCAAATTGAGAAATCTTTTGTTGAATATGGTAGCCGTACTGACGGAATTCATATCGCCAGTATGGATGCGGCAAGACTCTATGTCAAAAAGGGACAAAAGAAGAAGCTACCTGCAGGAGTTAAACCTGAGATTTTGATTATTGACGAAGCACATCACTGTGCTAGTGAAGATGAACTGACCAGTCCCAAGCGTATCTCGCTCAAAGCAACAAAAGCTTATCAGGCTGCTTACCAAATGATTACCGGAGAATTTTGGCAGGATTCCGCTCCTCCAAAGTTGGTAATTTTCATGAGTGCTACTCCGTTTCGCTCTAAACCTCAATTTATCAACCTGTTGCGTCTTCTTACCCATCAAACCCCAGAGGTTGATAACGCATATACACTGCCTGAAGAGAAAGCTGAGGAGGAATTAATTGGACCTTTAAAGAATTCATCTACCGCAGTTATCTGGCGGCAACAAGATAATGTTCGTAGCTGGTCTGATAAAAACTTATTCCCAAAATTGACCATTAAACGTCCCCATCTCCAAGCAAACCCAGCCTACGTGGCATTGCTGGAAGAAATTCGGGAAAAAATCAAAGAAATTCATAGTAATAATGGTAAGAGTTTTGGTGGATTTGCAATTCGACAACTGGAAACCAGGTTGACTAGCAGTACTATTACTGGTGCTATGTGGCTGTTCCGTTGGTGCGTCCGACATAAGGAGTGGAAAACTCAAGAGGAATACAGACAAGACAAATCCGACAGTACAGGGAAGCTTCGTCAGCTCATTCAAGGAATTTCTCAAAGACTTGCTGCCTATGATGAGCAAAACAAATCTAAGCACGTTACAGTTTCTTTCCCTAGCGATGATTTTTCATTCGGTGCGATTCGTTTAGGACAACCATTACCAAGTAATAAAATAGTCGATATTTACGAATTTTCCAAAAAGCTTCGTAAAAAGGAAGATGAAGATAAGACTTTGGAGCCTGATGATGAAGAGCTTAAGGAAATAACCGAACTTGCCCTAGAACTCCTGCACTTTGCCGATTTCCACAGGGAAGATAAAACGGGAGCGGAGAATGCTAAGTTAACCTGGCTTAAAGGTATCTTGCAGAAGGAACCTGAGTCAAAATTTCTAGTTTTTACCGAGAGTTTGCAAACCTGCGAAATCATCACCAAAGTTCTTCCAGGACAAAGTAAAAAATTAACTGGAGGCATGAATATTGCCGAAAGAGAGAATGCGGTTGCCCAATTGCGCAATGTCAATAGCTCTGTGAGAGTTCTAGTTGCCACCTCAGCCGCAGATGAAGGATTTGATTTCCAAGTTGCAAACCGTGTTATTCATTGGGATTTGAGTCCCAATCCAGCAGTGCTGATGCAACGAAACGGTCGCGTTGCTCGACTAGGACAAATTTCAGATGTCACTGCTTATTACTTAATTATTGCTGGAACCCACGAACAAAAAAGGGAACAAGCATTAGTTAACCGTTTCAACGCATTGGGAATCACAGATGAAAGAATACGTCTCAAAATTCTCGGTTCTCTCAGCCCGGAACAGGAAGAAAAAATCTATCATAATATTGAAAAAGAAGAATTGATTGACAATATCCTCCGGCAGGCAAAAGAAGTCCACCAGGATATGGAAAAGAAATTAGGGGAACTTCAAACCAAACTTGACCAAAATTGGGTCGTTAGCCGGGAACAATTAGCAAAACGGCTTGAGAGATGGGTGGAATTAGGATTACCTACTGTTGACCAGCAACATGAACTCACCTTTAGCACCCAAGAGTGGAACCGTCCCGTATTCCGTGATGAAGGTACAGGGATGGAAACTGCCCAAGCTAAAATTGCTACCATTCAAAGCCGAGAATTTACCTTTGACCCGGAATTTAAATTGTTTGGCAGGGAAAAGGACAATATCTTACTGGCAGGTCTCTATCCTTGGTATCAACAGCAGCAAGAAAGTGGAGTTATTAAGCACCGTCCACTTCGCCGCAATGCCGATCCCATTGGAGAACTTGCCTGTTCTTTAGCTCGACAGCGTAAGGCAGATTTTACTACCATCTCAGAGGATCGGTTATACGAAAAGTTTCCCTTACTGGGAGATGCTCATTATCTCCTATTTGCCACTCATCCCCTTCGTGAAATAGAAAATCATGGGTTCAGTACCGATTCTTATTTAACGTTTTATGCTTTCACGAGTGACTTATCTGAACCTATAAATCCTCAAGGTGCATCAGGTCAAGAAGTTTATCAGTTGATTTCCTTGTTGGAGACAGATGCATTCAAACCAAGGTCAGAATCCCTAAAAACTGATGTGCTTGAAGCTGCAAAAAGGGCAAGCCAAGAAATTGCTGAGTGGTTGACCAAATCCAGAAAACTTGGGGGATTTACTAAGAAGTCATATTTTCTCCCAATTCCAGTGGCACTTGTTGCAGTGGTGTCCTAGGAAAGAACAGACTTGGTATTATATACCACGTACTTGGGGTAATATCAAGTCTGGTTAATCAATGTGTATTAAGTTTATCTCGCAGCAGTGCATCCACCCAATTCTTGTCTTCTGACTTGAGAGGTGGTATAGGTTCTATATTGTAGTCTACCGCTAACTCAAATCCTGCTTCCTCGTACACTTGAACTAACAATCTCTGTAAGTCCACTAATGGTTCCGTATCTACTGACTGCAAAGGAAGCAAGAACTTAGGAATCTGCTGTGACAAGGTAAATCCATAGAAATCAGCGTTGGGACGGCGATCGCCCCTAGCTACTAAAATTCTATAATCTGTGTTTGGAGTAGTCCCCAAAATTGGCATTGGTTTTCCACCCCGGAGTAAATCAATCTCCACCAGATGGGTACTACTACCGAGAACCTGCTCTCGCTTGGTTACATAATCGGAGCGCCCTTTTCCAGCCCTTTTATTGGTGGGAGAGATAATTTCTATTACTGTTACAACTCTTGATGTTGCTACTTCCCTTATTTCTAAATAACCTTCCTTTACTTCTATGGGTATAGGTAGGGTGACGGTTACTGCTTCAGGGGTGCGGGGTAAAGTAGCGGTACCTGAAGAGGTTGAACTTGAGGTTGACTTGGGGGAGAATACTGATACATCAGGAATACCCACTAAGATAGAATCATCAAAGTGAGTGAGATAGGTTCGCTTTTCTATGGCAATCCGATATTTAGGACGAATAGGAGGGGCTATAGCATTGGCGATGGCCGTAATCAGACGATGATGTACTTCTGGCCACAACTCGCTATGCTCTAAATAGGGGTCCATTCCGGGAAAAGGAGAACGCATTATAATACCTCATATAAAGAAATAAACTGCAGGAACGCCGCCAGCGCCAAGTTGGAAGAGAGGGAGGGAGGAGCAATGTCTGAAATATTAGTTCCGTAGGTTGGGTTTCATTCTTCAACCCAACCTACGGACTGAAACATTAGTCATAAATGTTTCGCCTATGTCCTATTTTCACAACTAGGACAGTTAAAATATCTTCCTCTAGACGACAAATAATTCTGTAGTTGTCTACACGATAGCGCCACAAGCCTTTCATATCGCCTATAAGAGCTTTCCCAAACCGTTTTGGGTTTTCTGGCGTCCCAATGCGGGATCTGAGATATTTTAAAATTATGTTTTGAGAATTATTATCAAGTTTTCTCAGTTGCTTTAAAGCTTTATCTTCAAATTTAATTTTCCAGGTCAAGACCTTGTTCCACCTCTTCTAAAGTCCATTGTTTGCCAGGATTTTTCAATACTTCTTTAGCATCTCGAATATCTTCTAGATCTTCGAGATGTTTTAATATTGCTGTCTGAATGATTTCATCTTCTTTACAACCCGTCTCTTTTGCAAAAAAGGAAAGACGATTTTGAATTTGTTTGGAAAATTTTAGATAATAGGTCATTTTCTCTCCTTAGCTAATATATAATTAGGTGAGCAATGCCCACCCTACAAACTCCCCTCTTACCTCGGCGTCCTCTGCGCCTCTGCGGTTCATTATTCCATTGCTTTCGCTTTCACCAACCAGTCTGCATCATTACAAGCTATATCACGACCCGTTGTATCTCCCAACTGCTCCAATGCTAACAAAGAGGCATATTTCAAGTCCCAAATTTTTGTCTCCAAACTAGCTTTCAATTCCGGAATGGCTCGTTTATCCCCCAAATTCCCCAAGGCGATCGCCGCACCAGCCCGAGATTTCTGAAACTGGGGTGCCCTATTATGTAGCGCTTCCACCAGCAAATCGTAACCAGGAGCATATTGGAGCCAACCCAACAATTTTACCACATGATAGTGAGCGCCATAGTCACTTCTAGCTTTAGCAGTATAAGTAGCCATGAGGGCTTCCCCCCCTTGCTCTCCATACTCAGACAGTAGAGTCTTACTCCCCAGGTAACAGCGCCCGAAATCAGTATGGTACAATTCATTAATCACAAATTCCAGACTAGGTGTTTGGTCGTATTCGTGAACCAACTCCAAGTCAGCAGGAAAATCTCTAATTACTGTATCTAAATAAGGTTCTAATTGGGCAAAAGTGAGTTGGCCATTTTCTCTACCTGTTTCTCCTAGGAGTCGCAGTGCCCGTAAGCGAAAGACCAGAGAAACGGGACATTTGACAATTTCGGGAATGGCTGGGTAATATTGAGTATCGATGAGGTCTTGAATGCAACTTCTCCGGGCATTCACATTGCTATGTTGCAGGAAAGCCACAACCAGTTCCATCTTGCTGTAATCTCCCGTGAGACGACACACTGAGGCGATGGCTGCACTAGCAACTGGTTCGCTTTCCGAGTTAATAAATGGCTCAATCCGCTCTAGAGCCTGTTGATAGTTGAATTTTGCTAGAGTCTGCATGATGAGGCGATGATTTTGACCCGGTTTTTCCAGCAGTTGGGCAATTTCTTCCTTAATTTCATCCTCCTCAGTGCCGATTTCGCCGATGGCCCAAACAGCATTTTCTACCGTATAACAATCCTCATCCCCCAAACAAGCTAAAATGGTGGGTAATGCTACACTTGCTTGCAAATGTCCCAAGCTTTCCACGGCCTTGCGACGAGCGATGCGATTATACAGAGCTGGTTCCTTATCTTCTATCGCCGCAATTAAAGCATTTATTGAGCGTTCTGTGGGGAAGTTCCTTAAGTGAGATGCAGCTACGTAGCGATCTGACTCATCTTCTAATTGCTCCAAAGGAGTTTGCAACAGGGCGATCGCCTGTTCTTCAGTCAAATTAAATAAATTGGCAAAGCGTTTATCCATGAGAACTCGCTGCGGTTTCAATTCCCACTATTGTACTGCTTCTCATGCGGTGGCGCTTAAATCCTCATTATAAAAGAATTATTACTAGTTTAGCATTCCTTGCCGGAACGAATGGCGATCTGGGAATGACTAGGAAAGAGTAGCCATTTTCTAGTTCCCAGCTCGTACCATCTCCTATGCATTCTTCAGCAAATGCTTGAATAGGTTTTCTTTAACCATGGTCTGACGGAAAAGCTCAAGGACGTATTCTTGCGCTTGTTCCTGGCTCAAACTTTTTACCTGCTGTCGCAAGACTTGCAATTTGAATTGCTGCTCCAAGCTCAGACTTCCTGGGGTTGTCATGGGAAACCTCCTAATTCTCGTTCTAGATGTCTAGTTATACACCAATCTAACACGTGGATAGTAAAACGTCAACCTTGTCAAGCATTAATTAATCAAATTAACATAATTTAATATTATTATTCGTCCCCATGACCTCTGCTATTGGTGCAGTACACAGATAGCCCAGAAGCTAGCCAAAAACCGTAATAAGAAGCACAATTAAACGAGAACTTTAGATTGAGCTAAGTAATGGACGCAATGGAATTTTTCCAGCACAGTGCTGGTAAGTGGCGATCGCAGCGCACCACCCATCATCTCCCTTTCCGACGTGCGGAAACCGGAAATTCAGATATTTTTGTGGAAGCTTTGGGGGCGAATCATCCAAAAGTAGTAGAAATATGCCAAATGCACGAAGTGGATCCAACTCTTACCATTGGGGGAGCATTCGTCAGTTGGGACGGTTCCATGGCCTGGGATAAAGAAGATGAGAATCACGAAGGTTCCACGGTATTCGCTCTTATACCAGACCCTGATAAACCTAGGCAGGGTAAGCTTCTTAGGGAAAGAGGCTATGCAGAAATCGTCCCCATAGCCGGTAGCTATCATATGGATAAAGAGGATGGTTTGATTTTAATCACGGAATATGAAACCATGAGCATTATGGAGCGTTTCTGGTTTGCAACCCAGAACCTGCGGCTGAGAACTAGTACAGTGAAACGTTTTGGCGGGTTCAACTCTGCAACCTTTTGTACGGAGATCAGGGTTCAAGAGGAAGGAGATGGAGATACTGTCCAAAAGGCACCCTTATCCAATTACTCCCTTAGGGGTTGGTAATGCCTGAATGTAGGTAGGTCTTGGATTCTAGCCCTTCACCTAGGACTGAATCGCTAAGAATTGATAAGATTTCTGAGAAAATAACCCCCTTGCTCCCTTATTATTGAGGTGGGGTTAGGAACTAGCCTCTTTAGACGTCGATTCCACTAGCTCTACCGCTTGCGTTATAGCAAGAAGCAACTAGGGAAAAAGAAGCGTCAGAAACTCCCGCCGAGCGCGCAAGCGGGCGGGAGTAGTTCATTAATTCCTAAAATAACGGAGGTTTTAATTTGGCTATTCCTCTATTGAGCTATCCTTTGAAAACCCAGAACGAGCGGATATCCGGCTATGAAGTTGCCGGAGACGACCAGGCTGTAATCTACTCGGCAGAAAACTTGCTGGACTCAGGGGATATAGATAATCTGATTGAGGCTGCATATCGTCAGATTTTCTTCCATGCCTTCAAGTCCGATCGGGAGCCTTTTTTAGAATCCCAACTTCGCTATGGTCAAATAACCGTCCGGGACTTTATTCGAGGACTCTTGCTTTCCGACACCTACAAGCGCAACTTCTATAATCTTAACAGCAACTATCGCTTTGTGGAGCAATCCGTACAGCGGGTGTTAGGGCGCGATATTTACGACGAGCGGGAAAAACTCGCCTGGGGAGTTGTCATTGGTTCTAAGGGCTATGAAGCTTTTATCGACGACCTCCTCAACAGTGAGGAGTACATGGAGAATTTTGGCTACGACACCGTTCCCTATCAGCGACGGCGGTCCTTACCCGGTCGGGATCTGGGTGAAATTCCCTTTAATGTGAAATCTCCTCGTTATGACGGATATTACCGCGCTGTTTTGGGTTTCCCCCAAATCATTTGGCAGACTACGGTACGTCGCTACATTCCCCAAGACAAGCAGCCGAAAACTGGCGATCCCGCTCTGTATTTGGATATGGCACGGAGTCTCAGTCCGGCGATCAATCCAGTACCCAGGGTTTCAGCTATGAATGTGAGTATGGACTCTGTACCTTATCGCAAGACTGGACAACCAGTAGAAGTTTAACGAGAAGTTTGACTCCTTGTATCAACCGGGTTTCATCGAAAAGGTAAACCCGGTTTTTTTTTATAGCTCTTTGCAATCATTTAGTTGTCAAAAAACAGCTCCTAATTGAATAGTTTAATTAAAATAGTTACTGTTAGTAAAAACCTAGGTATTATCATGGCCATCATAGCATAAATTAACTTTTCTAGATATCCAAATCTTTTTCCAGAATTCTCTCTCAAACTATCTACTTTTGAATCAATACTTTCTATCTTCAGCTCAATTTTTTGGTCAATGAGTTGGATCTGTCCTTTTACCTCCGCAAAACCGGTATTAACTTTTTCAAAACCTACTTCAACGTTCTTGTCTAGGGCTGTAGTAAATTCTCTCAATGTTTCAAAATTAGAGTCTGTCATAGTTTTCTCCTTCTCTTCTTTTTTATTACCGGGTAAGTCAGGAGGAGATTCGCCTTTGGCGCAACTTCTGGTATAGCCATTTCTGTATCGATTGTTTCCTATTTTACTATCCACTATCATATCATAGCATATACAGTAGTGTGTGCTACAATTAAAATGTGAATTATTGTTAATAGAGAATTTACCCTTTAGCAGTTATGCAGCAACCCACCCCCCAACCCCCCTCCTGGGAGCTTGGCTCGGGGGGTGGGTCCAACCCCGCACCAGACGCCTGCCTGACTGCCCCGGTTTGCCTGAGCAGGACTGGTAACTGCCTGACTGCCCCGGTTGGCATGAGCAGGACTGGTAACTGGTAACTGGTATTGCGAAGCTTTGCGCAAGCAACCGCCCTTGGCGTCCCGCCCTTGGCGTCCTGGTCACTGTTTGAGGAGGGGAAGTGTCAGCCTTGTTTGGGACGCGCCTCTTTAGCTGACACGGAGAGTGTTTGATCGTCTTCCTCTCTTAGGAAATTTTCTAATAAATAGAATCAAGCCGATGGGGAAGATAAGTCCTGGGCTAACCTCAGAATGGATAACTTGCTCTTTACTCATCATACCTCATATCTCATTGAACAACACCAAGATAAATTTCTGGGTGTCACCGAAAGCAAACAGGTTTGTCAAAGCGCTGGAAGTGTGGTAAACTTAGAATGAGTACTTTAGAGATAAACAGATTTAGGGTTGGGGATAGTTTTGGGAGCACCAAACTTTTTTCCTAAAATAAAGAGTAAAGCTATGGGGCGAATTTCCTACGGGTATACAATTCAAGCGCGGACGAGGCGGTTATTAGCAGCGTTGCTGGATTATGTGAACGATGACATTTCCGGCGGCGAGCAACTGGACATAGTCTATACTTGGAAAGGGTATAAGCAGCTGGTAGTTCACACGAAACTGAGGATTCTGGAAGAACTTACTGCCAAAGACTCACAACCTGGAAAGTTAACTAAAGAGCACATTCGAGAAGCAATCAAGCGTCTGGAGAATTTTGTCGGTATTTTGACAGATAACCGCCCGAACTCCAGGCGTTCTCAGAGCTGGGACTTTACCCTTAAGCTACAGTCAAAGGATAAAAAGACCAATCTGAGATATTTCGATGAGGAGTGGAAACGACGCAAAGCTGGGAAAGAATCCTCCACCTACCAAGTATATGAATATAACCGCAACTACCTCCGTTCCCTTCCCCTGCAAAACTTACCCAGTCAAACCAATGACTTTATCGGTAGGGAAGAAGAACTAAAACAACTACTAAAATATATGGACCTAGACTACCGTGCTCCCTATAGAACCCATTTGAGATCTCTGTTGTGGAGTAAAATAGGGAAAAAATGCCGTACTCAAGTAGTTTGACAGACGGGGAGTGGAAAATAATAGAACCTCTGTTGCCCAAAAAGAAACAGACAAGACCACCAAAATGGAGTAAAAGGCAGATTTTAGATGGTATCTTGTACCAATTAAAGAATGGTTGTAATTGGTGTGACTTACCCAAAGACTTGCCCCCCTATTCCACAGTATTTTGGTACTACAAACAGTGGCGATCGCTTGGAGTAATCGAAGCAATCAGAGATATCTTGCATAGTAGAGTCCGTCAGCAAGTTAAAAAAAAAGGGCAATGGACAACCCTAATCATCATTGACTCCCAAGCGGTAAAAAATACCTGTAACGCCAGTGTAAAGTCGAAAGGGTTTTGTTTTTACAAGTCTACCAATGGTATTAAAAGACATCTAGCAGTAGATACTTTGGGCTTTCCTTTTTTTAGTCATTGCACCAAAGCATCGGTATCTGACGATGTGGGTTTGATTGAAATGTTATCGAAAAACATAGATTATTTCAAGTCTAAACCAGTCAACATCCCCAAGATTACCATTTTGCTTGACCATGGATATCACCCAGAAAAACTGACCCAGGAATTACATAAAATTTATCCGGCGATTATGACTAAGATTAGATTTAAGGTCTCCCGTAAACCATCAAAAGCTCAAAAGAAAAAGGAAGGAAAAACCGGTTTTGTGCCAGTAAAAGCGCGGTGGGTGATTGAAAGAACTAATTCGTGGATGGAAAGATGCAAGAGTTTGGTCAAAAACTTTGAAAGGACTCTTGAGCAGGCTAATACCAAGATTAGTCTATGTTTTGTCCGACTGATGCTTAAAAGGCTAGCCACTACTTAAAAAGATCTCAAATGGGTTCTATATTAACATTGGTGGCATGGGGGGAGTGGGTAAAACAGCATTGGTGGTGGAAGCTGCATACCGCTGTTGGGAGTTCAACCATGGTGAGAAAACTGAGGAAACTCCCGATTTTGATGCTATTATCTTCACGGAGGCTAAGAAAAATCAACTTTTGCCCCAGGGAATCCTCCCCGGAAAACAGGTAGGGATTACCCTGAAGGAGATTTTCCGGGACATTGCTAACACCTTGAAAGACCAATCCATTATCCAAACCAAGCCGGAGAAGCAAGAGGAACTGGTAAAAAAGAAGCTGGGGGAACAAAATACCCTCCTGATTGTGGATAGTTTCGAGAGGATTCAGAATCAAGAAGAGGTTCTCCGTTTTCTGAACGAACTACCCCGTCGTGCTAAAGGGGTGATTACCACTCGGGAAACAGCGGCAGGATATAGTTCAATTTATTTGGATTCTTTATCTGAAGAGGATAGTATCCAGTTGATTCAGCAACAAGCTGGGGAAAAAGGAGTCCCACTGACTGAGAAGGAATGCCAGCAGATTTATAGGCGTTTTGGCGGCGTTCCCGGTGCTTTAATCTATGGGGTGGGTCAGTTGGCGAGTCGCTACCCACTAGACGTCTTATTGGATGAGAAAGTACCCTTTCCTGAAGATTTAGGGAGATATTGCTTTGCAAGTTCGGTGGAACCCCTCAGGGGAACACTCTCACACCGACTCCTCATGTCTTTGGCAATTTTCCCGAATCCTCCTGTGAAAGAAGCTATAGCTGAAGTAGCTGGTTTACAGCAAAATGACTCCTCCGTGGGTAAAGGTTTAGCTCAACTACTGCAATTTTCCCTTATCAGTCAAAACAATAAACGCTATTCTATGCTCCCTCTCACCCGGGAGTACGTCTTAGATGAACTTACTGGTAACCCTGATTTCGAGGAAGGAGCACGGAAGCGTTGGGTGAACTGGTATCTAAGGTTGGCCCAGCAATATAGTGGGTCAGATTTGGACAATTGGAGTAATTACTACCAACTAGAGGAAGAAGAGGAAAACTTACGGGAGGTACTAAGGTGGTGTCGTAGAGAAGGACGCTATGAAAATGAAGCTGAAGAAATGGAATATTTAATGGAGGAATTACAAAAGCGTACTTCAGCAGCAAGTATAAATTCACAGAGGTAGTATTTATCTCCTTCATTCTCATAATTCTGTAGGTGGGCATTGCCCACCTTATCGTTCCTGGTAGCCCTTGCTGTATCTTTTTTGTATTCTTTTTTCTTACCGAATAAATCAGGGGTAGACTTGTATTTTATTAGGATGTGCTGCTTAGGTGCAACTTCTGGGTTATTATAGTTAACGTTTAGTTGTTTAAAAACAGCAACCTAATTAAAAAGTTTAATTAATATAGTTACTATCAGTAATAATATAGGTACTATCATTGCCATCACAGCATAAATTAACTTTCCTAGATATCCAAATCTTTTTTCAAAATTCTCTTTTTCTGTAACAATTTCTTTTTGAATGAGTTTTATTTCTCCTTTAACCTCTGTAAAACCGGTATTCACTTTCTCAAAACCGGTATTCACTTTCTCAAAACCTACTTCAACTTTCTTGTCTAGGGCTGTAGTAAATTCTCTCAATGTTTCAAAGTGAGATTCCGTCATGGTTTTCTCCTTCTCTTCTTTTTTATTACTAGGTAAGTCAGCGATCGCCTTTGGTTCAACTTCTGGTATAGCCATTTCTGTATCGATTGTTTCCAATTTTGCTATCCACTATCATATCATATCATATCATATCATATCATATCATATACAGTAGTGTGTGCTACAATTAAAATGTGAATTATTGTTAATAGAGAATTTACCCTTTAGCAGTGGGGGGTGGGTCCAACCCCGCACCAGACGCCTGCCTGACTGCCCCGGTTTACCTGAGCAGGACTGGTAACTGCCTGACTGCCCCGGTTGGCATGAGCAGGACTGGTAACTGGTAACTGGTATTGCGAAGCTTTGCGCAAGCAACCGCCCTTGGCGTCCCGCCCTTGGCGTCCTGGTCACTGTTTGAGGAGGGGAAGTGTCAGCCTTGTTTGGGACGCGCCTCTTTAGCTGACACGGAGAGTGTTATATCCTTGTTATTTCTTCGGCCATTCTATCACGAATAGAATCAAGCCGATGGTGAATATTAGTGCAGAACTAACTCCCACAAGACACAAGGAGAAAATTAAGAATTTCACACAATGAATAAATTGCTGATACATTTATGCGGTACAAAGCGATATAATATCGCCTTGCACGACAATAGCATCACTTGAAAAAGTGACGGAGGTATCCCTCAAAGCTGATCGCAAAAGCAATACAGCACCGTTAAAATCCCGATTGATTTCATGTCCACATTCTGGACATTTAAACACTTTATTGCCACCCAGTTTTGTGTGAATACGGCCACATTTGGTACAAGTTTTGCTGGTAAATTCTTCTGTCACATCAATTACCTGACAGCCACTTAACTCAGCTCGATTTTGATCGACCTGTTTAAACCTATAATGTGACCAACTTAACATTTGTCTTGCAGTTTTGCTTCTTATTTTCCGTTTTTTCTTTTTTGTCATCTGGCTTGTCTCAAATGTCGGCAAGAAGATTATTTGATAATTTTTGCTCAACCAAGAAGCTGCCTGACGATGACATTCATCGATTAAGTTTCTGATTCTTCTTCGACTTCTTGCTGCCGCTTTTCTCATCTCTTGTCTTTGCCTTTTCGATTTAGATAAGCCTCTGAGACTCATTAGTTGGTCTAAATGCTGGCATAACCTGGTTATTTTTCTTATATCCCCGACTCCAATTTCCATAAATGATTGGCCATCAAATCCTGTCAGAAATGTTCTCACTCCTGGATCTATTGCGATTATTCCATCTACATTATTAGCACTTGGTTTGACTTCTTCTAAAAAAACCGCAAACCAATCCCCACACTTAGTTTTTATTATTTGAGTAGCATAAGCACTGCTGGTGGGTATGGGTTCGCTACTTTGAAAATCTTTTCCTTTGGTTAATCTTGAGTACCATTTTCCTTTTGTGTAGTTGCTATTGTTAAATTTGATTGTTTGTCTGGGAGCCTGACAACTTCTAAATTTACAATTTTGACTTTTAGAGTAAGCTTGATGTGCATCAAAAATGGCATTCTGTCTTATATGGCAAGGAGTTTCTTTTACCCATTCCGGTAAATCTGATTGCATGATAATATTGCGTAATTTTTGTTTCCCCAGCCCGCCATTTTCTTTTTGATAAGCAATGGCCTTATTAAAACTATATCTACAAGCTGCTACCCATTTCTTCCACTCCTTTTTTAGCTCTGAGCTTGGATAAATCTTGATCTTCCTCGACCTTAGTTTTATACTTTCTGAGTCCATAGAGTCTGCTACTGAAGCAGTGGAGGATGGCGAGGATGTCTTCAACCATTTCTGCTTCTGGAGACAAGTTTTTCTCGTTGAGAACCAAGATTTTACAGTCAAATTGCTCACAGAACCATTGATAGAAGTCGAACCCGAATCTTGCCAGTCTGTCTTTGTGTGCGATAATAATTCTTGCGACATCTCCTTGCATGACTCTCCCCAATAAGGCTGTAAGTTTTTTTCTTTTGAAGTTAAATCCTCCCCCGATTTCGCTGATGATTTCTGCGGTGGGGTACAAGTTACTGATGGCGGCAATTTGTCTTTGAAGGTCAGGCCGTTGATTTCTGGAACTAACCCTGGCATAAATAACTGTGGTTCACTCTTTTTCAATTCCAACAGTGTAGGATTCAACGTCATATCTTCGTTGTCCAGATGGGGTTTTGATGACTTTGATTCTTCCTTCATTGTGCCATCGCACAAGAGTTCTGACATGAACCCCGAGTTTTTCCGCTGCCTCTCTTGGCTTGACATATTTTCCTATTTTGACAACCTCAAACGCTTCCCGACCATTATAGCTTAATTTATCGCTTTATGACGCTTATCTGAGATTTAGTTCTGCTCCTTATATTAACGTTGGTGGTATTGGGGGAGTGGGGAAAACAGCATTGGTGGTGGAAGCTGCATACCGCTGTTGGGAGTTTAACCATGGTGTCTCAACCTCCGAAACCCCCTATTTTGACGCTATTATCTTCACGGAGGCTAAGAAAAATCAACTTTTGCCCCAGGGAATTGTCCCCGTAAAGCCGGTAGGGATTACCCTGGAGGAGATTTTCCGGGAAATTGCCAACACCTTTGAAGACCAATCCATTATCCAAACCAAGCCAGAGGAGCAAGAGGAACGGGTAAAAAAGAAGCTAGAGGAACAAAACACTCTCCTGATTGTGGATAATTTCGAGACCATAGAGAATCAAGAGGAGGTTCTCCGTTTTCTGAACGAACTACCCCGTTGTGCTAAAGGGGTGATTACCACTCGGGAGACAGTAGCAGGATATAGTTCAATTTATTTGGATTCTTTACCGGAAGAGGATAGTATCCAGTTGATTCAGCAACAAGCTCAGGAAAAAGGAGTCCGAGTGACTGAGAAGGAATGCCAGCAGATTTATGAGCGTTTTGGCGGCGTTCCCGTTGCTTTAATCTATGCTGTGGGTCAGTTGGCGAGTCGCTACCCACTAGACACCTTATTGGATCAGAAAGTACCCCTTCCTGAAGATGTAGGAAGATATTGCTTTGAAAGTTCCGTGAAACTTCTCAGGGGAACATCCTCACACCTACTGCTCATGTCTTTGGCAATTTTCCCAAAGCCTCCTGTGAAAGAAGCTATAGCTGAAGTAGCTGATTTGCAGCAAAATGGCTCTAAAGTGCGTCAGGGTTTAGCCCAACTACTGCAACTTTCCCTTATCAGTCAAAATAAAGAACGCTATACCATGCTCCCTCTCACCCGGGAGTACGCCTTAGATGAGCTGGCTGGTAACCCTGATTTTCAGGAAGAAGCACGGGAGCGTTGGGTGAACTGGTATATCGGGTTTGCTAAGAAATATGGTGGACCAGATTTATACAATTGGACCAATTACTACAAACTAGAGGAAGAAGAGGACAACTTGCGGGAGGTACTCAGGTGGTGTCATAGAAAAGGAAGCTATGAAAAGGTTAGAGATTTATGGCAACTCTTATACCACTACATCAGTTTATATGGCTATTGGCACGATCGTCTTGAAGGGCTGGAGTGGGTAATACAGGAATCGGAAAAGCGTGGAGAATGGTCCACTTTCGTGGAGTTCACTATTTACCAAAGCTGGACCCTCATTCGTTTCAAGTCCGAGGAAAATCTCACAGCAGCGGAAAAAATATTGGTTGAAGCTGAGGGTTGGGAAAACCATGTAAAATTACAGATAAGGTCTAAGTTGGCTGAAACTAGGGCCAAATTATATATTCGTAAGGAACAATATGACAAAGCACGGGAACAGCTGGAACTAGAATTAAAGTTAGTGGAAGAAGCTCAACTAGAAGAAAGAGAACACATTCATTATTCTATTCCTGTATCTTACCATCGGGCGGAAATATGTTTTCGGGAAGAGGACTATAAGAAGTCAAAAGAAATCTTTCACCAAATCATGGCAAGTGCTAAAAGAATTAAATGGTATCGAGTAATTAACTCAATCAAAAATTGGTTGGCGGATCTTGCTATTATCCAGGGAGACTTAGAGGAAGCGTACAACCTATTAACTGAGGGAATTACGGTAGCTGCAAAGAATAAAAATCTACGACGGGAAGCTCGCTATAAGCGCTCTTTTGCTCGTTTAGAGAAAGGGCGGGGTAATTTAGAGGGAGCACGGGAATGGGCAGAGGAAGCACTACAGCAATTCAGATCCTTAGCAATGGATAAGAAAGTGGCAGGAATGGAAAATGAAGCTGAAGAAATGGAAAAGTTAATCAAAGAATTAGAAGATGAATTACAAAACAATACCTCTTTGTAGGGTGGGCATTGCCCACCAACACGGGGGTATAGGTGAAAATTGGTAAAATTTATCTTTGCCAATCCCACCACTAGTATTACGAAAGCTTTTAGTAGGCAATGTTACGGACTGGCAAGGTGGGCAATGCCCACTACTCTTTGACGTAATAATGTAAGGAGCTTAGTAAAGTCGGTAGGTAGAGGAGCGATCGCCTCTATAGGTTCTCCAGATAGGGGATGCTGTAAAGAAAGTCTTCGTGCATGGAGACTTTGTCCGGATAAGTTAACCCCAAGGGAACCACCGGAACTGTAAAGGGTATCCCCCACAATAGGATGTCCCATATGAGCACTATGAACCCTAATTTGATGGGTGCGACCGGTAGAAAGTTGGTATTGGATTAAAGTGTAGTTGCCCAGTCTTTCTAAGACTTGCCAGTGAGTGAGAGCGTTTCTTCCCCCCTTTTGAAGGGGTACTACAGCCATTTTCTTCCGATGAACAGGGTGACGCCCAATGGGTAAATCAATGATACCCTCAGTAGTAGAAGGAGCACCGTGAACCACAGCCAGATATTCTCGCCTTGCGGTTTTGGCTTTAATTTGAGCTTGTAGGTGTTGGTGAGCGAAATCTGTTTTGGCTACTACCAATGCTCCAGTGGTATCTTTATCTAGTCGGTGGACGATACCAGGGCGTTCTACCTCGCCAATACCCCCTAAATCCCGGCAATGATATAATAGAGCATTCACTAGGGTGCCAGTTTCGTGACCGGGAGCGGGATGAACTACTAAGCCAGAGGGTTTATTAATAATGATGAGAGAATCGTCTTCATAGAGAATATCCAGGGGGATAGGTTCTGGTTGCAGGTTTAGGGGTTGGGTTGGGGGGATGGTAACTTGGAGCCGATCCCCCATCTTGAGTGGAGTTTTTTTGCTCCTACAGACTTGATTATTGAGTTTTACTAAGCCCTGAGCAATGAGCTTTTGCAGGTGGGTGCGGGAAGCGTGCTCTTGACAGGGGGATAAATCTGACAGTTGCTGAGATAGCCACCGATCCAAACGCAACCCATTTTCACCTGCTTTTACTTCTAACTCAATATCCATTGAGCAATTCATCTATAGCCTGCTTTTCCCTGGGTTCTAAGGAAGGAGGACTTTGTCGAGTATCGGTAATCAGCCAATCCAGTTCTGCGTCCCTAACGTCGATGGCCGTCCCTGTTTTATCAACGCAATAGGGTCCAAAGACCAACTTATCCACTAATTGGATTCTAGGTGCCAAGCGAGAGTATTCAAATATGACACTATTATCTACCGTGGTGTCCCTACAAAGGCAACAATTGGGACCGATAGCCGCTGGACCGATAATCTTCGCCCCATCCTCAATTTTGGTCATGCTGCCGATATAAACTGGGCCTGTTATATCCACCTTATCCCAATTTACAGCTACATTCAGCCCAGTATAGATACCAGGTGCTACTTCTCTGCCAGGAATTTTCACATTTTTTATTTCTCCCAATAAAACGCTTCTAATTGCGTGCCAGTAGTCCGGTACTTTGCCGATATCTACCCATTCAAAGTCCATACAGGTAGCGTAGAAAGGAGCACCCTTTTCTACTAACTTAGGAAATAGATCGCTGCCAATATCGTATTTAACACCAGGAGGAATGAAGTCAATTACTTCCGGTTCAAAAATGTAAATGCCAGTATTTATATTGGTACTGAGCGCTCTCTCTACAGAGGGCTTTTCCTGGAAGCTTTTAATTTTCTGGTCATGGTCAGCGACCACAACCCCGTAACTGGAAACAGTTTCCCGAGGTACTGACTTGGTCACCACCGTAGCGATCGCTCCTTTTTCCTTATGCCATTTCACCACTTCCGTCAAATTTAGGTCAATGAGAGCATCGCCGCAGAGGACCACAAAGGTATCATCAAAGAAAGGATTAAAATCCTGAATAAGTTTAAGTCCACCAGCAGAACCTAACGCTTCTCCTATGAGCTTCCCTTCTTCAATTCTGCCTTCAAAAGAATAGCCGATTTGAACCCCAAAGCGTTGACCGTCGCGGAAATAGCTTTCGATCTCCTCTGCTAGGTGACTAACATTCACCATAATCTGATTGAATCCATGTTCTCGTAACAGTTCTAATAAAAACTCCATCACTGGCTTTTCCAGGATAGGAATTAGGGGTTTAGGTATTGTATGAGTAATAGGACGCACGCGAGTCCCCTTCCCTGCCGCCAGAATCATGGCTTTCATGATGAGCATCCGGTAGCGTCGAAACCCCGTCTCTTTAGAGCGGGGAGGAAACGCGAGGAGGGCAAATTTATTTGCCGTCTAACTGAATGCATAGGAATATCCATCCTTTTTATGAACGAAAGAACAATATTTGTGGCTGATGCCCTGGATGGTGCCCACCGTCACCGGCAACCCCGTTGCCTTCAACTGCTCAAACAATGCCCACCGGGTCGAGTTGACCGCCGCCGCATCCTTCAGGGGAGCCTTGGTCTGGGCCTTAATCCGCTTGAGCAGATCCGGCTTGCCCGAGAGAAAGTCTTCAATGGCTTGATTGCCCTTGGCCTGATTACACGGCACACAGGCTATGGCAAGGTTGCTCACCCGATTGCTGCCCCCCGTAGATTTCGGCACAATGTGCTCCACTTCCAACGGGGTGTTTTGAGCACCACAGTAGGCACAGGTGCGATGCCACTTTTCAAGCAGATACTCGCGCACAAGGCTGGGCGGCAACCACCCCTTGGGCCGAGTCCGGTTGAGAAACCGAGGGGCACGATACCGGTTGTTTTGGAGCCGGGGTCAATCTTGACTTGGCAAGGGGTGGGCTCTTTGTTGCGCTCTTCTTTCAAAATAATGGTGAAGGGATAGCGCCTAAATACGGCAACTTTCCCTTCCTTCAACAAACGTCTGGCCATCCCCGGATTAACCGGGTTGCATGGCTGTTTGTTGGTGTCGATTACTAAAACAGAGTTAGACATTCGTCCTCCAAAACGGGTAATGTTTTCCTCTCCCGGTTATCTGAGCTTGTCGCGCCAAAAGCACTGTCTTAATCCCGCTAAAACTGTTTAACCTTTGACCTCAGAGCCTAGAGCTGGAAAGCACCCTAGGGTGAGATGACTCAAATAACGGCTACGAATACTAGATTCGTGGGCTGGTAACCTATCGGCCTCCCAGTCCGCCCGAAGGGCGGACAGTCTAGGAGGAGCAACCTTCTTTAGAGGGGGGATCGGTTACTAGCTAATTACTTCTACTTCGGCGTTCGATCCGGGAAGTAATTGTTTTTGCTTCTCTACCTCTGCTTTCCATTGTTCCACCTCTTGCTCTAAAACTTCAATTTGTTCTTCTTTCGAGCGCATTTCCCGTTTGCTCCGGAAAGCTCCTACCTGTAGCTGTAGTCCAGTCCAGACGCTAAACAGCCATGCGAGAATTGCTCCAACACCCATGGTGACAATTAGTTCAATGGAGAGGGGGGCTTGAACTTGGACTCCGGGAATGATTTTAATGGGAGCAGACTGAGTATTTTCGATGCTGAATAAGGCCAGAGCCAAACAAAAAGCAAAGATAATGGTAAAATTGACTTGTCGCATTAGCTGATTCCTGGGAAAATTTCTTCTACACTAAATGTAGATGATACAGTCAGGGTGAAGATTAAGCTGATGAACCTATCTGTTGCGGATTTACGCCAGAACTACACTCGCGCTGGATTGACAGAAGGGGATGCCCTGTCTCATCCTTTAGAACAGTTTAAGATTTGGTTTGCAGAGGCAGTTAAGGCTCAACTGCTAGAACCAAATGCTATGACTCTTGCTACTGTAGGGGCTGGTGGTCAACCCAGTGCCCGAATCGTGTTGTTGAAAGGTTTTGACCAACGGGGTTTGGTCTTTTATACCAATTATGAGAGTAGCAAAGGAGAGCAACTGGAAGAGAATCCAAAAGCGGCGATCGCCTTTTGGTGGGGGGAGTTAGAAAGACAAGTCCGCATTGAGGGTACCATAGAGAAAGTTTCCCCAGAAGAGTCGGACCAGTATTTTCAAAGTCGTCCCCCCAACTCCCAACTGGGTGCTTGGGTATCCAACCAAAGTCAAGTTATCCCTTCTCGTGAGGTACTGGAGAAGAGATTTGAGCTCGTGAGGCACCAGTATGAGGGTAAAACAATACCTCGTCCCCCTCATTGGGGCGGATACCGGGTCATGCCGAAACAATTTGAATTTTGGCAAGGACGTCCCAGTCGCCTCCACGATCGCCTCCTCTATCGCCTCCTTGAAGATGGTAGCTGGCGTATAGAGCGATTGTCACCGTAAAAAGACAAATAATGTTACGCAAACATACTTTATTTATACTTATCTCTATTTTATTACTTAAGTAAAAAAAATAACCATTCAGCAATTTTCCAAGCATCCTACCTGTCAAACTCATAACTGGTAACTGTCATGGTACGAGGTAACTGTTTTACTACTCCTTGTTCTATAGCCCAGCAGCGATCGGCAATATTCGTCAATTCACCGGGGTCATGAGTAACTACCAAGAGAGTCCAAAAGCTCTTCAATTGCCCTAAAAGTTTAGCTAATCGAGGGCGCATAGACCAATCTAGTCCTGCTGTTGGTTCGTCTAATAATAACAGATTGGGTTGGCGAATGAGCTGTACTGCGAGAGCGAGGCGACGTTGTTGACCACCACTGAGTTGGTTGCAGTCTGTATCAAAGGATATCTGATCCAATCCTACTTCAGTGAGAGTTTCCTTGATTCTGGTTACTCCCAACTCTGGGTGAGAGAGACGCAGTTCCTCTAAGACTGTTTTCCCGCAAAAATGCCGTTCTGGAAACTGGAAGACAATTCCTCCTAGCTGTTGCAAGTCCAGGTATGTTAGTTCTTCGTTTCCCCAAGCGATACTACCCTTTGTTGGTTCTGCTAGTCCTGCTAAAATTTCCAAAAGGGTACTTTTTCCAGAACCCGAAGGACCAATTATTAGTCCTAACTGTTGCGGTGCTAATTCTAAGTTAATCCCTTTTAAGATGGGGGTGGGAGTAGCAGGGGGATGGTAGACCAAGTTTTTCAGATATAGCATTAGTCAGGGAAAACAACATTGGTTCTTAAGATAACATATATAGCGCGATGGCGCGGGTGTAGGGGCACGCCCCTACGCAAGGCTATATTAGAAAGGGAAGGTTCAGCAGTTACCAGTTAAATGTTCTTCTTTGGGTCTGAGCCCCCCACCAAATTGCGGTGCGGTGCATTTTCTTGAATGGGATTCAAGGTGGAAAGCGCACCAAGACAAACGACAACTGCCTGACTGCCCCGGTTGGCATGAGCAGGACTAGTACGGGCAAGGCATCGCGCCCTTTCATATCGGGCGCGCCCCTGTCACTGATTGAGATTAGACATTATGGACGGACAATTTCTAACTGCTGACATTGAGAGACGTTTCATTATGCTGCTCACTCTAAACTTGAATATGAGGAACTGCGTTGATCCACTCCCCCGGTTAAAACACGGGGGATTCGGGATTTAAGCAGCAACCCTTCGGGAAACCCCGTCTTACATTGCCTAGCCCACCCACCCCCCGTAGCCCCCCTCCCAGGAGGGGGGTTGGGGGGTGGGTTGCTCCCCTCCCAGGAGGGGATGGGGGTGGGTCCAACCTTTTTGATTATACTACGGCTGAATAAATTCAGCTTGCGCTTATATCCCCCGATTAAAATACGGGGGCTTTACGCTTTGCACCTCGTAAGAATCAGATAAATGGGTTCTTCTAGATCTGCTGTCTTATCAGTAATTTGAGGGTTAGGTAGAGGTAAGGGTTCACCTTTGAGCAAGTTAGTTTCTGCCATGTCCATCAAAGCACTTGCAAGGGAGCGACGCACTTTTTCCAGGTTCTCTGCGAAGGAAATGGCACCCGGGAAATCCAAGACTTGCCCGTGAACCCCTTCATCCAAAAATTTGTACATTGCTTTGTAAGTTAACATGATTGATTCCTTGTCATCAACGTATTTGAGATATTTAGAGCATACCGATGGCAATTAGTAGATTAAGCATTGATATAATAGTAACATATTCTTCTCTGAAATTTTATTTTTGTAATCACCATGACTTTTGTTGACTTCTCTCAATCTTATACCTTTAGCAAATTCTTTGAACTGAATATTGAGATTGACGATCTGGTTGCTGATTTTGGTTATTCCTTCGCGCGAAAATGGTTAAACCTTCCCCAATCCCAACAGCCACTGGATCGGATCGAAGAGTTGCGCTCTCGTATTAGTGAAATCTTACCTTTCGTAAACCTTAGTACAGAAATGGCACGCCGTGAAATTTTAATTTCTAGGGTTGTCACAGAATTAGTACATTATACCCAAGCTCAGTTGCGCATTGAATATCCTTTAAAAGTTTCAGAACAACTTCAAGGTACCCTTGATTACCTTCTCCGATCCAATCAACAATTACTAGTGATTGAAGCCAAAAAGGAAGACTTAGTCAATGGTATGACTCAACTTGCCGTGGAATTAATTACTCTGGATCGCTGGTTAGATGATCCGAATGATGATAACTCGAATTTGTTAGGTGCCGTCACAACTGGTACCCTATGGCAATTTTCCCAACTTAATCGTCACTCAAAACATATCAGTCAAGGATTAGAGAGTTTTCGCGTTCCTGAGGATCTTGATCTGCTTCTGAGAATTTTAGTTTATGCCTTGAAGGGCGAGAACTCAACAAGTACCACCTATAGCAGTTAACAGTTACCAAGACGCCAAGGGCGGGACGCTTACGCAAAGCTTCGCAATAACAGTTACCAGTTAACAGTACTAATTACTAATTATAGCAATCTTCCGAAAGCATATCATTCAAATATTCTGAATGGAACCAGGAGAAAGTTACTGTCGTCAGATATAGCAACCGCCTGGGCGTGCGAGAAATGTTATAATCCGCTTCTCTGACTGAATAAACTGGTAACTCATAACTGGTAACTCATAACTGGTAACTGGTAACTGGTAACTGGTAACTGCTATAATGAGTATTGATACACCCTTGTCATTTTCCCCCACTAAATATAATATAATAACCATTGGTACATATCTGAATGGAACCAGGAGAAAGTTACTGTCGTCAGATATAGCAACCGCCTGGGCGTGCGAGAAATGTTATAACCCGCTTCTCTGACTGAATAAACTGGTAACTCATAACTGGTAACTCATAACTGGTAACTCATAACTGGTAACTGGTAACTGGTAACTGCTATATACTCGTACTGAAGACTGGAGATAAAAAAAACTTTTGCATACTAAATTTACTGTACTTTTCTTAGGTATTGTTTTAAGTTTTTGGAGCAGTGCTGCTTTTGCTGAGGATCCTTTTCGCAGCACCAACCCTCACCATATTGACGATCAGACAGAAGCTGCTTTTAACATTTTGTTTACTGAAGGAAATTACCAACAAGCTAAGAAGGTTCTGGAAGAAAATAATCAAGTAAGAGATCCTCTCGCCCATGCTCTCCGGGCAGCTATCGGTTATACTGAGAACGACAAAGAAACCCTGAGAATTTACGCTCGGAAGACTTTAGTCGCAGCAGAAAGTTTGCAAGGTCGAGATCCCTTAAGAGGTAATCTTTATACAGGGGTAGGCCATTTTTTGGAAGGGGCTTACATTTTTGAAACAGAAGGAGCTTTCGCTGCTCTACCAAAACTGCAAAAAGTACTCCACTATTTCGACCAAGCGGAAAAACAAGATCCAGATGATCCGGAATTGAATTTGATTCAGGGATATATGGAATTGCTCTTAGCAGTCAATCTTCCCTTTGCCAATATAGAAGGGGCGATCGCCAATTTCCAAGATAATGCAGCTCCCAATTATCTCGTCTATCGGGGTATTGCGGTAGCTTACCGAGATTTACAAAAATTTGACCAAGCCTTGCAGTTTGTTCATCGCGCTATTCAAATTACCCCCAATAATCCAGAACTATACTATCTCAAAGGGCAAATTCTCCATGGAAAAGGGAAGCAACACAAAGCAATGTTTCTAGTAAAACAAGCAGTTCAGAACTTCGATCGCGCCTTAGCAGACGCCGAGCAATTACCAGAATCAATTGTCAAACCCCTACGACGGGAAAGGGAGATAGCTCAAGAAAGAGTTGATGGTATTAGAGATTTGTGAGTGCCAAAACAAACAACCACCTGTTATATTTCCCCTTCAGTCCAAAGCGTGAATCAATGATTTACCAGTGTTGAGATCGATAGGATTGGATAGGCCATTGGTTAAAGTGAAGCCACGAATGTCAGGTCGATCTGGGAATAGTAGTGAAACAATAATGTAGAGGATATTAGGTGGCACTGGACGTTCGAGATCCCGACCGGTTGGAATCGCCTCTGATACTGCATGGCAATGATAAACACCGCCAATGGACCAACCTTTCTCCTGTGCTCGACGGAAGGCATTAAACTGCGATTTTGGAGCAATCTGGAAACCGTAAGGCCAGGCACCGTAATTAGTCGCCTTCTCAACCCACTGAGCAACACCGTCGGAGTTAAAGAGAACTAAGCCACAAGCCTGATTAGGAGCCAGTTCTTGGCAATGTAAAATAATCTGCTCTCTGATAGATTGTGGCACAATCATGATCAACCTCCACGGATTGCAAACAGTAAACATAGCTCATCATCGTCAGTAATAGGTTGTTTTTTGCATTTATCGGGTTGCACCAACGTCTTAGTTCAACCCCAGGCCAGACAGGACCAACTGTGTTGTGGCGATATGTATTTGGTAAATTGCAGGTCAGCATATTAATTTAAACATACCATAAGCTTCGTAGGCTGGCAGACCAAACATAATGAGGGTACGCTTGAGTTCCTTTGTAGAGGGGGCAGCACCAAAGATCATGACTTTGAGCTGCTCACGGAATGTCTCACTTTTAGGTTATTAGGTAACGAAACTTGATGAGCATTGACCAAAATAATCATAGGAAGTGCTCCACTGCGGTGAAACCCAACAGCGCCAACTAAATGATATGGAGAAGCGTCGAGGTATATCTCCAGGACCTTTTGTGACGCTCCTGGGGGAATTGGCAAAAGACCCGAAATTTGATAAACTATGCCCTATTTCCGACGCCTTTAAACGCAGGCGCGAACCAGAAGAATTTGTACTCCGCTTCTTTGCTTACTTGAATAACTATCAAGATTCTGATAAAACAGGAGCCGACGACAAGAGATCTTCAATCATTTCGACTATTGGTGTTTTGTCGTGATAAAGCATGATTAAATGATCTTTAGCTCTTGTCATAGCAACATAAAGACCAGCTTTTTCCTCAAAGTCCTTATCTTTATCATTTTGCTCAACAACTAGATCATCAACTCCTGCAATAATTACAGCATCAAATTCTACACCCTTCAAAGCATTCCATGAGTCTATGATTGTATATGGTCTATCAACTACATTCCCGTTTCTTTCTTGAGACGTGTTTGGAGCATGATTTTCTATACCTAGCTGATGAAGCTCTCTACTAATCTTTTGTCTTTTATATTTACAATCTGGATGAGTCAGAATACCAATAGATGACTCAGGATAAGTTTCTAATGCCATTTTGACTTGCTTTGCAATCTCGGAAGGCATCTCACTATAATTTATCTGTAAGAGTGTTGGAGAAACTCCAGAGCTTCTAGAAGGTAGTTTCCGGGGTTCAATTATTTTGTGAATTTCGCCACCACTATTCTCTCTTGTGTCGGTTATCATACTAGCCTTATCTAGAGCAGGTTTAATAAACTTCCATGCCAATTCTAGAATTTCAGGGGAGTTTCTGTAGTTTACGTCAAAAATCTGTGAACGACCTGTTACTTCTATTCCTAGGTTTTTCCATGTCCATCCACGTTTGCGTCGATGAGCTTGACCGTAAACAGATTGGGTATTGTCATACACTAAGAACAATGAATTCGTCTCACTGTCTAGAACTTATTGATGAAAAGTTTTACAACAATCTACTTGTAAACCCTTCTTCTTAAGAGCAGATTCAAGCCACCCTCGCATAAACCGATTATAGCATAGAACTAAAATAGGGCTGAGCCCCTCTTCTACAATTTTTTCAACACGATTTCTCAGAACCAGAGATTTGCCGGAACCAGCAACACCCCGAACGAGTGAATGTCCCTTTACTTTGAAATTCTTTGCTTTACTTTGTTCCTTATCTAGTTGTTCTCTATTCAACCTTTGATTAACTGTTTGCTGAAAATCTATCCACTGCATTGAGTTCCTCGACTTATTAATAGAGATTTGGTTTGAGGCTGGCGGCGCGATACCATCTTTCGGGTAAAACCGATCGCCTCCAACCCCCAGGCCACCCGTCCACTTAAAAATAAGGTATAACACACTCAGGGACAAGTGGCAAGGCCCAATGCACAAATATTGAATCCTGTAACAAAACTTTACATTAATGGTTACAAGATTCCAATAACAAGAGAAGGAAGTACAGCTGACTTCATAGCTCATCGTGGTCCATTGCAGTAGCTTTCCCATCTTCAATTTCTTCCTTAGCCCGTTGAGCAGCAGCAACCAGTTTTAATTGGGTTCGATGAAATGAATTATTCCATCTAATTTCATCTTGCAACTCATCAATATAATCTTGCAAATGTTCCACAATGCGGTCTTGTACCTCAATGAAAAGACGACCTAATCTTCACCACGGTAGCAATAGCTGCTGATGACATGATTTGGAGCTGCTCACGGAATGTCTCACTTTTAGGTTAACACTAATTGCTATCCAATTGCTCAATTGGATAATGAGGAGCTATGAAACCAGGTTGTTAGACCATAGTAATTCTCACGACTCCAAGGCTTCAATCGTAACCATGCCGCCTTCGATTGCCTCAATTTCAATCTCGAATCCATACAACAAACCCATCCCCACAAGTGGATCTGCATCGGATTCTGCCACATCAACAACTCGGAGTTGACCATCCCAAATTACGGTTGCGCGGTACATATCAAAGATGACTTCACTGCCATCACCTAATGTCCCAACGTCACGAAATATCCAGGGCAAACCAAGAGAGGAGATGGTAGAGAATGGAAGAGACAAAAACCCCGTAAAGCCTGTGTCAATCACTGCCTCAACCATGCGTTTGGGAGTATCAGATGACCTACCGCAATCCGAATCATGGCTTCACAATTCTGATTAACGAAGCCTTGCATCATAATTTCTTCAGACTCCGGGAACCAAAACGGTAGACAGCGCGATGTCCAATCCGAATCACCCAGGGTTGAGCATCGGGATATCGCTCATAAAGTCCATCAGTTGCTGCGATAGTAATGTCGGCAACTTCAAAAGCGCCTGTTTCTATATCAATCGCGACAATTTTCCCATGATTGCCTGCTTCAACCAGGGAACGTACTTGAGTTTCTTGATCCACTCCCCCGGTTAAAACACGGGGGATTCGGGATTTAAGCAGCAACCCTTCGGGAAACCCCGTCTTACATTGCCTAGCCCACCCACCCCCCGTAGCCCCCCTTCCAGGAGGGGGGTTGGGGGGTGGGTTGCTCCCCTCCCAGGAGGGGATGGGGGTGGGTCCAACCTTTTTGATTATACTACGGCTGAATAAATTCAGCTTGCGCTTATATCCCCCGATTAAAATACGGGGGCTTTACGCTTTGCACCTCGTAAATGCGATCGCCACGTTGGGCAAATTCTTCTTTACTATAACGAGGTTGCCGCACTGTCATTGGTTTGATCTTCCCTTGAGATTAGCCTTTGCTACATATTAGACAAAACCTAAGAACGAATCAAACTATTTAAAGCTTTCAGGAGATTCCTAAAATTAGTACTGGTCATGGTACTCGCTCACTGGTAACTGGTAACTGCTAACTGCTATATTAGACAAGACCCAGGAACGAATCAAACCATTCACCTGTTCAGGTACTTCGTCATGGGGACAATGTCCTGCTTCCAGGTAATGTTCCGTTAAACTGGGATAATGGTGACGAAACTTTGGACTTCTTTCTGTAACATTCATCCAAGGGTCTTTTTCCCCCCACAACATTAACAAAGGACAGTTTAACTGCTGTAACAACACATCCACTTTTTCTCCTTGGGGAGTCTGGAAAACAGAAGCAAAGACTTGCAATGCTCCTTTGTCACAAGAAGGACGATAAATTTCCTCCACCAGTCTATCCGTCACAGCAGTACGGTCCCAATAAACCTTCTCTAAGGTTTTGCGAATTGTCTTTTTCCGTCGCAAATACTGAAATAAGAGATAACTCGCCCAGGGTTGCAAGAAAACCCAGCGGACTATTTTATTGCCGAAATTACTTTTGGGAGCTGTTGACTCTGTAAAAGGACCAGCACTATTTAACAAAACCAAACCCACAACGGATTGAGAGCACTGGGCGGCGACGCACAAACTAGCATAACCCCCCAAAGAATTCCCCCCTAAGACAACAGGTTCCCCAATGACTGTAGTAATGAAATCTTGGAGTTGATCCCGCCACAAATTACCCACCCCCTTTCCCCCTCCCAGGAGGGGGACCTTGGGGGTGGGTTTTGCGGAGCGCCCAAACCCCAACAAGTCGATAGCCCACACCCTAAAATCTTCCTTCAATTGAGCAATATTCTTCCGCCAATGATCCGTGGATGCCCCAAACCCGTGAACTAGCAATAGGGGCGGTCTATCAGAATGTTGCTGACCCCCTTGAACATAGTAAATTGAATGTCCCCGCCACTGCCAATAAGCGCCGGGAATGTTATCTTCTCCTATTACTGGACTTGCTTGCATTGTTAAGATTTATTAAATAATGTCAACAATTCTATTCTAGTCTATAATGGAGCTTATACACCAGTTTAGGACTTCGCTGGTCACCTGCCCTTAATCTAAATTGCTGGCTCATAAGGGAAGTCCACCAAAGGTGAACTAATTGATTCCCGTGCAGGCCCTACTCCCCCACCAAATACTATGTAATACAACTAAATATTATTTATCGCATACTTTTATGTTATTTAAGTAATGGAGGTAATTAATGCCTATTGAAACTCTGGAAAAGCCCTCTGCATCTACATCTACTATTCGTAAACCTGCCCCTCGCTATCGCGTTTTACTCCATAACGATGATTTTACGCCTATGGAGTATGTTGTTCAGGTATTAATACAAACTGTAGCGGGTTTGACTCAGCCCCAGGCAGTAGACATTATGATGGAAGCACACACTAATGGTATCGCTTTAGTGATTACCTGTGCTTTAGAACATGCAGAGTTCTATTGCGAAACCCTCAGAAATCACGGTTTAACCAGCACAATCGAACCAGACGACTAAAACAGTTACCAGCTTCTTCAGTGACCAGTGACCAGTGACCAGTTCGTAGGGTGGGCATTGCCTACGCCTTGCCACGAGCAAGTAAGGCGATACCGTTTATTCGCGGGCGGGTGAGGAAAGAAGTCGTTAACCTCTATTTTGGTAATTATTGAAAAAGTTTCACCAAATCGCTCAATACCCTGCACCAGGGAGGTTAGGGTTGTTTATCATAGCCTTACTCCTGCTCTGGCTACCATTAGCAGCACCCATTTACCTATATTACCCAGGAGATAGCAATCACTTGACAATTTTAACCATGGGATTGCTCTTCGCCGACTTTCTTCTCCTACTCCAGTTTTGGGGAAAACATGTCCATGAAGAAAGCCAATTGCTTTCCCACTATGGTTTACAGTGGACGAGACTCAATGGGATAGATTTTCTCAATGGACTCTGTACTGGCTTATTATTCACCAGTGGCTTATTTATCCTGGAAGCATTGGTGGGATGGGTGCAGTTTCAGTCTCCTCCTATGGGGTTGGTACGAGTAATAGGGGAAGGAGTGCTCACTGCTTTGGGGGTTGCTTTCGCCGAAGAACTGCTCTTTCGAGGTTGGTTGTTTGACGAGTTGCAACGAGACTACTCTCAGTCTAGATCCTCTTGGCTAAATGCTATTATTTTTGCCCTGCTGCACTTCCTCAAACCAATTGGGGAGGTAATTCGCACTCTACCCCAGTTTCCCAGTTTAGTACTATTGGGATTAACTTTAGTTTGGGCAAAGCGGGGACGTCGCGGACGTTTAGGCATAGCCATAGGACTTCACGGTGGTTCAGTCTGGGCCTACTATATCATTAATGTGGGGGAACTAGTAACCTATAGTAACAAGATTTCACCCTGGATTACTGGGGTAGACGGCAATCCCCTCGCTGGAGTCACCGGATTGGTATTTCTCGGAATACTTGCTGTTTGGATGGGCAAAAGAAGTATAAAATGGGAAAATTAATATATCAAGGAGGATAAACGTGGCAAAACAAGGAATTCATCCACAATGGTACCCGGAAGCAAAAGTCATCTGCAACGGTGAAGTGATTATGACCGTCGGTTCCACTCAACCGGAAATTAACGTTGAGGTCTGGTCAGGGAACCATCCTTTTTACACCGGAACCCAGAAAATCATCGACACCGAAGGAAGGGTCGATCGCTTCCTGCGCAAATACGGTATGCTGGATACTAGCGAAGAAACGGAGGTTGCAGCAGAAAAATAGCAGATTTGTCCCTCCTATTCCCCCAGCATGGTTTCGTGCCGGGGAGTCCAATTTTACTCCAAATCGACAAATTCCATGGCTGAATCTTACCTGCTAGACAAACTGCAATCCGTAGAGCAAACTTATCACGAATTAACCCGCCGCCTTGCCGATCCAGATATTGCCACCAACCCAAGTGAACTGGTGAAAGTGCAAAAGGTTCGTTCAACTCTTGAGGAAACCGTTACCACCTACGAAACCTGGAAAAAAACCCAGCAAGACTTGAGGGGTGCTCAACAGATCCTCAAAGAAGCTAACGGCGATCCTGAATTAAAGCAAATGGCAATAGAAGAAGTGGGAGACTTACAAGCTCTACTGGCAGACTTAGAGCAAAAATTAAAAATTCTCCTCTTACCCAGGGATCCCAATGACGATAAGAATATCATGTTAGAAATTCGTGCCGGAACTGGGGGAGAAGAGGCGAGTATTTGGGCAGCAGATTTAGTGCGCATGTACTCCCGTTATGGAGAGTCCCAACGCTGGAAAGTCAAGCTCTTAAGCGAGTCTTTAGCAGAAATGGGGGGCTTTAAAGAAGCCATTCTGGAAATTCAAGGAGAGCAAGTTTACAGCAAGCTGAAGTTTGAAGCAGGGGTTCACCGAGTGCAGCGAGTACCGGTCACAGAAGCAGGAGGCAGAGTTCATACTTCTACCGCTACAGTAGCAGTAATGCCGGAAGTAGATGAAGTAGAAGTAGCCATAGATCCTAAGGAGATTGAACTTTCCACGGCCCGTTCTGGAGGTGCTGGGGGACAGAACGTGAACAAAGTAGAGACAGCAGTTGACCTGTTTCACAAACCTACCGGAATTAGGATCTTCTGTACCGAGGAGCGCTCTCAGTTACAAAACCGGGAACGAGCTATGCAAATTCTGCGAGCTAAGCTGTACGAGATGAAAATATCCCAACAAAGAGCAGAAGTTAGTTCTATGCGACGCTCTCAGGTGGGTACAGGAGCTAGATCAGAAAAAATTCGCACTTATAATTATAAGGATAATCGCGTGACGGATCACAGACTCGGTCGCAATTTTACCCTCACTCCTGCCTTGGAAGGAGAAATAGAACTAATTATTCAAGCTTGCATTTCTCAAGACCAGCAAGAACGGTTGGCAGAACTAGCTGCTAATTAGTGTTTAATCATTGATTAAACCGCAGAGGCGCCGAGTACGCAGAGAAAGATAAGAGAGGCGTAGGTTGGGTTGAGGAACGAAACCCAACAACCCCGGATATTTGTGTTAGGGAGGGCGCCGCGCCATCGGCGGGGTATTCCCGCCCTGCGCCCCTAAGGTAGCTCTACCCAACAAGTCTATTGCTAAGGTTCTTGTACCCACGTCAGTGCCTGGTGTTTTTCCTCAAAAGAAAAATGCTTCACATCATGACTAGGGAATAACTTATCTACAATAGCAGTCAATTTCTTGAGCCATTCTTTACTGGAAACGATCGCCTCCTTTTTAAATTTTGTAATGGTAGAAAATGCCTTGATTTTTTCGATAATAACACCCAATGACACCCCATCAAACTCTTTGATTTCCACATAAATGTTGAAAGTATCGCAACTAGCTAGAACAGTCTTGATACGTTCAATAACTTTGGTCATGTCTTGTTTTTCCACCTTCCCAGCAATACAAAAACCAATGACATTATCTGCGGAGACGGAAATTTCTTCTATCATCCGATTTCTCCTACAACAACATGCATATATTATACCTCTAATCTACATCAAAACTTGGCAAGGGAAGGGGTAATATCATGTCCGGCTAAACACTTATCATAAAAAGCCGGCGAACGCGACCCTAATAATTCGCTAAATTACCTTGATATCATTGGTTGTACTCAATTGCACTCATGATAAGATATCGTAACTAATTAAGCGGACATGATCTAAGCCATCCTCCTCAAGTAAGAGTTGCAGAACTTCCTGTCCATTCCTTGCCGCTTCTTCATAGGTGTTACCATGAGTGCGGTATTTCTGCTCAGGGAAATCAGGAAAATGTACTAGATAACAGTCATCCTCCCTCGACCAGACAATAACCAGTCGATGTAACCACCTGCAAAAATTAACCCCACAACAGATTTTGTAGGGGCACGGCAGGGAAAGGGACAAGGGGAGTCAGCAAGTTCAATATCCTACCAGTCCTTCCAAGTCTTCCCCTTCGTGTCCCTACCATCCTCACTCAAGCAATAAACTATTGTTTATCATAAGTATCCTCAATTTTGCCTATGATTACTGTTTTCAGATCGTTCAACTCTGCTTTTAATTCCTTCCGATTTGGCTCTTTAATGAGATAGCGAACTACAAACCAACAGCTGTAACCTATCCCAACTAATTCAAACAGCGGTTCACATAGGGGAATGCGGTTAATGGCCTCTAGAACTGCTAAGGTGAGATAGACAGCGATGATAGCCAGGATCATCAGCATGACATAGAGCAGAGGTTGTTTGTAAGCCAAGAACAATTTGCTTCCCTCATCAGGAAACTGCTTCAAAAATTCTACCATTGGTTCCAGGGTATCTTGCCAAGACTCTTCAGGGGATGTCTCTGGCTGAGTGACCATGGGTCCTGGTGGATTGGTATTCAAACTTGAAGGTTTTTGCTCTTCAGCCACCTTGGTTTCGACTTTAGATTCCATATTTTACCTATCCTTTTGTTAAAATGGACATTTGATTGCATGGAAGACAGCCGCAAGAGAAAAGCAGGCTGACTAACCTTTGCCCATCTTATCAAAGAGTTTCGATGGTTAGCTCAAACTGGTTATAATGCTCTTAACAATACTTTATATTGTCCCTCAAATTCCTTTGCCTTCAGCCAGCTAAAATTAGTTCCCTTTCCCTTGCTGCATCGGTATTTTGGGAACTGCTGCGGCAGTAAATTTCGCAGGAATTATTGGGACTTTCAATCAGTTTTACTTTTTCCAGTTCAGCCCCAAGTTCTCGAATTGGTTCTGTCAACAGTCTCGCGATATAAAGAGCGATATTTTCCGCTGTGGGTACAACTGCCCCAAAGTAAGAAATATCTTTGTTCAAGAAAGTGTGATCCAATGGTTCCAGCACAAGTTCATCGATCGCCCGCTGCAAAGCCCCCAGATCCACCAGCATTCCGGTACGGGGGTCAATTTCACCAGTTACGGAGACTTCCAGATGGTAATTATGCCCGTGACTACGGGCGCATTTACCGTAAATTTCGCAATTTTCCTCGTAGCTCAGTTCCGGAAGAGCCAGACGATGAGCTGCACTAAAATGGGTTTTAAGAGTCAGAGATGCTTCCATACCGTTTCCTCGATAATCAGCCCAAAGTTCGGGATGTTCAAACAATTGAATCTGGACTAGCGGTAAATGGGAAGCTAGTCGGTGCCAGATCGCCCGAGCAATATTTTCCGTTGTTGGTAAGGTTTGCTGAAATTCCGGCCAGACATCGTTTAGATAAGCATAGTCTAATTGCCTAATTACTTCTGTCTTAATTATCTGCTTGATTACCGAAAAATTTTGCACCATCCCATAGCGATCTAATTCTCCAGCTCGGGAGACAAACAGAACGTAGTTGTGTCCGTGTCCCGGAAAGCGACTGCAAGGGCCAAAGCGCTGCAGGTTTTCCGCTTCATCTAGTTCTGGCAACCAATACCTACGACTCGCTGAAAACTGCGCCCTGCGGTGAATGATGCAATTCATCAGTTTTCTCCTAGTAGAAATTGTTAACTGTTTTCTTGCGGTTACCCTGAATTTTTAACTAATCCCATCTTCCCAGAGAAGCAAGAGTCTCAAAGCTATTACTGCTTTTTACGATATTCTCAATCTTTTTTCTATCTTCATTTGATATCTTCTTCTTCCAAGAGTACAAGAAGGCTTTTGTAGGAAACTAAGAGACTCAATCATGGAGAAACAAAGGGGTGCTGAGATAGCGTTCCCCAAAGCTAGGCTGAATCATCACGATCATCTTATCTCGATTTACCGGACGGCGACCAACCCTGATGGCAGCGCACAAAGCAGCACCAGTAGAAATACCCGAAAGCAGTCCTTCGTCCCTAGCTAAACGACGACCGTAAAAGAAAGCTTCCTCGTCGGTGACAGTAATTACTTCGTCAATGAGATCCACCTTGAGTACTTCGGGAACAAAACCCGCCCCGATACCCTGAATTTTATGGGGTCCGGCACTGCCTCCAGATAAAACGTGGCTGTTGGCGGGTTCCACAGCGATCGCCTGAAAAGACTTCTTGTATTTTTTAATTACTTCTGCCACCCCAGTAATGGTTCCACCAGTGCCGATTCCCGCGACTAAAAAGTCTACCTGCCCATCTGTATCTGCCCAAATCTCTTCAGCCGTAGTACTGCTATGAATCTCCGGGTTAGCTGGGTTATTAAACTGTTGCAGCATATAAGCATTGGGAGTGGCTTCTACTATCCCTTGGGCACGCTTAATACAGCCTTGCATTCCTTCGCTGCCCGGAGTTAGTTCTAACTGCGCTCCATAAGCTTGCAGCATGGCCCGTCGTTCTTTACTCATAGTCTCTGGCATGGTCAAAATCAGCTTATAGCCTTTTGCTGCCGCTGCCATTGCCAGAGCAATGCCCGTATTTCCCGAGGTTGGTTCCACTAAAATAGTCTTACCGGGGCTAATGAGACCTTCTCCCTCTGCCGCATTTATCATATTCACACCAATGCGGTCTTTCACAGAAGCTGCTGGGTTCATGCCTTCCAATTTTACCAAAATTTGAGCTAGGCAGCCCTCTTCAGCGGGAATGCGATTTAACTGCACTAAGGGAGTCCCACCCACAAGTTCGATAATATTTTTGGCAATGCGCATAATAATATCTTTTAACTAAATATCTAGCAATAATAACAGCTTTGGTGGGCAATGGGGATATTAATAAAGACAGGCAATATTAGCATTTTTACCCCCGTAGGGGCCCCTACAGCTGAGAAATAATGGTTGCCATGTTAAAATCTTTCTCAGTCAAACCTCCTGCATCGTGGGTAGTGAGCCTAATAGTTACTTTGTTATAGGAAATTTCTAAATCGGGATGGTGTGCTGCTGATTCTGCTGGTTCCACTAATTGATTGACAAAGTCCATCGCCTCGATAAAGTCTTTAAATCTGCGAGTGGACTTAATGGTTTTCCCCTCTAAAGTCCAGTCAGAGAGTTTATCTATCCTTGCTTTAATTTCCTCTTCCGAGAGTATTTGCGCCATTTTTTCTTCTTCCCTACTGATTTATAGCAGTTCGCGCTGCCATGGTTACAAATTCAACTAGTATACAACGTTTTGGAGATATTTACAGCATACCAGTGGCAACCAGCCAGCAGATTGAGCATTGGCATAACGATTAACTACTAACTGGTAACTGGTAACTGGTAACTGCCTGACTGCCCCGGTTGGCATGAGCAGGACTGGTAACTGGTAACTGGTACAAAAACTATCCGCCCTCACAAGGGGTGCGGATGTTAACATCATAGCACTGAATGTGAGGGCGGTGTAGCGGGTCTTCTGGTTGAAACCTGACTGCCGGGAGGAACCCAAACAGCAGACTTATTGACCAACCTCCTGGGAGGTTGAAACCAACTGCTAGAGAACAGCCCCGGCCCACAGCCGGCTATCTTCAACCAGGAGACCCATGATTTTACTACTATCACTCATGGGCATCACCTCCTTTTTTGATCCCTAAACGGATTTATTTCTCAAAGGGGACAAATTTTTTTGATTTCAATCTAGTCAACGCTTTTCGACTATAACACAAAAAAATTCAATCTGGAAAGAAAATTGAAAATTTGTCACTTTTTATAGCAACCGCCGCCGGGCGCGATTGAGACCTCCAAGTGACTCACCCCTCTGCTCCCCTCCCGGGAGGGGATGGGGGTGGGTTTGCGAGAAATGTTCACAGACGCTTCTTTGAGCCCATAAACTGGTCACTGGTCAACTGTCATGGTACGTGCTATAGGTTTCCAACCCTTTTTCACCACCTGACGGGCCCTGGCGATCGCCAAAGAATCGTCCTGGACGTTCTCGGTGAGTACGGAACCAGCAGCAACTGTCACGTCTTCTCCCAACTCGATGGGGGCAACCAGAACGCTATTAGAACCAGTTTTCGTTCTGTTGCCGATGGAGGTAGAATGCTTCTTGACCCCATCGTAGTTAGCGGTAATGGTTCCAGCACCGATGTTGACCTGGTCACCCAAAGTGGCATCCCCCAAATAAGAGAGATGAGCTACATTGGTTTCCTCACCTAGGGTAGCATTTTTCAACTCCACAAAATTCCCCACGCGACAGGCTTCTCCTACCCGAACCTTACCCCGCAAATGGGCATAAGGCCCTATTGTAGAACCGTCTGCCACCTCACTGTCCCTCACTACTGAATAGAGTACGGTTACATTGTCCCCAATCCGACTGTTTTCGATTAAGCTTCCCGGTCCAATGCGAGTACCAGAACCAATCACAGTATTGCCCCGCAAGTGAGTCCCCGGTTCAATAATGGAATTGGGTTGCAATTGAATCGTATCCTCTATGGTAATACTGTCCGGGTCAATGAGAGTAACCCCTGCTTTCATCCAACCATCTTTGACCCGCACTTGTAAAATATCGTAAGCGGTGGCTAATTGCTTCCGGTCATTAATACCGCTAATTTCCAAATAATCCTCTACATCCACTGCCATGACAGGTTCCAGGTAATCAACCACCTCCGTGAGATAATATTCTTGTTGGTCGTTGTCTGCTGTAAGTTTGGGTAATACTGCTGCCAGTTTTGGCCAATTAAAGCAATAAATTCCGGCATTAATGCGGTGATTTTGTTTTTGAGTTTCGGTGCAGTCCCGATGCTCAATGATTTGGGAGACCAGATTGTTGCTATCGCAAAAAACCCGCCCGTAACCATGGGGATTGGGTAAATTAGCTGTGAGGAGAGTAGCAGCATTCTGGTGCTTTTGGTGGGTTTGTAATAACTGTGTCAGGGTTGACCGTCGCAAGAGGGGCACATCCCCATTTAAAACCAGCAGATCTCCTGTAAATCCTTCTAAATGAGGGATGAGTTGTTGTACTGCATGACCTGTTCCCAGTTGTTCCTTTTGGTGGATAAATTCTACCCCTTTCAGGATTTCCTTAACTCCTTGGGCTTCATAACCCACAATAACCAAACGCCTTTCGGTCCTCAAGTCACCACAACTTTCCAAAGTACGTTGGACGAGGGATTTACCTCCCAGTTGGTGTAACACTTTGGGCAGGTTTGATTTCATCCTGGTTCCCCGCCCAGCTGCTAAAATTGCTACCGCTACCATTGCTTTATTGCTGTCTATGATTCAAGTATTGTGAGTATATCTCGGAAGCGCTATATCTATTCCGAATTTGTGAAGCTCAGTAGGGCGATTCTGGTAACCATTAATGTAAAGTTTTGTTACAGCAGCATTAAACCTTGTCATTTGTCCCTGAGTGTGTTATACCACTTTTAAAGTGGACGGTTCGCCTGGGGGTTGGAGGCGATCGATTTTACCCGAAAGATGGTATCGCGCCGCTAGCCTCAAGGCCGTTAGTTTAAATTCATGTTTTAGATTGAATCAGGGTTGAACTCATGGGAAAAGCAAGACTAGTAAGATTGATATCGAATGTTAAAGAGCGTGATCCTAATTATGGGAAGTCTGTGCCTCGACTAAATACTCAAAATTACGTAAAAAATGCTCAAGAAATTTTCAGGCATTATGTACCTCCTGGCAGAAAACTTTCTGAAGAACTGATTCAAGAACGTAGGGAGGAGGCTTTACGTGATAAATAAAGTTGTGGTTGATGCTTCTGCTGTGTTGGCTTTGCTCAATCAAGAAGATGGTAGTGAGGAAATTTCTCAATTGATTGGCAATGCTGTCATTAGCTCAGTCAATCTTTCTGAAGTTGTAGCAAAACTTGCAGATGCGGGAATTACCGAAGCAGACATCCGACAGATTATATCACACTTAAATCTTGAAGTTGCCCCCTTTAACAACCAACAAGCATTCATGGCGGGGATGCTTCGCCCGTCTACTAAATCATTTGGACTCTCACTCGGTGATCGGGCTTGTCTTGCACTGGGTATTACTCTCAATCTACCAGTTATAACTACTGATGGAGTATGGGCTAATCTTAATCTTGGGGTTAAAATCCGAGTGGTGCGTTAAGCATATAGTACAGCGATCGCTATTATACATTATATGTAGTGCGAGCAAGCTCACCGTAGGTTGGGAAGAGGTGCCGAAACCCAACAATCACAAGCCTTTGCGTGCCTAACTCTGTATTGGAGCGGACTTTTCGGCGAAAGCGTTGAGCCTCGTTATAAAATAGTATCACATTGCTCAATTTCATCATTTGTTGGAGTTGATTGAAATATTTTGACCTGTTAACTTACTGTGAATGGAAGCGTTTACATTGAAACCAGCATTTTAGGACATCTAACTGCTAGATCAACAGACAACCTGATCCTTGCCGCTAATATCAAGATCACTCAGGATTGGTGGAATGAGGATCGCAGTTTTACCCGAAAGATGGTATCGCGCCGCTAGCCTCAAGGCCGAATGTTGGGTTTCATTCTTCAACCCAACCTACGGTAATTTCGATCACACTGGCGATTTTGAGGGGAATCACCGCCACCTTAGTAACCAGGCTTCCTATGGTTGATTTCCAATTTATCTTGTGCCGTCAACTATAATCCGCACTGTGTGTACTTGCCTTTCTTTCTGTCGCTTTAACAATGTCAACATCGTTGGTATTAGAACAGGTATCACTGATTGCCGAGGGAGAGGGATACAGAAAGAACTATAAGCTCAGAATTCCTGATGGAATTTGGCAAGAGTGCGAGCAAGCTCACCGTAGGTTGGGAAGAGGTGCCGAAACCCAACAATCACAAGCCTTTGCGTGCCTAACCCTGTATTGGAGCGGACTTTTCGGCGAAAGCGTTGAGCCTCATTATAAAATGGTATCACATTGCTCAATTTCATCATTTGTTGGAGTTGATTGAAATATTTTGACCTGTTAACTTACTGTGAATGGAAGCGTTTACATTGAAACCAGCATTTTAGGACATCTAACTGCTAGATCAACAGACAACCTGATCCTTGCCGCTAATATCAAGATCACTCAGGATTGGTGGAATGAGGATCGCAGTTCATTTATACTTTACGCATCAGAGATAGTTGAGGATGAAGCGGCTAAAGGCGATCCAACGTTCGCTTCTCGGCGGTTAGATTTGTTACAATCCTTAATGCTTCTTGAACTGACGAAAGAAGCTTTTGAACTTGCCCAAGCATTTCTTAGCCAAAGCAACCTGCCCCAAAAAGCGTCAAACGATGCTGTGCATATTGCATTGGCGCTAACATGGAACTGTAGACATATGGCAAACGCTCAAATTCAGCGTAAGCTATCTCAGATTAGTTCTAAACTTGGGTATATTTTACCCGTTATTTGCACACCCTATGAACTTAGAGGATATAACTTGGAGGTTTAGTCATGTACACCAATGAAATTCTTGAAGAAATTCACAAATATAGAGAGGAATACGCTGAATCATTTCAATATGATTTGAGAGCTATTTTTAATGATTTACAGAAGAAGCAATTAGCTCACAAACATAGACTGGTAAAGCTTCCAATTAAGCGCCGATCTAACAAATCACTGCACCCGACTGCAAGCTAATAGCTGTATCGGATCAAAGAATTCAATGGCGTCGTCACCCACTGCAACGAATGATGGAGCGTGGAATTTCGCGCTCTGATGTCTTTTCAACTATTGAAGAAGGCGAAATAATCGAATCCGACTTTGGGCGCAAACCTTTTCCCACTTATCTATGGTTCGCTGTCATAAAGGGGCGTCCTGTGCATGTTGTCACTGCATGGGATCGGCTTTCACACACAGTTTTTGTCATGACGGTATATGAGCCAGATGAACTTCACTTTGAAAAAGATTTTAGGACTTGGAGGCAGAAATGAGTGATTATTGTCCGATCTGCGGTGGGAATATTTCCGACGGAAGTGCAACCTTTACTGCTGATTTAGGTTCCGGTATGGTGGTTGTCCGCCATGTGCCCGCGCGGGTTTGTCAGCAGTGCGGAGAGGATTGGATTGAGGATTCCGTCGCAGCGCATCGATTTGTGATAGACTAATAATTGGAGTATTTGTTCTTTTCTTGCGATGGCAGCTATACCTCATATTGTCCAATATCAAGGTAATAAAAGAAACCTGGCAACATATATTCTTAAGTTTTTACCAGATCAAGTAGATAGGTTGGTTGAACCTTTTGCTGGAACTGCTGCAATTAGTATTGCTAGTGCGACTAAACAAATTTCCTGTAATTTTTGGTTGAGCGATCTGAACAAACCCCTCATTGAGTTATTGGAATTAGTTATAGAACATCCAAATGAAATAGCAGATATATATGCGGATATATGGAATGAACAGTATTCTGACTCCATAAGTCATTATTTTGAGGTTAGAAAAAGGTTCAATGAAATCAGTGATCCAAAGCTATTCCTGTATTTACTAGCAAGATGTGTGAAAGGTTCTGTTCGTTACAATTCTGAAGGCTTATTCAACCAAAGCCCTGATAAAAGACGAAAAGGGACACGACCTGAGACTATGAAAAAAAACATAGAAGGTGTATCGCGGCTCCTGAAGGGTAAATGTCAGTTTACTTGTTTGGATTATCGGGAAGTATTAGCTGAGGTTAAAAATAATGATTTCATATACATGGACCCTCCATATCAAGGTGTGTGCAGAAACAGAGATTCAAGATATTTTTCCGGTATCAATTTTGATGATTTTGTTCTAGCTATCGAACAGCTAAACACAAGAAAAATAGCATTTGCTATTAGTTACGACGGCAAACTAGGTGATAAGACTTTCGGTAAAGTTCTCCCTCAAAGCCTAAAGCTTAAACGAATTGAAATCGAAGTTGGACGGTCATCACAGTCAACATTACTAGGTAGAGAGGAAACAACAATAGAGTCTTTATACTTATCACCTGGTTTGTCCAATAAGCAGCTTGCAGCATTAAGTTCTATTGGCAAGCGACCTAAGCAATTAACTCTCTTAGAAAATCATGGAAAGTTCTCAACAGCTACCAGATGAGTTCTTGCAACTTTGCCAGTCAATAACTGCGAAAAGACCTAGGGCAGTTATTGACCATATTTTGATACATGGCTTTATCACAACTGAAGAGCTAAAAGAAACCTATGGCTATAATCATCCTCCAAGAGCAGCTAGAGATGTGCGATAAAATGGCATTCCTCTAGAAACTTTTCGTGTTACTGGGAGTGATGGCAGAAAAATAGCTGCATATAGATTTGGAGACATCAGAAGAACTAGATTCTCCAGACTTTCTGGTAGAACAGGCTTATCAAAACAGATAAAAGATACATTGATTAAAAAATATGGATGCAAGTGTTTGATTTATCTAGAAGAAGTTGATAAACGTGAATTACAAATTGATCATCGCGTTCCGTTTGAAGTTGATGGCGAACCAGATTTAGATTCAGAAAACTTTATGCTGCTTTGTGGCTCTGCTAATCGAGCCAAGTCTTGGTCATGTGAGCATTGCGAGAATTGGAACAGTATTAAAGATAAGTCCATTTGCTTATCATGCTACTGGGCATATCCAGAGAACTATAAGCATATTGCAATGCGACAGGTCAGAAGAATTGATCTCTTATGGGAAGGAGAGGATGTTGAGATTTACGAAAAATTAAAGCAAAGAGCTGTCAGCATAGAAAAAGAGTTACCAGAGTTTATCAAAGAAATTATTGAACGAGAGATAAATCGTAATGATAATGACTAAAAATTTTCTACAGTTATAAAATGGTCTCATATAGTTGAGGATGAAGCGGCTAGGGGCGATCCAGCGATCGCCTCCCAGCGGTTAGATTTGTTACAATCTTTAATGCTTCTTGAACTCGCGAAAGAAGCTTTTGAACTTGCCCAAGCATTTCTTAGCCAAAGCTCGATCTCCGATCTCGTAGTGCGAGCAAGCTCACCGTAGGTTGGGAAGAGGTGCCGAAACCCAACAATCACGCCTAACCCTGTATTGGAAGTGATCGGCTTTTTGGTTCAACTCTTATGGCAGAAAAGTGACAATAGATTAAAATAATTGGTAGTTCTAGGTTCACATAGATATAGAGTTGATGATTTTACTATGGATCTATCCAAAAAACTGCGATCGCTGACTTATAGCTTAGATATTCAAATGCCTGGAGTTTATTTCTGGTGTGGAAATTTCATTATTCAGATTGGTGGGACTGAAGTAGATGATGAACCTTATTACTATCATGAGTGTTGTTCCTACATTTATAGGGTTTGGATTTGTATTGCCCAATTATTTCCTCTGGCATACTCCCTTTGATAAGTTCAAACGTATTGAAGAATATGTAGTCTTGAATGTTCGTTAAATAAGCATACTGCTATTAATGGTTTACCACCTTTTACTGTTAAGTTCTTGCCTAAACAAGAATTTTTTGTTCTTCTTGAGGAGGCTGGTTATAGTTTAAGTGCGACTATGCTTTCAGAGAGAAATAACTGCTTGAAATATCTCTTCTCTCATAGAAAGTACAATAGCGTAATAGCAGTTTACAACCCTAAAAATAATAGAATAGTCACTGCTTATCAGTTAGATTAATAGAGTGCCAGCAAGCTCACCTTTCAGTTACCAGTGACCAGTAATCACGTACCATGGTAGCAGCTCAACCTTGGGTTTGAGGCCCCCACCAAATAAGTGGTGGCAAGCCACTTATTGGTGGAAGGCGTTGGTGCGGGCTTTGGTCCCGCACCAACGCCTGGTAACTGGTAACTGGTAACTGGTAACTGGTAACTGTTTTACCGTAGGTTGGGAAGAGGAACGAAACCCAACTTCAAATCTCGCCTAACCCTGTAATCCTAGCCTAAAATAATCTTAAAGAGAGGTTAAATTAATGGCAGAAATGAGTGATTATTGTCCGATTTGTGGCGGGAATATTTCCGACGGAAGTGGTTGTCCGCCATGTGCCCGCGCGGGTTTGTCAGCAGTGCGGAGAGGATTGGATTGAGGATACCGTCGCAGCGCATCTTGAAAAAATCGTCACCGATGCACGAGTCGGCGGAAAAATCGTTGAGGTTGTTGATCTCTTAGCAGCCTGAAGTAATTGAACCAGTTGAGTATTCCCTTGTAAGAGCGTGATGATCCCATTCGTATCTAGAACATAACGATTACCATTCATCTCGTAATATCCTTTGCATAGCCACGGCATTTCCCTTCCAAGTCAATTTTCCTGACAAATCAGAAAAGTCGTAGTTCTGATTTTGAGGCTTAGATTCTCTAATTGGATTGAGTACTAGCGCAACATTTACTTGCTCCAGGGCAAGTTTTGTGGGAATGTCAAGTAGGAGGTGCCCTGACTTATTTATAGTTGTTGTGAGTTGAAAGACTTCCATTCAAGGTTTCAAAAATTGAACATTAATGTTATTTTAGTGTTAAAGCGAGCAAATATTGGATTTTTGAAGGAACCTTATATGTTGCTACAGGAAGTTAAAGAGCAGGTTTTCAAACTCCCACCCAGGGATCGTCTTGTACTGATTATTGCCATTATTGAATCTTTGCAAGATACAAATGTTTCCTCTTCTGAACGCTCTAGCGCAATTCGACGGATGCGAGGTTTATTAAAAACAGACCAACGGGCACCAACGGATGCAGAAGTGGCTGCTATGTTAGAAGAGCGACGGGTTCAGAAGTATCTTCAGTGAAAATTTTAATTGATACCAACATTGTCCTAGATTTTCTGTTGCAACGGGAACCATTTTTCCAAGACACAGAACTGCTGTTCCAAGAGATCAATGTGGGGCAAGTCGTCGGCTATGTTACAGCGACAACACTTACGGATATCTTCTACATTTCTCGCAGGCACACCCGCAGCGTTAAACAAGCACGGCAAGCAGTTTCAGAAACACTAACAGTTATGGTTATTTACCCTATTGATCGAGCCGTTTTGGAATCAGCCTTCAACTCTGGCTTATCTGATTTTGAAGACGCTGTTCAAATTTTCAGTGCAGTTACTCAAGGATTAGACGCTATCGTGACGCGGGATGTCCAAGGTTTTGTGAGTTCCCCTGTGCCTGTGTTATCTGTTCAGGATTCGTTGCAGCAAGTCGGCAAACAAAGTCGTGATGATGGTTAGTTAAGATATAGCACTACGCAAACAGTTTAGGACATATAAATTTCCTGCGTTGGCGCGAGCAAGCTTACTGGTGCTTCAAATCTCGGACTTTTCGGCGAAAGCGTTGTGCTCTCTAGGTTATAATCGTAGCCTAAAAGAATGGAATCGGGAGTCGTGATAGCCAGGGGTTTCAACCCCTGGAGGGGAAGAAGAAAGTTTTAGAGAACAAGGGTTTTAGGATTTGTTCGTCATCTCAACTTGTCTCAACATGGGCGGTTGCTATATATTCCGAATTTGTGAAGCTCAGTAGGGCGATCCTTGTAACCATTAATGTAAAGTTTTGTTACAGAATTCAATATTTGTGCATTAAACTTTGCCACTTGCCCCTGAGTGTGTTATAGTTATTTTTAAGTGGACGGGTGGCCTAAGAGTTGGAGGCGATCGGTTTTACCCGAAAGATGGTATCGCGCCGCTAGCCTCCTAGAGCTAGCTCGATCTCCGATCTCGTAGGTTGAGTTAAGCCGCACACATCTATCGTTCACAACCAACCCTGTGAAATCGGCGAAATGTTGGGTTTCATTCTTCAACCCCGCTTTGGTGCCTGACGATTCGCCCCAAACTGCATTTCAATACTATGAGAGACATGAAACCAAATCAAAGATTTATTATAGATTCTAACCATTTTTATAAGATAGCTCTTGATTCCTATGAGAGGGCAAAAAAAGGATACAAGATTCATATGCAAAAAGATGCCCTGGTTTCCATTATTTTTTCTGCATTTTCACTTGAAGCATTTATCAATGAGCTGTTAGCCTTTGCAAAAATGGGGAAGAATGCTGGATGTAAAGAAGACTTTTTAGATAAGTTGATTGAGGCAATTGACGAGTCTTCTTCTAGTCAAACCTCCGGTGGAAAAGGTAAAAGGTGGAAAAGCACGCCAGAAAAGTTTATGTTAGCTAGTAAAGCTTTGGGAAGTAAGTTTGACAAAGGAAAGGCTCCTTATCAAGACTTTGCCGATCTATTCCGCCTACGTGACTGTCTGGCGCATCTCAAACCGGAAGATATAATTGAGTATGATGAAGACGAGGTGTTCAGGTATTTGGGAAGAAAGTTAACGAAAAGTCTCCGAGGTAAGGGGATTTTTCGGGAAGCAACAACAATTGAATCGATTGAATCGATAACATGGCTAGTTAGCACTGCTAAGGCTGCCGAATGGGCTTGTAAAACTGCTTCAACAATGGTTAATGTAATGCTGGATAAAATTCCAAAATCAGACTTTACCCAAAACTATGAAATGTTAGACTGGTACAGGGGATGGTTTGACCCACCCACCCATCTAAATACTCAAAATTCAGTAAAAAATGCTCAAGCAATTTTCAGAGATTATGTACCTCCTGGCAGAAAACTTTCTGAAGAACTGATTCAAGAACGTAGGGAGGAGGCTTTACGTGATAAATAAAGTTGTGGTTGATGCTTCTGCTGTGTTGGCTTTGCTCAATCAAGAAGATGGTAGTGAGGAAATTTCTCAATTGATTGGCAATGCTGTCATTAGTTCAGTCAATCTTTCTGAAGTTGTAGCAAAACTTGCAGATGCGGGAATTACCGAAGAAGACATCCAACAGATTCTATCAAACTTAAATCTTAAAATTATCCCCTTTAACAACCAACAAGCATTCATGGCGGCGTTGTTGCTTCGCCCGTCTACTAAATTAAATGAACTCTCACATGGTGATCGGGCTTGTCTTGCACTGGGTATTGCTCTCAATCTACCAGTTATAACTACTGATTGACTATGGGCTAATCTTAATCTTGAGGTTAAAATCAGAGTGGTGCGTTAAGCATATAGTACAGCGATCGCTATTATACATTATATGTAGGGTGCGTTAATAACGCACCAAAAACGATAAATTTTACCCAACCGGAGCATTTATAAATCCCCCCCTGCCCCACCTTCTTAAGGGGATTGTCTTCCATTCCTTCCTCGGAAATAATTTACTGGCACTAGATCTTGCCACTTGTCCCTGAGTATGTTATAATTTTACAAGTGATTTGACAAGGTTAACAAATCGCACACCATTCATTGCAGCGGATGCTCTGGGAGGTGGAGGTAGTACTAGATAACAATTTTTCTGGCGAAACCTCATTTATCAAGTACGATCGCTGATCGCAGAATGCATTAGAAAACCGTAACGCATCTTGATTTTGTTGGGCTAGGGTCATGATGTGGGAGTGATCAGGTTTTGGGTTCAATGGGCTAGGCAGCTAGGTAGCAATTAACTGGTCATAGAGATCCCAATCATTCATACTAGTTGAGCATAGGAGCCGTATATGTTGCTACAGGAAGTGCAGGTTTTCAAACTCCCACCCAGGGATCGTCTTGTACTGATTACGGATATTTTCTACATTTCTCCCAGGCACACCCGCAGCGCCGAACAAGCACGGCAAGCAAAGTCGTGATTAAGTTAGTTAAGATACATAGGTGACCAGCGATCGCGGTATCATTACTGTGCATGACTATCCGGAAAATTAGGATATACTGGAATTAGTGACACCTCTTAAATTGTAGGTTGGGTAGAACGAAGCATATAGTAGGGCGATCGCTATTATACATTAGATATATGGGATGCAAGGAAAGGTTTATGGAGGTTATAAACAGTTTTATTGCTTTATTATGTTAAGGTTTAACCCTCTCTCTTCTCTTTCTCTGTGCCCTCTGTGCCTCTGTGGTTATTTTATACCCTATCTAAAGTATAATACAAGCTGAAACCGTCAAGCTGCTCTGGACAAACCATGACTGTGTCTGCTGTTACGCTCAAAACCACTGTTGGAACCATTTCCACTCCACCTCAACCCAGAATCTTCACCTTTGAAGAATATTGCTCCTATGAAGATGGTACTCCCGATCGCTACGAACTGGTTGAGGGATATTTACAACTTATGACACCACCTGCTGGATTACACATTATTATCTGCGAGTTTTTGGTTTACATCTTCAACAAATTGTTCGCCCATACCCAAACTCAATTGCGAGCAGGGAAAGAAGTGGGGGTAAGGATTAACAAAAATACCAGCCGCATTGTAGATGTGTGTGTGAACCGGGAAGAGCATTGGCTTCATATTGCTCAAGTGGGAGAGGCAGGAATTTTTCAGCACAACCAAACCCCATTACTGGTTATAGAAGTCACTAGCACAAACGAGACGGAGGATTATAAAAAGAAACACAAAGAGTACGCAGCGATCGGGATTCCCGAATACTGGATTATCAACAGGAGGAGGGAACACATTCGGGTGTGTAATTCAGCCTCTGGTGGTGCTCCCTACCAGGATCGAGACTTTCGGAAAGGGGAGCAGATCCTGTCTCAAGTTTTGCCCCAATTAAGGTTAACGGTGGATGAAGTGCTCAATCCCATAGCGGTGAGGCGTTTGATGGAGATTGAGCAAGCCCAACAAGTGGCAGAACGAAATGTCCTGGAGGCTGAAAATGCAACTGTCACGGCACAACGAGATGCACTCAAAATGGAACTGTCTCAGCTCAAAGCCTTAATGAAGCTCGATTAACTTCCTACTCTCATGGCAAAATTCAAAATCCTTCAGGAAGATCAATCCTATACCTTTCGTTCCTACTTCGAGATGACTTACGAAGTGGACCAAATTCTTGCCGAACTTGGATATGGCTTTACCAGTGATGTGTTGGAGCTTCCCAAAACGGGGAAGTCCCTCACCCCCTTTAATCAGCTTCAGCAAGATATCCAAGACTCTTTGAAATTAATAATTTTATCAAGTGAAACAGCCCGAAGAGAAGTAATTATTGCCCCGATTTTACTGGCTGTTGCCCGGTTTTGTCGTTGTCAAATTCGTTTAGAATATCCCCTTCATGTCAGTAACTGGCTGAAGGGAAATCTCGACTACTTATTAAAGTCCCCACAAAACTTTTTGGTGGTAGAGGCGAAGAAGGAAGATTTATCGCGAGGGTTTACCCAGTTAGCTGCTGAAATGATTGCCCTGGCTCAGGTAGAAGAGCAAGAGATTGTTTATGGAGCCGTAACCATGGGTGACGGTTGGCGATTTGGCAAATTAGATCAAGCAACTCGCATGATTACCCAAGACATCATGTTGTATAGTGTTCCGACTCAATTAGAATTGCTACTCCAAATTTTAGTGGGTCTTATTGAGCTATAGTTATAGCACGTACCTTGACAGTGATCAGTTACCAGTTAGGAATTTAATTGCCCTAGAGGAAGAAAAAGCAGATAGAAGATTGTACTTGGCAGTTCCCTTGGATATTTACAAACGATTCTTTAAATATCCATTTATTCAAACTGTGATTAGCCGCAATGAGATTCCATTACTTGTACCAACGTTTTTTCCAAACCTTAGTGGGTTCTAGCAAACTAACAAGTTGTGAGTTTTGCCTCCGTCTCAATATTATCTCTGGGGAATCTTTCAGCATGGGATCTCGGTAGGGAATAGCTGCACGAGTTTGTAAATGTTCTCGTTCCTGTAGGGAAAGGGGTGGCAGATCAGCGCAAGTTTTGCTAGCAACAGTACCAGGAGAGCGCTTCCCCACGCTCTTACTTGCTCCTACTGTCAAACCTGCTAGTTGTAAAGCAACCCGCACAGCAGCAGCACAGGAATAAGTAGCGAGTATTCCCGTTGGTTTCAAGCAGGTAGCTACCAGAGAGAGAAATTCTACTGTCCAAAGCTGAGGACATTTTGGGGGCGAAAAAGGATCCAGAAAAATGGCATCTGCTTCAAAATCTAACCCAATAACTTGTTTTATAGTTACCCTCCCATCTCCCCAAAACAGTTTAGCTTGTAAATGAGACTCTTTTACTTCCTGCTCCACTGCTAAGCCAGCTAGTAACTGAGGAATAGGTGGTTCCCAGAGTTCCAGTAATTGGGAGGCGATCGCTTTATGGCATACTGTTGGCTCTAGTTCTAAAGCAATTAACTGGATGTTACAATGAGGATTAACTTTCCAAATAGTTGCTAAAGCCGCAGCACTATTGTAACCCAATCCATAGCAAATATCCAAGATTTGCAATGAATTTTTTTGTTTAGCTAACTGTTCCAAACCACAAGGTAAGACAAATTTTTGCTCAGCTTCTTGCTTGGCTCCAGAGTGAGAGTGAAAAGTTTCCTGAAACTCAGGAGAAAAGAAAGTAAAAGAGCCATCTCCCGTTAATTTAATAACTAATTCATCTCCACTCATCTGTATTCATTTCATCTGCGTTTATCCGCTCCCGCCAAGGGCGGTTGCTTGCGCAAAGCTTCGCAAAGCTTCGCAAAGCTTCGCAATCATCTGCGGTTCAAAAAATACTCCAAATCTTCTGGTGTATTACAATTAAATAAAACAGAAGCATCTGTAATGGGTAATTCTACCACTGGCTGTAGACTCAACCAACCCTGAAATGACCTACCTCCTCCGGCGATAAAATCAGTCAGTAAAGGTAAACAACGGCGACGATAAAAACCGCATAAAGGTTCCCAACCTTTCTCACTTCTAGGTAAAAGAGCCACCACCTCTTCTTTTACCATCTCCAGATACCCTATCCATTCCCGGATATCCTTTTCCAATAGTAGGGGTAAATCGCAAGCCAACAACAACACCCACTCAGTTTCTACCCCAGGTAAGGATTGGGCAAATGCTACCAATGGTCCGTCGCCACCGAGTTCTGGCAAAAAACCGCAGTGGTGAGGTACAATATGCTGGTATCTTTCAGGCCAAGGGGTAACTACCTGGACTGAATTACTGCATTCTGTAGCTACCAGGCAAATTCGCTCCAACATCACCACACCATTGATGGGAATTAAAGCTTTATCCCTTCCCATCCGGGAACTTGTTCCTCCTGCTAGTATAAGAATACTTATTCTTTCTGTGGGCAAATTTTCCATAAATGAGCGATGGCGAAGATCATGCAAAAAGAGCAGGGGCAGCTCGAGCAGCTCAAGTTATCTATGTACCTTATCCCAGTGTTGGGATTTTTTCTGGCCCTGTGGACTCTTTATTGGCGTCAAGGTAGCCGCAAAATACAAAAAGTATCTCGCTTATCCTTGACTTTTACCCTCTGCTGGTCTCTTTGTTACAGTTTACTCTGGACAGGAGCCTGGCAAACCTCTGAGTTTAATAGCCTACGGTTATTATATCTCAATAGCCTACTCACTTCTGGTTATTTTCTGATATCTCTCAGTTTAATGATCCGTTTGTGGCAGGGTAAATACCCCCGTCTGCCTTTGATTAGTCCCATGGCTGAGAGATTTATCGGTAAACATTTATCTTGAGTTCAAAACCGAAAACAATGGCAAATAGCAATCAAGAGCAAAAATCGAAAGTCACCAAAAATACTGCCAAAATACTTAAGGGACACCGGCTTTGGATCTGTTTGAGTTTAACAGCAGTGGCAACCATCTCGGCAACAGCGGGAGCACTGCTGGCAGGCTCCCTATCGGACACCTGGCTACCCGCACCCGTAGAGCCAGAAGAACAGATCGACCATCGAGAAGGACTTGCACTGCCTAAACTAACCCGTCCGGCAAATATCTTGGTTTTGGGGACTAAGGTTCTTACTTCCGATGCGGACCACCCTACTAACGATGAAGCAGGATACCACGCTCTGGTCAATTCTGTTGAGGGTCTTGCGGATACCATGCTTTTGCTGCGGTTTGATCCGTTCCAAGAAAAATTGACCGTTCTTTCTATTCCCCGGGATACCCGTGCTGATATACCAGGCTATGGTATCCAGAAAATTAATGTCGCTAATCTTTACGGGGGTCACGAACTAGCTGCCCAGACTATCGAGGAGCTTTTAGGGGTAGAGGTGGATCGCTATGTCCGGGTAAATGTCCAGGGTGTGGAGAAAACTATCGATGCTTTGGGTGGAGTTACTGTTTATGTTCCCAGAGATATGAAATACATTGACGAAAGTCAGCATCTGTACATTAACCTAAAAAAAGGTAAGCAGCACCTGGATGGGGAGAAAGCGATGCAATTTTTGCGCTTTCGTTACGATCGCTTGGGAGATATTGGTAGGGTCCAGCGACAGCAAATACTGATGCGAGCCTTGGTGGAACAAGCCCTCAAGCCCACTACTTTAGTGCGCATACCTAAAGTTATCTCAACAGCTAAATCTCATCTTGAAACTAACTTAGGTAAGGTAGAATTATTAGCTCTGGCTGGTATGGTCGCCAAAATTCAACGGTCAAATACGCAAATGCTGATGCTACCGGGTTACTTTAGCGGCGATGGTAAGGAAGAGGTAAGCTATTGGCTGCCAAATAATCGCCGCATTAAGCTGATGATGGCCCAGCACTTCGATATGGGAGAGCTGTCCTCAGAAGCCCTCAATCCAGCTTATGTCAGAGTTGCCATTCAAGATAGCACTGGGGATTCCGAAGCGGTAGCGGCTATGGGTCGCTATTTGCGGGAAGTGGGTTATAGCAATGTGTTTGTTGACCATGACTGGCCCGAACCTCTAGAAGAAACCCGCATCGTGGCTCAATACGGGGATGACATTACTGGGGCTGCACTCCGCGCTGCTTTAGGAGTTGGGGCTGTGCGGGTGGAGAGTACTGGTTCCCTGGGATCTGACCTAACAATCCAAGTGGGGGAAGACTGGCGCCGGCAACAATTTTCCGAATAGCCTGGGGGTGGGTGGGCGTTGCTGGATTTCGATATGGATTAGAGTGGGAGGTAGAACTACATCACAACTTCTCATGAAGAGAGCAAACCTGATAGAAACTTGTCCAACCAAAAGCAGCTATAAGACTAAAAAAGGTATAACCATCCATCGAACCATTGAAACCGAACCTACCAAAGAGGCTATAGATGATCTTATTGATGCTCTAAATGAATCGCGCGGAGTTTTATTATCCTCTAATTACGAGGTTCCTGGGCGTTATCGTCGTTGGATGTTTGGTTTTATCAACCCCCCCATTTCGATTAGTGCCATCGGTCGCTCTTTTCGCATTTGGGCCCTTAACGAACGTGGACAGGTTCTTTTACCTTTCATTAGAGCGGCGGTTCAACAGTTGAGCGCAGTTGAGTCCATTTCGGCTGACGAAACTGAACTGTCTGGTTCTGTCCGTATTGCGACTGAGCGTTTCCCCGAAGAGATGCGCAGCAAACAGCCTTCAATTTTCTCACTGTTACGCTGTTTGGTTCAACTTTTTTATTGCCCGGATCCTTATCTTGGCCTTTATGGTGCCTTTGGCTACGATCTAGCTTATCAATTTGAAAATATAGAACAAAAAATACCACGAGAGCCTGGACAGCGTGACTTGGTACTATTTCTTCCGGATGAGATTTATGTTGTAGATAATTACCGAAATTCCGCCTTTATCAGTCGTTATGACTTCCAAATCCATGGGAAATCCACTATTGGTCTTAGTCGTGATGGTTTGAGGGATCCCTATGGTCCATCTGCTGGGGCAAAGCGTAGCTGTGACCACGAACCAGGAGAATATGTGGATTGCGTGCGCCTGGCGCGAGAAGCCTTTCAGCGTGGCGATTTGTTTGAAGTCGTGCCTGGCCAGACCTTTTTTGAACCGGCTAAATGGCCGCCATCGGAAATTTTCAGAAGTTTGCAGGAACGTAATCCATCGCCTTATGGGTTCCTAATTAATCTGGGAGAGCAGGAGTATTTAGTTGGAGCATCGCCGGAAATGTATGTACGTGTTACTGGCCGGCAAATCGAAACCTGCCCCATTTCCGGCACGATTGCCCGTGGCAAGGATGCTATCGGCGATGCTAGGCAGATCCGTGAGCTGCTGAATTCGCAAAAAGACGAATCTGAACTAACGATGTGTACCGATGTTGATCGCAATGATAAATCCCGGATCTGTGTTCCAGGAACAGTTCGCGTAATCGGTCGCCGACAAATCGAAATTTACTCCAAACTCATTCATACCGTCGATCACGTCGAGGGTAGACTGGCTGATGGTTACGATGCCCTAGACGGTTTTTTAAGCCATACTTGGGCAGTTACTGTAACTGGAGCCCCAAAGCTTTGGGCAATGCGGTTCCTTGAGGAACATGAACGTTCACCCCGCAATTGGTACGGTGGTGCCGTCGGCGTTGTCGGGTTCAATGGCGACCTGAATACAGGTCTAACATTACGGACAATCCATATTAAAAATGGCATTGCGAGAATTCGTGCTGGTGCGACGCTGCTTTACGATTCAGATCCCAAGAAGGAAGAAGAAGAAATCTATCTCAAGGCTGAAGCATTCTTAGATGTGGTTCGCACGGAACGCAACAAACAGACTCAACAGTTTACCCCTAAAAGAAAAAAAACTGGCATCGGTAAGCGAATTGTCTTAATTGATCACCAAGACTCTTTTGTCCATACTCTAGCTAACTATTTTCGCCAAACCGGTGCGGAAGTCACGACCTTTCGGCCTGGTTTCGATATCAATTACCTCAAAAAGGCTTTGCCAGATCTGGTTGTCTTATCACCAGGTCCTGGTCGTCCCAGTGACTTTGCTTTAAACGACACAATCAGAATGGCGACACAACTAAACGTGCCAATTTTTGGTGTATGCTTGGGACTTCAAGGAATTGTCGAATATTTTGGTGGCAAGCTTGGGATATTACCTTACCCGATGCACGGCAAGGCTTCTGAAGTAATTCTACAGGAAAGTGAGCTCTTCGCTGGCCTACCGAAAAAAGTGAAAGTTGGTCGTTATCACTCTATCTATGCCATCAAGGAGAAAGTACCGCCGATACTTAAGGTTACAGCTATGACGGAAGATGGTATTGTCATGGCTGTTGAGCATGAGTCCTTGCCAATTTCTGCTGTGCAATTTCACCCAGAATCGATACTTACTTTAGAAGGTGATGTGGGTCTTAAGATAATTGATAATGTTATTCCTTAATTGCATACTTGTGAACAAATGAAGGCTCCCCGCTGCAAGCAGCGGGGTATCAGCATCAAAAAAGACTTAGCTGTTAATCTTGGTCAGCACCCCGCGCTGAAGCTCTGGGCTGCTCGTGCCCTAAAGCCAAAGCTAGCTGACCAGTCTAAGTCCTTTTCACAGGGCTACGTTTTTCCAGTCACGACACCCAAGAATGCGTCCCTAGCAATAGGAGTATTTCGATTCACGACAATTATGCTGCCATATATATGTGCGGCTCGTTCCCTGTAAAAGTAGCCGCTCGGAGACTCGCAGAGAGCGCGGTGTAAGCCGAATATAAGCAGGGGCCTTGCCACTTGTCCCTGAGTGTGTTATACCTTTTTTTAAGTGGACGGGTGGCCTGGGGGTTGGAGGCGATCGGTTTTACCCGAAAGTTGGTATCGCGCCGCCAGCCTCAAGGCCGTTAGTCGCGAATCCATCTATATAAAGTCTAAATGTCGGCACCCCGCGCGCGGGGTTTCCCAGATCGGAGTTTGAAATGACAAAAGGGACTAAAATAAAAATGGAGTTGGGATCAGTTTTACCTTTAGATTTTGGTATTGTTCAGAAATACAATATTGAAAGAGGATTCGATTTTATCAGTAGTTCTTTTAATAATTATACAATCTTTGCAGAAGAAGATTGTTTTTTTCACATCACAACAATTAAGCGCAGACACAATGAGTTAGCGAAAAGACTAGATAGTGATTCTTTTGATGACATACGCTTTTGGTATGAAGTTGAAGAGACAGAGAAGGGTAAACAAGTTAGTAAACTTTGGTTGAGTGCCAAAGATATACCGCCAAGTTATAATTTAGATGACTTTATATTACACATTGAGAATTTTTGGCAGAATATAAATATTCCAGCACCTATCTGGCTTGACTTCGTAACGATTGATCTTGTTGGTCAAAAGCGTAGAGATGAACTAAATAAAAATAGAGAGCAACTACAGTGTGAGCAAAAAGCTGCTGAAGAACAACGACGTGTAGAAAAAAGTATGAGACTTCCCTCTCCTAGGGAGCGTTTTCGTGCTGAGAGAGGAATCATTGAGAATATCTTTACATTTGATGGTTTGCATGGTTTACCAGATGATTTAAAAAAAATTGTGCGCCCATGTCCAAGAAAAAGCCGAACAAACCCACTTTCTCATGTACCAGGAGGTAGTGATGTCGTAGTAGCTTATAGCCATGGAGATGCGATTTGGTATGACTGGATTAAAAGAGTTCCTGCGTATATTGCGACCTTTCAAAAATCCAATCCAGAATTTCATTTACACATACAGGCAATATATGGGCGCTTTTCCGAGCATAAGAGCGAAAACAGGATAGGAGTTTTTTGTTCAATATGGGATCGGGATAAGGATGGAGCAGGGAGGGATGCTATAAGAGCTTGCTGTCAAAGATATCAGAGACAAATGGATATAGGTCACAAAACATTACATGAAGAAGCAGTTAGTTACTGGAAGAAGGAGTACGGTCTTTCTGATCAGGAAGCTGAGAACTTACCAACACTTTATGAGCAGTATTTGAAGAAACATGACTCCGAACGTTATGAGCAGTATTTGAAGGAACATGACCCAGAACGTTATGAGCAGTATTTGAAGGAACATGACCCAGAACGTTATGAGCAGTATTTGGAAGCAACAAGAGGAACAATACTATAACAATTACCGGGCACGAATGGCAATGGATCGCGCAGCCCGCCAGTCTGCTGAACAGACAGAGAAGGAAACAGAGCCGGATTTCGATGAATTACTCCGTAGACTACGATTTGCATGGAGATCGCCTTGATATTGACATTGAAAATTGGTGGGCAATGCCCTACTATAGATATTTAAAGGGTTTTTTCTGTCCAAAACAAGTAAATGATTAGTAGTATCTCTGTCGTAGAACTCTTTTGTGGTGCTGGAGGTCTGACTCATGGTTTTGAGAAAGCAGGTCTTTCAGTTGCCGTGGGCTATGACACTGATCCAGCTTGCAAATTCCCTTATGAGCATAATAATAAGTCAAAATTTATCTTAAAAAATGTAGAAGAGGTTAATGGTTGTGATTTAGAGCGTTATTTCTTGGACGGTAGTACGAGAGTTCTTGCTGGCTGTGCTCCCTGTCAACCATTTTCAACCTATTCAAGGCGCTATGGGTATAAAAATTCAAAGTGGAAGCTGCTCCAAGATTTCGCTCGGTTGATCAGCCAGTGTCAACCAGAGATTGTTTCTATGGAGAATGTACTCCAATTAAAACACCATGGGGTATTTAAAGAATTTGTTCAAGTATTAGAAAACCTCAACTACTACGTTGAAGCTTATGAAGCTAATTGTTTGGATTATGGCATTCCCCAATCTCGTCAAAGATTAGTCTTGCTTGCCTCAAAATTTGATAAGATTGAATTAACTGCATCAACTCATAGTCCAGCCAACTACACAACAGTAAGAGAGACTATTAGCCATCTTGAGCCTCTTAATGCTGGGGAAGCATCCAAGACAGATCCGCTTCATCGATGTAGTAAGCTTTCTAAGCTTAATCTTCGCCGTATTCGCTCTTCAAAGCCTGGAGGTACATGGCGAGATTGGCCTGAGGCGCTCATTGCTAAATGTCATCTCAAAACTACTGGAAAAACTTATCCAGCGGTGTATGGTCGTATGGCGTGGGATAGAGCCAGCCCAACCATTACTACACAATGTTTTGGCTTTGGCAACGGTCGTTTTGGACACCCTGAGCAAGATAGAGCTATTTCTTTGCGAGAAGCAGCGTTGTTACAAACTTTTCCAGAAGAATACCAGTTTGTGGCACCTGATGAACCCGTAAGATTTACACACATAGGTCGCTTAATTGGTAACGCTGTTCCTGTAAAATTAGGAGAAATTATTGCCCAAAGTATTTCGAGGCACATTGCAGGATTTAATTAAGGAACCGCAGATAAACGCAGATAAACACGGATAATTGACTGCGAGGGATTTATACCGCAGTCGGAGTGTAATTGTGTTCCTTTGCGTCTTTGCGCCTTTGCGCGCAATTAAGGAGGACTAGTATTGGAAGTGCTAGCCAGATATTCTTGTTCAGCTAGATACTGCTCAATATTATCCAAAATTTCTCTTAAGTATTTCACTACTTTGTTCTTAATTTCTACAAGTTCATCTGCACTTTTATCTCTCCCAACTTCTGCGAATGACTTAAACCCATCTGCTAGATTGTTTCTATTTTCTTTGATTATTAGTAAATCCTTTCCGTCACCAGTTTTACCATAATCGGTTTTAGGGGAGAAACCGTAGTTCTTGGCAATATTTCTGATTAATCTCCCATCTACATTGCCTGAGAATAGGTCTTGTTTGTCAAAACCAACAGTAATAATGTCCAAAGATATACTTTCTATGCTGGCAACCAGCTTATCTGGATTTCGCTTCTTTAAATTTTTGAGGACAATCTTTTTTAGTTCTGGTTTGACCTGCTCATAAGATACTCCTTTACCTTGAAGCTCCTCAAATATTGCTTCTATCCCATTTCTCATAGTTGCTTCTACTAAGTTATAGAGTAAGAGAAACCCACTTGCTTTCAATGTTTTCAGCAATTCAGAATCAATCACTTTGATTTTTTGATTCTCCTTGAAACCCTTCATCCTTAGTTTAATATATCTCTGCTCCAAACTTTTGAGGAAAATAAAATATTTGCTCACCTCTCTGGAGCGCTCATGGAAATCTTGAAATAGTACACTAGTCATGATTGCCCCAGGAGTTGATCCCGCACATATTCGATACGCCTAATTACTTTAGGTTTAGAGTTGCTTGCATCTGAGGTGGTGTATTCTTTGAATTCTTTGGAGTCAAGCCAGTCTATTGAACCCGGCTCAAGATTACTCTTTTCCCTTAAAGCAAGTGCAACACCCACAGAAATTGCCTCGAATCGAATTCTCGGGGTTCTAACATGACCCTTTGCCTTAGCAAATCCATTGGGAAAATGTTTCTCCACAAAATCCAACATCCGCTCAAACTCACTTCTCATCTTATCGAAGTTATCAGCTTGGTGCTCGTTATGTTCTTCTAAGTAGGTGTTGAGGAATTCGTTCACTCGTCTTTTAAAATTTTGATAGTTATTCAAGTAAGCAAAGAAGCGGAGTACAAATTCTTCTGGTTCGCGCCGGCGTTTAAGGGCGTCAGAAATAGGGCATAGTTTATCAAATTTCGGGTTTTTTGCCAATTCCCCCAGGAGCGTCACAAAAGGTCCTGGAGATATACCTCGACGCTTCTCCATATCATTTAGTTCAACACTACCTGTGTTGATCCGTTCAAACATATCTCTTCGCGTTTCTTCATCAGCTTTTTCAGTTAAGACAATCATACGAAGAGAAGAACGATTAAAACGCCTCTGTCTAGAAAGGAGTAAATCTTTATATCTGAAGCCATTTAGTTTTTTTAATTTTTTGAGTCCCCGTAGCTTCAGTTCATTATTGATAAATCTATCTAAGGTGCGAATTCGTTGAGTTCCATCAACGATTTCTAAGCGACCTAAATCGTCTTCTTCCGGTCGTAAATCTGCCACCAAAATATAGGGAATTGGTAATCCGAGCAAGATAGATTCAATGAACTTGGACTGCCGAATTTCGTCCCAAGCCATGTCCCTCTGGTAATCCGGCACGTATAGCTCATTGATGTCTTCTTCCAGCCCTTCTCTGTATTTCTGAACCAAGACTTCTACTGGATACTCATTGGTGTTGTAGTCAACTATCTTCTGCTCTTCTCTGATTTCTCCTTCTACTTCTTTCCTTTCCTTGTCGGTAATTTTGGGTTCCGGTGATGAATTTGAGGATTTTGGCATTTTTGGTTATACCTGTTATATGTCTGTACAAATAAAATCTAGCTTTTTATCCCAAGGCTCCACGGGTAATTGAGGTAAATAGGCAAAATCAAAGACAATACCAATAGTAGTGGGAGAAGACCATTGAGACTGATTCAACATGCGATCATAGAATCCTCCTCCGTAACCTAAGCGATATCCTCTTTTATCGCAAGCGACAGCGGGAATGAGAATTAAATCTACTGAATTTGGTGGTACCATAGGAGCATCTGCTGGTGGTTGTTCAATACCATATCTATTAGTTTCCAATTTATCTCCCTGTTGCCAAAAATGCCACATGAGGGATTTTCCTTCAACTCGGGGAAACCCCCATAAACGGTTGGTGGTAAATAAGGGACTTAGATCTGGTTCTTGATGAAAACTGAAATAAGCGAGAATGGTTTGGGCTGACTGGAATGAGGAGAGAGTTTGAAGATAACTGACGATGCGATCGCTCTTTTGTCGCCATTGATTATAGGGTAGGGAGCGCCGCTGTTTCAATAACACCCGACGCAATTTACTTTTATTTACATAGTTATTTATTAACAAATTTATTATGACTACTTAAGTTAGCCCAGTCTATCGAGAACGATAAAAGGGTTTTTTCACAACCCTGGCTGGGTATTGATTTGAGCGAATTTCCACCACTAGTTGCTGCCCCACTTTACCTAAAGATGGGGGAACGTAAGCTAGGGCGATCGCCTTACCTAAGGTTGGAGCCAAAGTCCCGCTAGTCACTGTTCCCACAGTCTCTCTCTTAAATAATACTGGATAGCCGTGACGAGCAATCCCCCGGTCTTCCATTTGCAAACCCACTAACTTCCGTTGGACTCCTGCTGCTTTTTGTTGCTCTAAGACGGAACGTCCGGTAAAATCCCCCTTACTCTCCCAGTGGACTAACCAACCCAAACCCCCTTCTAAGGGAGTGGTGCTTTCGTCCAAATCTTGTCCGTAAAGACACATACCCGCTTCTAAGCGTAATGTATCCCGTGCTGCCAAACCGCAGCTGGTGACGCCAGCATTTAGCAGTGTCTGCCATAGCTTTTGGCCCCCTTCTATAGATATCATGATTTCAAAGCCATCTTCTCCTGTATAACCGGTTCGAGCGATAAAAGCTGGATATCCCAGGACTTCGCTTTCTCTATGGGTAAAGGGTTTCATTGAGGTTAAGTCTTCCGGGACTAAAGGTTGAAAGGAAGTTAATGCTTCTGGTCCTTGGAGGGCGATTAAAATTTTGTCCCGGGTTTGGTCTTCTAAGTGAAGGTCACTGGGTAAATGGGTCAATAACCAGTCTTTATCTTTCTGAGCAGTAGCTGCATTGACGATAATAATACCGAGTTGCTCTCCTACTTCATTTTTCCCCTGGTAGTAGAAGATAATATCGTCAATTATCCCCCCTGCATCATTTAAGAGAACTGTATATTGCGCTTCACCAGGTTTGAGTCGTTCTAAATCGGAAGGAACTAATAACTGGAGTTGCTGTACCAGTTCTTTACCCTGCAAGAGGAATTTGCCCATATGGGAGATATCAAACATACCCACAGCATTCCGTACTGCATGATGTTCTTCTTTCAGTCCCCTGTATTGTACTGCCATTTCCCAACCAGCAAAGGCAGTCAGTCTAGCTTTTTGGGCTACTGCTAGGTCGAACAAGGGGGTACGGGCTAGTTTGGCGGATTCCACTGTGCTGTGTTGATCCTCTATCATTGTTAAATATTGTTAATAATGATGACATTTACCTGTTGTCGGCAGAAGGCTCACACCATAATCTTCGACCTGCTAAGGTCTGGCTATACTTTAGCAGGGGTGTGAGATGAATGACGACGCCCAGATCTATATGCTAGAGTAAACTAATTGGGGCAAATTGGAAAGTCTATGTTGATCTACGAGATGAAACTGGAAGGAACTAAAGAACAGTACGGGCGGCTTGATGAAGCTATTCGTACTGGGCGTTTCATTCGTAACAGTATCATCAGAGCGTGGATTGACAGGGAAGTAAAGAGCCGCAACTCAGCCTACAAATATTGTAAGGTTTTAGCAGATAATCCAGAGTTCCCTTGGGCAAAGCAGTTAAACTCGCAAGCAAGACAAGCCCACGCCGAAAGAGCATGGGCTGCAATCGAGCGTTTCTTTAGAAACTGCAAAGCAAAAGTCAAAGGGAAAAAGGGATATCCAAAGTTTAAAAAGTACCAGGTCAGAGGGTCTGTTAAATATAAAACGTCTGGGTGGAAACTATCGGAAGACCGGAAGTATTTGACTTTTTCTGACAAGTTCCAAGCAGGTAAATTTAGACTTTGGGGTAGCCGTGACCTTCACTACTATCAACTCAACCAGATTAAACGAGTGCGAGTAGTGAGGAGGCATGATGGCTATTACGCGCAATTTGTAATTAACCACTGTCCTCATTGCGGTTATACAGCTGGTCGAGATGAGAACGCTGCAATCAATATCCTATCTAGGGCATTGGAACAATTAGAAACTACCCTGGGGCACAGGGCAAGTAGCCGCTCGGAGACTCGCTCCAGCACGCCTCTGGAGAGAATCCCCTCTGCTTGGTTGTGGAAACGCCGCCAAGTAAGGGAACTCGCCGAAAGAGGAAACCCTCATAGCGATATGGGGAATCCCCCGCTATACTGCGTAGCAGTTAGCGGCGGGAGGATGTCAATTTATCATAGAGGATGGGAGGCCAAATCTGTGATAATACTGTGGCTGAGTCTAACTAGTGCCGGCGCTTGGTTTGTCAGTACCTTGGTTGGGGGCGGCAGTCCTTTCATTTTGATTCCGGCGATCGCCTTTTTTCTCGGTCCGATAGCAGTTGCCCCAGTCATTACCCTGGGAATGCTCCTGGGTAACGCACAGCGGGTCTGGTTTTATTGGCCACACCTGAATTTGTTTTCTTTTTGGTGGTATTTACCGGGAGCCTTATTTGGTGCTTGTTTGGGCGCTCTCGCTTTGACGAAAATTCAAATTGAATGGTTGCCCCTGCTCCTGGCTGTATTTCTCCTCACTTACGCTCTAGGCTATGTTATAAAAGGAGCAAGTCAGTCTTTCTTGGTTCGTCCTTGGTATTTTCTCCCCGCAGGATTTATTTACGCTTTTCTCTCGGCACTGCTGGGCAGTACCGGACCTCTATTGAATCCATTTTACCTCAACTATGGTTTGAGCAAGGACGAACTCATGGCCACTAAATCAGCTCATATGGTGGTGCTGCACGTCATCAAGATTATTGCCTACGCTGCTTTCGGGACTTTGACCTGGTCTTATGTTGGCTATGGCATGGTCATGGCTATTGCTGCTATCCCGGGGAACTGGATCGGTCAAATAGTCTTGGAGAAGATAAGCGAGGAGCGCTTCAGGCACCTAGTAGTGGGGTTTATCGCTTTTAGTGCTCTGGTTATGCTGTGGGAAGAAAGAGGATTTTTCCTTTTTTGGTGAGGAACAATCGTTATACAATAGGGGAGTTTAAGATATTGCCCAATTTGGAGAAAATAAAATGATAACCCTCAAAATAGTCGTCAATATCGTTGTCTTGACCTTTATTTCCCTATTCGTGTTCGGTTTGTTGTCCTCTGATCCAACTCGGAACCCTGGACAGAAGAATTTAGAGTAACCAGTAGTTAAGGTGAGTATCTTGTGACTCACCTTTTTGATTTGTTTCACGCAGAGACGCAGAGACACAGAGAGAAAATGCCGCCATTTTTGCCTCCCCCAGAACCCCCAGTTCAAATTATAGCACCAGTTTTAGAGTCCCATATACCCTATTTTCAATTAAAGTTACAAGAACGGGGTGGTAAGTCTAGAAAATTCAATCTAGCCCAGAAAAATACTTCCTCAACTTCTGGGGTGGTGGAAGTAACTTCCGATACACAAGAGTACGATGAGAAAAAACGGATAATTACAGCTAAAGGGAATGTGGTGCTGCTCTTCAAGGACGCTTTACTCACTACAGATAGCCTAGAAGTAAATCTTGTTAATCAAGTTCTCGTAGCTGAGGGGAATGTAGTCCTGGAACGAGGGGAACAGGTACTGAGGGGCGATCGCTTTGAATATTTCTTCATTGAGGATCGGGGTACCATTGTCAATGCTGGGGGAGAGATTTATCAATCTACTGCAAACCAGGATTTTTCCCTCAACCCTCTGAATAGGGTGAATGCTGCCCAGATACCCACGGGTTCTATTTTTCAGAATCTTATGACGAACCAACCCCTCTCTCGGATCACCACAACGGGAGGTTATCGCTTTGTTTTAGGTGGGGGTCGGAAATTGGGAAATTTGCAAGCTCCCGAAATAGAGGGACAAGTCAATCGTTTGCGCTTTCAAGCAGAACAAGTTAATTTTGACGGAGTTACCTGGTTTGCTACTAATGTTCGTCTCACTAACGACCCTTTTTCTCCTCCTGAGTTGGAAGTGCGAGCGGATACGGCTCAATTGCAAAAAGTCTCTCGGGGAGACGAGGTGAGGACAACTAAATCTAGGATAGTATTCGATGACGGCATTTCTCTACCCATTTTTCTGAACCGACTGGTGTTTGACCGTCGTTCTCGCAGACCGGATATCTTGAATTTTGGAGTTGATAATGACGAAAGAGGGGGTCTCTTTATCGAGCGTGGCTTTACAATAATCAATAACCAGTCAGTGCAATGGAGTATTACCCCCCAATATTTTCTCCAAAAGGCTCTCTTTCCCAATTTTTTGCGCTCTAGTGATGAAGAAGGAGATGGAAACTTGATTTCTCCGGAAGTTTTTGGCGTTAAAACCCAACTAAATGTGGGTTTCGGTCCTAGGACTAATTTGAATGGCTCTTTAGCCCTTACCAGTCTCAATTTAAATAACATTGACCAAGAATTGCGCGGTAGTGTGCGGTTGCAGCAATATGTGGGTGCTCTGGATCGTCCTCATACCCTCAATCTAGAATATAGTAGGCGCGATCGCCTCTTTAATGGTTCCCTGGGTTTCCAAACCGTGGACAGTAGTATTGGTGTTGTGGTGACTTCTCCCGTTATTCCCTTGGGGAAGACGGGGATTAATTTAACCTATCAGGGGGGGATTCAAAATATTAATGCTAATAGCGATCGCTTCAATTTAATAGGGGCTAACCTTAGTCAGGACGAAACAAATCTCACCCGTTATCAAGGTGCTGCTGCATTGGGGAAGAATTTCCCACTCTGGAGGGGAGAACCTTTAGCACTCACAGCTACAGCAGGACTGCGCTACACCCCCGCACCAGTAGTACCCTACCTTCAATTAGTTACTGGTATTACTGGTGTGGGTAGTTTTTACAGTAATGGGGAGGTGCAATCTTCCCTCAACGCTACTGTAGAATTACAAGGACAATTGGGGCATTTTTCTCGCCCTTATTTGGATTATACTGGCTTTAACCTCTTTTATAGCCAAGCAATTCGCGGGGATGAATCTCCTTTTCTGTTCGATCGCATCGCCGATACGAGAACTTTAGGAGCAGGTCTTACCCAGCACCTTTATGGACCTGTGCTGGTGGGGTTTCAGACCTCTTGGAATTTAGATAATGGGGAAACCATTAGCACGGACTACATTCTGGAGTACAGTCGCCGCAGCTATAATATTACCCTCCGGTATAATCCTGTGTTGCAACTGGGTTCCATTAGCTTACGCATTAATGATTTTAATTGGAATGGTAATGCATAACCTTTTGAAGGTAGCGGTGTGCGTCCTGTGACTCAAGCATTACATTAAAGATAACTAGTTTAAGCTTAATAAAAATAACTTGTGTAGCATGAAACAGTAGTCTCAACTTTGACTTAGTACGTTCCCCAGCAGAAATGATAGTCGCTAAACATCCTACGCTGGCAATAAAGTTTACCGCAACAATCACTATCCTTACTACATTGGATATAGTGAGTTTTACAGCATCCCCCCCATAACATTATTTAAGTCCTCAAGAGATAAAGTAATTTTCCGGGGAGGTAGGTCAACAAAGGAAAGATTGGATTGGATTGATGTTAGAATTAAAGACATTTTTGAAAGCTCCTTTTTCGTTACTCTTTCATTATAAAGACAAAACTGTCAATCTAACTGAGAAGGAGATTAGAATTCTGTCAAGATTTCGTAAAGTTTTTCGATTTTTTAGGATGATTTTGTTTCACGGGCGGGGAGAGATTATGGTAACTGGTGACTGTTTTAAGACCAGACTGCAATATAGCTAATACTGCTTTTAAGTTCCCTTCTAGCAATGGTTTCACTCCTAACCACAATCCTGGGAAAACCTCGCTCTTCAGGATACCTTCCCTATCTGGTTCCAGTTTAACATAGGCTCCTTCCTTCCATCTAAACCAATCTATCCGTCTGTCATGTACCTGCCAAACAATATATTCCTGCACTCCATTGCGACGATAAGCGTTTAATTTGTCTCCCAAATCGTAAGCAGCACTGCTTGCAGCTATTTCTACAATCAATTCTGGCGCTCCTTCAATATAGTCGTCGGAGCTAATAAAAGATTGCCCCCCTCTTCTTGACGCAAAACAGCATCTGGTTGGGGTTCATTATCTGAATCTAGGCGTACAGTGGCATTATCCGCTAAGTTTACCCCTGGTGTGGCACTGCAATATACGAACAACCAACCTATAATATGAGCATGAGGTGTACCATGACTTGCTACCCGGACTGGGGACCCCATATATACTACTCCTTCGATTAATTCTGCCTTTTTAATGTGAGTCATAGTTTGATACCGCCGCTCAAATTCTGGGCGGGTGAGGCGATCGCCATTTTCCAGTGGGGGCAATTTTACTCTCTCTTTTTCTTGTGCAATGGTACTTATCATCATTAAAAAGCTAATTTTCTTACAAAAACTTGGTGTCCTGCGGTTTCCAAACCAGACTGCAATATAGCCAATACTGCTTTTAAGTTCCCTTCTAGCAATGGTTTCACTCCTAACCACAATCCTGGGAAAACCTCGCTCTTCAGGATACCTTCCCTATCTGGTTCCAGTTTAACATAGACTCCTTCCTTCCATCTAAACCAATCTATCCGTCTGTCATGTACCTGCCAAACAATATATTCCTGCACTCCATTGCGACGATAAGCGTTTAATTTGTCTCCCAAATCGTAAGCAGCACTGCTTGCAGCTATTTCTACAATCAATTCTGGCGCTCCTTCAATATAGTCGTCGGAGCTAATAGAAGATTGCCCCCCCTCTTCTTTACGCAAAAGAGCATCTGGTTGGGGTTCATTATCTGAATCTAGGCGTACAGTGGCATTATCCCCTAAGTTTACCCCTGGTGTGGCACTGCAATATACTCCCAACCAGGTGATAATATGAGCATGAGGTGTACCATGACTTCTTACCCGTACTGGGGACCCCATATATACTACTCCTTCGATTAATTCTGCCTTTTTAATGTGAGTCATAGCTTGATACCGCCGCTCAAATTCTGGGCGGGTGAGGCGATCGCCATTTTCCAGTGAGGGCAATTTTACTCTCTTTTTTTCTTGTGCAATGGTACTTATCATCATTAAAAAGCTAATTTTCTTACAAAAACTTGGTGTTCTGCCGTTTCCAAACCAGACTGCAATATAGCTAATACTGCTGTTAAGTTCCCTTCTAGCAATGGTTTCACTCCTAACCACAACCCTGGGAAAACCTCGCTCTTCAGGATACCTTCAGTATCTGGTTCCAGCTTAACATAGGCTCCTTCCTTCCATCTAAACCAATCTATCCGTCTATCGTAGATTTGCCAAACAATATATTCCTGCACTCCATTGCGACGATAAGCGTTTAATTTGTTTCCCAAATCGTAAGCAGCACTGCTTGTAGCTATTTCCACAATCAATTCTGGCGCTCCTTCAATATAGTCGTCGGAGCTAATAGAAGATTGCCCCCCCTCTTCTTTACGCAAAAGAGCATCTGGTTGGGGTTCATTATCTGAATCTAGGCGTACAGTGGCATTATCCCCTAAGTTTACCCCTGGTGTTGCTATCCAGTAGTTTCCCAACCAAACCATAATACAAGCATGAGGTGTACCATGACTTCTTACCCGTACTGGGGACCCCATATATACTACTCCTTCGATTAATTCTGCCTTTTTAATGTGAGTCATAGCTTGATACCGCCGCTCAAATTCTGGGCGGGTGAGGCGATCGCCATTTTCCAGTGGGGGCAATTTTACTCTCTCTTTTGAGAGCAGAACCGTAGTTGTCATTGTTTGTAGCTTGGGTTGTTTATATATAATGATAGCCATCTGATTGAACCGCTGAACGCCGGTAACACAGAGAGAAAATGATTGAGAGAGATTGATTACGTAATATATTACCAGAGACCTCTTATCCAGCGCCAAATACTCAATGCCCGTTCTTCCAGGAAGAGGATCGCCCTATCGAACCATGCTAGGATTTTCTCTAGAGGGTGTTGGCTATAACCCATGGGAGTTGCTTCTGTCTCAACCCAAGAGTTAGATCCAGTTTCCTCCCTTGTATCTTCCGACGCAATAGAATCAACTGCCTCAACAGAGTCAAGTTTTACTAAGCTAGGAGATACCTGAGAAGTAGTAGAAAGCAAAGATGACTCGGCGCTCTTAACTGCTCCTGGTGCAGCTTCCCCAAATAAGTCTGGCCAAGATAACCAAGATTCTACCTCCTCTGTTGCTGGTAGGTGAGCTGTGGTATCTTCATTTCCTAACCTTAGTTTCCCTTCTTCTTCTTTTCCGGGTATCCCTTTTACTCTGATCTGGTTAAAAAAGTAGTCTATGGCAGCGTAAATCAGGGTTTTAATCCTGTCTCGTAAAGAGGGAGCCGTTTTCAGCAACTTTCCTTTCACTGCTAAATGGTTCTCCTCAGAAGATTTGGTAATCGATCCAGACTCCCTCACCGCCAATATGTCTTCCTGGGTTAACCAAGGATCTGATGGGGGTAAAGAAAGGGTATCTACACCTGAGAGTTCTTGTTTTTGGGAAGAAGGGGGAATTTTTGCCCCACCACTAGATATTGTCTCATTTCTCTTGCCGAAAAAGTAGTCAATAGCAGCGCGAATGAGGAATAATAAGGCATTCTGAGAATTCCGGTGATTGCTCAAATCTGCTGCGATATCGGCTAATTCCTGTCTAATTTGAATGTCTAAGTCCGTAACCTGGTTTGGAGTTGGTATTATATTAGGTACCAGGGTTGATTCTTGGAATAAATCTATGGCGATCGCCACACTACCTCTTTCCATCCAAGTCATCACTCGCCAAAATAGTCTTAAGGGGAATACAATGGGAGAATTATTGGTTTCAATGGTCGGTAGCTCTCTGACTGGACTAGAATCGAATAGAGTCGCCGACCCAAGAGAATGCTCCCGATACAATTCATGAGCTATTTCCCTGATAATGCGCTTGTGTAATGTTTCCTGTTGTTCTATATTGAGGATATCCAGAATTTGATTATCAGTACTCACTAAGACTAAAGCGCCAGTTTTCAGGAGATTTGCCACTCCCTGAATCTTGACAATTCCTCTATTTTGAGGTATTTTATCTAATAAAGACCAAAGTGGGACCGCCTTTAAGACTCGTTCAATTGGTTGGTCTGTCGGTTGTTGTTCTTCCGATTCCAGGCGAGTCGCAGCCTTTAATTTATGACCCACCATGCGCCCAGTTTGAACCACCAAGTAAATTGGATAGAGGAGAATTTGCACTCCCCACTTGGTGGCTACTTTCAAACTTCGGATCGTTTTTCCCACTTGGTCTTGGAAACGGATAACTTGTCGATTGATAAAGTTAAAGAATCGGCTCTTATAGGGACCAATAGATGTAGCCATGGTACATGGTTATCCTCTCATTAAATTTGATAATTTGGTTAGTATGTAATTATCATAACTATCTTTTGTAAGGTAATGTTTATCCTCCTCATTGCCCACCCTACACCCTACACCCTATCTTAAAACTGGCAATTTTCCAAGGCTCTATCACCCTTGTGTCTTGGGTTAGAGGACGTTCTAATAAGTCTACTGCATGAGAGACTCGCAAATCTAAATCGGATCCCAAATTTAACTCTACCATCTCAGAGCGACTTTCGTAACAGCGGAGAATCCAACCCCGGGTTGTTTCAGCCGGTTTCAGTGCCATTAAGATTAAACTATCATTACCTAAATCCAACAATTGACTCACGAGAGGTAAATCCCCTTCACACTCTTGAGGGAAAACCACCATTAATGGTAAATTCAACTCATAGCCCTTATTTACCGTTCCAGCAGTTTTCCAGTCCCCTGGGTGAGGATAAAGGGAATAAGTAAATTGATGTTGGGTTCGATCTGCTTTTGGATCTGGCCAAGATGGACTTTTTAACAGGGTTAAGCGCAATTGATTTGGTTTACTATCATAACCGTGTTTACAATCGTTGAGCAAGCTAACTCCATATTCATCATCCCTTAAATCAGCCCAACGCAAAGCTGGAACCTCCCATTTAGCACCAGGTTCCGTCGGACGTTCAATAGCACCACAGGGAATTTCATAGGTAACGAAGTCGCTTTTGAGGTTCAAAGGAAAAGCAGCTTTCACTAATACATGACTCTCTTCCCAGTCTACAGTAGTTACCATTTTAAGCATAGGAGAGTTTGTTTCCAGGATGTAATCCGTGGTAAATGTGGATTTGTTCAATTTTCGCACTACCCGAATGGAATTTTGCACTACTCCTTTATCTAACCACTCAATTGATTTTAACTCCCCCTGAGGTAAAGGGTGTTTTTCGTAATCTGGGTCGATATTCCAAGCGTCCCAATATTGTCTCTTATCCCGAAAAGCCTGGAGCTGATTTCCTGGACTATTTAGGACTTCTCTTCCTACTATTTTATCCCAAACACTTTTCAAATCGCCAGTTTTAGGATTCACTACTACTCGCAGTTTCTCGTTTTCCAATATAAATGCTGGTAGGGTGGGCAATGGTAAATTATCAGTACCCTGGTTACGAAAATGGTCATCTTGACCTTGCCCACCAGATTTATTTGGGAGGGTATCTAAGCATTTCCCACCAGGAGATAACCAAAAAAGATGATATCCTATCCCTGGAATATCCTGAGCAAGAAACAGAAGTTCGCCTTTTTTGCTAACTTGACATGGAATAGGTGCGTTTTCTAGATTATATACTTGCCAGTTGACCGTGGGAAGAGCAACTTTTACTACCTGGGATACCTGCCAAGAAAGGGAGTTAAAGATAACTATTGGTTTAGCCTCTGGATGGGGTTTTTCGACCAGCTGAATTTGAGAGGCGATCGCCAGCAAAGCTGTGGTTAATATTTCCTCTCCTACTGCTATCACTTCTTGATAATCTTGATTAGCTTGGACAAACACTTCCCCAATAGAAGTTCCCGGTAAAATGTCGTGAAATTGATTGAATAGTACCTTTTTCCAAGCTTCTTCAATTTTTTCTTTTACCCCTTGACAGCTGTCTTCCTTGACAGTATCATAGATAATGGGAAAAGGTGTCGTCCTATAACCCTGTCTCTCATAGAGAAGAGTAAGAAGAGAAGAAAACAACTCAGCTTGATACAACAATCCCTCACAATAGCGATTAAATAATTTTTGGTCACCGTGGGTAGTATAACAACCGCGATGGAATTCTAAATAAAGTTCGTCATTCCAAATAGGAAGGGATTCTGTGGGTATTCTCTCCTCCAAATACTCCTTAGCAGTGGTAAACTGCATTTGAGGGAAGAAAGGAGAATTTTGCCACCGTTGCTGTACTTCTAGCATATCACGACTGGGTCCACCCCCATGGTCCCCTACTCCCGGTAACCAGAAAACATCTTTTAGTCCCGTTTGCCGTTCCCAATTAATAGCATAATTAGTCATAGAACCAGGGTTAGTATCCATGACTCCCGCAACATTAGGAGGTGACATGAGAGTTAATAACCGGGTTCCGTCCGGTCCTTGCCACCAGAAAACACCGTAAGGAAAAGTGTTAGTATCATTCCAATGAAGTTTCCCTGTCACGAAATATTCTATCCCAGCCCCTTTGAAAATTTGGGGTAATTGCCAAGGGAAACCAAAACTATCCGGTAACCAGGCTACATTGACAATAGTACCGAATTTAGCCTCCAGATAAAGTTGACCATAGAATAATTGACGAATAAGAGACTCTCCCCCAACTAAATTAACTTCCGGTTCCACCCACATAGGTCCGACTATCTCCCATTTTCCCAATCTAACAGCATTTTGGATAGCCTGAAAGAGGTCCGGGCGATGAGTTTCCAGCCAAGCGTAGAGAGCTGGGGTACTCTGAGAGAAAGTGAGAGCAGGAAAACACTTTTGGAGGTTGAGAACCGATGCAAAAGTACGTTCAGCCACAGTATAAGTTTCCTCCACAGTCCACAACCAAGCCATATCTAAATGACCGTGACCTAAAAGATGAAAATGCCGTTGTTTCAGGAAGGGGGAGAGGGGTTGGAGTTGGGAGCGCAGTTGAGAAAGAGACTTATCGAACGCTGACCTATTAGTTAGGCACCTCCAGTCTATTGCAGTTAATTGAGCAGCCAAAAATGGTGATTTATCAGGAGCGAAGGCTTCTAGATATTCAGATAATACAGTTAATTCGTCCGCCACAAAACCTGGGTCTGGGTTATTGGGGTCTTCATAAATGCAGACCGAACCCATTAAAGCGCCCACATCATGTTTAGGGCTGACCAGACGCAATTGAACGATAATTTCTGCTTCAGGAAGTGCTGCGGTAGTGAGTAATATCCGGGCTGAAGAGTCGAATAAGTCTCCCTCTTGTACCAATTTACCATTGACAAAGATTTGGGCATCTTCTGCCCACCAAGTTAACTTAAGGCGCAGGGATAAACCATGGAGAGGATAGCCTCCTAAGGAAGCAGGAATGGTAAATTTTTGTCTTAACCACTGGACTTTACTCCCTGCACTCCAGGTAATATAGTCTTTATCATTAATTGTGGCAGTTTCTGACAAGGAGCACCAACCATTTTGGACGTCACAACAGGTAAGTTGACGGAGTTTTGTAATTGTTTCTTGGATTTCCATTTGTAGGGTATCGTGGTATCATTATGGTATTTCTGGGGAGGAGTTTCGCGCAAAGGCGCAAAGGCGCAAAGATTCGTAGAGCGCCCTTCAGGGTTTGCATTTCACCACACCCCCTTGGTATCATTACAGTACATGACTATGGCTCACAAAGCAAAATACTACAATGAATTTTATTTCTTTTTGTAGGGTATCGTGGTATCATTATGGTATTTCTGGGGAGGAGTTTCGCGCAAAGGCGCAAAGGCGCAAAGATTCGTAGAGCGCCCTTCAGGGTTTGCATTTCACCACACTCCCTTGGTATCATTATAGTACATGACTATGGCTCACAAAGCAAAATACTACAATGAATTTTATTTCTTTTTGTAGGGTATCGTGGTATCATTATGGTATTTCTGGGGAGGAGTTTCGCGCAAAGGCGCAAAGGCGTAAAGATTCGTAGAGCGCCCTTCAGGGTTTGCATTTCACCACACTCCCTTGGTATCATTATAGTACATGACTATGGCTCACAAAGCAAAATACTACAATGAATTTTATTTCTTTTTGTAGGGTATCGTGGTATCATTATGGTATTTCTGGGGAGGAGTTTCGCGCAAAGGCGCAAAGGCGCAAAGATTCGTAGAGCGCCCTTCAGGGTTTGCATTTCACCACACTCCCTTGGTATCATTATAGTACATGACTATGGCTCACAAAGCAAAATACTACAATGAATTTTATTTCTTTTTGTAGGGTATCGTGGTATCATTATGGTATTTCTGGGGAGGAGTTTCGCGCAAAGACGCAAAGGCGCAAAGATTCGTAGAGCGCCCTTCAGAGTTTGCATTTCACCACACTCCCTTGGTATCATTATAGTACATGACTATGGCTCACAAAGCAAAATACTACAATGAATTTTATTTCTTTTTGTAGGGTATCGTGGTATCATTATGGTATTTCTGGGGAGGAGTTTCGCGCAAAGGCGCAAAGGCGCAAAGATTCGTAGAGCGCCCTTCAGGATTTGCATTTCACCACACCCCCTTGGTATCATTACAGTACATGACTATGGCTCACAAAGCAAAATACTACAATGAATTTTATTTCTTTTTGTAGGGTATCGTGGTATCATTATGGTATTTCTGGGGAGGAGTTTCGCGCAAAGGCGCAAAGGCGCAAAGATTCGTAGAGCGCCCTTCAGGGTTTGCATTTCACCACACTCCCTTGGTATCATTACAGTACATGACTATGGCTCACAAAGCAAAATACTACAATGAATTTTATTTCTTTTTCCGTTCCTTTAGTTGCTATTACAGCTTTAATCTTATCTATAGTTCCATGGGTTTGGCGGTTTTGTGAACAGCGACGCAAAAGTCGTTTTTCGGCTGAAACCAACTCTTTACAAGCGTTCCTTCCCAATAGTAACATATTGAAAGAGATTTTGGGACGAGATCATGATACAATTTTAGCAGATGACCGTATTTCTTACCAACAAAGAATTGCGGGTTGGGATCTAAAAGAAGTTGCTCTTTTTCTTGGATGACTTCAATAATGGAATACCATGGAGTCAGATTCAGAACAACCCCAAAGTAGCATATTTGTCTTGAGAAACCCTGAGCATACCACTCCAGGAAAGACTTTTGAGGTATTTAACTACTTACGAAGCAAAGTGTGGTACTATGGAAATTAGGATGATTGCCACCACCCGAAATGAACCCCAAGAATGGGAAAAACTGCAATGGGATAAATATGAGCAATTTTGGGGAAGGTTTCACCTTTATGAGTTACCAGAACCGGAAGATCATGCTATTGTGGGGTTATTGCGGGATACTATTCCCAAAACTCAGATCTCAGCCCAGGAAGAGGATTACCCCATGATCGCCGGAAGAAATGACTGCACTTTCAGAAATGTGGTGGAAAATCTCATCAGACTGGAAAATAGGGGTTTATCTTTAACTCAGGATAATTATCGGGATACTCTAAGGGCTAACTGGGAAAAACGCTATGAAGAAGCAAAGCAGAAATATCCCGTTGCTTTATATATTTACCAAGCTGTAGACTTGTTGCGACGGTGCGATATTATGATAGAGAGGTTTACAGTGGAACCCACAGCAAAATTGATAATTGGGGGTTCTTTTTGGCAGCAATTTTGGTGGAAACGGCAAATTTCCCCGGTGCTCGATTATTTGGTTTCCTCAGAAGGTATTCTTCAACCCCGAGACGGACAAATTGAAGCTTTGGGTAATAATTCAGTCCAATTGGAAGATTATTGGGAGAGTTTATTTCGTCTAGTTTTGCGGCTGACAAAGGAACAAAAAGAGAAAATGGTCCTCTCTATCTTCAATTTTGGTAACGTAATTCATGAATTAGAGCATTATATAGAAGCTGTGGAATGCTGGCATAAGGTTCTTGCATTTCAACCAGATTACCATGAAGCTTGGTATAATCGAGGTATTGCTTTGAGGAATTTAGGAAAGTGGGATGAAGCAATCGCCTCCTTTGACAAAGCCATCCAATTAAAACCAGATTACCATGAAGCTTGGTATAATCGAAGTATTGCTTTGAGGAATTTAGGAAAGTGGGATGAAGCGATCGCCTCCTTTGACAGCCATCCAATTAAAACCAGATTACCATCAAGCTTGGTATAATCGAGGTCATGCTTTGAGGAATTTAGGAAAGTGGGATGAAGCGATCGCCTCCTTTGAGAAAGCCATCCAATTCAAACCAGACTTCCATCCAGCTTGGTATAATCGAGGTCATGCTTTGAGGAATTTAGGAAAGTGGGATGAAGCGATCGCCTCCTATGAGAAAGCCATCCAATTCAAACCAGTCTTCCATGAAGCTTGGTATAATCGAGGTCATGCTTGGGGGAATTTAGGAAAGTGAGATGAAGCGATCGCCTCCTTTGACAGCCATCCAATTCAAACCAGTCTTCCATGAAGCTTGGTATAATCGAGGTCATGCTTGGGGGAATTTAGGAAAGTGAGATGAAGCGATCGCCTCCTTTGACAGCCATCCAATTAAAACCAGTCTTCCATGAAGCTTGGTATAATCGAGGTCATGCTTTGAGGAATTTAGGAAAGTGGGATGAAGCGATCGCCTCCTTTGACAGCCATCCAATTCAAACCAGATTACCATCCAGCTTGGTATAATAAAGCTATCTGCTATAGTGAGAAAAATGAGATAGATTTAGCCATAGAGAGTTGGGAACAAGCAATCAATTTAAATCCCCAATACCGAGAAAGGGCAAAAACTAAACCAAGTTTTGATAAGGGGGATCGAGTATCTTCAGATTTATCCCCCAACCAGGAAAACTCGTCTTATTGTTATTATTAACTGGTCCATGGCTCTTATTTTTAGTCAAGCAAAGAATTAATTATAAATAGTAATCCTCATGTCTCCATTCCCCATTGTGTTATACTAACCATGGCAATTAATAAAGCCTCCCTACGTCAACTCCACTCCTCCCTTGCACCCATCGTCATTTTGCCAGTACTACTGACACTGATAACCGGTTCCCTATTTCAGGTAGCAGTACTCACTGGCAAAAGTAATGAATTTAGCTGGCTGTTAGAATTGCACCGAGGCAAATTTGGTCCAATTAACTTAGAAATGGTTTATCCTTTTCTCAACGCTTTCAGTCTTTTAATGCTATCATCAACTGGAATAACTATCTGGTTCCAAACAAAACAGCGTCCTCACAAAAAGTCTTAAAAACTATGATGACTTTCAGAGACCGACTTTTGCTTCCAGCAGCTTTCTAAGAACTGTATTTTGTATTTATACAAAAACCTGCTCGGTTTCCAGACCGACTGAGAGTTAAAGAGAGGTTGATTGACGTATTCCCAGATAGGGAGGCACAATAGTTTTATTTTCGGGTTCATCGTTATATAATTTCTAGTTATTTATTAGAGACTGCCTGCAAAAGCCCTCTATTACTAATATGCCAAAAGTACCTTGTCGAGCTGCTAGCTAGTATTGCGGAATATTAACTTCCCATCCGTCGCTCACTAAGTAATTTTACTTACTATTGCTGCCAAACCAAACTCAAAATACCCAAACTGCTGTTAAAATTCCTGCTTATTCCTGTAATAATTTGTAACCAATTTTCAAGATAATTAACACTGTCTTGTGTAGGGCCACGGCATTGCCTTGCCCCTACTACCTTTACCCGCGTTTAGCGCTATACCTGGTAATATCGATGGTAATTTTCCCCCCAAAGTCAGGAATAGGAGCAGCAGGTTTAGATAACTGCACCCGCACTTGCTTAATGCCATCTAATTGCACAATATTCTCAGCAATAACAGCAGCTAACTTCTCCACCAGGTTCAACTTAGCCGTTTTCACCAGCTCCTTAACCATAGCGATCGCCTGTCGATAATCGGCAGTATCTTCTAGATCATCGCTTTTTCCAGCCTTTGACAAATCCAGCCATAAAGTGAGATCCACCTCAAACCATTGTCCCAATACCCGTTCTTCTTCTAAAAACCCAGTGTATCCATAGCAGCGGATACCCTCAATGCGAATCGAGTCCATTGTCATTCTCTATTTTGCCGTTATTTTCCCGTATTTCCTACCAAAATATTCTATTGTGAGGTCTCCAGTTTCCAGTGGAACGATCGCCCCCATCACCCACTTACAAACCTTGGTACTGTTGACTTTCGTTCCTTAACCCAATCTACGGTTGTTCATCTTTTTCTGCCGATTCCTTTTTCTTGCTGCGACCTTTCTTGAGGAGATCCACTCCCACAACTAAACCTAAGAAACCTATGGGTAGGTAGTCGGGTATGCCAAAAGGGGCTTCTGTTATTTGGAAGGAATTTAGGATTCTTTCTTGAAAGTTTTCAGAAGTAACGGGGTAGACTACAACGTCGGTTCTTAGATCAGGATTATCAATGTCCTCACTCGTAATTATTTCACCCATATTATTTATGGTTATTATCTCCCCACCATTCCAATTTATTGCCACAAAAGGAAAGGCCGCTTCTCCTCCAAGAGTCGTTAGCATACAATTCTTCAATGGGCATCCAAACCCTGGTAATTGAATATTGGTCAGGCTAACATTACCTAAGTCATCAACCATTCCCGTTAAGAACTCTGAATTGGATGGTAATAATATTTCTTTATTTTCTGATGTGGTGTCTTCCACAATAGAACGTACCAATTGGATCGTCTGTCCTGACTCAACCATTCTTGACCCTGTTATGACAATATTTATGCTGCTAATGTGACTTAAATTAAAGGTGTTTTGATTTTCTCTAAGGTCGATGTCTAACCTTCCCATCGCTGTAACCTCTGTGAATAATCTTTCCTGTCCTTGCAAAAAAAACGTATTCTCAGTCAGGGGTCTACCAGTCGTCCCCCCAGTAATCGTGGGGGCTCAATTAAAGTTGAAAGTAAGAGCGTGAGCTGGTTTTGCCAGGAATAATTGACTGGCGGCTGCCAGGGGGAGAACGGCTAAAATGGTTTTTTTCATCGAAATAAGCTCAATGTGGTCTAAATTTAGTAGAATTAGTGCTGTTGGGTTTTGTGCCTCAACTACAGTTGCTACAGTTGCTACTCAAGATTAAGGGCACGAGAGCAACGTTACAAAGCGAGCGGGGTGCTGACAGAGTAGGTGAGCAATGCCTATATGATACTCCAAATATTCTAAAATGAAGGAAAAGTTGATTAATTGGTTAAATCGATTATTGGTTATAGATGTATTCTTAGTGTTGTTTGCCTTTTTTTGGTTTATTGTCTCTCTAGTGGGGCGCTCCCTCGATTTGCCCCTCGGGTTCGATTTGTGGTATAAACTTTGGGAACCGGTCTTTACCCCCGCCATCGGTATTTTGATGTTAGGGGCAATTTTGAATTGGTTAATTACTAAAATTGCCCATAAATTATAGCAGGTACCATGACAGTTACCAGTAATCAGTTCCTGCACAATTTTCGACCTCACCAAAAAAAAGATGAGAAACTTCTAAATACCTTCCACGTAATCCGTAGGGGGGCATTGCCCACCAAGCAGTAATCCGTAGGGTGGGCATTGCCCACCAAGCAGTAATCCGTAGGGCGGGCATTGCCCACCAAGCCAGTAACATTGCCATGCCTTATTATTAGTGGCTTCCCCTGGCTTGGAAGTGGTTGAGCTTCCCGTGATTTAAGTTTCTATCCAGTTACCAGTAGTAGGGTGGGCAAGGGAGAAACATTTGCAAATTAATAATGACGAGGTGCCTGGTGGGCGATGCCCACCCTACAGTAGTGATTTAAGTTTCTATCCAGTTACCAGTAGTAGGGTGGGCAAGGGAGAAACATTTGCAAATTAATAATGACGAGGTGCCTGGTGGGCGATGCCCACCCTACAGTAGTGATTTAAGTTTCTATCCAGTTACCAGTAGTAGTAGGGTGGGCAAGGGAGAAACATTTGCAAATTAATAATGACGAGGTGCCTGGTGGGCGATGCCCACCCTACAGTAGTTGAGTCATTTTTTCCCCAATAACTTGTTTCTGCTCTTGATCATAGCCCCAACGCTGTAAAAATGTGCTATAATTTCCCTTGTCTGTGGCTGCACTTTCCCTCATTTGGGTTAATTTAGCGGTAATTTGATTCAATTCCAAGAGTTGAATTAATTTGGTAGTACGATGTGTTACATTAATGGAGCTTTGGGCCATTTTCTCATTATTTTGGCGCCGGTGAGTAATGGTCATGGCAGTGGACATGGCTAGATTTTTCACCAATAATTCACTCACTATCTCCGGGGAAGACTTTAATGCTCTAATAACATAAGGAGGATGGTTATTGGGGAGATTTTCTTGAGTGAGATAGGTCACAAAAAAGCCCCGAGCGCCATTTTCCGTTGCCACCAAATCCCGGATACCCCTGGCTATTTCCCCGGGTTGTAGATTATCATCTGTAAGTAGAGATTGAGTAAAGACGATCGCCTCTTCAAAACTAATCTTATCCTTGTTCATCTTATCCCTGTTTATCTGCGGTTATCATATGTCTAACACAATTTCTATTCGCGGTGCAAGACAGCACAACCTGAAAAACCTCAACCTGGAGTTGCCCCGGAATAAATTGATTGTCTTTACTGGGGTATCTGGTTCCGGGAAGTCTTCCCTTGCTTTCGATACCATTTTCGCGGAGGGACAACGACGCTATGTGGAGTCTCTGAGTGCCTATGCCCGGCAATTTTTGGGACAGTTAGCTAAACCGGAGGTAGACACTATCGAAGGACTTAGCCCTGCTATTTCTATTGACCAAAAGTCTCGGAATCATAACCCTCGTTCTACTGTAGGCACGGTGACGGAAATATACGACTATCTCCGGTTATTATATGGGAGGGCTGGGGAACCTCTTTGTCCCACCTGTGGACGTTCTATTGCTCCCCAAACTATTGACCAGATGGGTGACGAGGTGATGAAACTGCCTGAAGGGACTAAGTTTCAGCTCCTTGCTCCTGTAGTGCGGGGGAAAAAGGGAACTCATAAGCAACTCCTCTCTAGTTTAGCCAGTCAAGGGTTTGTGCGGGTGAGAGTTAACGGGGAAATTAGGGAATTAACTGATAACATTGAATTAAAGAAGAACCAGACTCATCATCTTGAGATAATAGTAGATCGGTTAATTAATAAGAAAGGGATTCAAGAACGTCTTACAGACTCCCTTGCTACCTGTTTGAGTGCTGGAGAAGGACTTGTTATAGTTAAATTACCCGAAGAAGAAATTATTTTGTCGTCAAACTTTGCCTGTCCGGAACACGGAGCAGTTCTGGAGGAACTCTCACCCCGTTTATTTTCCTTCAACTCCCCCTATGGTGCTTGTCCTAACTGTCATGGGTTGGGTTACTTACCTGCTTTTTCCCCAGAGTTAATTATCCCAGATCCCACCAAACTCCTGGAGGAAATTGTGGTACCTTGGGCAAAACCTAGTCTCCGTTATAACTCCTTTCTTTATACCCTAAAAAAAGAGGATCACCTGGACATGAAAACTCCTTGGAACCAACTTCCCCAGGAGTTACAAAATACTTTGCTCTATGAGAGGATTATACCTAGTTTGGAGAAACAGTATGAAGAGACTAGTTCAGAAGCGGTTAAACAGCGATTGGAAACCTATCGGGTTCTGAAAACCTGTTCGGTTTGTCAGGGGAAACGGCTGAAACCGGAAGTTCTCTCGGTGAGACTGGGACAATATTATCTAAACGACCTCACAGAGGTATCGATTCAAGAATGTCTCACTAAAATTAATGACTTGCAACTTACCCAGCGTCAAGCTATAATTGGAAAGTTAGCCCTAAAGGAAATAAAAGCACGATTGCAGTTCTTATTAGATGTGGGTTTAGACTATCTTACCCTCGATCGCCCTGCTATGACCCTTTCCGGAGGAGAAGCACAGCGGATCCGTCTTGCCACTCAAATTGGTTCTGGGTTAACGGGGGTATTATATGTCCTAGACGAACCCAGTATAGGTTTACACCAAAGAGATAATCGTCGTTTATTACTCACCCTCCAAAAATTGCGGGACTTAGGGAATACTTTAATAGTAGTGGAACACGACGAGGAAACCATTCGCACCGCAGACTATATTGTGGATATTGGTCCCCAAGCAGGGGTACAGGGGGGAGAAATCGTAGCTGAAGGGAACCTAGAAACATTATTACACAGTGAAACATCTCTGACAGCAGCCTATTTATCCGGAAGGAAAAAAATTCCCGTTCCCCAAGAACGACGTCGGGGAAACGGGAAATTGTTGACTCTCAAAAACTGTCACCACAATAACCTAAAACATCTCCAAGTGCAAATCCCCCTGGGAAAGTTGGTAACTATTACAGGAGTGTCTGGTTCCGGAAAGTCTACTTTAATGGAGTTATTACATGGTGCTCTCCAACACCACCTCAGGGATACGATTCCCTTTCCCAAAGGTTTGGAAGCTATTCAGGGGTTAGAAGCAATAGATAAAGTGATTGTCATTGACCAATCCCCCATCGGGAAAACTCCTCGTTCTAACGCTGCAACTTATACCGGAACCTTCGACATTATTCGCCAACTCTTTGCCCTCACTATCGAAGCAAAAGCCCGGGGTTACCAACCGGGACGGTTTTCCTTTAACGTAAAAGGAGGACGGTGTGAAGCTTGTTGTGGACAGGGTGTTAATATCATTACCATGAATTTCCTCCCAGAGGTTTACGTTCAGTGTGACGTCTGTAAGGGAAGTCGGTATAATCGGGAAACCTTACAAGTCCAGTATAAAGGCTATAATATTGCCCAGATTCTCAATTTAACCATCACGGAAGCTTTAGGAGTGTTTACCCATGTCCCCAAAGCAGCTAAAAGACTGCAAACCTTAGTAGACGTAGGGTTAGGATACCTAAAGTTGGGACAACCAGCACCCACCTTATCAGGAGGAGAAGCACAACGGGTAAAATTAGCCACAGAACTAAGTCGTCGTCCCACCGGGAAAACCCTCTATTTAATCGACGAACCCACCACCGGGTTATCCTTTTACGACGTCCACCAACTCTTAAACGTACTGCAAAAGTTAGTAGACAAAGGAAATTCTATGGTAGTTATCGAGCATAATTTAGATATAATTAAAGGTGCAGACTGGATCATTGATTTGGGACCGGAAGGAGGAGATAAAGGAGGGGAAATAATTGCTGTGGGAACCCCGGAGGAGTTACAAACTAACCCCCGTTCTTATACAGGACAATTTTTGGAGGGTGTGTTATAGCAGTTACCAGTTCGTAGGGTGGGCATTGCCCACCGACCAATCCCTTGTAGCCGATAGATTTTAGCTAACAAATGCTCACACTTGCTCACTAATGCACTACTGGAATAAGCCAGTAGAGGGGCTATCTCCCAATGCGGTCACTTAGAAAATAACCGCTCTTTGTTTAATTTGTCAGCTTGGTTATCGCTGTAATCTCAGTGTACCCAATTGCCAGCATTTTTATAATAGGTATTTACTACTAATTTTTCAGGCAGTTTTGAGAACGTCTGGGAGCAAACCCGGGGATGGAGTACCAGCAAAGAATTCGGGGGTCCGGAGCGTGAGATTCTTGCTGGATTCGGTTATCCTAATTGACCACTTTAACAATATTCCTGCGGCTACAGAATTTCTAGACCAGTTTACAACCCTGGAAATGACGGTGGCAGTAGCGGACTTGGCGGCTCCCCGATGCTATTCAAGCCGCCTTTTGCCAGATTTATCAACTCATTCTTGTTACTCGCAATTTTCGTGACTTTCCGCCCGATCGCTATGATTTTGTTCTGATTTCTTATACCCTCGAAAGCTTTGCGAATTGCCCACCGAATTGTTTGTAATATATACGCAATACGTTTGTGACACACTGACTCAATCGTTAAATATGGCGATCGCCCCCCAATGAATTGCGGGCTAAGGTACCAAACCCCTTCAGGGTTTTAATATTACCCACCCAACTATCTGTAATATTAATGTAATATATTGATGCTCCCCCCTTGATCCCCCCTTGATAAGGGGGGTGGCGAGGGGATCGGGGGGAAGGGGGGGATCCTATCGTTCATCTGCGGTTTTGAAGTGTTCTCGGAGCAGGTCATGAATAAACCGATAACCCCCACCCACTCTTTGCAGGAATAAACGATTTGTTGCGTAGTCCAAAAACAGAGCATAATTCCAAGGTGCATAACCCTTCCTCCAGAGAACCAACCGTAAACTAATATGTTGCATAACAGGTATTCCGCTCCTGAATACTCCTAACCACAATGCAATCATTATAACTACAATTAAGACTTCATACCAAGCAAAATTTTCCACTAATGTGGCGTCACCATATTGTTTCATGAGCCAGAGAACAACTACAGCCCCTAAACCTACCAAAGGGCTACTAATCAAGAAAATAATCCCAACATTTTTCCCCCTATAAGAACGTTTGAACATTCTGCGAATATAAGCTTCAAAGAGATAGTGCAACCGTTCCTGCTCCGAAGAGAACCCTTTCCACTGCAAAGAAGCAATTTCGTCAACAGAAACGACAAGAATCGTTAAAAACAAAGGTTTAGTAACCAATTCTTGTAACCCATTATCTCCCCGAATATAGCACTAGCCACTCTGGTTAGGACGCGGTCCGAAGGACATGCTCCATAGCTTCCCGGAGGGTGTCACAGTAAGGTCGCCGCTTGCGAATCCGACTCTTGAGCCAAGACCAACACCGCTCAATCTTGTTCAAGTCTGGGGAGTAAGGCGGTAAATACCAAATTTCACACCCTGCGGCTTCAACCAAGGCTTTAATGCGTCCCCCTTTGTGAAAGGTGGCATTCCAGAGCAATGAGGGTTGGAATCAAGCAGGTTTCAAGCCATCCAATTCGATGGCCTCGATCACTTTGCGGCGCAGGTCGTAGCTGTAGGGTTTGGCCATGGGTCTAGTAAGATGCTTAACTGCTTCCTAGTTTACGTCCTAACCTGAATGACTAGCGCTATAGAACCCATTTGAGATCTTTTTAAGTAGTGGCTAGCCTTTTAAGCATCAGTCGGACAAAACATAGACTAATCTTGGTATTAGCATGCTCAAGAGTCCTTTCAAAGTTTTTGACCAAACTCTTGCATCTTTCCATCCACGAATTAGTTCTTTCAATCACCCACCGCGCTTTTACTGGCACAAAACCGGTTTTTCCTTTGGTCTCCTTTAGGTGCAGCACAAATCGTTAGCAGTAATAGCTTGGTTGCTACTGAGAAATTAAACCTTAAGGGCATGACTCGTAAAGGAAAAGGCAAGAGAAAGCGCCAAACCCACCCCTCTTCTCCCCTCCCAGGAGGGGATGGGGGTGGGTATCGGTCTTTGTTAGATGTCGCAATTGGCATGACAAAAGATGCTATTAAGTACAAAGTACTCGAGGCAAAAGGTGTTTATTTAGAGGCACCGACACAAAAGTTAAAACCCACTCAACGATGTGCTAAATGTTGGGACACTACCAAGAAAACATTGAAGGAGCGCGTTCATGTTTGTCAGCATTGCGGGCATCAAGAGGATAGAGATATCAATGCAGCGTAGGGGCACGGCAATGCCGTGCCCCTACGGCTAGGGGGCAGGAACTGTCCTCTTCAGACGCCGAGCCGCGTAGGATGCGTTAGCTGCCGTTAGGATGCGGTAGCTGCCGTTAGGATTAGCGTAACGCATCCTACCTTCATGCGGAAGTATGAAGCAACTAGGGGCGCCCTCAGCGTCAGAAACGACCCACCCCTACCCCCTCCCAGGAGGGGAACGCTCAGCGTAGCGGCACGGCGTAGTTCATTAACTTAAACTCAACTTCCCTTCGTTTCCTAGGAGTCGGTTTTGGAGTATTATAGTGATAGTGAGTTTCATAATAATCCCTCTGGGCAAAACTACCTTCGTTATTAACCTCACGAAAATCATCTGGATCTTCCTGATTAATCCGGCGATCGCCCCCTCCGTCATGGTATTTTAGTTCCTCGCCAATCTTCAACAGGGTGATTGAGAAATTGAGCCAAAGCTTGAGCAGTACCCGCTCTGAGAGCACTGAGTATCCTACCTGATAAACTAGGGTTATTCTCAATCGCCTCAATAGTCTTCATCGCCACAGTCATTTTACCCATAGTGTTATCTGTAGCACAAGTTTGCCCCAACTGTTCCAGCAACTGCTGAACTTCCCCAGCAATTTCAGCCAAACCTTCCTTTCCTCCAGAGTAGTCGTAGAAATTCCGACCCGCGTACTTACCCCCTTCTCCCACATTAATTTCTGTATAATCCCTACCAGCGGACCTAGCTTTATCCTGAGACATGGTGTATCAAAACCCTATGTAACGAACAATCCCCATTCTACCTCACCATTCATCCCTATCCATCTTATCCGCTCCCGCCTTGGGCGGGACGCCTTGGGCGGGACGCCTTGGGCGATTGCTTCGCAAAGCTTCGCAAAGCTTACGCAAAGCTTCGCAATTATCTGCGGTTCCTTCTAAAAAAAATTCACCCTTTATCTTCCCCCAAATCCCATGTTAAAATCAGGAACGTAAAACAAGAAACAACCCAACCAATGGTAGAATTTCGTCAACTGCTCTTATGCAGTGCAGGAGCAATCCTAACCCTAGCTTCCCCAACCCCAGCAAAAGCCCAACCTACCATATCAGAACTACTGGGGGAAGCCTCTCAACCACAAAGCCAAAATACCATTAGAGCAACCCCCGAAGACCTGAACCCCAACCCCAACCCCTTACTCTTCCCCACCCAACCAGACGAAGTCCAAACCAGCCAACCCCAAGCAATTACCCTAAAGGAAGCCATCGAAATAGGATTGCGCCATAATCGGGACTTAGAACTAGCCAAACTGAACCTGGAACGCTCTCGGGAAGTTTTAGCCCAAGCTCTCAGCGCCCAATATCCCACCCTCACCACCCAACTCAGCTTAAACCGAGCTGACTCTTCTGCTCAAGAAAGAGCTTTAGCCATATCGCAATTTCTCATCGACCCCGACTCCATTAACACTCAAATAACTGGAAACCTCCAATTAAACTATAATATCTACACAGGAGGCAGCCGCAGCGCCCAAATTAGAGCTTCCCAAGCACAAGTCCGGGTCAACCTCTTAGACGTAGAACGACTTGCCCAACAAACCACCTTGGACATTTCCACAGACTACTACAACTTGCAAAACTCTAGCGCTCAGGTAGGTATCGAACTAGCAGCAGTAGAAGAAGCAGCGCTCAGTTTGCGAGACGCGGAATTACTAGAAAGAGCAGGCTTAGGTACCAAATTCGACGTCTTGCGTGCTCAAGTAGACCTAGCCAATGCCCAACAAAGACTCACCCTGGCCCGAGGAAACGAAAGGACAGCCCAAAGACAACTAGTAGAAAGGTTGAGTTTAGGACAACAAGTAGATCTAACTACCGCCGACCCCATTCAAGTAGCTGGAGAGTGGAACCGCTCCCTAGAAGAGACAATTATCCTAGCTTACAAAAATCGAGCGGAACTAGAGCAATTTTTGTTACAGAGGAAAATTGACGAAGAACAGCAGAAAGTTCAACTAGCAGCAATCAGACCTCAAATTAGTTTATTTGCTCAATACGATGTGTTGGAGCAATTAGCTGATAATGTAGGTCCTACGGACGGCTTAACTATAGGAGCTCAGATACAATGGACCTTATTTGATGGAGGAGCAGCACGAGCTGGGAGAAATCAGGAAAGAGTTGATGTAGCCATCGCCGAAACCCAGTTTGCTAACCAGCGCAATGAAATTCGTTTCGAGGTGGAACAAGCTTATTTCAACTTGGACGCCAACAAGAAGAACATCGAAACTGCTAAAATAGCGGTGGAATTAGCCCTAGAAAGTCTGCGACTAGCTCGTTTGCGCTTTCAAGCTGGTGTAGGGACCCAAACAGATGTAATCGAAGCCCAAACAGAACTGACTACTGCTCGCGGTAACCTCCTCACCTCCATTATCAACTACAATCAAGGATTGGTAGCTCTCCAACGAGCAGTAAGTAACCTACCAGACAATAGGCTATTCGACCAATACAGATGAGAGTGAGTATAGCATATTTCTTCACTCAAGGGCAAAATTACTGATAATTTCTTAATATTTAACTATCAAAAAATTTGGTGGGCTATAAGTCCCACGGCATAATCTTTGATTTACCATTGATGCTCACCCGTGCTAAAATGTATTTATGCTGACGATGAATTACACCTACCGGATTTATCCTAGCCAGGATCAGCAAGAGATCATGAAGGAATGGCTAGAGACTTGCAGACGAGTCTACAACTACTCACTGAGAGAGTTGAAAGATTGGATTGCTCTTCGAAAATATCCTGTAGATAGATGTTCTCTAAACCAGGAATATATCGTTCCTGCTGATGAGCCATTCCCTAGTTATCATCGTCAGCAGAACAATCTACCCAAGGCAAAGAAAAACAATAAATTTCTATCTGCGGTTCACTCTCAGGTATTGCAAACTACTGTTAGACGGTTGCATGATACCTGGGATGTTTTTCAAGTGCGGCTACACAACACACAGAGATCATGCAGCCGCTCAGATGGTCAGGTTATGAGGATTGGAATTTGTACCTGTGGATACTTCGGGGAACGGAAACAGCCGGCAAAGTCGGTCTGTCGTGGAGAAATCCTAGATAAGAGGCGTGGTACTTCGGTATTGAGTGCAGGAATGCTCAGTTGTGAGGCTGGGAAGCCCCCACTATATTCTGCGAATTAGTGAGGGAAGATGTCACGAAAGAGGCTAACCGTAAGGAGGGGAAATGGCTAACATCACTTTCATCAAAGAAGATAAAGTAGTATTTGCTGCTGATGGTGCTAATTTGAGGGAGAAAGCGGTGCAGAATGGGGTGGATCTGTACACCTTCAGAGGGAAACTGACTAATTGCGGCGGGTACGGTCAATGTGGTACTTGTATTGTGGAAATTGTGTCGGGACAGGAAAATCTTTCCCAACCTACTCCCTTTGAAGAGCGAAAATTAAAGAGAAAACCAGAGAATTACCGTTTAGCGTGCCAGACCATAGTCAATGGAGCAGTTATAGTCAAGACTAAACCATGATATCTTCATTATAAAGTAACCTTAGTAGGGAGGCTGTTCTTCCATGCAAGTTAACGATCTTGGATTTATTGCTAGCATTCTTTTCGTGCTAGTCCCCACTGTTTTTCTGCTGATTCTCTATATTCAAACCGGAAGTCAGCAAAGCAAAAGCGAGTAAATTCTGAGTTTAGATCATCATAAGTCATGGGTTAGAACCCATGACTCCCAACCAACAGTTACCTATCAGTCCGCGCTAATAAAACCGGACAGGGAGAGTTGACTCGGACGTAGTCAGAAAGGGAAGTTCCCAACAATCGATCCAGATCCGGTAAGCTTCTGGCAATGGAAGGACGGCGTTCTGGAGAACCGATTAATAATAAATCAATATTATACTCAATCGCCAAATTGCAGATTTCTGCCGCAGGTCGCCCCCCAGTGACAATGCAGCGGCATTTAACTCCCTGCCTTTTCGCCTGAGCAGCAGCAGGAGCTAAGATAGGATTATTGTCAACTTCGCTCCGAGACAGAGGCAGTAATTCTGGTTTCAGATCCGGGTTAACCCGACTCAGCACAAGTTCCCCTTCTGGATAACCTCGCAGCAAATAAATAGCTAATTCTAAAGCATATTGGGCAGCCGGGGATTTATCCATAGCCACCATGATCCGCTTGATTTTTTTGACGTAATTATCGTCCTTAATCAACAACATAGGGCGGTTTGTTAGTTGAAAGACATATTGACTGACAGAATTGCCCAGGATCGCTTCTAAACGCTTCAATCCTCTCGAACCCATAATAATCAAGTCTGCATCTATTTCTGCCGCTACCTGACGTACAGTATCTTTCGGTTCTCCTTGACGCAGCATAGTAGTCACCCGATGGATGTCCAGGTTTAATTTCTCAATCAGCTCCGCCAACATCTTACCCCCCTCTTCCCACTTAGTCGCCACTGCATCGGCGCTAATTTGCTCAGAGACAACATGCAAAATGGTAATACTAGCGCTTTGGATAGCAGGCAAATCCATCAGCACTTGGAACATTTCTTGGGAATTACCGACTCCAGCATCGGCATATAAAATCTTCTTCAGCATATTGCAATCAGTGTTTTATCGTTATTTCTTTTCTTTCCTTAAGGATACTGCAAAAAGCAACTGCTAAATTTAACGACTTATTACGAACGGTGGTGTGATTCGCTAAAGGTTTTCAAAACGGGGGAGTATATCTAAAATTTATAGCGCTACGTGTCTCTCTTTGAATACATAATATATTTATGTATAATCAACTGATAACTAGTAACTGGTAACTGGTAACTGGTAACTGGTAACTGGTAACTGTTTAAGAACCCCTTTTTCCCGTGACCAGGTAGACATCAACCATCTGTTGCTTCCCTTTGAGAGCTATAGGTCCCCAAGATTCCACTTCAAACTCATCTTGCAGGTTAACTAAAGTATCTTTCCCGATGAGAATGCGGCAATTGTTAGATTGACGATGTTTTTCACAGCCTTCGAGACGAGCAGCAGTATTCACAGTATCGCCAATGACACCATATTCGATCCGATCCTTGCCCCCTAAACTCCCCGCTACCACTGAACCAGTAAAAATACCGATGCGGATTTGCATCAGAGGTAAACCTTGCTGTTGCCAATTAAGATTAATCCTTTCCAGGTAATCACCGATGGCTAAAGCGCAATTGACGCAGTTACTCGCATCAATTCCAATCTCTTCTGTTGTCCTTCGCGGTATTGGTACCCCAAAGACTGCCATCAAACCATCCCCAGTAAACTTATTGATAATGCCCTGATGAACCACAATTTCGCGGGAGATGTCTGCGAGCAATTCATTCAACCAATTGAGCAAGTCTTCTGGGGACATGGTTTCGGAGATGGTGCTGAAACCCTTGAGATCTAAAAACATCAGGGTTGCTGTCAGGGATACTCCGGGGAATTTGCCCGAGGTAAGAAGGCGGGCTGCGCGGTAGCGCAGATCCGGCGTCCCCGCCGGATCGCGCTCTTGCCATAATGCATCGGCAATTTCTGGGGAAGTATTCTGTCCCAAGAGTTTCATGACGGTTTGTTGCAGGCGGAGGCTTTGATAAGATTGATAGCTAACAACCATGCCCACTGCTAAGAAAAACCCTAATATTGGTGTGGCTACTGGTACCCACCCAGAACTAGCAAAGATCCAATTAACGATGGCCAATAAACTTGCCAAACTAACCCCCACCCCTAAACTGAGCACAATTGGATGTCGCAGAGCTAAACCCATAATCCCCCCCAAAGACACCCAGGAAACAATCCACAAGATTTCCCCTCGCTCTTCGATGAACCAAAATAGGGGACGCTTCGAGAGTGCTGCATCTAACAACTGGCTAACCATTGGAGCGTGAAGCATCACTCCAGGCATTTGCTGAGACTCGGATTCGTCGCGGCTATAGGGAGTAAAAAAATCATCCTTCAGACTAGAAGCGGTAGATCCAATCAAAACTATTTTATCCCTGACTAAATCAGCCTCAATTTCCCCTGCCAAGACCTGATTGATGGAAACTGACTCCGCTATCTTGCGACCGTTTCGGTAATTGAGTAAAATTTGGTAGCCCCCAGAGTCCATAGTTTGATAGCCACCACTATCGGGCTCGAGAGGAAAGAAAGTCGCTGCTCCTAGTTGGAGATAATTGGTATTTTCCTGACCCCATGCTGGGGAGATTCCCTCATCTTTCAAGTAGGCTAGTGCTAGCCGCAGGGAAAAAGAATAGAGGATGCCATCTTGCCCGACAGCAAATAAGAGATTGCGACGGATTACACCATTTACATCGGGAAGTAAGTCATTGAAACCCACTTGTTCTGGTTGTAGGTCCGGCGGTGCTGGAGTGCCCTCTAGGGTATCGATACTGCGAATGCCAAACACATTGGGTTGCCGCAGCTGTTGGACAAATTCTTCATGACCCGGTTCCACCGGCAAATCCCGATATATGTCCAGTCCGATGGCTTTTGGCTGCAAGGATTGCAATCTCCTCAAAAGTTGGGCGTAGACCCGGTCAGAAAATGGCCATTGCACTTGTTCTCTCAGATCGCCCTCATCAATAGTGACCAATAGCAGCCGGGAATCTGGGCCTATATCCTCACCCCAAAGCACTAGTTTATCATAAGCCTGGAGTTCCCAGTATTCCAGTTTACCCCCATGGCGCAGTCCCAAAACAATGGCACTGACAGTCAAAATGGCCATCGCCATGAAACTAGCCCCGTTCAGACTGGACAAAGAACTGCGAAACTGCTGCCCAAGCTTACCTAGCATTAATCTTCTCCTCCAATGCAGAGATCAACATATAATAAGATATAGAAAGCAATAAATCTTCAATAATATTTACGATTGTTGCAAAACAATAGCTAACAAACATTTTACCTCAACCTCAATATGAGAAGCAAATCCTACAACCTTCAAGATTGGCAAAAAGGCTATCAATCCCAACCAAACGAATATGACTATTGGGTGGAAGATATAGAAGGAGACATTCCCAAGAAACTTCAAGGAACCCTCTTTCGCAACGGACCTGGCTTACTAGACATTCACGGTACTCCTATTCGTCATCCTTTTGATGGAGATGGTATGGTATGTGCAATATCTTTTAGGGATGGGAGAGTCCATTTCCGTAACCGCTTCGTCCGCACAGAAGGATTTGTGCAAGAAAAGCGAAAAGGAAAAATGCTCTATCGCGGTGTCTTCGGTACCCAAAAACCAGGAGGCTGGCTGAAAAATGCTTTTGACTTGCGGCTAAAAAACATTGCCAATACCAATATTATTTACTGGGGTGGCAAATTACTAGCCCTCTGGGAAGCAGCAGAACCCTACCGCTTAGATCCCCAGAATCTCGCAACTCTGGGAATAGATTACCTGGATGATGTTTTAACACCGGGAGATGCTTTTGCAGCCCATCCCAGGGTGGATCCTCGCTGTATTATGGATGAAGGTGCCCCCAGTTTGGTCAATTTCTCCATTAAACCTGGTCTTTCCACTAAGATTACTATTTATGAATTTAATCCCCTAGGTCAGCTAAAACGCCGTCACACCCATAGGATTCGAGGTTTTGCTTTTATCCACGATTTTGCCATTACCCCCAACTATTGCATTTTCTTTCAAAATCCGGTCCGATTTAATCCCCTACCTTTCGTTTTTGGATTGCGTGGTGCAGGGGAATGCGTCCAGTTTCAGTCCAATCAACCAACCCGTGTTGTAGTGATTCCCCGTACCCCAGAGTTAAAAGATGATAAAATGAAAATACTGGAGGTAGAGTCTGGCTTTATATTTCACCATGCAAATGCATTTGAAACGTCAGAGAAAGAGATTTGCGTTGATTCAATTTGCTATCAGTCTTTATATCAGATTAAATCTGACTCCTCTTATAAAGAGGTAGATTTTGACGCTTTAGCACCAGGACAGTTGTGGCGATTTACCCTCAATTTAGCTGGCTCTACAGTAGAAAAGAAGATATTAGATTCTCGCTGTTGCGAGTTTCCTGGGATTAATCCGGACAAAGTAGGGCTCCCCTACCGTTATTTGTTTATCGGCGCTGCTCATCATCCCACTGATAATGCACCTCTCCAGGCTATTGGGAAACTAGACTTAGAAAGTGGAGAGCGTCAGCTTTGCTCTTTTGCTCCCCAAGGCTATGTCAGCGAACCTATTTTCGTTCCTCACCCCCATGCTAAGAAGGAAGATGAGGGTTGGGTGTTGACCCTGGTTTACGATGCTTTGCATCATCGCTCCGATGTGGCGATTTTGGACCCTCAAGATTTGAATCGGGGCCCTATCGCCCGCATCCATCTCAAACATCACATTCCTTTTTGTTTACACGGTAGCTGGACTTCGTCATGCTTTGTATGATACTAGGTTATTGGCATGAAATTTAGTATAGTCATCACTACCTACAATCGCCTGTCCTTATTAATGTATAGTATTAAAACTTTAGGACCACAGATTTTTTCTGCTTCTGCTTGGCAGTTGCTCCTCAATAGATTTTACTTGAGATAACCCCAAATATCAGATTCGTCGTTTTATTTTGCTTAAAGAAGAGGATGGTAGTGAGTAGAAGTACTTTACTCAGCACGCGGGGAAGATAATGGTAAAGGTACTTCCAGCTCCTGGTTGAGAACGAACTGAAATGCTGCCTCCCATGCCTTCAACTAGGGTTTTGACGATGGACAAGCCCAAACCTGTACCTCCCATTTTCCGTGTTCGCGCTTCATCTACCCGATAAAAGCGGTCGAAGATCCTGGTTTGTTCAGCCAGGGGAATACCGATCCCCCCATCGCTCACCGCCAAAATAACCCGATCCCCTTGTTTGTCGATTTTAACCGTCACAGGCTCTTCCCCCTCGACAGAGTATTTAATAGCGTTGTCGAGCAAATTAACTAATACTTGTTTCAGCCGCATCTCGTCTGCTTTAATGGCGATGGGATCAGAATTCGACTCTATTCTAAGGTGGCGATTGGTACCTTGTCTCGTCATCTCTACTACTTCTTGAACTAAATCTTTCAATACTAGACACGACAGTTGAAAGTGCATGGTACCATTATCAGCTCGGGCTACGTCCAGTAAGTCTTGCAGCATAGTCACGGTACGTCCTGCTTCCGAGGCGGCGATGGTTAAAGCTTCCCGCTGGGTTGCCGTCAGGTTATCCCCCCGGCGGAGGGTACTTTGGAGATAGCCGGAAACCAAGGTGAGAGGGGTGCGCAGTTCGTGGGAGAGATTGCTGGCTAATTGGCGCTGGTGTTCCCAAGCGGATGTGAGGCGACTCAACATTTCGTCGAAGGTTTCAACTAGTTCTTGAACTTCTCTGGGAGCATTATTTAATTCAATCCGAACTTCTCCCAAGCGCTCTGGGGAAATCTTGGCCGTCAGTTGACTAAGCCTTTGCAGGGGTTGGAGGGATTTGTACACGTACAGAGCGATAGCAATGATGATGCTAAAGGTGAAGAGGAAGCTGGCGATGGTGATGTTGCCAATGATGCTCAAGAACATGGTTCGGTCGTGAGTAATGTCTTGAGCGATATATAGTTTTCCTAGTTGAACTTGTTTGACTTCTAAGGAACCCGCCCACAGCAGCCAGTAGCGTCCGTTTATTTCTTGTAATTCCGGAATGGACTTTACGACCGTGAGAGATAATAAAGCAGTATCCTTGCTATCTGGTTGCGAAGTATTTGAGCGGGCGCTAATATTGCCATTAGTTGCTCTAACCCAGAGGTGTGTATTGTCAGTTGTAACGTTGTCAATTGCCATTTGCAGTCCTGTTTCCGGCTCCATCATCTGGCTGTATATTTCCACATCATGGGGAAAGCGATCGGCTATGTAGGCGATATTTTGCTTGTGAGTGGAAATAAGAATGTGCTGCATTTTCCAACTCGTCCACATCGCCAGTCCCCCCAGTCCCAGTGCTGATACTGCTGCTATTCTCAGGGTCAGCCGCATTCGTAGGGAAGAAGGGTAAATCAATTTTCCAAAGTTTATCTGTTTCATGTCACGAAGGCAATTTCATTACTTATATTATATCTAATTTCATCTTATATCTAATTATTTTTTATGAAAATCAAGTAAATTATTTCTCAATCATGCATGTTTTAATCACAAAGTATTAATTTCTGCCTCTAATTATGTTTTTTTTGTGTAGTTGGTTTTGTTTCCCATCTCCTATAAAACTCATATAAAACTCATATAAAAGTTCATAGATTGAGAGAGAGTAGTAGCAGGTTTTCTTTCTTTTAAGCTGAGTAAGAGCTTTTCCCCTGCAATGAGTTTATCGATCCTAAAAGTGCTGGAGTAACCTATAGACAAAAATGACCACAGAAGAAGTGATAAGAGAATGCGCCCGACCTTTATAGATAGACAAAGAAGAGGATAAGATTAAATCTCTGCTTGAATTTACCCCGCGAAGCGAATCTGCTACGCGGTGCGCCAAACTTCTCGGTGCGTTACGCTCGACTACGTGGTCGGGTAAGGTTTGTAGGTCGCCCTACGCCCCTCCCCTAAGAACCGGACGTGACAGTCTCCTATCATCCGGCTCAAGCCTTACTTCAAGCCCTACTTGATTAGAGTCGAGGGAGATGTTGCCACCTCGCCCCTCTCCTACGACACCGAAGGTGCCGCCTTTGGCGTCCCGGACGTGAGACTTTCACCTCATCCGGCTCAGGTGTCTCTATGCCTTTACAGCGCGCTTTACGAGTCCGTCTTTAATTCTCTTTCGATGAATCGTCTGAGCTTGGTGACATTCCAGATGGAGAGCAACTAGATTTTTGCTATTCCAGTTGTTATGGTCGCCATCGGTGTGGTGCAACTCCACGGCTCCATCCATCTCCATGAACAATCGGTTGCAATGCGTACATTTCCCTTTCTGTCGCTTGATAGCTTTAGCAGTTGGCCCCTCATACAGTTTTGAATTACGACCAACCCAATAGGATATATTTCCATTGAAGGGTGAGGCGCTACCTTTGACCATTACGTGACTATTCACTTTCCAGGATACTTTCGGGAATGCTTTATCCACCTGCTCTTTTGTGAGTTGGCGTTTTGCTGCTCCCTTCTTCGCCTTCTTACCTTTAATGGCTTGACGGCGGGCCTTTTCAGCCTCCTTTTGGTCTTGTCTGCGTTTGTCTGCTCTTAGTTTTTGCCATAACCAATGGCTTAGTGACCATAGAGTGTGTTTCGACATGTCGCAAAATTTATGGTAATTCCTCCAGCCACGGACCTGAGTTCCTATTTTCTTTAATCGAGCTTCTGTGCTCAACTCTTTATTCTTCCAGGTCTCTTTAACCTTGGCCTTTATTTCCGCATAATTCTTTTTGCTTGGTGTAGATTTAAATGTTCCTCTCGAGTTGACGCGAAAGCGCCATCCCAAAAAGTCAAATCCATCCGTTGCCTTCCTCGTCTCAGTCTTATCTTCGTTTATTCTTAGCCCTCTGGACTTGAGAAATTCGTCTATATCTTGCCTTAGCTTATTGGTATCAGCTCCCGGCTTACAGATAAAGACCGCGTCGTCAGCGTAACGTATACCCCTTATACTCTCGGACTTGTTAAACCCTGCTTTCTTACCATTTTTTTTGTATCTCTGGGTTCTTGTGATTTGGTCTGACCCTAGGTTCTCGAATCCATCTAGGGCGATATTTGCCAGTAGCGGGGATATCACTCCACCTTGCGGAGTGCCCTTTATACTGGAAGGGTATTCACCGCGGACACCAGCTTTAATCGCAGTTTTCAAACCTCGTTTGGCTTCATTAGGTAGGATAACGCCTTTGATTAAGACTTTGTGGTCAATCTCGTCGAAGCATTTACTGATGTCCGTCTCCAGAACCAGCTTATCTTTACCATTGGCCTCGCTTTTTAGGTTGTCGAATATAAGTTTCTGTGCGTCCGCAGTACAGCGTCCGGGTCTGAAACCGTAACTTCTTTCCCCGGCTCTAGCTTCATAAGCAGGCTCTGCTGCTAATTTAAGCAGCGCTTGCCATGCTCTATCGGCTATTGTTGGGATGCCTAATCCCCGTATTTTGCCATTCGGCTTGGGGATATTTACCCTTCTCATTTGCTGGTGTTTCCAGTGGTACCAATGCTTATTCAACCTTTGGCACAACACTAGACGCTCTCGTGTAGAGAGTGCGGTTTTGCCATCAACTCCGGGGGTCTTCTTCCCTCGATTTAGCTGTGTTACTTGTTTGACGGCCAAAGCTTGGGCTGCACGGCTTCTCATTAAAAGCCGTTGTAAGAGTTTGACCTTGACTTTTTGATTGTTCTTTTGCGCTTTGAAGATACTCCGCTGTAATCGAAAGACCTGACCCCGAAATCTCTTCCACGGCAAATCTTTCCAGACATCGTCAGCCTTCAGACTTATTTCTTTACCCCGCAGGAATACTGCAAGGTGAAGTTTTAAATCTTCTAGACCGCGGTATTCGATTGGGGCTACTTTAGTGCTTTGCACAGCTTAAGCTCCTTAATTTCGCTCTGATAATTACATTGGGTGTCTTCTCTCTAGAAACCCTCGGGCAGTTACGCCCTCTCTTACCCTCGCGCTTCCGGTAGGCAGTTAATCAGGCCGCCCCACCGCCTCACATGTTGGGCTTGGAATCCCCTGCTTCGGTGGAAGTTGAGCGAGTTTTTACTCGTTCCGAATGAACTATTATTAAGAACCTTTGGGACTCACCCCTTGACCCACTGAAATCTACCCTTACGAGTCTTTATTCGGCGTCTCTTCTGTCGTACATAACGGTCTTCCGACAGTTTCAAGCTTTAGGTCTTTTCTCAGATGATTCACGTTAAGTTATCCCAGGTATTCTCCCTATTAGCGGAAGTATCTCTACCTAACCGTTCGGTCGCCCTTTACCGCCCTGTTGCCAGCTTCAGCCTGGTGATTAACCTCACTGTGGCCAGATAAGGATTCACGCGATTCCTTCGCGGGAGAGACTTGGTTTCACGATTCCTGACCGTGTCCTCACTCTCATAGTTCATTCAGTTGTCATGGTTCGGTTATCATTACCTTAGAGTTTCGGAGTTCCACTTGGGTTCTCCTAATTTCTCTCGCGTTTCCCTCGCAGGTCTCACGTTCAGGTAGTAACTCGGAGGTCTGTTTTCAGCCCCTTTCGGAGACTTCAATTGGCAGTTCCGTTGTCCCGAAACCAAGCCCCTGTTTATGTTTGGCTTACGCCGCAGCTTTCACAGGGAACGAGCCGCACGATTTCTTACTATGTACCTGCTTGTGACATGTTTTATGCAAGTGCTGAAGATTATCGATATTATCAGAACCTCCATTCCTCACAGGTACTATGTGATGGGTCTCAATTTCCTCACCATTAAACAGGTGGTCATGACATATCGGGCATCTCCAGCCTTGTGTATTTGCGACAGATTCATGTTTCGAGCCTTCGGACCAACGCACTTTACCTGATTTTGTTTGCCTGTTTTGCCAATATTCCACCAATTCTGGGTCATCTAGGGAATTGGTTCCTTTGACCTTGATATGTCTTATAATAGGTACAGATTGTATATTAAATAGGTCGTGAGTTATTTCACGATCTTTTCGGTCTGTACTTTTATAGAAAAATATCCAGTTTCTGACCTTTTTCTTACCCTTCTCGTAGGTAGTTTTGGTGCGGAAGTATTTTTCTTTGACCCAATTTTTACTTTTGTTGGAGTGTCGTCTTCTTGCCCAACGTCAGAGGTACCACCAGACTCGGTAGTTTATATATGTGAAGGTTTTCTTGCTACACACTCCTCTGTAGTAATTAGCAAAACCTCTGAGAAGTGGTTCAATCTTGCGGATGACTTGCTCCGGGGTTTTCGTTTTCATGCTGTCGATGGTTATACTGACTTTCTTGCAGAAGGCTAATACCTTTGACTTTTGAGGTTTGATGATTAATTTGTCCCTTAAGACGCCGTCATCTCCTTTCACTTCGTATTGTCGTAGGTTATACCCCAGGAAATCAAATCCGTCCTTGATATGTATAATCCTTGTCTTCTCCTCACTGATTTCTAGACCTAGTTCTGACAACCATTGGTTTATCTGGATTTTCAATGTCTCCAAGGATTCCTTATCCTTCGCGGTAACTACAAAGTCATCCGCGTACCTGATGACGCCTACCTTTGGGTTACATTTTGTTATATATTCTTCTAACCCGTGGAGTCCTATATTGGCTAATAAGGGACTGATAACGCCACCCTGTGGAGTTCCCCTATCGGTCGGGGTGTAGCCTTTCTTATACTCGACAAATCCAGCTTTTAACCACCCATTTATCAGAGAGTCTTCTCTAGTAGCGGTCTGGATAGATTTATGGTCAATGTTGTCAAAGAAGCCTTTGATATCAGCGTCCAGAACCCATTTGTCATACTTACGCCTCTTTCCTGAATTCTCACAGTCACCTCTTAGCCTGTTGAAACATTGTCCAATGGCATCATGGCAACTTCTTCCGGGTCTGAAACCATAGGAATTGGTTTCAAACATGGCTTCCCATTCGGGTTCCAGTGCATTCTTTACTATTGCTTGTGCGACTCTATCTCTCACGGTCGGGATTCCGAGGGGACGTTTCTTACCATTTGATTTGGGTATATATACCCTTCTAGCGGGCTTAGCCTTAGGCATGACCCACGAGTTGGCAAGTTTCACGCGCTGTGCTGGGGTTTCTATAACCTCCCTATCTACTCCAGCTGTTCGTTTTCCGGTGTTAACCTGTGTGATTTGTCTGATGCTCAGCAATAGGTTCGACCGACATCTTTTCATTAATTTCTGTAGTCGCAATAATTGCTTCCACAATCCAAGCTTTTGGGCACGAAATATCCGACCGCGTAAATTCCTAACAATCTTCATAGTGCGGCGCCAGTTTATGTCTTCCCACTTTTCCAATTGTCCTTTAGGTCCATTTTCCAGAACTGCTTCTGTCATCTAACTTTTCCTTCAGTTTGGTCTCTAGTTGTCTTTCTATTTCGTATAAGACCCAAGTGAAGTCTGCTTTTCCTTTCGGTCAGGGACAAATCTTGAATCCCTATCTTCTCCATTACAGAGGAGCATTCGCTTTCTCACTCATCCTTTACCCTCTAAGGAGTTCCGCCTCCGTTACCTTCAGCCTACTGAGAGGAATCGACCGCCTCTCAGACCCTGTAGGGCTTATCCTGTTGTATCACTTAGTTTTATTTAGTTGGTTAGGTTGGTTCCTATCCCCCGGTAGTACTTTGTTTCCTCAATCCATCGAAAGCTCAGCGGTGGATTCTGTCTACTTGCCATTTTTGGCTAAGGTGTATCAGGGATAATTTCACCTTTCGGTGTGTAACGGGGTTTAAACGGAGAAGTTCGGTCCTTGTTCGGTAATTATTACCTCGATACCTCCTACTTTTTTTCAGTTGGCTATAGCCTTTCCTCTAATTTCGGGCGAGTCATCGTAAACCGCAACTCTTTTACTTCACTTTCGTTCAACCTTCCAACTATTTCCCTCTTGCTCCGTGTGCCTAATCCCTGGCATTTTGGTTACTTTCGGGGTCTGCATTCCAGCTGTTTCGTTACCCCTGCAGAGCGCCGCGCCTGAGCAGGCGGCTGTGACCAGACTCTGTGAGTCTTTTCCGTGAGGGCTAGGGGAGGAAATCCCTAGGAGGCTGGGAGCCTCACACTAAGCGACCAGTTCAGGTCGCGCAAGCTAACACACCTTACAACCTAAGGTACTTAGGACAAGATTAATCTCCAAATTGATAACCAAATCCTCTAAGCTCTAGGTCAAACATTTCGGCAACTATTTCGATAGTTTCATTGTTGTAGTATTATAATTTCCAACTATTTTGATATACTTATATTCTAATATAGCGGGCGACTCGTTCTGGGCGAAAGTCACGGCTAAGTAATAGCCGAATGATATAATCCCAGGCTTGGTACTTATGTACCTTGACAACTAAATCAGAATTGTTGGTGAGGAGCTGGTCAGTAATCAGTTTTCTAAGTCCAACCGCGTAGGATGCGTTAGCCATCGTTAGTAGTAGAAACAAAACAGAATTAAGAAGAGTAACGCATCCTACGGGGATAAGCGAATCTCTATCTGCCCACACACAACTGTGAAATCAAGCAGGCTCGCCGGGTTAGCCTCCGGGGTGTGAAGCTGGGAACAGGGCGGAACCAGACACTGTAGGATGCGTTACTAGCCGTAAGTAGTAGCAACAATACAAACTTTGTTGGCGTAACGCATCGTACACTGCCGCTAATGAGGAGAATCCACGGGACGCCAAGGGCGGCACCTTCGGTGTAACAGGCATCCTGGAAACAGGTACGCTGAACCGGAAAAAGCGTCTAATTGAAGGGAGTACAGCGTTTAGTTTGGAGTGAAACCTCCTTAATGGGCTTCCTGACCGATATACAAAACCCTGCTGCATTTTGCTATTGATAGCAGCTTCCTTAGGGGGTCGGTGGGCGAATTGGTGAGACCTAAAGGTTCATAACAATTTCTGATTTGGAACGAGGAAAAACGAATGGTTCTCTCTCATAGGGGTGGTACCCAGAGAGGGAAGGCAGGCATACTTCTATCGAGACCATTCGGATAGGACGCGGGAACGAAAGCTATTAGCTAAACAATTGCCCGCAATGACCGAGAGCTAATTTCTAACTAAAAGGGATGCCTGTGGTTGAAACATTACCAAATACCGCCGTAGAAATACGGACGAAGGGGATAACCGAGTTCTGAATTTTAGGTCCAGGTAAGATGAAGGCCGAGTAGGAATTTATTCCGAATTAAGGCCCTGGTAAATCCGAGTAGGAACAAAGAAAACGACAAGGGATAGAAAAAGGCGAAGATTGCCACAACCCCCAGCACCAACTGGATAGAGGTAGTCAAAGGGTTTCAAGCCTCTTATGAGAGGTGGGTTACAACCCGTAGGTCATAGGAGCCGTGTGAGGTGAAAGTCTCATGCACGGTTCCTACAGGGATGGGGTGGGCGACCACTCCTTCGACCCGAACAATACAAAAGCATAAATGTACAAAAAAAACCCCCATCTAGGGAAAGATGAGGATTATCTGGTAACTGGTACGGGCACGGCATTGCCGTGCCCCTACAACTGGTAACTGATTTAAGCTTCATCCAGAGCAACGATTCCGGGTAATTCCTTCCCTTCCAGCAACTCTAGACTGGCGCCGCCCCCAGTTGAAATGTGGCTCATCAACGAGGCAACACCTACCTTCTCCACAGCAGCTACCGAGTCGCCACCGCCGATAATCGTCGTCGCCCCAATTCCAGTCAGATCTGCGAGAGAACGGGCGATCGCCTCCGTACCCACGGCAAATTTATCGAACTCGAACACCCCCATAGGACCATTCCAAATAACTGCCTTACAATCGGTTAGAGCAAGTTGGAAAGCCTTCACCGACTCAGGACCAATATCCAACCCCATCCAACCGTCAGGAATGCTCTCAATGCTTGTGGTTTTGGAATTGGCATCCGAGGCAAACTTATCCGCTACCACCACATCGGTAGGCAATAAGAAATCGACGCCTTTTTCCTTCGCCTTTGCTTCTAAGGACTTAGCCAACTCCAGCTTATCGTCTTCCACCAAAGAATTCCCCACGCTCAAGCCACGAGCTTTATAAAAAGTGAAAATCATGCCACCGCCAATGAGCAGCTTATCGCACTTGGACAATAAGGTTTCAATCACCCCAATTTTGCTGGATACCTTAGAACCGCCAATAATTGCCGCCAGAGGACGCTGAGGATTTTCGATGCTAGATTGAAGATAATTCAGTTCCTTCTCAATCAAATATCCCGCCACGCTGGGACTGAGATAGTGGGTAACCCCCTCAGTGGAAGCATGGGCGCGGTGGGCGGTACCAAAAGCATCGTTGACGTATAAATCAGCATTCGCCGCTAATTGCTGGGCGAATTCCGGATCGTTCTTTTCCTCTTCCCAATGGAAGCGGAGATTTTCCAACAACGCCACCTGACCATTTTCCATTTTCGAGATGACAGCGGCGACAGAATCTCCCACGCAGTCGTCGCACATGGTCACATCTTGTCCTAACAATTCCCCGAGACGGGCTGCTACGGTCGTGAGGCGGAGATTATCTTTAACCTGTCCCTTGGGACGCCCCATATGGCTACAGAGGATAACCTTCGCCCCTTTGTTAATTAAATCTTTAATTGTCGGCATAGCTGCCCGAATGCGGGTATCGTCAGTAATATTGCCGGTATCATCCAACGGCACATTAAAATCTGCTCTGACCAAAACTCGCTTGCCAGTTATATCTGCTGCTGCTAAATTTGCTACAGTTTTCTTGGACACCGACTATTTCCTCCTAATGTTATCTTGATTTGTCAACTGCTTGTGCTGCCGTGCCGCTGTTTGCTGTAAATTAGACCTTGAACACAATATCTCTAAATGCAGATTGTACCGTCCGAAGTACCCGAGAGGTAACTAAGAATGTTCAAAAACGTTTTGTTTCCCGTGGATGGAAGTCCAGATGCCCTCTCCGCAGCCAGTACTGTTGCCAAGCTCGTCAAAACCTATGACAGTCGCTTGGTGCTACTATCGGTAGTGCAACCACCCCCGCCATCCATCAATGCCGGGGGGGAAAAAGAACCGAAACCTGGGGGGATGAGTTCCCCAGAAGCAGTAGCTAAACTGCTCAAAGGGGCGCAAACCCTATTTGCCCAACAAGGTATTGAAGCAGAAATTATCGAGCGAGAAGGAAAGCCTTCCTTTATAATTTGCGACGTAGCGGACGAAATAGATGCCAATTTAATCATCATGGGCTGTCGGGGTAATGGCTTGACGGGGCAAGGCGCTGCCGAAAGTGTGACGAGCCGGGTCATTAATCTTTCTCCCTGTCCGGTTCTGATCGTCCCTTAAGATATAATTTTGATTAAGAGAAGCGCGCCGCGTAGCGGGTCGCATTTATAGGGAAAGAATCATGAGTCAAACACAAAAAGCTATCTATAGGATGGTATTGCCCGAAGGAGCAGGAAGAAGTCAAAGAAAAATATTTGAGCAAAATGTTGCTGCTTTCAGGCAAGGGAACACAGGTTGGTCCATTTATCCTGATTGGCCGCAAACAGGAGAAAAACAAGCATTCATCCTCGTGCCATCAGGAGAAAAAGAAACAGATACATACGTTAGCTATAAAATTGCTGCATCTTTAGGCAAAGCTTTGTTCGCCCCTAGCTATCAAGGAGGGTATGGTGACAGAGCAAGATATTGATGGGGAAAAGCAAGAATTACCAGAAGAAAGCAACAATGAATTGGTCAAGTCAGAGGATTCCTCTACTCCTGTGATTCCAATGCTCGCTGAAAACGCTAGTAGATCGCCATATATAGGGATGATGGTCAATATAACCTCTTCCCAAATATTGGCGCAAAAAACTCCCGACAAATTACTCGATTTTGCCGAATCTAACGATCGCAGACAATTCGAGTTCTATACGAAAATGGAACAGGCTCGACACCAACGGAGATTAGCCCGTGAAACTACAACTAGAATGGGAATTGGGGCTGTTTTAGGTGTTATTGGGGTGGCTTTTGGGTATGCCATAACCACAGGCGATGCAAGACTAGCAGAAAAAATTGTTACTACTGTTGTGGGAGGATTTGGTGGTGTTGGCATAGGTGTTGTTCTTGCTCCTAAAAAGAATGATGATTGAACTTCTCCAGCTTTGAATCGCTCGAATATAAATTCTCATGACAAATCCTCCCATTCAATGGTATCCCGGACATATTGCCAAAGCAGAACGGCAACTGAAAGAGAAACTCAAGAGCGTAGACGTAGTGCTGGAGGTGTTAGATGCTAGAGTTGCGATCGCCTCCCACCATCCCCAAGTACCTGCTTGGATCGGCAGCAAACCTCGAATATTAGTAGTCAACCGCATGGATATGATTCCCCTTGAATTACGCCAACAGTGGTTGGTTTGGTTCCAGGGACAAGGAGACCAGCCTTATTTTACCAATGCCAAAGAAGGAAAGGGCATCAAAGAGCTGAAAAAAGCAGCTACTGCTGCCGGGGTGGAAATGAACCGAAGGCGGATCCGGCGAGGAATGCGTCCCCGCCCCGTGCGTGGAGTGGTAATGGGCTTGCCCAATGTAGGTAAATCTGCCCTGATTAACCGTTTGGTAGGGCGCAAAGCGGTAGCTAGTGCCCGGAAAGCAGGGGTAACGCGCCACCTGAAATGGGTGCGCATGTCTAAGGAAATAGAAATGCTGGATGCTCCGGGAGTGATTCCTTGGAAATTAGACAATCAAGAAAATGCCGTCAAATTAGCCATTTGCGACGATATTGGCGATGCTGCTTACGACAATCAAAGACTAGCAGCAGCTTTAGTAGAACTTTTGAGAGAATTAAATTGTAACAAGATATTACAATCTCGCTATCAACTAGATCCTACTTGTATGACTGGAGAGGAATACCTTGACAATCTGGGTAAGATTCGCTATATTGGTGATCAAGAAAGGGCAGCCCGTCAGCTATTAAATGATTTTCGCAAAGGATTGATGGGACCGATTGCCTTGGAGTTACCCTGAATCCTCTAAAAATTCAGTAATATTGCTGATGAATTCAAAGAGAGAAATAAGCTAGATAGATAATCTAAGCTAATAGAGGAGGATGGCAATTGTGATTGCGGTCACATAAATCAGAGATTTGATTCATCCGTCTGCCGATTCATCAAACTTGCTTGAAATAGGCTCAAAAACAGCTTATCTCGATCCCGTGTTATAATCAAATTTGTTCGCTCCCAAAATAGGGTCATCCCTCTTTGAGATAATGATGTCCCGATTAATCGCTGAATACCTTCGATCTTCTGGGAGAAAAAATCATGGAAATTGCTAAAACATTGAAATGGACAGCAACCTATACAGTACAAGCAGTTGTGACTCTTTCCGTTGCTATGTGTTTGATCCAAGCAATTAGCCAATTACCTTAAAGGAGCAATGCTTGAATTTGTAACATAATGGGAGCAGGAGTAGAGTAGGGTGGTAGAGTTCGTCAGCGAGGATAAATATATCGTCCCCGAGTTGGGGGATATTCCCAACCTAGCAGAGGGGACGAAGCTTTATCTAGCTGGTTTTTTCCCTTGGGGAAAACCCTCGAACTTGCTTCGCTTTACCTCAGGTAAAGTAGTTGACGATCCCCAGGGTACTAATACCTTGATTTATACCAATCCCACTCGACCGGGTTTGAGTGGCGGTCAATTGCTAGACGAACAAGGTCGGATCGTGGGAATTCACGATGGAGCCCTAGGAGCACGGCAATGCCGTGCCGATGGCGCATATCTTGGCCAAAAATGCCAACGGACTGGCTTGAATTTTGGCATTCCCATGGGCACTTTCATCGTAATTGTGACTCCCCGTCACAATCGGCCAAATTTGCAGATTTTAGATTTACGAGTAGATACGGCTACCCGTAGGTTATGGGTTGAAGGTTCTTTTGCTTCTTTGCACCGTCAGCTGAAGGCATTTAATAGCTTGGGGGAAATGAACTGTCGCGGTTCGGACGAAGTGAGCTATCGTTCCCAAAAATTGAAATCCCCCGATAGCCAAACTCAAGTTTACTTTGAAGCAATGTGGAAACGCTATGGCTGCACGAGAGCTATAACCCGAAACATGAAAATGATTATCGAGTCGGGAGATAGGGTTACGTTCCAACATTTTCCAGCTACAGATGACTACAATTTTAGCAATCCCCTCTCCTATTCCCCCGACGGCATGTATTTGATTGTTGCTCAGAATTGGAGTTCGGGAACGGAGCGATGGAATACCTTTCTCTTCATGGACGGGCGCAATAACTATCGTACTCTAGAGATTCAGAGTTGCCAATCTGCTCAGTTTGGCGGCAGGTTCAGAGGCTTTAAATCTCCAGAAGATGCTGTTTTTGAATGTCTGGATCCCGAATCATACTGGGAAATTGTTCATTTACCGAGTGGTAAAATTAGTAAGTTTCCCCACAATGCTGAAGTAATTACCTCGGACTACCCCTCTTACGGTTCCATTAGGGAACGCTCTCAAATTCTCAGAGTAGAGCATTTACCTCGTTATTATGCTAGGGCGGCGCACTCTTCGCGGTCCCTTCGGGAGCGCCCCTTGAAACAGTTACCAACCCAGCGCTATAACTGGTAACTGTTGAGGGGTGAAGGGTGAGAACAACCAACAACCAAGATAAAAAACTTAACATATGTTATAAGTTTTATAACGATTATCAGCCCATCGGGGAGAACACAAACACTATGGATGTAGAGACGCTCAAAAGTTGGTCTCAATTCGGGCACCCTATTCTCATGTGGGTGCTCTTAGCAATTACTTTATATGCTGGATATCTGGGCTTTCAAGTGCGGCGCACTCGCACCGCAGATAAGGATACCAGAAAGGAATTGGTGCCAAAACAATTCCATGTCAAGCATTATCAGCTAGGTTCGATCCTGCTAGCCTTGGTGGTATTGGGTACTATCGGCGGTATGGCGGTTACCTATATCAACAATGGTAAACTTTTTGTCGGTCCTCACCTATTGACAGGATTGAGCATGACTGGTATAATAGCAATCTCCGTCTCCCTGGTGCCTTTGATGCAAAAAGGTTCGGATGCTGCTCGTTATGCTCATATTGCCCTGAACGCCAGTCTCGTGGGTCTATTTGGCTGGCAGGCACTGACCGGAATTGAGATTGTCCAAAAAATTCTCAGCAATTTCTAATCTTTCCCTCATCCCACGGCGGTCGGTCGTGGGATTTTGTGCAATTTACGGCAACAGTTGTTGGGTATGGGTAGTTTGAAACGTCCGTGAAAGTCTTTCTGAACTCTATAAGTTAGACGAAGAGAAATTTGCCGCACTATTTGTTCTAAAAGGCGATCGCCAGTACTCTGAATCCAAGAGATGGGCAATTTATCAATAAATTTGGGAAATTTTACCCTCACCCCTAGGTGCATTTGCCAGTTTATGTTCGTTTTTACTTCATTTCCAGGAATTTCCACTAACTCCATTATTGCTTTATAATCAACTTCATAGCCACCAGGATTATAATTGGGTACAGGTATATTTTGCATCAGGTATCTACCAGTATTTTCTGGCTGCAAGACAATGGCAATTTTTGGTTCTACTTCATAACCTAAAGCACCAAGACGACCGATGGCTAAAATATAGGCATTATTGCCTAGAGGTTCTGTTTTCATCGGTGTGGCACAAGAACAAAACCAATCTTGGTGATTAGCAAGATAGTCGGCAACTTTGCCAGCACTACTATGCATTTCCATACAGTCTGCAAAATTGGCCTGAAAATATACTGGCTTTGTTGCTGATTTTTCCAGTTCTCCTGATGGTATCTGGGTATTTTTCGTTAGTAAAAGTTGCTGTAAGACAGCAAATTGCGACGATTCAATTGGTTGACATTGAGACTGCATAACCCACCTGATTGAGATTGTGTACCTTGTTCTATTTTTGAGAATTACTATTTCTATACTAGCTGTTAGATAATAAAAAGCAGTAGTTCTTAATAAAGTTTTGAGCAATCAGCAGGAGAACGGAAAAAAAGCAGTTATGAGCGTCTATCCTCCACACACAGATAGAACCAGTTTAGAGTCGCAACCCCGACGAACGCCACCGCTGGAAAGTGGCGATCGCCTAACGCGCCATGAATTTGAGCGACGCTATGAGGCAGCAGTTCAGATTAAAAAAGCAGAATTGATTGAAGGAGTCGTCTACGTGGCATCTCCATTACGGCACCACCAGCACGGGTTACCTCACAGTCGAGTCATGACTTGGTTGGGAGTTTATCAAGCGCTTACCCCTGGAGTTGACTTGAGCGTCGAACCAACTGTGCGGCTGGATTTGGATAATGAGCCTCAACCCGATGCTGTACTTTTTATTGAACCGGAAGCAGGGGGACAAATCCAGTTGAGTGAAGATGGGTATATTGAAGGAACACCAGAGTTAATTGTTGAAATTGCCGCTAGTAGTGTCGCCATAGATATGGGCAGTAAAAAACAAGTCTATCGACGCAATGGCGTTCGAGAATACATTGTTTGGCAATCCTATGAAAATCAGTTGGCTTGGTTTCAACTAGTAGAAGGCGATTACCAGTTGTTAATACCCGATGAAAGAGGTATTATTCGCAGTGAGGTGTTTCCCGGGTTGTGGTTGGCAGTCAATAGCCTGTTAGCAAAAGATATGGTACAAGTGTTAGAGGTATTGCAAGCAGGCGTGCAATCTTCAGAACATCAAGCGTTTGTACAGCAGCTAACAGCACAAAAGCAGTAGTTCTTAACAAACATAGTGAGAGATTGGAATGAAAGTATTGGTAGCGGGAGCAACGGGACAAACAGGACGGAGAATTGTGGCAGAATTGGTCAAGCGCAATATTACCGTTCGTGCTCTGGTTAGAAATTTAGAGAAAGGGCAAGCAATTTTACCCGCAGATAAAGTGGAATTAGTGGTGGGGGATGTGCTGAAACCGGAGAGTCTCCCTGAAGCGATCGCCGACTGTACAGCTATAATCTGCGCTACTGGTGCTAGTCCTACTTTCGATTTTACGGCACCCTATCGAATAGATTGCCTGGGTACGAAAAATTTAGTCGATGCAGCTAAAGCTATGGGAGTCAAGCATTTTGTTCTGGTTTCCTCCCTTTGCGTCTCCCGATTTTTCCATCCTCTCAATCTCTTTTGGCTCATTTTAGCTTGGAAAAAACAAGGGGAAGCATATCTACAAGCAAGCGGTTTGACCTATACTATCGTCCGACCCGGGGGATTGAAAAATGAAGATAATTCCGCTCCGTTAGTCATGAAAGGGGCAGATAGTTTGTTTGAGGGCAGTATTCCCCGAACTAAAGTAGCCCAGGTTTGCATCGAAGCCCTATTACAAGCAGCAGCAGCCAATAAAATCGTCGAAGTAGTTGCCAAACCAGAGGCAAGTTCCCTGGGCTGGGAGGAGTTATTTGCTAATGTCTCTTGATAGTAAAAGGAAAGGAGATTAGGGTGCTGGGAATGGTTAGGATGATGTACTATCGCCTTTTAGAAATTCTCCCCAAAACTTGACAAAATTTGAAAAATCTTGCAACGTAGACTATAATTGTCGGTGCGGGGCGACCGAGAGGCGCTCAAAAGAGCCTGGAGCCTTCTCCAGCATAGGCGTAGGGTTTGACGCCTGTTCCCGCCCAAAGGGGCATCTTGGGATGGATATTGTGGTGCAACATTTAACCTGCTCAAACTTATACATTGCTGCACAAATCTGAGATAAGTATAGCATCACTATTTATAGTGAAGGCAGTTGCCTGCAAAGCTCGCAACATGATATTGCGAGCGCCGGACGCCAAGGGCGGGACGCCAAGGGCGGTTGCTTGCGCAAAGCTTGCGCAAAGCTTCGCAATAGCATCCCGATCAGCTGTAAAACCGCATTGAGGGCACCGGAATGTTTTTTCGCCTCCGAGTTTTTCATGAATATGACCACAATCTGGACAGGTTTTAGAAGTATAAGATTCGTTACAACGAACTACTAAAACCCCAGCTCGTCCTGCCATTTGCCTGCTCAGGTGCGGCTGCACAGGAGCAGGGGTTTTGAGCAAATTTATAGTGGCTCCAGGTGAGCATATTCCGTGCTGATTTAGAATGGAGCTTTCGTTTAGATTTCACTACCATTTCTGAGGTCGAGTAGGTGGGTAGATATATTAGCTTATAATGCCGAACTAAAAACGCAGCCGCCTTATTGTGCAAGTCCTTTACGATATCTTGCAACCGCCCCCTCATACGGGATGCGGCTTTCCTCATTTTGTACCGCTGACGCTTGATTTTGGATTTAGCAATTTGGCTAATTAATTGGTCAAGATGCGTACAGAATCGATTGATTCTCCCGATATCTTTTTTGCCAATTTCCAAGATATTTTCCCCGTCATAACCCGTCAAGAATGTGCGATTGCCAGGGTCGAGAGCAATGACTCTACTATTTCCAGAATTGGTTTCTTCTCTGTATTCAGGGAAACAGGCAATCCATTTCCCTCGCTGGTATACCAACTGGGTGAAGATGCGGTGGAAGCCAAGGCAACAGTCTCTGAGTGGCTGACCAGTAAAGGACTAGAATTATCTGACGAAAAGACCAGTATCAGGAATCTCACCGATGGTTTTGACTTCTTAGGTTGGAATTTCCGCAAGTATAACACTACCAAGCGTAAAACCGGCTTCATCACCCTAGTCAAACCATCCAAAGGAAATATCCAGGCATTCAAGGATGGTCTAAAAGACTTATTCAAGGCGCTTAAGGGTTCTCCTGTAGGAATGGTGGTTAAGGAACTTAACCTCAAAATCAGAGGTTGGGGGGGATACCACGATGGAGTAGTCGCCCAGGAAAGCTTTTCCTCTGTAGATAACTACATCTACTGGAAACTAATGCGTTGGGCAAAGAGGTCTCACCCTCAGAAATCAAGCAGGTGGATAGCTTCTAAATACTACGGGCGTCTATGCCCTGGAAGGAAAGATAATTGGGTATTTGGCGACAAATCCTGCGAACACACATATGTTCAGAAACTGGCCTGGATTCCTATCCAACGTCACACGCTTGTCCAATATACCAATAGCCCGGATGACCTGGCTTTAGCTGAGTACTGGGAAGAGCGAAACGCTAAACAAAGAAAGAGGACAGCGACGGATAGATTTTCCAAGGGACAGGATAAAATAGCTCGTAGGCAAGACTATAGATGTCCCGTCTGCAAGCAACCCTTGATGGAATGTAGGATACACTTACACCACATTCAACCAATTCACCTTGGTGGTAAAGACACATACGATAACCTGATATATCTGCATGAGGACTGCCACCACTCCATCCACGCCTTGGGCGCTACCAATCCCAAAATACAGCAAATGCTCAGGAACGGGAGAACAAAGCCCTATAAGACACGGAAACAAAAGCCAAAAGGTACAAAATCCGTTAAGTCGAATGAAAGAGGTAGCAAGAATAAACGAGAAAGTAGGAATTGGTTGAGCCGTGTGCAGGGAGACTTGCTTGCACGGTTCTTAGGGGGCGAAGCGGGAGCAATCCCGCCGACCTACCCGATTATTTAAGCAGCCGGCGGATATTAGGCTGCCATCTAAGCTTTGGGAATGGTCGGTCAATGACACCATGAAAGCGATTGAGGCACAACAAGAGGCGGCTAAAACCTTTCTAATCCGTAAGATTTACCAACACAGTACAGACCTGACTGAGCGTAAAAAACTAAGCAAATTACTTTCTGAAAATCCCACAGGAAATAATTGGCTGCACCGTCAGTTTAGAAAGCAGTATATTAAGGGTCGTACCTATATTAAGAACCAGATGGTTTACCAGGGTGGTGGCTATAAAGCTCTTAGATTAACCAGAAACACGGAAATACAAGGATTACAGAGAGGTAAACGCATCACCTTAAAGGTTCGTTGCCGTCACGTTATCTCTGGTCAAATCAGGGTAATACTCAAGGAATCTGGTAAGTTTGAAGTCCATTGTGTCCGCAAGAAATCCATGAGGGGAAAAGTAAAGAAGCCAACCAAGATAATCGGACAAGACTTGGGTTATACCGAAGCTTTCTACACTTCTGCGGGAGAAAGTATAGGAAAAGGATTGGGAAAGCTGCTGACGAAGAAAAGTAATCGCCAACGTGCCCAAAACCGCAACCGATACAGGCTCAGATGTCATGCCAAAAACAACAGAAAGAAAGCAGCTAGTATTCTCAAGAACAATCTAGGGTACAAAACCAAAGCTAAACGCCGAGCAGCGGCGCAAGCTACAATCAAGAATTTAATACGCTCCGATTTGCGTCGTTCTATCCAGCCAGGTACGCAAGTCTACTGTGAAGATTTGAGCTACCCTATCAAGTCCAAAACTGAGTTTAAACGCCTCAATAATAGGCTCAACAATTGGATGAAGGGAGCAGCTCAAGATTCCTTGGAAGCAATTTCGAGGGAGACGGGGTCTACTGTGTCGGTGGTAAACCCCACCCACCCCCCGAGCCAAGCTCCCGGGAGCTATCCTTTATAAGCATATTTCTTAACAAAAAATTTGACAAAATTGGGAAATTATGTATATAGGAATGTCCCCAAAAAATTTACCTCCATGAACCCGGTAATTGGCCTTGAATACAACTTCTGGCTGGTGGGAGTTAGAATTGTAGAGAATCCCACCCCTGGGAACTGTGGAAGGGCGCTGCGCCAGAAGGAGGCGATCGCTATCATGTTATATTGGGTTTGATTCAATAATAATATCAGGTATCAATCACCGCATTATGGTAGTAGTAGTAGTATAATTATCAAGAGAAGATTAAAAGGAAAAAGAATTATGACAAAATAGCCAAGTACGGACGATATCATCTAATCTTTTTAATCCACGCCAAATAGTTTTGACCCCAGGAAAATCATCATGCTGTCGTCCTAAAAAACCTCCTAACTGTGCAATCCAACGAATTACTTCGGCCAAACTGGGTGGAGTAGGAAAGGGATAGTGTGCTCGGAAGATGGTAGCATAAAGAGCTTTCCATTCATGAGCCGAAAAAAAATCTGAGCAACTAGTTTCTGGATGACAACGAGCTTCATAGACCAGCCAAAGTAAACGCCGGTTGCTGCCCAACTGCCACTAGCTTCCGGCACAGTCCCTTCCGCTTTTAAAGTTAGATTATCCACGATTTTTATTAATCGTTTGGGACGCCAAGGGCGGTTGCTTGCGCTTTGCTTGCGCTTTGCTTCGCAATACCAGTTACCAGTTACCTCGTACCATGACAGTTACCAGTCCTGCTCATGCCAACCGGGGCAGTCAGGCAGTTACCAGTTACCTCGTACCATGACAGTTACCTTTCACCAATAAGTGGCTTGCCACCAAATAAGTGGTGGGGGCCTCAAACCCAAGGTTGAGCTGCTACCATGGTACGTGATTACTGGTCACTGGTAACTGAAAGGTGAAATACTGTGGGAAGACTTTTTAAAACCGTTTCAGCTGAGTGGGGAAGCTTTAGCTGAAAGCATCAAGCTAGATCTGGATGTAGTGCAATCAATTCTTGAAGGAAAAGCTCCCATTACCGCCAATATTGCTTTACGTCTTTTCCGATTTTTTGGTACATTTCCTAATGTCTGGATGAATTTACAGTCTCAATATGATCTGGAACTTGAAAGAGACAACCTTGAAGAACAGCTTCTGAAAGATATTGTTCCCTATGGTATAATTTGAACCACAGTATTAAGGAATAGTCCATGGTTAATCCCGATACCTCTCGTCTCGATCGCATGGAAGCCCTAGTAGCAGCCTATATCGAAACCAGTGCGAAAGAAATCGCTGCATTAAACAAAGGGCTTCAAGAAAGTCGTCAACTGATCAATTCTGTTGTCGAAACTAGTGCGAAAGAAATCGCCGCACTAAACAAAGGGCTTCAAGAAAGTCGTCAACTGATCAATTCTGTTGTCGAAACTAGTGCGAAAGAAATCGCTGCATTAAACAAAGGACTTCAAGAAAGTCGTCAATTGATAAATTCTGTAGCAAGAACAGCACAAGCTAATAGCACTGAAATTGCCCAACTTAAAAGGGAACGACAAGCTACGGATCGCCAAATTGCCAAACTTAAAAGACAGGGACAAGCTACGGATCGCCAAATTGCCCAATTAGGAAACACTGTAGCTGATTATATTGCAACTAGTAGAGAAGAGCGCTCTACCCTATTTGAGATGATACAGTCTCTCAATGATAGCCGAGTCGAAATGGGTGAAACAATGGTTTCCATGGCGAATTCTCTGTCTCAGTTAGTAGACTTAGTCCAACATATGACTGATTAATTTGAACCGCTGTGTACGCAGATAATTGCAAATAGGTACGGATAATTGGCTAATTTTTGTTATATAATGTAGAATAAGAATACCGCCTCCCCCTTTGCGCCTTTGCGCCTTTGCGCGAGACATCCTCATAAAATAAAACAATGATTACAAAGGAACAAATTATCAATCAACGCTACCGTATTCTAGGTAAACTAGGTGAAGGTGGTAGCAGTATTACCTATAAAGCCCAAGACACAGAAACTGGGAAAACAGTTGCTCTGAAAACTTTATCTTTACGGGAGTCTGGAAACTGGAAGCACATTGAACTCTTTGAACGAGAAGCAGAGGTTTTACGGGAATTAAATCACTCCGCTATTCCTCAATACCTGGACTATTTTACCACAGAAACAGACACTGACGCCAATTTCCATATTGTCGAGGAATTAGCACCGGGTAAATCTTTAGCTAAGTGGGTAAAAGAAGGGAAAAGGATAAGGGAAAAGGAAGTTAAAGACATCGCCCAGCAGGTTCTGGAGATTATCATCTATTTACATAGTAGAAAACCTCCCGTGATTCATCGGGATATAAAACCGGGAAATTTAATCAGAACGGAAGAAGGAAAAATCTTCTTGGTGGACTTTGGTGCTGTACAGCACACCTATTATACTACCTTGATGGGGGGAAGTACTGCTGTGGGAACTATTGGTTATGCAGCCCCGGAACAGTGGGTAGGTAAAGCTATTCCTGCTACGGATTTGTATAGTTTGGGAGCCACGGTTTTGTTCCTCCTTACCCATCGTAACCCCGCTGAGTTGTCAGAAGGTGAGCTGAGAATAGAGATTCGGAACTATGTGAATGTTTCCTTTGGGTTCTTTGGGTTCGCTGATTGGTTACAGAAGATGTTAGAACCTATTCCAGAAGATCGCTTTCCTACAGCACGAGACTCTCTTACTGCTTTACGTCGTTCTCCCTTCGTTGTACCCTTACCTCAGGGAGAGTGGATCGGTTGGTTACAAGGAGGAATGAGTTTATTAGGTGTGGGAGTGGCTGGTTTTCTGGTTGTCTATGGTCTGAATGCTTATAAGTGGGTATTTTTGAGTCGTTTGGGATTTTATCCTGAGGAACTGTGTGAGAATGAAGAGGTAACTCTCTCTTTCTTGGAACAGGGGGGGAGTGTTCCTGCTTTTTCAAAGTGTCTGTTTTGGGTTGTCTCTATGGAGAGCCAAGAGATATTAGAACTACTCATAGCTAACGGGGCTGATGTTAATGCTAAGAATGAATATCGCTGGACTCCTCTCCATAATGCAGCTTTGGAAGCTAATAAAGAAATAGTCGAATTGCTCATTGCTAACGGAGCTGACGTTAACGCTAAGACTAATTATGGCGAAACTCCTCTCCATAAGGCATTATATGAGAAGAGGAAGGAAATAATAGAACTACTCATTGCTAAGGGTGCTGATGTTAATGCGGAGAATCAATTTGGCTGGACTCCTCTCTATAGGGCAAGGTGGAATAAGGAAATAATGGAACTACTTATCGTCAAGGGGGCTGACGTTAATGCTAAGGATAAAGATGGCGAAACTCCGCTCCATACGGCAGCTTCTATAAGTAACAAAGAGGTAGTGGAACTACTCATTGCTAAGGGGGTTGATGTTAATGCTAAGGATAATAGCGGCCAAACTCCTCTCCATGAGGCAGCTTATTACGGGAAGAAGGAGGTCGTCGAACTACTTATTGCCAACGAGGCTGACGTTAATGCTAAGACTAATGATGGTGCGACTCCTCTCTATTACGGAGCTTATCAGAGAAAGAAGGAGGTAGTCCAACTGCTCATAGCTAACGGGGCTGATGTTAATGCTAAGACTTATAATGGCGAAACTCCTCTCCAGGCAGCTAGGGGGAGGATAGAAATAGTGAAACTCCTCAAACAACACGGTGCCACATATTAACCACCTCTTGCTCCCCTCTTTGCGTCTTTGCGCCTTTGCGCGAAACATCCAAACCAACATAGCACGAACCAACAGCACCGATTCCATGAGGCAGCTTATTACGGAAAGAAGGAGGTAGTCGAACTACTTATTGCCAACGAGGCTGACGTTAATGTTAAGACTTATAATGGCGATACTCCTTTGCTTGTGGCAGTTTCCAAGAGGAGGACGGAAATAGTGGAACTCCTCAAAAAACACGGGGCTAAAGAATAAACCATCCCCTACTCCCCCCTTTGCGTCTTTGCGTATTTGCGCGAAACATTCAAATGAACATAGCACGAACCAACAGCACCGATAGTACAATTTAAACAGTAGTATTAAGGAATAGTCCATGGATAATCCCGGATCCTCCCGTCTCGATCGCATAGAAGCTCTAGTAGCAGCTTATGTGGAAACAAGTGCGAAAGAACTCCAAGAATGTCGTCAACTGATAAATTCCGTTGTCGAAACTAGTGCGAAAGAAACCGCCGCACTAAAAGAAGGGCTTCAAGAAAGTCGTCAATTGCTAAATTCCTTTATGGAAACCAGTGCGAAAGAAACCGCTGCACTAAAAGAAGGACTTCAAGAAAGTCGTCAACTGCTAAATTCCTTTATGGAAACCAGTGCGAAAGAAACCGCTGCACTAAAAGAAGGACTTCAAGAAAGTCGTCAACTGCTAAATTCCTTTATGGAAACCAGTGCGAAAGAAATCAAGGAAAGTCGTCAATTGATAAATTCCGTAGCAAGAACAGCACAAGCGAATAGCACCGAAATTGCCCAACTCAAAAGGGAAAGACAAGCTAGCGATCGCCAAATTGCCGAATTAGGAAAACTCCTAGCTGATTATATTGCTACTAGTAGAGAAGAGCGCTCTACTATGTTTGAGATAATACAGTCTCTCAATGATAGTCGGGTAGAAACGGGTGAAACAATGGTTTCTATGGCGAATTCCCTAATTATAATAATTCACCAGTTACCGCAACAAGAGGATACTCTGTGGTTAAGACTTTTAGGAAAGGGAAAAGTGCAAGAAGGAGCAATTGATGAGTTGGAGCGTTTACCAAAAAACAATCCTTTCCGAAATAATACCCTGCAAGTATTTTACAGTCTCTTTAAAGATTTGGAAGCAAACAGAACAAAATATAAAGAAGATCAGGAGTTAGTTATGCGCTTATCACCACTTTATATCGAAGACAGGGAAAAAGCAGTAAAAGAAGGGATCCAACAGGGAATGCAGCAGGGGATCCAACAGGGAATGCAGCAGGGAATCCAAGAGGAACGTTACGCGCTCCTAGAAACTTGGCTCAAAAATAGTTTTGGTGATTTAGATCCGGAATTGAAAGAAGCGATCGTCCCCATGTTAGAATTATCAAGGGAAGATTTTGCCTCTCTCTTACTGCAATTATCCAGTTTATCCCGTCAGCAGATCCTAGAGCGTTTTGGGAAATAAGTAACCACAGATAAACACAGATTAACACAGATAAGTACGGATGATTTGTCGGTTTTTGTCGTATAATGTAGAACAAGAATAAAATAGGGAGAAAAAAAATGACCATTTTAACCCCCAAAACAATAATAGGCGATCGCTACGACCTTCTCCACCCACTGGGAGCAGGAGCAAGTGCGACAACCTATGAAGCGAAAGACTTGGAAACTCAGAAACAAGTCGCTGTGAAAGTTCTCTCCTGGAAACAACTAAGAAATTGGGATAAGACAGATTTATTTCAACAGGAAGTGAAAAGTCTCAAAAAACTGAATAACTCTGGTATTCCCAAATACATTGAGCACTTTGAAATAGAGACAGAAACCGATCGCCTCTTCTGTATCGTTCAACAATTAGCCCTTGGAAAACCCCTCTCTACCCTAGTTCAAAATGGTTGGCTCCCAGACGAAGATCCCGTCAAAGAAATTGCCGGCAAAATTTTAGATATCCTCATCTATTTACAAGAGCAAAACCCTCCAGTGTTCCACAGGGATATTAAATCCCAAAACCTCATTTATAACCCAACCAACAAACAACTTTTTTGGGTTGATTTCGGTACTGTTAGAGATAAATTTCGCCACACTGTAACAGGTACTCTCGCTGTGGTAACCCCAGGATATGCAGCACCAGAACAGTTACAGGGGGGTGCTAACCTAACTACCGATTTATATGGGTTGGGAACCACTTTGTTATTCCTCTTAACTGGTAAACATCCCGACGAACTTACCGATCCAAATAACCTCAAAATCAACTTCTGCCTCCATGTTAAAATAACCCCAAAATTCGCCAAATGGCTAGACAGACTTATCCAACATGATCAAGATAATCGCCTTCCTTCAGCTAAAATTGCTCAAGCTATATTAAAGGGTAATTTATCCTTAAAAGATTATCCCAGTCTCAAAGAAATTCGTCCACCTTATACATCCATTATTCTCAAGAAAAGCCCGGAAAAGTTAACTATTACCATTCCTCCTGCTTTCCGTCGCCGTCGTTATGAAAAAAGGTTACCCTTGGCTATGTTAGCTTGGTACGGAGGATTATTTGTTACTTTATTTGCTGTGGGTGCGTCTACCAATATCTTTGGAGTCATTCTCTATGTTATCTTAATGATACTGCAAAATTATTGGTTGACTAAAGAATCAATGTTATTTTGGCTTAAATTCGGTAGAATAGGTTTATTACTAGCAGCACTATTATACTCTCTTTTCGACTTCAGATTGAGATGGGGTTTGTTCCTAGCTGTCATATTACTTTTCGCCGATGTATATTATAATGGAGAAGAGAGAAGAAAGAAAACATTGGGTCATCTTTTACTCAAAACTACCATAGAACTTAACGCTAATAGCTCCTACTTACAGATCCAGCGATTTTTCTTTGATAAAGAAAATACTGAACGTCAACTTTATGATGAACCTAAAGCAATAATAGCAGAATTTGGCGGTTTACTAACTAAAACTGAGAAATATTGGTTAGGAGAAGAAATTAATGCTTGGAAGAAACCTTGCGGGTAAAATTTAGATTAATTTATCAAAAATTTATATTTGCCCACCCTACAATTTGCAAACTACATTAAATGGTAGCAGGCTTGGTTAAAACTAAATTTAGTTTGTCTTGATGTTGCTTCGGAATATTCCGAGGAGTAGATATTATTAGTAAAGATTCATCGAACTCAATATTAGGTATCTGAGCCAGGAAACCCAGAGGTTGACCATTTTTAAGACGCTGCTTTTTGCATTTTGCTAGAGCCATTAAAGTTTCCCGTTGTTCACCAATACATTCAAATGGCTTTTCAGAGTTTGAGTCTGATAAACGCCTCCAAACCTCCTCTAGTTTTTTAACGCTTAACAAGTCTCCTCCTACTACTTGAATGGCAAAATCATAACCGGTTGCTGCCTCGATTAAAACATAAGAAAAAGCACAGTTTGGGCAGTCACAACACCATCGATAACTTCCTATATCCCATTGTGCTTCGTTGCACGAAGTCAAATCTTTCAAAATACTTTTGTTCCAAACAGAAAGCTGAGCGACTGTAGCAATTGAATAAATTGATTCGGCGATACTAACATACCTAAATGGCAACCCTTTCAACTCTAAAAATTCGTTAAAACGTTTTATATAAGCCGTGCCTTTTGCGCTTTGATGATTAACTTCGTGCCCATTATAAGTGGCATTAGATTCATTGGAACTTTTATCATTTGCCAAGACAAGAAACCGATGTCCCTGCTGGATCGCAATTATCATCATAATGAAAAGTGCATTGGTGATTGTTGGGTCGTTGCGAACTCCCTTGTAAGCAAAATGCTCAGATGGATCTTCCTGGGGATGGGCTTGTATTTCCCACAAGTGAGATTGATTTCTAATGTGCTCGAACACTGGAAACTTCCGCAGCCAATTATTTCCTAATATTCCTCCAGCGTTGTGTAAAGTAAATGCTTCCACAGGAAGATTAGCTTGCTGCATCCACTCAAATGCAAATGTACTTTCCTTACCACCACTAACAGCAAGAAGGTAGCTATCGTGGACTGATGAAGACCGAAAATCTTCTACATAATTAGTGGAAAACTTGATTTGAGGCATTTTATCCCAGTCCCACTGTTCTAGATAAAACTTTTGCTGAAGATACCAGTAAATATCCTCATTCCACCAATCTGATTCCCACTGAAGACAGCCATACCAAGGTATTTCCACTATCTTTGGAGTACATATTTCACAAAGGCGGTAGATTTCAGACATCGCTATTCCTACTAGAATAGACGAGTGAGTTTCTTCTGTGTTTTCTAACTCTAGTGGAAAGTCGATGTAGTAAAAATGCTCCCAACTATCAATCAGAAAGGGAAAAATAAGTCTGTTACCTCGACCGTAAGGTGCTTGAGAGTAAATGACTGAGCTTCTTGGGGATTGCCCTGTCGCCATAAATTTTATCCGCGACTCGTGATATCGACTTTTGAATTGTGAGGTTTTGCTCATTTTATTGTCAATATAATCGTAATGGAGTATACCATTACTGTGCATCACTACCTTTTAATTTAATAAACCACAGAGAGAGTAAATTCGTACAATTTAAGCTACTTTGACGAAGATAGAACCGTTTTCTTCTTTAACTACATAGTTAGCTAAAGGTTTTTTAGCAGATCCATTTACTACCCCACCGTCTGCTGCAAATTTAGACCCATGACAGGGACAGGCGAGATTTTGGGCGCTTTTATCCCAAGCAACGGTACAACCTTGGTGGGTACACTCCGGGTTGAGGGCTATCAGACTATTATCCTCTGGGTTGCGGACAACAATGAGTTCAAATTCTTTATTCAGAATGCTACCTTCCTGATCTAATTCAGCCACCGTACCCACTTCTAAAAAACCGTCTGCACCGGGACTTGCTTCTGGAGTGGGAGCGGTGCTTTGTTCTGGTGAACAAGCAGCGAGAACCGCTGGGAGAGAACTTGCTAAAGCACCAACACCAAACAAACCTAAAAATTGACGACGCTCCATATTAACCTCCAGAATTTATCATTATAGCGATCGCCAGGGCGATTGCTATAACTGGTAACTGGTAACTGTTATACTTGTGGTGACTGGGAAACAGCAGATTCTGATTTGGCAAACCAACCTTTATGTCTGGCAGTAGCAGCAAGGACAAAGAGTAAATCTACTCCTACTAGGCTAGCAATAATCAACTCCGAACCCCCAGTCCCAAAGCCATAACTGTGCAAACCCTGACCGAGGACAAAGTTGACCCCATACCAAGCCATTATGACACTATTGAAACACACCACACTAGCTACTCCCATGCCGAAATTGCTCAACCAACCCACCAGACGACCGTGTAAGGGCACTAAGTAAGAGAGTAAAGCAATTAAAGCCCAGGTTTCCTTGGGATCCCAACCCCAGAAGCGACCCCAGGCGAAATGTGCCCAAATGCCCCCGAGAATGACTCCTGTAGTGAGGAGCAACACTCCCACCTGAAGGACGCGATAATTTAAGCGGGAAAGACTGGTAATCTTGTCTTCAGCTTGGGGAGCAAAGAGATAGTAGCCCAGAATAATATGACCCAAACCCATGGCTAGGGCAAAACTAGCATAGCTGAGGGTAATGGTGGGTACGTGAATGCTGAGCCAGAAATTATCCCGCAGTACGGGAACCAAGGGTTTAATGCTAGGATCGAGGATAGCAGGAAGACTATCGGCTAATACTAGGGAGGCTGCGGCTAAGGGAGCTGCTGCTAAAAGGTAGTATTTCGCTCGGTAAATTAGTTCAAAGAGCAGGGCAACGGCAGCAACCCCAAATGCTACCCACACTACGGACTCGTACATATTGGTTACCGGTGGACGTCCTGCAATGGTCATTCTTTCGATAAAACCATAGCTTTGAATGGCTAGACCGGCAACAAAAATCCCTATGGATCCCCAGTAAAAGTCCAGTTGCTCAAACCAGATCCCGAAAACCATGGCCAGGAAAGCTAGTATGTATAACTTCCAAGCCTTACCAAAAGGATGTAAGGCTGAAAAGTTAACTTCCCTTTGGAGCAGTCCAGGGGCTGGATAAATCTCTGGACTCAGTTCCCGCAGTTGCTCTCCTAGGTTGCTCCCCATGGCTGCTAAGGCTGCCAGATTATCGGGTTCTTCACCATAAATACTTTTGATATTTTGGTATGCTTCTCGTATGGGCACCATTTGGGAGGGCTGATAATAAGTCTCTCCTGCTTCAAAACCGACCCATTTACCTTTGATATCCGAGGGGTGGGGTATGAAGGGGAGATTATCATTTCCCACTATGTTAACCATCAAAGTCATGCGATCGGCAACGGTTAAAGCTTCCCGTTCGTCCCTAGTTAAATCCAAACCCTGACCTTCCTTCTCCTTGGCACTATTAAAGATACTAGGTAGGTCGGAGGAGATAAGTTCCTGAAAGCTGAAATACTTCCTTTCTGGGTCCAGACCCACTTGTTCTTTGAGGGGACGATAACTAAAGAGAATGAATGGTTCTTGGTTCCAGTCTCGCTGGTTGAACCAAAGGGAGAGATAAGTGGGAAAATAGTCCTGCACTTCCCCATTATCCTGACGGTAGTGGGTGGAACCGTAAATTTGGGTTACCTGCTCTCGTGCTACTGTATCTAAGGGTTTTTTGCGACCGTCTAGTTGTACGGCGAGGGTTTGTAATGGTTCTAAATCTGATACCTGCCATTGACTCAAGGGCAGTATTAAGATTAAAAGACCTAGACAAAATCCGATTAAAAATTTTAACAGCTTCATGGTTTCCTTTGGTGATGATATTTTTTGAATGAACCGCAGAGACGCAGAGGGCGCAGAGGAAGAGGGGAGAGAGGAAGATGTGTAATTGTGGGTTGGTTACTGGTTGCTGTTTAAACTTGGACCGTAAAACATGATAATGATACCCAAAACAATGAGGGCAGATCCACTCCAGGTGAGACTGGTAACCCAGACGGGTTCTCGCTTCACTTGGAGGGTTGATTGTTGCAAGTCGTTGGGATCCCAAGAGGCTTGGGCTATTTTCCAGCCTTTATACCAGGTGGGGTGGTTCATCCAAACATTCCGTCGGGTGACAATTCCCTGTTCTGGGTCTTCAATGCGAATTTTGCTGGTCCACATGGCGATGGAGTCTTCTCCTTCATTGCGATCGATGATGAAGTCCTCCAGGGCGATCTGAAAGGGTAATTGGATTAATTTTGGCCCAAAAGCTGCAAAAGCTTCCCCCTCTGGGGTGGGAATTGTTTTTGCTTCTCCCCAAGGTAACCAGGTCTTGGTTTTCTCTTCTGTTTTTACCAAAAGAGCCGGTATACCTTGAACTTGGGGATTATTTACCGGGACTACTTGTGGTTGAGGTTGACCGTGAGGAATGACTTCTTCTAGGGTAATCTGAAAATCTGCCCAACCAGGATTGGTGGGGGTACCTATTTCTAGACTACCGGATTTAAATCCCTTTGAAGAATGGGCAGCGTAGTATAATTCTCCTGTGGGGGTGGCAATGACCCGGAAATAATCTTCTGTGGGTTGGAGTTGGACTTCATAACTGAGATCCACTGATGAAATTGCTTCTCCCGATACCAAGTAGCGAATAGGGGCAAAATCCCCTCTCCCGAACAAAAACATCCGTTCTCGGCCCTCTGGTGCCTCAATTTCCAATTGTACCACCGGATTTCTCACTAAGGAAGAGAGGGTAATGGGTTGTCGGTTTTCATCAATCTGAAAATCAGGCCAGAAATTAATAATTTTGATTTGGATGTTATCCTCTAAGGTAAGGTTCTGGGCTAGATTTTCCTTGACGGGGATATCCCCGATTTCTCCTTCAGAAGAGGTGATTTTCAACTGTCCCCAAGGATAAGGATTTTCCTCGACAGGGGGGGATAGGGCTGCTTCCAGTTCCGTTTCATTGGCTACGGTTACCAATTCTAATTCAGCAGGACCAATTCCCACCTTATAATACTCTTCCGGGGCTTGTGCTAACCATGTTTCTAGGTTTTGTCCCATGTTATTGCTGTGGAAACTCAAGCGCACTGCTAGATTATTGGCCGTTCCTGCTTCCACAAACTTGATTGTCTCAATGGCATTGTTAGTGTAACCTCTTAAGGAGATTCCCCCAACTTGACTCACATTTACTGAACCATTGGGTTTAATAAATAAATCTGCCTGACTTATCTTTCCTTGGGGATCCATGACTTCCAAGAAGTCTCCCTCAACACGAATTTCGTTATTCAAACCGCTATCGGTGCGCAAGGGAATAACTCCTTCCACTCCCAAATGAATTACTGCTGCGGAGCCTGCTATTATGACTATAATGCCTAAATGGGCGATGGCAAAGCCTATTTTCCTTGCACCCCGCCAAGGGTAACGATTTAAGGCTGCCACTGCTAAGTTTAGGGCCAGCAGAAACATTAAGGCGCCAAACCAAGGACTCTTATAGACTTCGTATTGTACTGTGGCTGAACCCACCTTGGCTTCGTAAAAAGTTCCCCAAATTAAAATGCCGATAATCACTGTTAAAAGGGGAACTGCGAGTTTAATTGATCCGAGAAAGCGCAATATCCGTTCGTACATGTTTTTCTTCCATAGTAGGGTGGGCATCGCTCACCAAAACCAACGCACTCCCACATTATACCATGTTTATTGATAATAGGAGCGCAATTGTTTCAGATTATTTCCCTTTTTAATTCCTTCTTTAATTGCTGATAATACCTCTAAATCACCAATCTTGGCGATTTCCGGCAACAATTCTAAGCCTTCTGGACCAAATTTCAGTGTTTCTTTCGCTTTTAGGTGCGCCATTACTACTGTAGCAAAGGGGTTGGTGCTATTTTCTAGTTCAGCCCACTTTTCATTATAGTCTAGTAGTTTCACCATGGGGAATTTGAAGGTTATTTCACAACCCCAGATGTCCTTCTTGTATTCTTGCGGTTTCCATTGAGGGCGATCGTCTCCTAAAATGACAAAACTCGCTACAGGGCAATTATAACTCAAAAAGAGACGGGAGTGGTATTCGTATATGCGTCCTTCAAAGTTTGTTTCAGGTTCTCCTTGCACTTCTAAGTGAATTAATACCCATTGCTCGGAACCGTTTTTGAGCCACACTTTCACTAGTTTATCTACATATCTTCGCTCTAATTCTGCGTCTCGCACGATTTTCTGTAATTCTTTATCTAGGAAAATGTAGCCTTTACTCCAGTCTATCTCATTGGCAGCTACAGGAAAGAAGAATTCGATACATTCTTGAAAATAAGTTTCGATTATCTCTTTCCATGGGCTATCATATTCGTCAGTTGGTGTTTCCATAATCTATAAGTCGTAGTCGTAGGTTGGGTTGAGGAACGAAACCCAACACTACTATATATTAAGTAACTCTTTCACTTATCACCCACAAATAAATTGCGAACTAACATAAAAAACCTACAAAATTTTAATCTTACCACCTATAATAAAATAAGCATCGCCCACCAACACAATCTTGTTAATTTAGGTGGATCCCTCCCCCGGCCTGTTAAGGGGTATTTAGAGGGATCTCTCCTACTATTTTCGTATTTCATATAACTTAGAAAGAGTTCATGGAAGGTGAACTGCCCACCCTACTGTGCTAGGTTATCCATGATGTTTCAACAGACGGGGAATCCTGGGATTGATAAGGAAAGATCCTATCAAGTTGCTCTCCAATTTTATCCTGGGCAACATCCAATTCATAAGCATTTTGCAGATTAAGCCACAGTTTTGCCCCAGTATTAAAAAATTTACCTAGCCTTAGGGCTATATCCGCCGTAATGCTTCCCTTACCCCGCACAATCTGGTTAATGCAGTTCTCTGACACACCAATCTTCTGGGCAAACTGGGAGGCGTTGATGCCAATTTCGGACAGTTCATCCGCCAGAATCTCCCCTGGGTGAATCGGTTCTCGATCTTCATTCATGACTTACCTCCACTGTGATAATCAACAATTTCCACATCATAGGCTCCTTCTTTCCACCGAAAACAGACCCGCCATTGGTCGTTAATGCGAATACTGTATTGACCTTTCCTGTTCCCCTTTAACGCTTCCAGACGGTTACTGGGCAAACCAGCCAAAGCTTCCAGCCTGTCAGCACTATCGAGAATCCGCAAACGTTTGAGAGCAGCTCTTTCAAAGCCAGAAAATTTCTTAACAAACTTTCGCCTATAGAGCTTTTCAGTGTCTTTGCACTTAAAGCTATTTATCATCTACGAATAATCTCTCTAGCTTTTGGCTTAGTACTTCTCTCTAGTTGAGTGTTTTTCATCCCTGATTCACCACCCGTCTTTTTGTATATTATATTTATTATAGTGGCATTGCCCACCAACTTTCCTGAAGAGCGATCGCCCTTTCATAATGGGTTTTTATGGGTTTTATAAGGTGGGGTTAATATTTATTCTCCTCTTAGTTTTTTGAGTAGTTCTTGTGTTTTATTATAACCAGCAATGTTTCTCTGTTTTTGAAATAGGTTGGCTGCTGTTTCCAAGTCTTTAATTGCTCCGTCTTTATCTCCTTGTAAGTTTCTGATCCAACCTCGATTACCATAGGCTGCGGCGTATTGAGGATTCAGGGTAATAGTTTGATTATAGTCGGCTATGGCTCTTTCATAGTATCCCAGTTCATGATAGGTGTAACCTCGACTATAATAGGCTACGGCGTCTTTGTCGTCCAGAATAATAGCTTGAGTGAAATCCGCGATCGCCCTTTCATAATCTCCCAGTTTCTCGTAGGTGAGACCTCGACTAATATAGGCTACGGCGTCTTTGTCGTCCAGGGTAATAGCTTGATTATAGTCGGATATGGCTCTTTCATAGTCTTCTAGTTCATAATAGGTGACACCTCGATTATAATAGGCTAAGGCGAATTGAGGATTCAGAGTAATAGCCTGAGCGAAATCAGCGATGGCCCTTTCATAGTCTCCTAGTTTAGAGTAGATGTTACCTAGACTAACATAGGCTAGGGCGTATTGGGGGTCCAGGGTAATAGCTTGATTATAGTCCGCGATCGCTCTTTGATAGTCTCCTAATTTAGAGTAGGCTAGACCTCTATTATTATAGGCTACGGCGAATTGAGGATTAATAGTAATAACTTGAGTGAAATCCGCGATCGCCCTTTCATACTCTCCTAGTTCATGGTAGGTGTTACCTCGATTACCATAGGCTAGGGCGAATTGAGGATTAAGAGTAATAGCTTGACTGAAATCCGCGATCGCTCTTTGATAGTCTCCTAGTTCATGGTAGGCTAGACCTCGATTATTATAGGCTGGGGCGTATTGGGGGTTCAGGATAATAGCTTGATTATAGTCGGCGATCGCTCTTTGATAGTCTTCTAGTTCATAGTAGACGTTACCTCGATTATAGTAGGCTTTGGCGTCTTGGGGGACTTTCTCAGTCTCCCTGGGGAGTTGTTTCTCCTCTAGGTAGAGAGGGTCAAACTGATTGGCAACTATTTGGTTAGGGAGGGGAACAGGGAAAAAAAAGGAGCAGTGAGAAAAATTAGAGGAATAAGAAACATGCCACAGTTACCAAATCTATAGTAATAATTTTAGCACAGCTATTAACCATTTAATAAATAATCCGTACAAAAAATATCCTTGATGAATAATCGGGGATGAATAATCGGGGTGGGTTTTATAGCGTTGTTCGGTGGCGTCATCGACGGCACCCTACCTCTCTTCTCTTTACTCTGCGCCCTCTGCGCCTCTGCGGTTTAATACCATCCACTGTCAAGGTACGTGCTAACTGCCATATCCTCCACCTCCTGGGGTAGCAATAACGAAAGTATCACCTGGTTCCATTTCAACTGTAGCCGTACCACCCAATTCTACCACAGTACCATCTTTTCTTTCCACCCAATTTTTCCCCACAGCTCCTGGACTACCCCCTTTTAAACCAAAGGGAGCAATAACTCGACTATCGGATAAAATACTCCCAGTCATAGCTTGCAAAAAACGAATCCGTCGCACCGTACCATTCCCACCCCTATGACGTCCTTTCCCCCCACTATGGGGACGAATAGCAAAACTTTCCAAAAGTACAGGAAAACGCCATTCTAACACCTCCGGGTCCGTAAGACGAGAGTTAGTCATATGAGTTTGCACAGCGTCTGTACCCTCAAAATCAACCCCCGCACCGGAACCACCACAAATTGTTTCGTAATATTGATATTGCTCATTGCCAATGGTAAAATTATTCATAGTCCCCTGACTAGCAGCCATTATTCCTAAGGCACCATAAAGACAGTTTGTTATCTTTTGGGAAGTTTCCACATTCCCAGCTACTACTGCTGCTGGATATTCGGGATTTAACATGCACCCAGGGGGTATTATAATATCTAATGGTCGCAAACAACCTTCATTCAAGGGAATGTCATCTTTTACTAAAGTGCGAAAGACGTATAAAACTGCTGCTTGACAAACTGCTGCGGGAGCATTAAAATTACTCTCAAGTTGACCAGAAGTGCCCCCAAAATCTATCTTAGCCCTATCACTTTCCCGATTAATTGTGATTGTAACACAAATCTTACCCCCCTGATCCAACTCGCAGCTAAAACTGCCATCTTCCAGACCTGCCATCGCCCGAACCACGCATTCCGAAGCATTATCCTGGACGTAACCCATATAAGCTTTAACAGTGGAAGTGCCATAATACTCCACCATAGACTCCAACTCTCTCATTCCTTTCTCATTAGCAGCAATTTGAGCTTGTAAATCAGCCATATTTTGCCCACTATTCCGGGCTGGATACTTCCCACCCTCCAACAACGCCACCAACTTTTCTCCCCGCCAATTTCCCCCTTCCATTAACTGAAAATTATCAATTAAAATCCCTTCTTCCGTTATAATCTTACTATGAGGAGCCATAGAACCGGGAGTAATACCCCCAATATCAGCGTGGTGTCCCCGAGAAGCGACGTAAAAGAGAGGCTGAGATTCATTCTCTACAAAAACAGGGGCGATCGCTGTAATATCTGGTAAGTGAGTTCCCCCATTATAAGGGTTATTAGCAATATAAACATCTCCCCGTTTCATCCCCTCTCCCACAGTAGCAATTAAACTGCGGACACTGTGACTCATGGAACCAAGATGGACAGGAATATGGGGTGCATTTGCCACTAATTTACCTTCCCCATCAAAGATAGCACAGGAAAAATCCAACCTTTCCTTAATATTAACCGAATAACTGGTATTTTGCAAAGTCGTCCCCATTTGTTCAGCAATAGAACGAAACAGATTATTAAATATCTCCAACAATACAGGATCACGCTCCCTTTGAGCCCCCCGCCTGACGGCACCCCTCGTCACCCCCCGCGTAGCGGGGGGATCAAGGGGGGATCGGGGGGCTGGGGGGGATCCATCCCCTATCTGCGTGTATCTGCGGGACGCCAAGGGCGGTTGCTTCGCAAAGCTTCGCAAAGCTTCGCAAAGCTTCGCAATCAAGAACAAATTATTCCCCCTGGTTACCACCCCTTCCCAACCAGGTTCAATAACATTAGTACCTGTACCCTCAACAATAATAGCTGGACCCGCAATAACGTCTCCATCCCGCAAACTTTCCCGATAGAATACAGGAGTATCCCACCATTGATTTTTAGTATACATAGGAACCCTACCTACTGGGCAGGTGCTGGTAACTGGTAACTGGTGACTGGTAACTGTTTTTATAAAAGTAGGACAAATTAACTCTACCCCAACTTCTGCCACAATTAATTGTTTTTCCGGGACAATAAAACCATAACGCTGCCGACGTATAGATTCAAATTGCTGTTTCATCCCCGCAACATCCTCAAAATTCACCAGAATAGTACTATCAGTTCCCTCATATTTGAGATATACTTGATGTCGGATGATAATTTCCCTTGTTTCTTTTAATTCACCTTGACAGTCTTCAACTAATGCTGCTAAAATATTATCTAAATGGGGAATTAAGGCAGAAGTTAAAACAGCTTCCATTGCTTTTTGTCGCAGAATGCGCCTATCAGCCAAACCAATCCCATAGGCAGACAAAACACCAGCATAGGGATGGATAATTATTTGTTTTATGCCAAGAGCATCTGCAATTAAACAAGCGTGCTGTCCCCCAGCACCACCGAAACAGCAAAGAGTATATTCAGTAACATCATAACCCCTTTGGAGGGAGACTTTTTTAATAGCATTGGCCATTTTTTGCACAGCGATGGCCAAAAATCCCGTTGCTACTTGTTCCGGGGTACGATTATCTTTAATCTCAGCCGTCAGTTGTCTAAATTTTTCTCTAATCACCTCCTTATCCAAAGACAAATTGCCAAAGAATTCTGGTTGCAATTTCCCCACCATCACGTTACAATCAGTAACAGTTAAAGGACCACCCTTCCCATAGCAAGCAGGACCGGGATTAGCCCCCGCTGATTCAGGTCCAACCCGATACCGAGCACCGTCAAATTCCAGGATAGAACCACCCCCAGCAGCAACAGTGTGAATAGACATCATGGGGGTGCGGAGACGAACCCCCGCTATTTCTGTCTCCAAACTCCTTTCATACTCCCCTGCATAATGAGCAACGTCAGTAGATGTCCCCCCCATATCAAAAGTAATAATTTTCTTCAATCCCTCTCTCTCACTGGTTTTCACTGCCCCCACAATACCCCCAGCAGGACCAGATAAAATACTATCTTTACCTTGAAAAGAGTTAGCATCAACCAACCCACCGTTAGACTGCATAAACATTAATTTGGTCTGATCCAGTTGGGTTTGAACTTGGTTTACGTAACGACGGAGGATAGGAGATAAATAAGCATCCACCACAGTAGTATCCCCCCGACTAACTAATTTCATGGAGGGACTAACTTTGTGGGAAACAGAGATGTGGTGAAAACCTATTTTTCTGGCGATCGCCTCTATTTGTTTTTCATGGTGGGGATAGCGATAACCATGCATTAAAACAATAGCACAACTGGGAATTCCTGCATGATATGCTGCTAGTAAATCTGCTGTAACCTGAGCTATATTTAAAGGAATCAGTACCTTTCCCTGTGCATCGCACCGTTCTTCCACTTCAATTACCCGTTCGTAGAGCATTTGGGGTAAGATTATCTTTTGAGCAAAAATATCCGGGCGATTTTGATAACCAATACGCAGTGCGTCCCCAAAACCTTGGGTAATAACGAGAACTATCCGTTCCCCTTTCCTCTCCAACAAAGCATTGGTCCCCACTGTGGTTCCCATTTTAATAGCGTCAATTTCTGTTGTAGGAATAGGAGTATCCAGGGGTATCCCCATTACTTCCCGAATACCTTGCAAAGCAGCATCTTCATACTCTTCCGGGTTTTCTGAGAGCAGTTTATGAACCACTAAGCCACCTTCAGGATTTTGTGCCACAATATCGGTAAAAGTTCCGCCTCGATCAATCCAAAATTGCCAACCCATCTTCTCAGTTATCACGTACCTTGTATATTATATTATAATTAGGCACCCTCTAAAATACCCACCAAAACCCGCACCAAATCCTCCACATCATCCGGCACCTGATAACCGCCAATATCCTGAGTCACTCCCTTCATCTCCTGATCCAGACAACCAAACACCCAAAAATTGCCGATGGTCACCGCCCCATAAATCCACTGTGGCGCATTTTCTAACATGGACAGGGCAATGATTTGCACCGCCAACTGGGTAAAGCCACGGGTTAGATCGTCCCGCTTCGCCTCTACAACCACTACTTGTTGTTCCCCCCGAATTAAATAATCCAAGGTACCCTGAAGCCAATTATTCACCTTAAGGGGATATTCAAACCGCAACACCTGACGGCAGATGGTTGCCACCCGCAGCAGCACCGGAGCTACCAAAACTTCCCGTTTCGCCACTTCGCTCGTCAGTTGCACATAAGGTAATGTTGCTTCGATTTGCCCCTTTAAATCCTCCAACCCCGGTAAAGGCTTCGCCGTTTTTGGTAAAGAGAGTCGCCCTTGAGTGTAGCTATAGCCAAACTCTGCCAATATCTCATCAGGATCATTGGACAACTCGAAAAACGAGCGGAAGGTATAGTTAGTTTCTGGCTGTAAAATCTTCGACATCATCTTTTTTGTTGAACCGCAGAGGCGCAGAGGGCGCAGAGGTATGAGCATGATAGGAACTCCGTACCAGGGGACCAGATCGCACCGAAGTAAATCCCATGTCCCGAGCAATTTCCCCCAAGCGGTCAAACTCTGCTGGAGTCCAATACTTCTGTACCGGGAGGTGAGCTAAACTAGGGCGCAGATACTGTCCTAGAGTTATTCTATCACAACCTACAGCCCGCAAATCCTCCATAGCTGACCCTATCTCCCCTTCTGTTTCCCCATGTCCTAACATCAAACCAGACTTAGTAGCCATAGCTGGATTGATTTCCTTCACCAAAGCCAAGACGCGGATAGAGCGCTCATAGTTGGCACCCCGTCTAACCGCCCCTTGGAGTCGTGGCACCGTTTCGATATTATGATTATAACAAACAGGGTTCCCCTGAACCACCGTAGCTACCCGCTCCCTTTGCTGGCGAACTGCTTCCTTACCACTCCAAAAGTCTGGTGTCAAGACCTCAATCTCCACTGCGGGATGTACCTGACGAATAGCACTCATCACCTTCACAAACCAACCCGCACCACCATCGGGCAGGTCATCCCGAGCTACAGAAGTGAGAACTACATAGTCCAAACCCAACAATTCCACAGCCTCAGCTATCTTTTGTGGTTCCAAGGGGTCTAAAGACATGGGTGCATGACCTTTATCTACTTGACAAAAAGCACAAGAACGGGTACAAGTAGGACCCATGAGCAAAAAAGTAGCTGTTTTGTGGGCGTAACACTCCCCTCGATTGGGACACCGCCCTTCCTCACAAATAGTGTGAATCCCCCGTTGTTTGATAATCTGCTGCACAGGAGCAAGTTCTAAAGCTGTACCAAGGGGACGTCTGAGCCAGGGAGGGAGAGGAGACCTAGTTTCCTTCATGGAGGGTGGTTTTTCCAAAAAGCTTATACTACCATTATACTAATATGAAAGAATAAACTACCATCAAAATAATTCCCTCTCTAAGGAGTAAGTCGCGAATGTCAACTCACAAAATCCTCGTCATTGATGACAGTATGGTCATTAGGATGCGTGTCAAAGAAATGTTACCGGAAGGGAACTTTGACGTTCTGGAAGCTAAAGACGGTGTCCAAGGATTAAATTTGCTTCGTAGCGACAATCCCAACTTAATCATGCTGGATTTCCTGCTGCCCAAAATGAATGGCTGGCAAGTTTATCAAGAAATTCAAAAGGAACCGCGACTGAAGTCAATTCCTTTAGTGGTAATGTCGGGACGGAAAGAAGAGGTGACTGACAAATTGCCCGAACCTTTCGAGTATTTTGCCTTTGTAGGGAAACCTTTCGACCAAAAACAGCTCCATAACGCCATTAAGGAGGCTATGACTAAGGCGAAGAAGCGCCCTGCTCAAATCGCTGTATCCCCAACTACTAGCTCATCATCTGAGGAAATTCAAGTCCTGAATGAAAAAATTGCCTTCCTTGAGCGGGAGATGAAAGTGCTCAAAAAACAGATAACTCAACTAGTGGGATTTATCAAACAAAAACTTGTGTAAACTGGAGCGCAAGAGTAATGACCCTAACTACTAAATTTATTGGCAAAGTCTTATTGCTCTCCACTGTGTTAGCCCTTGGAATACATTACAGCGATCCAATCCTGACCATTGCCCCTACAATGGGGAATGCTGCCCTGGGTGTTGCTCTCCTTCCTGTTATGATGAGTTTGGCACTCTGGTGGCGATATGGCAATTATAACTAGGAGATAGACAGTGAATTTCGGCCAATGGATTAGTTTTGTCGCTTTAGTCATTTCCCTATCCATTCTCTGGCAAATTCGGCAACTGGTATTGGTGCTCTTTACAGCAGTAATACTCGCCAATGCTCTCAATCTTCTAGTGAAGCAGTTCCAAAGGTGGGGGGATAAATTAGCTAGTAGCTCCAGGTGGGGGGGTAGGATGAAGCGGGGTTACGCCGTGTTCCTGACAATTTTCGTCTTCTTTATCTTTTTGTGGGGATTTTTCTGGCTCATTGTACCTCCCTTTGTTAGTCAGTTTGAAGAGCTAGCCTTGTTGGTTCCCGAAGGGATAGAACAGCTGATTAATTGGCTCAATGAAGTCAAAGACAATCTGACTCCCACCTTGCAAAATGCTTTTCCAGACTTGAATCAACAGATTTTTGAGCAGATTCAACCCCTCCTCAACGAACTCCTAAACCAAGGCTGGAGCTTTTTCTCCGGTGGAGTGGGGGTAATCTTAAATGTACTTTTCTTGTTAATTATAACCCTCATGCTCCTGGCGGATCCTCAGCCTTATCGTCGTGGGTTTATCCGCTTATTCCCCTCCTTTTATCGTCGTCGAATCAATCAAATCCTTGAACTTTGCGATGATGCATTACAAGGCTGGCTAAAGGGTCTTTTGTTTAATATAGCAGTAGTGACAATACTGAGTTTTATTGGTCTACTTATCCTGGGAATCCCTCTCGCTCTCTCTCAAGCAATGCTAGCAGGTATCCTGGCTTTGATTCCCAACATTGGGCCTGTTTTAAGCGTAGTTCCCCCCATGGCGATCGCCTTGTTGGAGCAACCTTTGAAAGCGTGGGCAGTTCTGCTCCTCTACATTGGTATTCAGCAAGTAGAAGGGAACATCCTCACCCCCTTAGTTATGGCACAGCAAGTATCCCTTCTCCCAGCTATTACCTTACTAGCACAGGTATTTTTCGTCACCTTCTTCGGCTTTCTGGGACTGTTTCTCGCCCTCCCTCTGACTGTTGTCGGGCAAGTATGGATAAAAGAGTTAATAATAAAAGATATTTTCGATAAATGGGATGATTAGGTCGTTTCGTGGTTAGTCAAACAGTTACAAGTGTAAAAGTAGTTATAAATTATTTTTGAGAATGCGCACAATAGCAAAAATTAATGATAAGATAGAGAAGGGTTCTGTAGTAGTCTGGACGGTAGAGGAATTAAAAGCAAAAGTAGAAGAAATCGGCATATCTCAGGCATATAAGGAAGTAGATGTCATTTCTACAGGTACCTTCGAGCCCATGGAATCTTCTGGGGCAATCCTCAATTTAGGACATCCAGATCCGCCGATTAAAATTCGTCAGTGCTGGCTGGATGACGTTCCTGCTTATCCCGGTTTGGGAGCCGTAGACTTATATCTGGGAGCCACCATGATGACAGAGACCGAAAGCGAAAGAGGGGGCGGTCACGTCATCGAAGACCTAATAGTTGGAAAACCAGTCCATTTGCGGGCCATAGGACAAGAGACTGACTGTTATCCCCGAGCTTTTTTAGAAACCACCATCACCAAAGAGAGGATTAATCAATTTTATTTATTTAATCCCCGCAATCTCTATCAAAATTTCATCGTTGGGGTCAACGGAGGCGATCGCCCTTTATATACCTACCTCGGACCCCTGCAACCGCAACTGGGGAATGCTGTCTACTCCAACCCAGGGGCAATTTCACCCCTCCTCAACGACCCTGATTTAGAACTAATTGGTATTGGCAGTCGCATATTTCTCGGGGGGGGTATTGGTTATGTTGCTTGGGAAGGTACTCAGCACAACCCAGAGCAAAAACGCTTACCCAATCGCACTCCCATCGGACCTGCTGCAACTCTAGCTTTGATTGGGGATGCTAAAGAAATGAATTCCCGTTGGGTGCGGGGGTGCTACTTTAAGCACTACGGTCCTTCTCTAATGTTAGGAGTAGGAATACCCCTACCAGTACTGGGGGAAGAAGTGGTGCAACGCTGCGCAGTACAAGACCAAGATATTGTTGCTCCCGTGATAGATTTCTCCATTCCCCGTCGGGTTCGCCCCACTTTCGGTTTAGTGAGTTACAAACAACTAAAAAGCGGTTCCATTACCATTGAAGGGAAAACGGTGCGAGTTGCTCAAGTAGCTAGCATCTTTCTATCGCGACAAGTAGCCCTAGAATTAAAGCAATGGATCATGGCTGGAAAGTTTACCCTCACGGAACCAGTGGCTTCTCTACCTAGAGATAGGTCTTTTTTAGCTCAAGACCCCCAGTAAGGAAAAAATGAAAGAATCTCAAACTAAACGCAATGGCTGGTTATATGTTGTAATCATACTGGCTATCTTAGCATTGCTCGGCTTTTCCATACTGCCTGTACTGAGTAATGCTACCGGTAGATACCAATCCCAGACAAAAACTCAAGAGACTCCAGCCCAAGTAGAATTGGCAACTCAGGCTAAAGGTTACGAACTGGTATTGGAAAGGGAACCAGAGAACCAGACTGCCTTGCAAGGACTGCTGGAGAGCAAATTGAAGCTGGGAGATATCACTGGTGCCCTCGCTCCTTTAGAAAAATTAGCGGATCTCAATCCAAACCAACCAGACTACCGAATTTTACTAGCCCAAGCACAAGAACAAGTTGGGGAAGACGAGTCAGCAGCTCAGAACTATCGCACCATTTTAGTTTCCCATCCTGCAAATATGAATGCTATAGTAGGAATGGTAAATTTACTCTTAAAACAAAACCGTCCCCAAGCAGCCATCAGTTTGGTAGAAGATACCCTGTTCAATGAGGTGCGAGCCAATTCAGAGGAGTCAGACACAGGAAAGATTACTGGATTACAGTTATTGCTAGGTCAAATATATGCCAGTCAAAAACGCTATCCCGAAGCGATCGCTGTTTACGACCAAGGAATTGAGAGCAATCAACAGGATTTTCGTCCCCTTCTCGCTAAGGCAATGATTTTGGTAGAACAAGGACAAGAGGAAGAAGCCAAACCCCTATTTAATAAGGCTTTAGAGCTTGCACCACCACAATATAAAGACCAAATCCAACAAATGGCTGCTAAGGGGAAGGAAATTATGGAAGAATTAACCAACGAAGAAACAACAAATCAAGTAGCCAAAGAAAACTCTTCCATTGAGACTGAGTAAGAGATAGGTTAATGGGTAGGTTTGATTGTGTGATGCAGGAGTGGGATATTTGGCGAACAATACCCCTATCTCCCTATTTCCCTATGCTCCTATCTTTTGCCTTAGTTCAAAATGAGCCAACTATAAATCTCTGCTGCCGTTAACTCTAAATCAAGTTCTGGAAGCACCAACAAAGGAGCGTCACCCCGCAAAAGTTCCGGCTGTTTGCCACCTTGGAAAACCAAAACACTCTCATTGTTCGGATCCAGAAACCAACCCAAGGAACTACCATGGTTAATACAGTGCAAGAGTTTGTCGATGACTTGGTTCGGACTTAGGTCAGGAGAGAGAATTTCGATTGCCCAATCAGGGGGCAACACAAAGTTCTCTGGTACTCTGCCAATACTGGTAAAAGGAATACGGTCCCAAGTAAACTACCTACGCATAGCTCTGCGCTACAGCGTAGGCTTTCAGTAGCCCTGGCGGGATTTGGCAAGCCAATCCTACCGAGCCTCCGGGCTGGTTTACAATGCAACCCCATAATCGAATCATTTGTGCCCCATTCAAATCCGCGCGCGCAGAGGCGCAGAGGCACGGAGGATGAATAAACAAGCGTTAAGCCGCAGTTGGATCAGTCATATCTCTGCGCCTCTGTGACTCTGTGAGCTTCCTTATCACATTTGTTGCCACAATGCTCACAAACAAACCTTTTCCCATTCCTATATGACTTTCCCTTGATTGGGTGGATAGAGAGGCATTTGTGGCAGGTTTGGCTAGTATAAGCAGGCGGGACGGTTAATAGCTTCACCCCTTCCCGGATGCTCTTATATTCCAAAAATAGCCTGAGTTGGTAGAAGGCCCACGAGTTAGAGCGTCTCCTCTCGGTTTTTGACCGGGGCTGTGCGTTAATCCTTCCCCTTATCCCTGTCAGGTCTTCAATAGCTATAGAGGCTTTGTACTTTATAGCTTCACGGATGATTTGAATGGAGACATTATGATTCACCCAAATTTGGTCACGCAAAGACGCAAAGCCCGCGAAGGATGAGGAGGAGACGGTGCTATCCCGCAGTAGGGGTGTAATTGTGTTCCTTTGCGTCTTAGCGCCTTGGCGCGAGATTTGGAATCTTCTCTCTCTTCCCGATAACCGTTTCAATACCTCCCGACACCTACGGCGGGAGCTACGAGTGCCTTGGGACGCTTTTTTCTGGAGAGAAGTCCGTACTAAGCGAAAATCTATCTCTGGTGCGATTTAAAGTCTCTCCTGCCCACGACTGGCCAGTGCTAGTTACTGCCTTATCCCGCCTCCCAAAGTCCACGCCAATAACCTCGTGCGTGTCGCCAACCTTAGGAGGTTTCGATTTTATTTGAACATGTAGGTAAAATTTCCCATCTTTATGAAGACAAACCTGAGCACTAGTGGGATTTTGGCCTTTCAATCGTTCTATATGGTATGTACTTACCCGCATAGGGACCTTTATCCGCTTCCCAGTAGTGCTCAGACTCACGCTTGATCCCTTTCTCAATTATCCGAAACGTCCTGGAATTGCAATCAAAGCTAGTGGGGGCAAACTCCTTAGGCTTGCTGTTCTTAGCCTTAGCAGCTAACCTATTGGCTGCTACTCTGGCACAAGCTCTGACCACATGGTTGGCTGTTAGCCCGAATTTAGCTTTAACTTCCCTGTAGCAGACAGCTTGGATGCTATTCCGGTTGGTTAATCGAGGGTTTACTGTTTCGTTAATCCAGCCGCAAGCATTGACAAACGCCACCCCCGGCATCATCGATGGCGGGGGTTAGAGCGCTATACTGTTCATCGGTAGTGTCTAAGCCAACGCATAGGGTCAGGATTTGTTCCATCGTGTCTTCAAAAAAAAACTCACCATATGAAATTATAACACAAGATAGAGAGGCATTAGGTGAATACTGCCAAGTCAGGAACGATGGATCGTCCCCCAAAGGTACACCGTAGTTCCGGAAAAGCGTAGGCAATCTTCTCAGCTTCCACATTCTGGTTAATGACAGTGACAAGTTTGGCTTGTAAACGGCTGTGGGTTCCCTTGGGCATCGGTTTTTGAGTAATCACTCCGTCAATGTACTCCCTGGCCGATTCTGTTTCTGGTAACTCCAGAAATCTCGAAAGGGTTAGTTTTGCGGGTTGGGTAACAATTGTAGAAACCATATCCTTCTAAATACTTATTACCAAGAAACCTGCGCGCCACTAACGATAATATTCGTGGGTTAAAAACGGTACGGAGACTAATTCTGCGGTGGTTTCTCCCACCTGGACTTGATCACCAGCACCTCCAGCTTTAGTGCGCACGTAGGCTAAACCAAATGACCCTGTTTCTGTATAGCTAGTTATTATCCCCACTTTCTTGCTATCTAATGTTATCGCTGTACCCACTGCAACCTCCTCATGCAATCTCACTCCCCACAGTCTCTGCTTCACTCCTTGATAGGTATTCAAACGAGCAATAGTTTCCTGACCGATATAACAGCCTTTCTCAAAAGAAATGCAGCGCCATAAACCTGCTTCCAAGGGATTATAATCTTCTGTCAGTTCCCGATCTGGGTAAGGTCTTCCTTGGTGAATGCGAAGTATTTCCCAAGAGGGATACCCTATCTCTTGGGTGCCATTTTCTCTCATAATATCCCTTACTGTTGTTGCCTTATCTTGGGGTAGGATTAAAGTATAGCCGGGAATAGCTAAACCACTACCTTTTGCCAACCGCACTTCCGCCCCTGCTATATTTACTAAGGTGTGAGTACCTTCAGCGCTAATGATTTCTACCCCTAATTTTGACAAGCTTATATCGCTTTTGGCACCGATAAGATTAAATACAGTATAGTCAGGGGATATATCGGTCAATTCAACCTGATCGAAGGGGAAGATAAACTTATCTAATAATTCCATTAATTGCTGACGGCGGTTGGGCGACACCAGCACAAAAATAGCATCTTCCGTCACGTAAGCAGTAGCTAAATCGATGGTTCGTCCGGTAGAAGTAATGAAAACTGTTTCCTTTCCTTGTCCGGGTTGCAAAGAATTAAAATCGTTGGTACTTTGGTTGTGGAGGTAGCGTAACCGATCCTCTCCGGTAATTTTAATTAATCCCCAATGAGAGCGATCGTACAACAAAATTCCTGCCGATGCTATTTGTAAAAGTTGCTTTCCTTCCATTATAATACTCCTCACCTCAGAGTCCAATACTCATCACAAAGGGGGTCTTTTAATTCAGATTCCAAGACCATATTAGTCTCATCAGAATTGTCATCCTTACTAACCCCCCAGTACTCAGCTTCCAGTTGCTCCGCTTCGGCAACTAAGCCTTGCTTCAATAATTCGCTTCTCTTGCCGAGGAACTTATTCCATTTACGGCACTGCTTCCTCGCTCTTTCACCGGGAACCGCTTTGCAATTGACACCGCGATAGTTGAATGGCTCTCGAAAATAATGAGGACCTTTATGTTTCCTGCGTTTCTTTTTCTTACTCATCTTTCTATACTAGACCTCCACAGGCTTATGATATCATTCAATCCGAACCAGTTAAAGATTTCGGTAAATTAACAAATACCTCTTTGACGCAATGCTGTGCCTTAGTTTCCAAAAGATGCCAATCCACTTCCCCTGTTTCGTCAATTAAACTGGTGTCGATATCTACCTCCTGGCTATCCGTCTCCACGGGGTGGTAGTGTTGGAAACAGATTTGATAACAAAGATCCCAGATATCCACCTCAACTGGTTTTTCACCTTCCCTGGTCAAGCAGAGGTGGTACCCTGGGTAGGGTGTGGGAATTTCCTGGAAAGTACCCCGCCAGTCGGATAGCTCTAGTTGTTTGCGAATGTTATCCAGTACCCGAATAAAAGCGGGTTGGAGCAGCATTTCTGCTTGTTCCCAGGCGCGGATATCTTTAAATTTTGGTTTCATGGGCATCTTGTTGCTACTTTACATCATACCAAGAATAGATTAATAGCTGTAATCTATGAAAGAAGATCGGAATTATTACCAAATTCTTCAGGTCTCCACCGATGCTACCATTGAGGAGATTAAAGCCGCATTTCGCCGTCTTGCTCGTCAGTATCACCCGGATCTCCATCCCAACCATCCTCGGGCAATTGAACTCAATCCTCGTTTCCTAGTAGGGGCGCGAATTTATTTCCTAATCATGATGGGGAGTGCCATATATTTAACTATCAGTCTAATTGGTCGAATAAAATAATAAAGAAAGAAGAGAGAGGTGGGCAGTGGCAGTAAATCTTTATCGGCCTGTGTTGGAATAATTAAAGTATTCAAGACAAAAAATACTCTGTTTTCTTTTATAGTCAGTGTATAAAGGAATTTACTAAATTTATGGAGACTAAAATTTTCAGAAAAAAGCTGTTGACTTGACTCTAGAACTAACCACCTCATTAGGAAATCTGATTTAATTATTGCAAGTAATTTTTGGGGGATCGTAGTTCCCAAAAGGGTATTAGCTAGTAACAAAGCCAAATAAAGAATACGCTTAATTTTTAATCTATTAGCCTCTGCCACAAGCCATTCCCAATCCATGTCTTGATGGGTTTGAATCATGGCAGCCACATCACATAATTTTCCAAATAACCGCCAACGCTCCTTATGTCCATTCACACACAGAATCAGCAAATGAGCTTCTGGCTTAAGGGTTAGTATCGTCTGACCAGAGATAGATAAGGATTCAAGGCTTTCCCAGAAGCATTCAGGATCAAGATTAAGATACTTCGGTGGAATTCCATAATGAAGATCTAGATTTACCTTACCATCATTACGTAGAAGTTGGGCTTGAAGACACTCAATTTGATGTTCTTCGTCATGCTTAGTTTGATATCCTTGAGAAATAAGCAGTTTTTTTGCTTTTAAAAAATCCTGCTCATGTACCAAGATATCTAAATCGCTAAATATGCGCCTATCTAATTTGCCATAAGCAGAAATAGCTAAAACAGGACCTTTGAATGGAATAGCAGGTATATCATTATCTTTAAGCAGTGCTAACAGTTTCAAGAGTTCGTCTTTTAAAGCTATATTTTTGATAGCGTTGATAAGAAAAATATCACGCATTTGAGCAGAGATAGACTTAGGTATTTCTTCTGAAAATCAAGTAATTAAGTTACAAAATAATAATGGTGTGCTCCCAAACTGGAGTGTTGTTCCGATGAGGTAATTCCAGTCTATATTTCCCTGAAGTAAAACCTTGATACATTCAGCAGTTTGAGAGTCAATATGAACTCTTGAACAATACAGAAACAATTCAATTTCAGAACTATTTACTACCTCTATAACTCGATCCGAGAGTTGAGTTGAAGTGACCATAACCATCTTATCGCGCATTTTTTATCTCTTTCCTACTATATCACATGATCTAATGACAGAGTTGATGGAATTGGTAATTTTAATCTATTTCGTCTTCTAGTAAACGCTGGGCTCACTTTTCAGCACGTTGGCGTTCGGTTTCAGCACGTTGGCGTTCAGTTTCCGCACGTTGTTCCAGGGTTTTAATTTTGGGACGCCAAGGGCGGTTGCTTACGCAAAGCTTGCGCTTTGCTTCGCAATTGTTCTTCTTTAATTAATTCCTCCACCAACGGCGGGTCGAGTAGTTCTTTGACCGACAAAACTAACGGATCAAACTGACGGTCAACAATTGACGTATCTTCGGTAAAATCATCAAAACTATATCCTTCTTCCTTGCTAGGATTAGCACAGACACGAACGAGTTGATTTTTCGGGTCTACTATCCAATATTCGGCAATTTCCGCCATTTCGTATTCGTAGCGTTTAATCACATAATCATCCCGGCGATTGCTGCTGACAATTTCCACCACCAGAATCGTCAAATCGTCAAAATCCAAAACCCCAGCACCTGCGCGATGAAGAACTTGCTCCCAAACTGTTTGGCTACAGACTACCACATCAGGAATTCGGGATGAATTCTCCTCGGTTCTAACTCCTACAGTTGTTTTAGCAACCATTGATATATTTTGGGCAGCAAAGTAGCGCTGTAACTTGTAGAGTGACGACTCCCACGCTGACATTCGTACAGCGAAAGCTCTCTCAACCTTGCAATTGAGCGTTTCTGGATAGGCACTTATCTAGGTATGAAACCCCCGACAGTACGCCATTACCAGACAGTTTCCCTTCCCCGTCGTCCACGGGTACTACTGCCAATCCTCGTTGTAAAATTACTTCGGCACTTGCATGATCTCTTGTGGTTTGATAACCACATTCAGGACATTCATGTACTCGTTGAGATAGCGGTTTTTTCCCTGTATGAGTTTGAATCGCGCTAAGGCGCTAAGGCGCAAAGGGACGCAATTAAGTTACGACTACGGTACAAACTCCTAGTTTAGAAATATCCGCGTTTATCTGCGTTCATCTGCGGTTTGACATTTGGGACAGATTTGTGAGGTGAATTTGTGGTCAACCTTGGCCAAATACTTACCCCGTTTCCAACAAACCCAACTTAATATATCTCTGAATTGTCCAAACGCACCATCAAGCATTGACTTACTCAAAAAACCTTTGGCCGAGACTCGAAAATTTATGTCCTCAGCAAAGAGCATATCGGCTTGGTCGCAGAGTAAATGTGCTGTCTGAAAATGAAAGTTCTTGCGAGAATTGGCGATTTGATGATGTAACTTAGCTACTTCGATTTGTGCTTTTTCCCAGTTTTTTGACCGCTTTTTCTTTCGGGATGCTCTACGTTGCAGTAATTTCAACTTGCTTTGTAAGTCTCGAAAGAAACGTGCTGGTTCAACGGTGAAATTATCAGAAGTGGTTAAGAAATTTTCCAGCCCAATATCAATCCCTATCCCTCTCCCATGAGGTAGGGTATCTGGCACTGAAACATCAGTTTGAATGGTGACAACAACGTACCATTTTGTTCCTCGACATCTGGATAAAACTCTGACTTGTTTAACTTTAAACCCATCGGGAATTGGTCTGTGTTGATGGATTAAAACATTCCCAATTTTCGGTAGTTTTATTAGATAACCCGTAATCGGATTATCTTGAAACTGAGGGAACAGAAATGAACGGTATTGTCCATATTTTTTAAATTTGGGAAATCCGTAACCTCTATTTTTAAAAGCTTCCCAAGTATTATGCAGCCGTTTAACTACATCTTGAGTAACTTGAGAGTGAACCAATTTGAGGTAATCATTCTCCTTTTTCCATTGTGTTAATTGGCGTTTCTGCTCAAGGTAACTGGGAAAAGGAATATCGGCTGACATAATGTACTCTTTCTCGCTTAGTACATCTATCAACAGCACACTTTCGACTATTTATCCAGTCTTTTAAATCTCGCAAACAACGGTTATATAGTCGTCGGCAAGTTTCCAACCACTCAAGCATCATGGCTTGTTGCTTAGAATCTAGGTAAATGCGGTAGGTGTAATTGAGCGTCAGCATGGCTCTACTTTAACATTATTTAGCATATAGCGCGTCTAAATCATTTGTGCAAATCGTGACTTTTGTGCTATGATGCCTTCAAACCAAACAAAAAGAGGATAAAATCATGTTAATGAATGATAAGAATCATCCTAACTTTACTAAAATACAGGAATTGAATGAGTTTATTCACAACACTAAGAATTTAAAAGAATGGAAAAGAGTACAAGCAGTAAAATTGAGATTATTGGGGTTGGATTATAAAAGTATTGAAGTAAGTTTAGGTGTTTCAACAAGCTTTATTGCCCAAACACAGAGAAAATATTTGCTACAAGGTGTATCGGGATTAAGCTTGGGACATCAAGGTTCAAGAAGTTACCTAACTAGGGAGCAAAAAAAAGAAATTATAAAATGGCTCCAGCCACCAGAAAGACGTAACATTTCTGAATTAGAAAGACATCTTATAGAAGAATATGATGTCCTATTTAGGTCAAAAGAGAGTTATTATCAAATTTTGCGAAACGCCAATTTAACATGGCAGAAAGGCAATAAAGAAAATCCCAGAAAAAATCCAGCTCGTATCAAAGAAAGAAATAAAGAATTAGCTGCTATATTACGCGATAGCCTCGATAAGATAAAAGCTGAAAAACTTGTGGTATATGCTTTAGATGAGTGTCACCTTCAAGGCGATGAGATTTGTGGTTACCTTTGGGGAGACAAAAAAAACGAGAAATTGTTAAGATTGATAATTATAGAGCTAGACAAACTTACTATGGTGCTTTAAACATTTGGAATAATGAATTTATTGTTTGTCCTTATCCCAGCGGCAATGGACAAAATACTGTGAAATTTGTTGAAGAGATAAAGAATCGTCATCCTAACCAACAAATTATGTTACTTTGGGATGGTGCGTCATATCATAAAGGAGAGGAAATGAAAAAAATCTTAGCCAAATATAATGATGGATTAGCCAAAGATGAATGGTTGATTACTTGTGAATTGTTTGCTCCTTATAGTCCGGAAGAAAATCCTGTAGAGGGAATTTGGTTACAAGCCAAGAATTTTTTGAGGCGTTTTTATTACAAATGTAAAAATTTTACAGTTGTGAAAAGATTGTTCAAGCTATTTTTGGCTCTCAAACTTTTCAATCCGGAGAGATTGGAACGATACGATGTGTTTGCACAAATCATTTAGGCTCGCTATATAACGCAACTCACGATAAAATAGATGAGAATCACAAACCCTGTCCGCGATTCATCCCACGCTGATTTCTGGTTTGTTTTTAATTAAGGAGAAATACAGCGTGTTGCTCTCTCGCGGCGGACAGCTAAAAATTTTTGTGTCTTCTATAGTTGGTGCGGACATGGGTATTAGTTGCCCCCTAGTTAGATCTCTCTGGCGGTCGGCGAAGCCGCACTCTTAGTGATCTGGGGGCGGGGCACCTTAGTGCCCCGCCCGCCAGATCTGTTCCCACAGATCGCGCTTTTTGACTATTTTATCTTATAGGACTTCTTTCCCTCTGCCCCCCTGCTCCCTTCGCTGGACCCAACTGCTGTAAACTTTTTACCAATGATTTAGGACTGCTAGATGAGCGGTATTGTCGGTATTCTCAACGGCGACGGTCAACCCATTGACCCAGCCCTGTTACAGCAAATGACCGATTCGATGGTATTTCGCGGTCCCGATGCCAGGGATACCTTTTGTAAGGGTTATGTCGGTTTCGGTCACGCCCTCTTGCGGACCACCTGGAAATCAGCAAAAGAACGGCAACCCCACAGTCTCGATGGGAAAGTTTGGATTACTGGGGATATCCGCCTGGACTGGCGCGAAGATTTGATTGACCAACTGCGTGCTTCCCGACGAAATCTAAAGAACGACGTGACGGATATTGACCTGGTTTTGCACGCCTACCAGGTTTGGGGAGATGCTTGTTTAGAACGATTGAGTGGGGATTTTGCCTTTGCTATTTGGGATGGCCCCCAGCAGCGATTGTTCTGCGCCCGGGACCAGTTTGGGGTCGTACCTTTTTTCTATGCAACAATCGGAAAAAGCCTGATTTTTAGCAATACTCTCAACTGTCTGCGCCTGCACCCAGAGGTGTCGGATAGACTTAATGAAGGGGCGATCGCCGATTTTCTGCTATTTAGCATGAATATGGATATGGCCACGACCACCTTTGCTGATATCCAAAAGTTGCCCCCCGCCCACACCCTGATTTGGTCAGAGGGCGAGGTGCGCGTCCGGCGTTACTGGCAGTTGTCCGAAGCAGTAGAATACCTGCGTTACCAGCGTCCAGAGGACTATGTCGAGCAGTTTCGGGAGTTATTTGAAAGGGCAGTGGCAGACAGGTTGCGCACTAACAGCGCAGGCACCCATTTAAGCGGGGGAATGGACTCCACCAGTATCGCCGCCACTGCCTATAAGTATATGACAGCAACGGGTTCCCCTGTAGATTTTCGGGCCTACGCGATCGTCTACAAACATCTGATTCCCGACGACGAAGGAGACTATGCTAAAGAAGTCGCCGAGATGGCAGGTTTTCCAATAGAGTACCTCGTGGCGGAAGACTACATCCAGCAGGCCCCTGGGGAACACCCAGAATACATCTATCCCGAACCTCTATTGATTCCCGAGCAAGTGGCGGAAGTGGATATTACGCGGCGCATAGCAGGGTACAGTTGGGTGCTGCTAGCTGGGTTTGGTGGCGATCCTGCCCTTTATCCAGCGCCCTCTTCCCAGGATAAGTCTCTATTGGGTTACATCCGCTATCTTCGCCGTCTTTTGAGGTTGCGTACCCGGTTGCGCCAGTGGCTGAAAAGAGAGCAGCAAGGGCAACAAAAGATTGATTTTCCTGACTGGTTTAACCCAGATTTCGCAGAACGAATGCAATTGAAAGCGCGACGGGAAGAAAGATTTACTCTCTCACCGCAGACAGACCGCTACGGGATGGCGACTGCTCCCTTGTGGTCTAATATATTTGCCTGGTCCGATCCGGGCTTCAGTGGCTTTCCCGTTAAAGTTCGCTTTCCGTTTTTCGATTTGCGCTTGGTCCTATACTTGCTGTCGGTGCCGTCAGCACCCTGGTTTGAAAATAAATTCTTGCTCAGGGAAGCCATGAAAGGCATGTTGCCCGAGTCCGTGCGACAGCGACCCAAAACAACCCTGGGAGGGTTTGCCCATTACAACTGGGTGCAGCAGTCCGGTATCCAACCCTGGATGGGAGAATTGGCAACCACCGCAGCCCTGACACCATATGTCAACACAGAACGCCTGTTGCAAAGACTCAAGGCATTAGCAGAACTCACCCCTATCAGCTATAATCAGAGTATGCCAGTCCTGCAACTGGCATACTGGCTGCGCCACCAACGGCGTCCAGAAGTCAAGACCCGAACAATTTTATCCAAGATTTGAAATTCTGGAGGAAAACCATGTCCGAAATAACTACTTCCCAAGATACTGCGAATCAAAAGGAATACCACACTCCCAAACTGCGTAAATTTATTTGGCAATGTCAGCGATCTGACGTTTACTAATGCTCCTCCCCCATTTAGCGGTAATGATGGCGGTTCGTTCCCTAATAATTATGCCTCGTAATTCAAACTTCTGAGTTTTTTACCTTGAATGTCGCGAGAAGTCTAGCACTGTACCCGGTTGCCTGCCCAAAGGGCATAGGGTCAGTGTCTAGATGAATCGCAACCAGCAAATAAACACTAGCGATCGAATGAGCATTAATGATGGAATTGGTCAGTCTTTTAGATATACAGCTTATGGCTTAACATTAGAGGCGAACCGACCTCTACCGGGTTTAATTCCTGCCAGTGCCCATGGGCCCGTGGATGTCTGGGTAGATTTGATGAAAGAGTCGGAATCGCAACTGCCGTCACCAGAAGTAGAGGCGGTTTCGTCTGGACTGAACGTGCTCTCCAAAGTAGATGGAACCTATTTTCATCTCTGGTTTCGCGGTGACGGACAACTTGATTTCGAGGTCAATTCTGAGGGCCGTCACATCTGGGCAAGTTGGGATCGTTCAGTTCTAGAAGAAGTGACAGCGCTATTATTGGGGCAAGTTTTGGGCTTTGCTTTGCGGTTGCGGGGTACCCTTTGTCTTCATGCTTGTGTCGTGAGAATTGGCCAGCAGGCCATTGCGATTGTGGGGGAGACAGGGGCGGGGAAATCAACGACGGCGGCGGCCCTCGCTAGGCGGGGACATTCTATTCTCTCTGATGATATTGCCGTTCTTAACGATCGCCGGGATCGTTTCCTCGTACAGCCCGGTTATCCGCGCGTGCGATTGTGGCCCAAGTCCATTAAGGCTCTGTACGGGTCAGAAGTTGACTTGGCGAGGGTGTTCAGCTTTTCGGAGAAACGCTTTGCTTTGTGGACTTAAGTGACAGCAGCAGTGAAACTGCCCGTGAAACGGCGTGGCAGTTTCATAACGAACCCCTCCCCTTGGCGGCTATTTACATTCTGGGAAAACGGCAGCCTTTCTTGGCAGAAACGGCGATCGAACCAATTCCCCCGGCAATGGCGGTGATGACCTTGATAGCGCAGCGATCGGCAAACCATTTAAAATTAGATATGGATAAGCAAGGGCGGGAGTTTGCCAGTATTAGTCGCGTGGTGAGAACGGTGCCGGTGCGAAAAGTGACTCGCAGCGATAGTTTGGAGGCCCTACCTCAATTGTGCGATGCCATTTTGGAAGATTTCGCTAGCATAACTACATCAGAGAAATGCACTCAACTTTCAAAAACAGTCGATGGCTAATTTACCCGATGAAACATTAACCACTATTTTCAACTTGCAGCGTCGGCTGTTCCAAATTATAGATCGGGCGAAAGCAGCAGAGTTTAATTTAGTTAGACAGTATGGTGAAACAGAGGAAACTATTGCTGAACTAGAACAAATAGACAATGCACAAGAGCGAGCCAGGACTTCTTATACTCGTCTTGGTAGGCTCTTACTGTTAGTTGCCGAATATCAATCGACAGCTAATGCTGCTACTATGAATCTATTGGAGCAATCAATAGAAATAGCACAAGCGACAGCAGATGCGACACAAGCAACTATCGAAGAAACAAAAAGGAATTGGAATCTGCCATGAATAGCCAACCCCAAATACCAGATTTAGAGACGAGAAAAAGGTCTATTGCTCGGTGGCGAGAAGTTTGTCTGATGTTTGACGATCTGAATATGTTACTGGATGAAGCGATCGCCCTTGCAGAAGCTGATATTCGCAATAGTCCGATTAAGGTCGAACGACGACAGAAGGCAAAGAATTTACTAGAAACAAGGCGAACCTAGCCTACAAGTGACATGAACGTGTAGCGTGTAGGTTGGGTTAGCGACAGCGTAACCCAACAGCTCGGTATCGCTGGGTTTCGTTCCTCAACCCAGCCTACAATATTTCGTGCGGAGTTAAACCTGACTAACCCAATGCACTCAACCCTAACAGAGTCCCTCGATCTACTTTTGCCCAATCTGGTGCCAACATTGGTTAGACCAGATGCAGTATTGGGTTTAAAAGCATTGGCAAATAATCTAGCCCCCATTCTGCGGGGTGGCTTTGAATGTCGCCTCAGTACCAACGCCCCCCAGGTAGATTTGCAGCAGTGCATTGTCCGGGAAGAGAGGGAGTTGGCATTATTGCAAGAGTTCATTGCTGCTGCTACAGCCGGTGGTGTATCCGCACATCCAGGTTGGTCGCAATTACAGGATTTTCTGGCTGAGTGGTCCGATCCATTATCATTACTTCATAACAGCATACCGGAAATCTGGCTGGAGTTTGACATTAACAACTCAGCGGTTAAACTGCCCCTCCCTGCTATTTTCTTCGGGTTGCCCCAAGACGTATCCCCAGCAGTTGACAGCTATGGGATCGCCACAAAATCCCTAAATTTGCTGCTAGGTCAGTCAGGTTGGTGCGAGTGGCAATGCAATCTCGATCGCTGCTTTGGGGCTTGTCCCGATGGGGTATTTGTCAGTCACATCGGCGTGATGTTATCCCGAAACGCACCAGCTTTGCGAGTCAATGTCAAGCGTTTGCAACCAGATGCGCTGATTTCATACCTGCAAGAAATTGGCTGGCAGGGGGAAACCCAGGAACTGGAAGCGTTGATGAAGCAGTTGTTTAGTTTAGTCGATCGGGTAACGGTTTGTCTGGATGTCGGTAAGAGGATTTATCCCCAAATTGGCTTAGAATGTATTTTACTTCATCAGCCCCAAAGGAAATCTCCCGGGGAGATTTTCCTAGATTATTTAGTAGCACGAGGGTTGTGCGCACCGTCAAAGCGAGAGGCATTGTTAAACTGGCCCGGTCAAACCAATCCCGTTAATTCTCCGGTTCCTTGGCCCGGTCACTTGATTGCAGCTTCCCTTTTGCAGCCTCGGGAACGCTTTACTCTCTTCGATCGCCAGTTAAGCCATATAAAAATTGTTTACGGACCGGAAGGTCAGCTAGAGGCTAAAGCCTATCTGTGGTTTGAGCATAAGTGGCTATCTAGAGAAAGCAAAAAAGTGAAAGTAAACTCCGAGGAAAAGTTCGATTTAGATAGATTTTATTCTACGGAATCTATTAGTGCATGGAAAAAGATTATCGGCGAAGACCTACATTACCATTTTGGATATTTTCGCGGTTCCGAAGATTTAGAAACGGGCTTAAGGCAAACGGTGAGGAATTATTATGATTATATTACTCCGGGGGCGCGGGTTTTAGATATCGGCTGCGGTTGGGGAGGACCGGCAAAGATGTTAATTGCGGAGCTAAATTGTGCTATAACAGGGATATCATCTAGCAGCGGACAGGTCTCATATTGCCGCAGCCTGGGCTTAAATGTGTGGCAGCAAGACTTGGAACAAGAGTTAGATGACATTCCGGGGGAATATGATATAATATTCTCACTGGAAATGATTTCCCATATTAGAAATAAAGCTCAACTGCTGCGCCGACTGCGTTCCCGTGGGTCTCGCTTAATTCTATCGGAGAGTTGTGCAGCGGACAGCTATTCTGGAGACAGAACGACCTTTGGTGGCTCGATGGTTCTTTGCAAGGTTTCCGAACTGGTTCGGGATGTGGAGTCAGCGGGCTGGAAAATTCAATTCATGGAAGACCGGCGGTTTCAATCCCTGCGGACGATCGCCCTGTGGAAGGAAAATCTGGATCGGGTATATGGCGATCGGGAACCTCCCGGACAACTGGGTATCCTTCGCAGTCTGGTGGATGCTGCGCTGCGATCTGCGGTAGCAGATCCGGTGTTTCACCCCGGATCGCCCATGGCTTGGTGTCAGTCATTTCCCCTCATTGACATTGTAGCAGATTGAGAATTGAAAGAGGAAGGAAAGATGAGTAAGCTTACCCCGGTCTGAAGACGCGGGGCATTCGCACTAACCCTGTATACTGTCTAGTAGAGAACAAGACAGAGGATTGCGCGTTACAGGCAGGCTTACAGACTGCCCCAAAATTTGAATCATTTTTGCGCCATTGAGATCAGCGTCTCCCACCCACCCACAATCACCACACTTAAAAGTCTTGCCGTGGCGGTAGGATTTTCCCTTAACCGGGTGGATATGCAAGCATTGATGACAAGTTTGACTAGTATATCTTGGAGAGATAGCTATTACTTCAACCCCTTCTTTAATCCCCTTGTATTCCAGGAATTGCCGCAACTGATAGAAAGCCCAAGAATTGGAACGTCTGCGTTCAGTCTTGTTTCTGGGTTGAGTATTGGTTCTGTTTCTGATACCTGTCAAGTCTTCAATGGCAACAATAGACTCAGTCTCAATAGCACGAAAAATGATCTGTTTACTGATGTTGTGGTTCACCCAGGTTTGATATCGCTTCTCTTTCCCAGATAGCCGTTTCAGAAGTCTTTTCGCTCCTTTTGTGCCTTTCCGTTGAACAGAAGCCCTGACTCTGGAAAACCTGTTCCGAACTTGGGTAATGCTTTGACCACTCCAATTTTGGCTCTCAGAAGTTACCGCTATGTCGCGTCTTCCAAGGTCTACACCAATAACTTTCTCTGTTTTTTGAGGTGTTGGAGCAATGTCTTTAACTTGGATATGGATGTATAGCTGACCGTCTCGATGCTTTGTTAGGGTTGCTGATGTAGGAGTTTTCCCTTTCAGTTTAACTATCTGATAATTTCCTAAAATCAACTTGACTCGTTCTCGACCTGCAACTGTAGACAAGCTAACCGTTTGGTCTTTTTCCCGATACGAGAAAATGCGAGCATCATAATCAGCTGAGGTCGGTTTAAATGTTTGAACTGGACGATTCTTTAAAGCTGCTGTTTTGCGATTAGATGCGACTCTGGCACAGGCTCGAACAGCAAGGTTAGCTGACAGATTAAACTGCTCACGAATCGTCTTGTAGACCTCCGCTTGAATACGATTCTTATTTTTGATTTTAGGATTGACGGTTGTATTGATATAGTTGCAAGCATCAGCAAACGCCCCTAAAGTTAACTTAAGCTTTTGTGCTTGTTCAGGGGGGGGGTTGAATTTTGCAAACTATAGTCAATAATTGTTCCATGGTTCAATTATATCACCTAGATGAAATATTACGAGCATGGTAGGCGACTAAAGTCGCCCGTGTCGCGGTTCCTCCCTGCGATGAATCGGCAGGGAGGAACCGCTCCCGTCCTGACTCTCGTGAAATTTTAATGAATCATGATCAAAAGGTGATTATCTCATTGTCTATTTGGAGGGCGCAGCTGCTATGACCTCCCCTCCTCTTATCTGCTGGATTATTGCTGGCCCCAACGGAGCAGGTAAAACAACCTTCGCACTGCGATATTTGCCCACCGTGGCAAACTGCCGCAACTTTATCAATGCTGACCTGATTGCAGCAGGCTTATCGCCTCTAGCTCCTGAGACAGAGCTATTAGCAGCAAGCCGACTATTTCTCAGAGAAATTGAAAATCGAATCCGAGCAAGACAAGATTTTGCCTTTGAAACAACCCTTGCAGGTCGCACCTATCTCAAGCTGATCAAGCGCTTGCACACAGAAGGTTGGCGAGTCGAACTCATCTACCTGGCATTGCCCAATGTTGAAATGTCCAGGTTGCGCGTTGCTGAACGGGTTGCCCACGGAGGGCACAATATCCCGTTGCAAGATATCGAACGCCGATTCCCACGGAGTTTACGCAACCTACTCAACGAGTTTAGCTTTGCTGCCGATCGCACTCAATGTTTTATGAATGATGGCGAATCGCCTCAGTTAATCTTTCTCCAGCAAGGCGAAGTCCGCGAAATCCATAACCTTGAACTATTTGACCAACTCATTTAAGAGGCACAACGATGACAACCATCCCCCCTGACACTCAAAAAATATTAGAGTCCCTGAGAAAAGTGGCAACAGATACCCTGGAGCGAAAACGACGACTGGGGCACTATGCTATCATCTGGCGCGATGGTAAACCTGTCGCGATAGGTTCAGATGCACCGGATAATTTAGCCGTGCCCGACTATGCCCACCCTAGAGGAATAAGGGATGAGTGAAACCAGTCAAAACGAATCGGGACCTTTACCATTTAATCTCCGATCGCCAGAATTTCGGGCCAACCCCTATCCCACTTATGAGTACCTGCGGACTCACCACCCTATCTACTATCGACCCGAACGAAAAGATTGGGTGCTGACGCGCTATGCTGATATTGTAGAAGTTCTCAAAAACCCTAGCTTTGGCCGTTCCGAGGGAGGACTGGCAAACCTGATGACTGCAAAGCAAGAGCAAATTCACAAATTCCTGTCCCTCCGTCAGGAAAGTCAAAGACTGATGAAGCTGTGGTTAGTGCTGCGCAATCCACCCGATCATACCAGAATCCGTCAGTTGTTGCGCAGTCCCTTCACTCAATCGCCCATTCAAACCTTGCGATCACGCATTCAGACCCAAGTTGACCGCCTCATCGATCGCGTGAAAGATCGGGGCAAAATGAATATTATTCACGATCTCGCTTATCCCCTCACCCTCGGTGTCAACTTCGAGATATTGGGAATTCCAGAAGCAGAATGGCATCCCCGGTTCCAGCAGTGGTGGTCGAACTTGTCCGTAGTAGCGGATTTGGATGTCACCCCGATCGACAACGAACGAGGTCTGCTGGCGATCGCTGGTTTGGCTGAATATTTCCGCAGTTGGATTGCTAAATGCCGTAGCTGTTCTCAGCCCCAAGATAACCTAATTAATACCCTAATTAAAGCAGCAGATGAGGGCCAATTAAGTGAAGAAGAACTTTTAGGCAATTGCATCATGATGTTTGCTGTCGGACATTCCTCGACCGGGAATTTAATTGGCAGCAGCATACTAACATTACTGAATCATCCAGATCAGCTACAGTTGCTACAAGCAGATCCGTCAAAAATAGAAATGACCATCTCTGAAGTCCTGCGCTATGAAAGTCCGGTGCAGGGGATCTCCCGTACAACAATGTCTGATATCGAACTATCAAATCAAACAATTCATCAAGGTGAAATAGTCAATTGTCTCATCGGTGCTGCCAATCGAGACCCGGCCCAGTTCCCCGACCCCGACAAGTTTGACATTAGACGCCAACCCAATCCCTACCTTTCTTTTGGTCAAGGAATTCATAACTGTATCGGAAAGCACTTGGCTAAATTAGTAGCAGAAATTGCCGTGGGAACGCTAGTGCGCCGTTTGCCGGGGTTATCCTTAGCAACGGCATCTTTAGAATGGGAGGACAGTTTTCTCGGGCGCGGTTTGAAATCATTGCCAGTTGTCTTTTGAATAAAGCAACCAACGCATCCCCCAGTCTTGTTTGTGCGCTGCTTCCAGTTCTGCAACGGAGAAGGTTAAACTAACTTCAGCGCCCAGTTTGACGAAGCTTTCTAAGTCTATGTTGTTATTGAGGGCCAAAAGTTTATCTTTGAGCACTTCATCCCCACGGAGTTGTTGGATAAATTGTAAAGCAGTTTGGACAGACATCAAGTTTCTCAAGAGGGGAGATTAGCTTCAATCGGACGCTCGAACATGGCAAAGCGTTCTCCCACGTCCTGAGTGTCATTGAGTACAAAACCTTCAGATTCCACCCAAGCGTGGGCCTCAAAATTACTAGCTTCTCGTCGTACCCCAATCCGCAATTCGCTGTCAATTCCCTGGTGACGCAGCAAACCCCACAGCACTAGGGACTTTTGCAGGCATTTGGCCCAAGGTTGGCAATATTTCACCGCTAACTGCACCATCCGAGTTGTCTGCACAATCTTGGAGAGGCGATCGCCATCTTGAAGCGGCATTCTTGCAGCCGGTAGCAGTCGCGCCAAACTCCCTTGCGTCCACTTTACTCCCCCCAAATTTAAGGATAGAGCCACTAGGGGTAGCAACAGAAGTGCTTGCAGCAACAGCCAGCGCGAAAGGGGGTCCAGGCTCCAAAAACTACGGTATTTACGAATCGCTAACTTCAACCAGTCCATTGGCTAATAATTCTGCAATGAGATTTTCTACATCCTGCTGTAACTGTTCTGGCTCTACCTTATATTCAAGGAGTAAGGCATCGATTGCGGTCTGGATGGAGTCTTTCTCTGTCAGGGTTTGCCAGATCCGAGTCCCAACGTCATCCAAGCCAAAATACTTTTCAGTTTGGAGGTTCAGCAAAACTGACTCCCCGGCCAAGTCTTGAGCCAGAACATTCGGCGCCGCTGATATTTTCCGCTCCAATGAAAATTGCAACATTCTTTTTTTTTGATTATGGATTACTTCTTAGGAAAATATCATGGATGAGACATTCTATCAAGTCTTATTCTGATATAGCAACTTGGTATAAGTTGTAATCAATGCATAACTAAGCTACTGCTAATTAATTAATAGTTAATAAGCATAATAAGTGCCCCTACAACTGGTTATTGTTGCTATCGATAATTTCCCGCTTGGGTTTCAAACATTTGAGCGTAAATATCTCCCTTCTCTATTAACTCACTATGAGTACCCCATTCTACAATTCGTCCCTGTTCCATGACGTAGATTCTATCTGCTATTCTCACAGTAGACATGCGATGGCTAATTAAAATTGCAGCAGTATTTTGAATCAATTGACGAAACTGTTGAAACACTTCATATTCTGCCTTCGGATCCATCGCTGATGTAGGTTCATCTAGAACAATAATTTGAGAAGAGCGCAAAAAAGCTCGTGCCAAAGCAATCTTTTGCCATTGGCCAATACTGAGTTCTTCCCCTTGCTCGAATAACTTTCCTAAAATTGTTTCATACCCTTGGGGTAATTGCCGAATTACGGCATCGGCACCAGACCGACGAGCCGCTGCTTCAATTTCCTTTAAACTAGGAAGTAAATCAAGATTGCCTAGGCCAATATTATCTTGAGCGGAAAAATGATACTTGGCGTAATCCTGAAAAATAATACTGATTTGACGGCGTAAGTCAGAAACAGAAAAATCTCGAAGATTAACCCCTTCTAAATAGATATTCCCTGCTGTAGGATCATAGAGACGGCAGAGCAACTTAATTAAAGTGGTTTTACCGGAACCATTCTCACCGACGAGGGCGATGGTTTCCCCTGGTGCAACTCTCAGGTTAATCTCGTGAAGTGCCTGACGTTGGGTATTGGGATAGTGAAAACTGACCCGATCGAACACAATCCCCCGCCGTAAAACTTGAGGCAATACCCTGGTATTCTTAGGTTCCAAAACTTTAGGTTTTAATTCCAAAAACTCGTAGAGGTTTTTCACGAATAGATTATTCTCATACAAGCCAGATAAACTGGTTAAAAACTGCTTGAGTGAACTTTGCCCCCGCTGCATTGCTTGATAATAAAGGGCTAAGTCCCCCAAAGTGATTGCTCCTTGTACTGCTTGATAAACAATATAGCCAGAAGCTGCCAAGAGGAATCCGCCACCCAAAACTTGAGTGCTGAAGTTTATGATAGCTTGCTTGGTTGCAATGGCCAGTCGTTCTTGGTATATTTTTTCCTGTAGGTTGCGAAACCGCGATCGAAATAATGCACCCAAATCAAATAAACGCACCTCTTTGGCAAACATTTCACCCGTGAGCAGCAAACTCAAATAACGAGCCTGACGCTGCAAAGCAGTACGTTTACGTTGCCATTGGTAAAGCACACGAGCATACTTAACTCGCACGAATGCTCGGGGGAGGGTAGCCACAAATAACGCAGCTGCAACTTCCCAATATAGTGAGAAAAGCAATCCAGTTAGAGCAACTAAGGCAATGCCATTTTGCAACACCTCTGCCAGCAAGGTGAGAATGCGGTTGGGGCGAAAAGAGGCTTCGTGTTGTGCCCGTTGGAGCGTGTCGTGATATTGGGGATTTTCGTAGTATTCTAGGTCAACCTCGATGGACTTACCATGAAGTAAATCCTGCATGAAATTTGTTACTTTCTCGCTTTGTGCCGTATTGACCACTTCAGCTAAGCTAGTCAGCATCATTCCTAAAAGTGCAATAGCACCTGCCAAAAGCAATAGGGGTATAAGCTCTTGGAATGTAGTGATTGGATTATTGATATTGGTTGTGTTAGCGGTAGAAAAGCTGGTGCTAATACCGTCTATAATTAACTTGGTGAGGTAGAGAGAAGCGATCGGCAGTAAGCCTTGAGTCAACAGGAGAATGAGCCGAGCTGCTGTCCAGTTGGGAGCGGCACCCCAGACTAATCGCAAAGCAAGAATTAGATATAAACCTTGTTTAACTTTGCCTTTAAGATTTTGCTGCATTTCATACGTTAATCGTTGGGAAGTTGAATTTGGGGGGATAATGCTCAATAGTGCTATTTGGATTTTGTTGGTTGGCTTTTTTGCAAGTCTTATTGCCCGTCGTTTGCAGATTCCTCCCCTAATTGGTATGATTTTAGCAGGGATTGTCCTCGGACCGGAAGTAGGCCATCGCATTAGTCCCGGAGTTCTGGATGCAGCGGATCGCCTCCGGACTGTGGCGGTAATGATTATCCTCATGAAAGCTGGTTTGGGCTTAGATAGGGAAAAACTGGCTCAACAGGGAACCGTTGCTTTAAGATTGGGAGTACTCCCAGGGATATGGGAAGCAATTATAGTTGCCATCGCTTCTATCTTTCTCTTTAAGTTTAATTTTGCCACTGGCTTATTACTTGGTTGTATCGTCGGTGCAGAATCTCCAGCAGTCATCGTACCAGGGATGTTGCAACTCAAAAGTGCTGGTTGGGGGGTGAGTAAAGGCATTCCCGATGCTATTTTGACTGGCAGTGGTTTATCCGATGTGCTGTTATTATTGCTCTTTAGCTTGTTGCTCAATTTAATAGGTCAGGGTGAGTTAGATTTAAGTGTACTCCAATTACTGCCTGGGCAAGTTTTGCTCCAAGTTGGGTTAGCCGTGTTAATTGGTTATTGGACTGCCAGGGGACTTATTTTCTTGTTAAGAAAGCAAAATTGGACCAAAAATAGCACTCAAGATATTTTAATCACAGCAGTCCTGGCCTTATTCCTGGTAATTGTAGCAGAAGTTTTGCCTTATTTTTCGGGTTATTTAGCTGTCATGACTTTGGGATTTTTTCTGGTCACCTTAGATCCTCCCTTAGGACGAAGATTGCGCACTGGATTTGATATTTTGTGGGTAGTAGGGGAGATAGTCTTATTTGTCTTGCTGGGAGCAAGCATTCAACTTGATATACTGGGAAATATGCTCTTACCGGGTATTTTACTTTTAGCAATTGGCTTGCTTTTGGGCAGAACAATCGGCTGGTATTTATCTACCTTGGGAAGTAATTGGAATTGGCGAGAAAGATGGTTTTTGCTGCCGGGAAATTCAGCGAAAGCCACAGTACAAGCTGCAATTGGGGGAATTCCCTTGGCCCGGGGAATTGAAGGGGGGGAAATTATGCTGGCGATCGCCGCTCTTTCTATCTTAATTACTGCACCCTTCGGCGCTTGGGCAATTCCTACCTTTGCACCGAAATTGTTAGCTAAAGGAACTGTAGATCCGACGAAAGTATCTCTTTCTTCTCCTACCTTATTCCTAGCAGCAATAGATACTTCAGACCATTCTATAGTAGTATTGACCAAGGTAGCAGATTTAGCCAGGCGGAGCAACGGGGAAGTAATTGTTTTGCCCATAGTGAATAAAGAGGATAATAAAGCCATTGCAAAACTGCGCCAGCAAACTAAACAATTACTCTTAGACATTGACTATCAATTTATCACGGCAATTGATGCTCCTGGGGATTCAATTGTCCTCGTAGCTGAAGAATATAGAGCCACAGCAATTGTGCTGGGAAAACAGAGGCATGAAGAAGTGTTACAAAGTTGTAATATTCCGATTATTTTGGTATAATAGTGCTAGAATAAAATAACTCAAAAAAAAAGGAGAGTAGCAATGTCCATAGCAAAACTAACCCGGTCACAGCAGGTTCAATTAAATTTCCCAAAACGAGAAATCCTGCCTACCATGTATGACTTACCCAGTGAGGAGGAATCCGGTTTGCCAGATGAGTATCACCTGTTACAATCAGAATTGTGTACGGCTACATTTTTACCTGACCTTTCCCCCGAGCAAGTTTTTGTGGCTAGCGATTTAAATCTTTACTACGATAGCAATCATACCCAGTGGTACAAACGTCCCGATTGGTTTGCAGTGGTAGGGGTAGATAGACTTTATCAAAGACGCTCACTCCGCTTAAGCTATGTTATCTGGCAGGAAAAAGTGGCTCCACGTGTGGTTATAGAATTCCTGTCTCCCAGTACGAGAAATGAAGATTTAGGAAGAAGTAAACCCAAAGGGAAACAACCCACAAAATGGGAGGTGTATGAGCAAATATTGCGCATTCCTTATTATATCGTCTTGGACGGGATAACAAAGGAAATATTTCCCTTTCATTTAACCAAAAATGGTTACCGTACCCTAGAAATAAACAAGTCTAAAGTGTGGTTACCCACTCTGAACATAGGTTTAGGACTGTGGTGGGGAGAATATCGGGGTTGTGTACGACAGTGGTTACGGTGGTATGACCCTCAAGGAAATTGGATTCCTACGGAGACGGAAAGGGAACGAATGGCTAAAGAATTGGCTCAACAGGAAAAGGAAAGGGAAAGAATGGCTAAAGAATTGGCTCAACAGGAAAAGGAAAGGGAACGAATGGCTAAAGAATTGGCTCAACATGAAAAGGAAAGGGAAAGAATGGCTAAAGAATTGGCTGAACATGAAAAAGCATTAGCAGAACAACGAGTACAGCAGTTGTTAGAGCGGTTGCGGGAAGCGGGAATTGACCCAGACCAGAATTGATAGGGAATGGGGAATAGTGAGTAATTTACCTGTCCACTATTCTCTACTTCCTTAATAAACAAGCTAGAATAAAATTACTCCAAAAAAAGGAGAGTAGCAATGTCCATAGCAAAACTAACCCGGTCACAGCAGGTTCAATTAAATTTCCCAAAACGAGAAACCCTGCCTACCATGTATGACTTACCCAGTGAGGAGGAATCCGGTTTGCCAGATGAGTATCACCTGTTACAATCAGAATTGTGTACGGCTACATTTTTACCTGACCTTTCCCCCGATGAAGTTTTTGTGGCTAGCGATTTAAATCTTTACTACGATAGCAATCATACCCAGTGGTACAAACGTCCCGATTGGTTTGCAGTGGTAGGGGTAGATAGACTTTATCAAAGACGCTCACTCCGCTTAAGCTATGTTATCTGGCAGGAAAAAGTGGCTCCACGTGTGATTATAGAATTCCTGTCTCCCAGTACGAGAAATGAAGATTTAGGAAAAAGTAAACCCAAAGGGAAACAACCCACAAAATGGGAGGTATATGAGCAAATATTGCGCATTCCTTATTATATCGTCTTGGACGGGATAACAAAGGAAATATTTCCCTTTCATTTAACCAAAAATGGTTACCGTACCCTAGAAATAAACAAGTCTAAAGTGTGGTTACCCACTCTGAACATAGGTTTAGGACTGTGGTGGGGAGAATATCGGGGTTGTGTACGACAGTGGTTACGGTGGTATGACCCTCAAGGAAATTGGATTCCTACGGAGGTGGAAAGGGAAAGAATGGCTAAAGAATTGGCTCAACAACAAGTACAGCAGTTGTTAGAGCGGTTGCGGGAAGCGGGAATTGACCCAGACCAGAATTGATAGGGAATGGGGAATAATGAGTAATTTACCTGTCCACTATTCTCTACTTCCTTAATAAACAAGCTAGAATAAAATTACTCCAAAAAAAGGAGAGGAGCAATGTCCATAGCAAAACTAACCCGGTCACAGCAGGTTCAATTAAATTTCCCAAAACGAGAAATCCTGCCTACCATGTATGACTTACCCAGTGAGGAGGAATCCGGTTTGCCAGATGAGTATCACCTGTTACAATCAGAATTGTGTACGGCTACATTTTTACCTGACCTTTCCCCCGAGCAAGTTTTTGTGGCTAGCGATTTAAATCTTTACTACGATAGCAATCATACCCAGTGGTACAAACGTCCCGATTGGTTTGCAGTGGTAGGGGTAGATAGACTTTATCAAAGACGCTCACTCCGCTTAAGCTATGTTATCTGGCAGGAAAAAGTGGCTCCACGTGTGGTTATAGAATTCCTGTCTCCCAGTACGAGAAATGAAGATTTAGGAAGAAGTAAACCCAAAGGGAAACAACCCACAAAATGGGAGGTGTATGAGCAAATATTGCGCATTCCTTATTATATCGTCTTGGACGGGATAACAAAGGAAATATTTCCCTTTCATTTAACCAAAAATGGTTACCGTACCCTAGAAATAAACAAATCTAAAGTGTGGTTACCCACTCTGAACATAGGTTTAGGACTGTGGTGGGGAGAATATCGGGGTTGTGTACGACAGTGGTTACGGTGGTATGACCCTCAAGGAAATTGGATTCCTACGGAGACGGAAAGGGAACGAATGGCTAAAGAATTGGCTGAACATGAAAAGGAAAGGGAACGAATGGCTAAAGAATTGGCTCAACAGGAAAAAGAATTGGCTGAACATGAAAAGGAAAGGGAACGAATGGCTAAAGAATTGACTCAACAGGAAAAGGAAAGGGAACGAATGGCTAAAGAATTGGCTCAACAGGAAAAGGAAAGGGAACGAATGGCTAAAGAATTGGCTCAACAACGAGTACAGCAGTTGTTAGAGCGGTTGCGGGAAGCGGGAATTGACCCAGACCAGAATTGATAGGGAATGGGGAATAGTGAGTAATTTACCTGTCCACTATTCTCTACTTCCTTAATAAACAAGCTAGAATAAAATTACTCCAAAAAAAGGAGAGGAGCAATGTCCATAGCAAAACTAACCCGGTCACAGCAGGTTCAATTAAATTTCCCAAAACGAGAAACCCTGCCTACCATGTATGACTTACCCAGTGAGGAGGAATCCGGTTTGCCAGATGAGTATCACCTGTTACAATCAGAATTGTGTACGGCTACATTTTTACCTGACCTTTCCCCCGATGAAGTTTTTGTGGCTAGCGATTTAAATCTTTACTACGATAGCAATCATACCCAGTGGTACAAACGTCCCGATTGGTTTGCAGTGGTAGGGGTAGATAGACTTTATCAAAGACGCTCACTCCGCTTAAGCTATGTTATCTGGCAGGAAAAAGTGGCTCCACGTGTGGTTATAGAATTCCTGTCTCCCAGTACGAGAAATGAAGATTTAGGAAGAAGTAAACCCAAAGGGAAACAACCCACAAAATGGGAGGTGTATGAGCAAATATTGCGCATTCCTTATTATATCGTCTTGGACGAGATAACAAAGGAAATATTTCCCTTTCATTTAACCAAAAATGGTTACCGTACCCTAGAAATAAACAAGTCTAAAGTGTGGTTACCCACTCTGAACATAGGTTTAGGACTGTGGTGGGGAGAATATCGGGGTTGTGTACGACAGTGGTTACGGTGGTATGACCCTCAAGGAAATTGGATTCCTACGGAGACGGAAAGGGAACGAATGGCTAAAGAATTGGCTCAACAGGAAAAGGAAAGGGAAAGAATGGCTAAAGAATTAGCTCAACAGGAAAAAGAATTGGCTGAACAACGAGTACAGCAGTTGTTAGAACGGTTGCGGGAAGCGGGAATTGACCCAGACCAGAATTGATAGGGGTTTTTAGCCATGAGTCCATTCCCTTAACAACCTGCATCAGTAGGGGCGCACGGACGTGCGCCCGTACAGAATGGGGAATTGCTTGTCACATCAAATTTATCGCCACGGCATGACTACTGGAAAACTATCCCGGGGGTGCGAATCGAGGACATCTGGAGTATCCTATCATATAGAAATTATGTTAGTATGAATGAGATATTCATTGGATTTGAGAGATGGGTTCTAAAATTTTTGACTATTTGACTGAGAGTTTCTTGTTTAACGATGCTTTAATCCAGGGTAACTTTAGCAAAATTACTGAACAGGAAATTCTAGATGAGCTGAACAGTTATCGAGAGTTCTGTTTGTCTAATATCTGTGAATTAGAGAGTGAGGTTCTAACAAACCAATCCAGTCTCCAAGTAGTTTCAGGGGTTGAAATGCCAGATTTAGAATTGCTTAAACAGAGTGCACTTTATATCGAGCAATATGTAGTTAATGATCCTATCATCGTTTTTGGCTACAAAAATAGAAAAAATTCTGCCAGCGAGGCGATAAACTCTTACTTGGGTTGGAATAAAGAACCTGTAAACAAGAGTGAGCTAGCAAAAGTAGTGAGATATGTAAAATCCTTAACCCCAATGGTGGCTACTGATTACGTCAAACTATTACCTGTAAATCTCTTTTTAGAATGGCCAAATCCAGAACAGTTGCCAATTTTTTATTCAGACAATCTTTTTTCAGATGTCTTACCCAAACAGATTCTTGACTTTTTTCGTAAAAATGTAATTATCAAATCAGTAGAGCACTTGCCTGAAAGACCAAGGTTAACCAGATTAAACCCTCTAAAACCTTGCCGAGAGATCCAGTTTAGCTTCAAAAATCACACAGGCGAAATTCTTGGCTATCAGCTGTTTGAGCAAAAACTTGAGCCTCTAGATAGAGAACAAGGGGAATTTAGGATGCAAATGTATCTGCCAGATAAACCCTCGAATCAAGATTATTTCATTAATTGGGTAAATCAATTCTTTTACCAGTCATGCAAACAAGTATACGAGGAAATTCTCGGAATAAATTTGATTGCTAACAGAATGGGAGCTTCTTACTTGTCAGAATCTCCATTCATATTTGATTTACTTAAGCAATTCTTTCCCTTGAGAAATGAAATACCAATAAATACAGCAAACACATTATTAAATATGGATCTACCTTTTCTAGAGCAGGTAGACATTTCCACTTTAATGTCAATTCGTTTGAGCTCTGGGGAAGAGTTCCAAAACTTTCGCTTACATCTTGATAAACAATTCAAGGAATTAAGGTTAGTCAGAGATCCAGAGGAGTTAAAAATTAAAGCCGAAAATGCTATGCATGAATTGCATGATATCCAGATTCAGGCTATTAATCAGAAAATCAAGCAGACTAGAAAAGTTGGAGTTTTGGATGCAGTTGTCTTAACCGGTAGCTTATGGGCATCAATTCAAACTGGCTCATGGAGTATTGCTGGCTTAGCCGCTGCTATTGCTGCTGCTAGAGGCTATAAACCTTTTGTAGACTATTCTAATCAAGTAAGGCAGAATCCAGCCTTCTTTCTGTGGAAAGTCTTGAAAAAATCATCGAAGTAAATGTATTGTGATCTACATTTTCCGACCATAGACCCGTAGAATATAAAAGCGGGCGCTTCATTATTGAGTGGCACCTTATTTCCCACGAGACAACAAGGCACGGAGGTGTATGACAGCAAAAGTTAAACACAGCGAGCTGCGACAATTAGTTTGCAGTCAGTTGCAAATACTCCTTGCTCAAGGCAACCTAGAAGGAGCTAAAGCACTGTTATTGCCAGTGCAGCCAGTAGATATTGCGGAAGCCATAGAAGGGCTGTCCGAGTCTATGCAAGCCATCGCCTTCCGCTTGTTGGGAAAAGCTGAAGCCATTGAAGTCTACGAATATCTAGACTCTGCTGTGCAACAAACCCTGATTGAAGATTTTAGAAGCCAGGAAGTACTAGATATCGTCGATAAAATGTCTCCCGACGACAGAGTCAAATTATTCGACGAATTACCAGCCAAAGTAGTCCGCCGTCTGCTGGCACAACTCAGCCCTAAGGAGCGGGAAGCTACAGCCCTCTTGCTGGGATATGAAGAGGATACAGCAGGGCGGATCATGACTCCGGAATACATCTCCCTGAAAGAAAATTTAACCCTTACCCAAACCCTGGAACGGATTCGCAGGTTGGCTAATGCTTCGGAAATTATCTATTATCTCTATGTTACCGATAGCTCCCGCCACCTGAGGGGGATAGTTTCCCTACGAGATTTAGTCCTTTCGGATCCCAACAAATCCTTAGAAGAAATCATGACTCAGGATATAGTTTCCGTTAGCACCGATACGGATAGGGAAGAAGTAGCCAGACTGATCCAACGCTACGATTTGCTTGCTCTACCAGTGGTGGATCGAGAGCAGCGTTTAGTGGGGGTGGTGACTATAGATGATACTATGGATATCTTGGAGGAGGAAGCAACGGAGGATATTTATGCCCTAGGGGGAGTTCAAGCTGACGGAGATAATTATTTCCAAACTAATCTTGTTACCGTTGCCCGCAAAAGGGTGGTTTGGTTATTTGTCCTCTTAATCACCAATACCGTAACCGGGACCATTATTCGCTCTCAAGAGGATATTTTGCAGCAAGTAGTAACTCTGGCAGCCTTTATCCCCCTACTCACGGGAACCGGAGGTAACGTGGGTGCCCAGTCTTCCACAGTAGTGATTCGAGGCTTAAATACGGAAGCGATGAACAATCTCGGACCCGGACCTATCATCTTCCGAGAGGCACTGGCAGGAGTATTACTGGGGGCTATTCTGGGTACTGTAGCAACTGTCTGGGCTTTTTGGTTGCAATCGGATTGGTTTGTTGCTATTACTGTAGGTGTGAGTTTGGTGGCTATCGCCTTATTAGCCTCTATAGCAGGTTCCGGCTTACCCTTTCTCTTCCGCCATTTCGGTCTGGATCCTGCTCTCATGTCAGCCCCGTTTATTACTACAGCAGTGGATGTTTTGGGGGTACTCATTTATTTTAACATTGCCCGACTGGTTTTAGGACTTTAAATTAAACAATTATTAACAATGAAAGAATTTTTTGAGAACCTTTCCCGCTACCCTCGCTTTCTTCTTGGTTTAATTCTCGGTATCTTCTTAGCCTTTTTTGAGAAATTAAAACCTTTACTCAGAAACCCAATAACTGCGATCGCCCTCTTGGGAGGGGTTGTGGGGGTACTGGCATTTTTCTTTTTTACTCTCCGGGGAATGCTGGGTTTAAATTAATGAATGTTTCACGGTTTTTTTTACCCACACCTCCCCCTATTATCATTTAACTTAATTAGAGCATCCCAATCCAACTTTGTCAACCCCTAGGACCTTATTCTTTGTTAAGAATTGTGAAGCAAATTGCTCTCATGTATCTATACTTAGAAGAAAGTCAATGGACGGAAGCGACATATCATTGTCCATACCTTGGGTTTAGTAGTGGCAGTAATTGTGCCTGCTGCCAATCTTGCAGATAGTACATCAGCCCCAATGCTCTTGGCCGAAACTAGCTACCGTGAACCGACTCGGGAACACATTTGGGCAGATCTTGACTATCGTGGGGATAAGTTGCAACGTGTGGCTGACGGATGTGAACTCGATTTTGAAGTAGTTGAACGCAAGACGCTGGGTTGTTGGCTGGGTAAGCATGACTGCCTCAGATTAGCGAAAGCTTTGTCTATCAAGCGATAACTGCCTTGATGCTCCAACGTCTCGTGTCTTAATCTTTCTTTTTCAGATACCCTCTAGCTAACAGAGGATAAATTCGGCTTATATAATAATTAGTTATACATTACATTATGTAGCATCAATAAGAGTGATGAAAAAAGAATTGACAATTGACAATTTGAGGAATATGATGGAACTCATGGAAAAGTTAAATCAACAAAAGAAGGTTTGTGACTATGAACACTATGGTTGTTGCTGAACCCCAAAACGAGTATGAGATAAAACCAACAAAACTGGCCAGTGAACTCTTAAAAATCACTACCGGCCAATACCCCGAATCCTCCGAGACCACGGTGGCCTTGGCTATGGACAGTGAGAGTATCATCAGCATTAAGCGTTATGAGAAAAAAGGCCTATCCCTACCAAACACGGAAGGTGAGGTTCAAACCTCTCTGGACGGTGTGGAAAGCGATATTGAGGGCTTGAAAAATGCTGATATTCTGGTCACTTATCTCAATATTATTACCAACGCCGGTAAATGGGCTTGCTTAGAACAAGGCATGGTCACCTTAGCTACCCAGCTTTCTGTATTTGCCGATGAGATGCTCTCCAATGGCCAATATTCCATAGATTTTCTTAACGAGACTCTAGATAAGTACTACAAACCAGGTCTAGACTTCTCACTCGACGATGTTGATCCTAATAAGCTGGAGGATCCGGAGTATATTCAGGAGCTTCTGGAAAAACTCGACCCGGACGCCGAGTATGATGCGGAAGAGGATGCACGTAACCTCGAGAAAGTGAAAAGGCTGATTGATCGCTTAATTGACACTAGCGAGGGTTACTACACACAGACCAACCAACTTTACAATAACCTGATCGTCTTCCGTAATGAAATGAGGGACTGTTCCGACGATGTGACCAAAAAAGACCAATTGTGCAATGACCTAGATCTGGATGCTGACATCCAGGCTTTAAAAGAGCAGCGAGATGACTTAAAGGAACAAATTGAGGCTCTCAACCAACAATACGACAAGAACGTGGGTCTAGCATTCACCGGTGTTTTTGGTGGTACCATCGGTCTTGCCATTACTGGGGGAATTTTTGGCAGTAAAGCTGAAAAGATCCGCAAGGATATCAATGCCAAAAAAGCCGATCTAGATAAGATTAACGAAGAGATTAAGACCAAGGAAAAACTCCTTGAGGCTATCACCAGCTTGGATAACGAATTTACGAATCTGTTCACCGTAATGAACCAGGCCGAAATAGGTCTCAATCAGTTAGTCACCACTTGGACAACCATCAAGGAATACCTGCAACAATCCCACGATGCTATTGACAACATCCAGAACAGTGAAAATCTGTTTTTCTACTCTCTGGATTTAATAGGTATGGTCGACCCTTGGAAAGGGGTAGGAGATAACGCAGCTATAGTTACCCAGCAGATTAATGATGCCCTGGATCAATGGAATCAGTCCCAGCAATAATTAATCTGATCCTCTTTTGATTCTCTGTCGCTTTAGGCCAGAGGATCTTCAGCTCTTCCATTCATTTGCGGCAATCATTAGTATAGAGAAGGAAACCCCATGACTACTAATAAATCTTTAACGGATTCTCTCCCTACCGTTGACATGAAGTTGATGGTTCAAACTCAAAAGGATATCCGTGATGCCAACAATAAAATCACCAGCCCCAACTATCCAGCGCTGAAGGACATATGCCAGGGTATTTATAATAATATAACCCAAACCCTGAATAACTCTCAGGAGTTCAATATTAGCATCCAGGTAGATATTGATACCCTGGTGACCCAGCTAAATCGCTTAAACGACAGGATTATTCCCCTAGAAGAACAGCTGGAAAGCGCCAGCCCGGAGGAACAGGAGAATATTCAGAAGAATATCCAACGCTTGCGCGATACTGGCGACAAATACATTCGTGACCATCTGGAAAAGCCCACTAACGATTCGGCAAATTTAAACCAAGCTGTGGGCAACATTGAATTTGCCGATATTAAGCAACAATTAACTGATGAAGCCACAAAACTACAGACAACGCTTGAATCGGTTCAGGAAAGTATCAAAGAGTATACTCAAAAGTACGAACAAGCCCAAAAAGAGTGGAATGCTTTAAACCAAACCGTTCTATTTATGTCGGCAAGTGGTTTGGAAGATTACACCAGCGACCTGATACCTACCGCTGCGGAGCTGGCTGCTATGGCGGCAGAAGGGGTTGCTGTACCAGAGCTGGAAATTCTTCAGCTAGCCCTTGATATCTATGGTAAACTGTTCGAGGTTATTGACTACGGCTTTTCTTATAACCAGATGGCGGATGCCCGCAACTTCAAATACGAAGAAATGGAGGGATACCGCCAAGAAAAGGAGAACTATAACAACCAGAAAGATGACATAGAGATAGATCAACAAAGTATTGACAGGATGAGCTTCATAGAGCGGGAGCGCTTCACCTTTACTGGTGAAGTAACAAAACTCGCCCAAGCTTACACGATTTATAACGACGAGATTACGGCACTAATGTCACAAGACATAAATTACAACAATATCATCTCCTCCCTAGGGGAAATGGAAACTTATCTGAACGCCCTAATCTCTGACGCTAATCCCTAACATGGTTTAAACGGGCTATGCCATAGTCCGTTTCTTATTTAACAATAATCAAAGGATGGAATATGTCTAGTCGCACTGAAATTCTCACTCAAACTGACATCGTTGATATTAAGAAATATCAGCGCTACGCAGTACTAATGCCTACCAAAGTAGAAGACACCATTGCCTGCTTGGGATATAATGATTCATCTATTGAGAGTTTAACTCCTGAAAGCTTTAACGACCTTTTCTTCAGTATTAATAATAACGGTCGCTACTGGATACAGGTAGAAAAGATATTCAAAGAACGTTTCGATGCTATGAGTGAATTACATGCCAAGTACGGCCCTGGTTTGCTGGAAGCTCTGAAACTGGCAGAAGAGATGATGGACGCACCACCGGAGGACCCTATCGATTCAGCAAAAGTTCAACAAATCTATCAAGCGATTCACGATTACTGGTATGATTTAATCTACGAAGAGGCAAAAAACCAGACCACAATTGAAAAGTTAAACCAGTTTAAAAGCCAGATTGTGGACAATAGTGCAGAGTTAGACAAGAAACTAGACTTCATTGATGCTATTTCCAACGAGAACATCAAGTCTTGCCTGCTCAAACTAACCGATGACTTCAAGTTCATGATCACCTTTTCCACCGATGCAGAAACGGGCTGCCAATCACTTTGGACTCAGTGGACCATGCTATCTGAACGTATCGAAAACCTCAAAGAAGCTGCACAAAATGTCTCCACCCATAGTGACATCGTTGACCTGTATATAGATCTGCTGGGCATTACTAATGACTTAAGCAAAGTGGATGAAGAGACTAACTACCTCAAAAACTGCTTCTATGGCGCAGATGAAGAATATTCTAACTTCCCTGCTGGCTTGGTTCCTTTAGGCAGTTACCTAGACAACTGTACCGATATACGGGTGATTTTGCAAGGTGAATGCGAAACAGCAGGTGGCAGTTGGAAAAACACAGAACTAGATTTAACCGAGTTGGATCCACTGAAGACAGAAGTATCCAATCAGGATGGCCAGTTGGTCTGGGAAAATGATTATCCTATTGTCTGGGGATACAGCTATTTTCCAGGAGGCAATTACAGAGACACAAGCCGATCGCTTCAGGTGAAAATCAGCGCCCAATGCCCAAACAACACGGGGCAACAAACCAGCACGTTTGAGTTAACCAATATGCTCAATGTTTTATTGAAGAACGATAACGGCAAGCTAGTAGCTGAAACCTAAAGCTAATACATCTCAATAGATATTTGCGGGCACAAGGATAGTGGCGCCCCCGGCGCCAAGACGCAAAGGGGAGAGAAGAAGATGGTGATCGCTCTTATGGAGTAAATGACCAGTGTTTTTTTTACCCACACCTTCCCCATTATCATCTAACCTTATTAGATCACCTCAATCCCACCTTGTCAACCCCTATTTCACCGTTCTTTGTTAAGAATTGTGAAGCAAACTTTATCTAAGTAAATTCACTAACGTGGAACAAATGTAGTTCATATAAGAAATACAAATAAAAAACAGTATGTAGTATAAGCAATACTTATAGAAAAGAGGTTGAAAATCCAGATTAGAGGTAGTATAGTAGAGGATGGATCAAGTTGGCTCCAAAGTGGTAATATTTAAAGTGGATTTAATTAACTCTACCTCTTACTCCCCCCTTTGCGCCTTTGCGCCTTTGCGCGAGACATTTTTACAGGAGGAAAAATCATAGCTAATAGTCGTCGAGTTGCTCGTGTTTCCTCGCTGATTAAAAGAGAAGTGAGCCAAATGTTGCTCAACGACTTCCAAGACGACCAAATTTGGTCGGGAATGGTCAGCATTACCAAGGTAGACATTTCCGGAGACTTACAACACGCCAGAATCTTCGTCAGCATATATGGTAGCACAGATAAGAAAACAGCCATTCTGAACAGATTAAAGTCCTCAGCAGGGTTTGTCCGCCGGAAACTCGCCCATCGTATTAGGTTGCGACGCACCCCAGAAGTGGTGTTTCTCGAAGATCCTTCCTTAGAAGAAGGCGATCGCATGTTAGACCTATTAAACACCATTAGCCAAGAGCGTACCCAACAGGTGGAGGAGAGTTGAGAAAGGTGGCAAAATTGCTCCCAGACTGGCAAAATCTATCCCTCAAAGAACAGATCGGACAAATGGTGGTAGTGCGAGCCTCCGGCTATTTGTTCGACCATCAAATTCGTTATCCCACCTGGGAACCCCCAGCAGCAAAACTAAAGTCTTGGTTGCAAGATTTAAACCTAGGAGGGGTAATTTTATTAGGAGGAAGTGCTCCAGAATTAGCTCTGCGGACAGAACAACTCCAAAACTGGGCCAATTTACCCCTCCTGATGGCTGCGGATATAGAAGAAGGAGTGGGACAGTGGTTTGAAGGAGCCACCCGGTTCCCCCCACCCATGGCTTTAGGGGCGATCTTCGCTGAAAACCCAGACCTCGCCGCCCAATATGCTAGGAAAATGGGAGCAATAACTGCCCAGGAGAGCATTGCTTTAGGTATCAATTGGATCCTAGCCCCGGTAGTAGATGTCAACAACAATCCCGACAACCCTGTAATTAACGTCCGCTCATTTGCTGCTAACCCTACCACCGTCAGCAACCTCGCCACAGCTTTCATTGAAGGGGCAAAGTCCTATCCGGTCCTCACCACCGCCAAGCATTTTCCTGGACACGGGGATACCACAACCGATTCTCATCTGGATTTGCCCGTCCTCCCTCACTCTGCTGCCCGTCTCGCTGAAGTAGAATTGCCTCCCTTTATCAGGGCGATCGCCGCAGGAGTAGATAGCGTCATGAGCGCTCATGTCCTCATTCCCATCTGGGACCAACACCACCCCGCGACCCTATCTGCCCCCATTCTCACGGGACAACTGCGCCAAAGGCTGGGTTTTGAGGGTTTAATCGTCACTGACGCTCTGGTTATGGGTGGCGTAGTCAAACATACCTCAGCAGAAGAAATTGCAGTGATGGCAGTGGCCGCAGGAGTAGATATTTTATTAATGCCCCAAGACCCAGAAGTAGCAATTAATGCCGTATATCGCGCGGTGCAGTCGGAAAGGTTGAGTACAGAACGAATCCACAACTCTTTGGAGCGTATTTGGAGAACAAAGAATAAAGTTATTTACACTAATAGCTTACTAAATTTATCCAAAAATATAACCAAACCAGAATCAAGGCATGCAGCGGCGGAGATAGTGCGAGCTGACTTGCTGACAGGTGGGGATTTGTCCTTGAAATCAGGTAATAATAATCAAAAAAGACGTAACCTAATTATAGTAGACGATCTCCTCAATTGCAATTTTATTAGTCGTCACGTCCCAGCAGTAACCATACCGCAAAAATTGGGTTACGAGGTGCAACTGGCTGACCAAAACAACGTAGTTTTGGAGCAAGATACCCCTCTCAAAACCCTGCTGCAACTGTTTATTCGCGGCAACCCGTTCCGAGGTACAGCAGGTTTGAACCGGACAACCCAGGAATTGATCCAGAAATTGTTAAATCGAGGTTCAATAGAAGGGCTGATACTTTACGGCAGTCCCTATGTTTTAGATTGGTTGCGAGGGGAAATGCCCCCTAACCTCCCATGGGCATTCTCCCACGGACAAATGCCTATGGCCCAGGCGATCGCCTGTCAATCCTTGTTCGATTTGTCAGACTTGGCTGAGGAAAAACCTGAAACCTTCTTGTAGGCAACAAGTGACATACTCTGGTGTGCAAGCTCTCTCGCTTCACAGTCCCCCCCCGCCATTAATCAATGCCGGGGGTCGGACTCCACGAGCAGAGAGCAAGGCTCCGCTTCGCGAGCGGACGGAATGCCCTACCGCCCTATTTTTTATATTTCTGGCTGCATTTTCATCCCGGTCAAGTACAAACCCACAATGAGGATAAGAGTATACTCTTTGAGATAGTTCCTTTGGGACTTTTTTTCCACAATTTGAGCAATCTTGACTTGTTCCATTTGGGTTCACTGCTATCGTTAATTGCCCAGCATTTTCAGCTTTGACAGATAATATAGTCAGGAATTGACCCCATCCGGCATCATTAATTGATTTGTTTAACCTGGTTCTGGCTAGTCCCTTAATGTTTAAATCTTCATGAGCGATAACCTCAGACTTTGATAATAGTTGATTCGCGGTTTTGAAGTAAAAATCTTTACGTTTATCAGCAATTTTTTTATGTTGCTTCTCTTGCTCCCTTTCTGGAGCGTCCTTAATCTTTTCTGCGCTTTCCTATAATATTGAGGTATATCTATTGATTCTCCCGCGCTCGTCATGAGAAAATCTTTTAGCCCCATATCTATTTCCAATGTGTTTTCCATGGTTGGAGCAATATCAGGAGTGAAATTAGGGACGGATTTATCCTCTAGAGATAAAGTCACATAATGTTGCAGTTTTGATTTTAAATACTTCAGGAATGGGGCGATGTTGAATCAGTTTAACCCATTCGATTTTGGGTAAATTAATCCGTTTCCCCTCAATGCAATCTTGTTTGATCTGGGTTGGCCTTACCCCGGTAAAGGCTAGCTTCACCCTTTTAATACAATCTTGTAATACTTGAGAATGGATTTGCTGGTACTCGGGTAACTTTTGCTTCGTGTTAATCAAATCCCGCTTTTGAGAATAATAATCTGGATTATCTCTCAATTGAGGGATTGGAGTGTTGAGAGGACAAGCATTAATAGTATTTCGGTTATCTTCCCACCAAGAGAACCGCTCAAACAATCGATAATTATATTGCCTACGCAACAAACCCAACCACATTTCTATTGTGGCGATTTGCTCTCTATTAGGTCTGAGTCTGTATTGGTAGGCGATTCTCATGGCTGAATTAATTGCCTCTCATTTTAAATGTTTGATTCATCTCAGGCGTTCGGGCGTTCAGGCTAATCAGACTCCAATTCCTTTCTCAGAGAAATAATTTCCTCAGTCAGTTCTCGTAACTCGGATACCACAGCAGTTGTATCCTGAGTTGTAGCAGTAGAAGTACTTGGGGTATTGCTACCGCTTTCTTTCCCCCCATTTCTTTGTCGCAGTAATTGCTCCAGCATTTTGCGGGCTTCCTGTTCTGTAACTTCTCCTTTTTCTGCCCATTCCCGAGTGCGTACACTTAATTCAGTCTGGAACTGAGATAAAGCTGCTTCTCGTTTTTGCGGATCCCTCACCGTCTCCATTAGAGTCGCTGTAGCCCCAATAGTAACGTGAAAGCCTTGTTGTAAGAATTGAAACAAATTGTTCGAGTTCATCTATCGCCTCCCGTCTTTCAATTCTATTCTATTCAGCCAGCTTGCTCAAGATACTGACCCAGATCGTCAATCAACTGGGTTAATTCCGCCTCCGTCGTAATTCTAATGCGCTCATCCCGAACCGTTAACAGGACTTTAGCCGCAAAAGGACTAGGATAAATATTAGGATTGCAGAAAACCTCCATGAAAACAGCCCCAGCGTAACGGTATTCCATGGATTTTTGAGGTTCAGGTCTCCCACTTCTCGAAGGCTCCCTCCCAGCAATGGCTTTCATCCTCTCCATTAAACCGGAAATTTCTTGTTGTAAATTCTTAGCCGCTTCCGGGGTGAAGTTAAAAGTGAGGGATCCTTGAACCAGATTAAGTGTTAGTTGTGCCATGGGTAATTAATCTTAAAAATTATAAAACCTTCGGGTATTTATAGCAAGCGCCAATTGGATCTACTTTGCGAGAAATGTTCTAACCCTTACCTTTCGGTAATTTTCAAAACTGGGTACGTGGTAACTCATAACTAGTAACTGCCTGACTGCCCCGGTTGGCATGAGCAGGACTGGTAACTGGTAACTGGTATTAGCTATCTCAATCTGATTAACTATAACCTCTTTCAACTGCTGAATCCTGAATCCCATTAGTTTTGGTCAAAATCGAGCTTCAAAATCATGCTACCCTGATAAGCTAATGTGATCAAGCTAATGGCTGATGTGGTATGGGAATAGATCGGCGAACTTTTTTGCAACGAGCTGGGTTAGGATTGCTGACGCTAGGGATAAGCGAGACAGGGTTATCTCACTTGGGGAATTCTCCAAGGCTTGCGCGGTACTATTACAGTTTAGCACAGCCCACGGCGCGGAAATTAGCGCTCCTAGTGGGCATTAATCAATATCCTGCTATCGGGTTAAATGGCTGTATCACCGATGTGGAACTGCAACGAGAACTACTAATTTATCGCTTTGGCTTTTTACCTGAGGATATTCTCATACTCAAAGACGCTGGAGCTACCCGGACTCTGATTGAAACAGCAATAGATGAGCACCTAGTTGCACAGGCAAAAGCGGGAGACGTGGTTGTCTTTCACTTTAGCGGCTACGGCAGTCAGGTGAAAGTAGGAGAGTGGAGTGCTAATAGTTTAGTACCCATAGATGGCATTTCAGAAGACCCCAGGAAAGCAGTTCAGAACCCTCTTCTAGGGTCGACCTTGACATTGCTGGGGCGATCCCTCGCTACCGACAAAGTGACCATGGTCTTAGATACCAGTTATGGCAATACTGACCAACTACTGCGGGGTAATTTGCGTGTCCGTTCTTGTCCTCGAACCGCTGCCGAACTGCCCAACCCTGATATCCGGGAAAGGTCACCAATAGGAGAGCATCCGGGAATTATCTTGACAGCAGCAGCTGGGGACGGAGTAGCAACGGAAGTCCGATGGAATGGCTTTAGTGCTGGTTTGTTTACCTCTGCTCTTACTCAGGTGCTCTGGCAAAGTACAGAAAGGAGTACAGTGCGGACGATCATCAACAGAACAGCTGAGGTGGTTGAAGTAATCATGGGTCAACAGCAGCAGCCGAAACTATTAGGAGGTGAGGGAAAAACCCTTTTCCCTTATTATCTCCCACCGTTGCCAAACACCAGTGCCGCAGGCATTATTACTGCTGTAGAAAACGATACCGTAGAGTTACAGCTACTTGGACTGCCGGCAACGGTACTGTCTAACTATGGTTTGAATTCCTGTTTTATGTTGTTCGAGCCTATGGATGAGGTACAACTGCAAATCTGGTCTCGGGAAGGAATGAAAGCACTAGGGCGAATTATGAATCCAGACCAGAGCAGCAGCTCTTTAGAGGTAGGGCAATTGGTGCGAGAATCGATTCGAGTACTGGCTCGCAATCTCAGCTTGACTGTGGCTTTATACTCTGATTTAACCAGAATAGAAAGGATAGATGCCACCAGTGCCTTTTCTAGTATTTCTTTTGTCTCTTCCTTAATAGCAGCATCAGATCAAGCTGCCGATTGTCTGCTGGGCAGGGTCAAAGAGAATTTAACTGGCAATGGTTGGGGCAATGAAGGCGGTTATAGGTTGTATTCTGTAGGGGGCGTTCCTATCCCCAACACCGCAGGAGTTGCTTTTGAAGCAGTCAAATCGGCCATCGGAAGGTTGAGAAGTAAACTGGAAACTTTGCTGGCAGCCAAGTTGTTGCGTTTGACAGTCAATGAAGGATCTTCGCGCCTGTCAGTTTCGGTAACTCTAGAGAGCATTGGGCAGGGGGACATTCAAACAGTGATGCAGCGGGCAACAGATTCTGCCTGGGTGAGATCCCAGTCAAGCAGTGTTGGGGAGGATCCCAACCCAGTACCTTCGATCCGGATTGGCTCTAAAATTCAATATCGCCTCTCTAGGTGTGGCGATGGCCCGATTTATGTCATGGTGATCGGGCTGAGTACCGGGGGCAATCGCATCGTCCTCTATTTACCTGAAGTAAATAATTCCGACCTCTGGACAGGAGAAACTTTTATTTTTCCGGAACCCGATGCTTCCGGATCCTGGGTTGTGACCGGACCTGTAGGGGTGGCAGAATTGCAAATTATTTGCTCGACTTCACCATTCAACAATACTTTTGAGGCTTTAAAATCTCAGGGGTATTTTTTCGGCGAGAGAAAAGCTGCGGTCACATTATCCAACCCCCTGCCAATTGCTCATGCCCTCTTACAAGACTTACACGATGCTAGTCAAGTGAGCGCTACTATTACAGGATCTTCCTTTGATGTCTATGCTCTCGATGTCAATGCCTGGGCAACTTTCAGTTTGATCTATCAAGTAGTTTAGTTAATGGTTGTTGGTTCTTAATCCCAGTCAGGCATCAACTGGAGTACGCCGATTCCCAATTCTTTTGTGTCCATTGCTTTGGTTTCCAGAAAAGCCATCAAATCTCTGGGTTTGGGATTGCCCCGAGAAGCTCCTGTTATTCCCATAGCTAAAACCAAACCGCAGTAACCATTAGTTATTTCACAGCCTTGATGCCATTTCTTCATTGCTTTATGGTGCTGCTCTAACTCTCCGCTTAACTCGGTAAACATATATAACTCACCGTTATTGGTTTGCAGAATACCCAAATCGTAGGTCATGTCGCTAAAAGTATCTTCTCCGGGATTAAAGCAAATGCCTTTCAAACCTCCAGCCCCCTGGAGTTTTTCAATTATCACTTTTGCTTTGGGACGAGTGGTTTGGATCACAACCACTGGCATTCCTTCTCCTGCTGGGTTTACCCCCAGGGACTGATAGTAGATTTTGCGGTTTTCTGCTAGCTGTTGTATTATTTCCCAGAGCATTAAATCTAGGGTAATCAAAGCATTCTCCGGCACTAAATCGTCTCTGATTGGCACCGTCATTTCGCCCCTATCTCCTGGAGAGTGCTCTGCCTGGTCTAACATTTCCATCAGCTCTGTTGTCAGCTCGGGCATAGTGGAAACTTTCACCGATACCTTGTCGACCGTTGCTGATTCTGATGGCACAGATATACAGTAGTTTTCGTTTATTGCCTTCACTTTCTCTTGGGATAATTCCGGTTCCTTATGCCGGAAAAAGCTGATTGCCCCTTGAAGGGCTACATAAACTATCAATGCTTCTTCTTCGTCTAAAAAAGGCCGCATTCCTTCAAAGGGATGGACGCTGCCAAAGATGGGACTAATTTTGGACAGGGGTAGGTCAGCTAGATCTAATTCATCTTCATCTACCTCATCTTCTATATCTTCTGTCGGCTCGAAATTCAAAAACCAACAATCTTGAGTGAGAAACTCTTTTTCTATTGCTCTCATTGAGTCTTCCGCCAAAACTGCTGCTCGAAATCGCTTCAGGGACTCTAGGGAGCGATAGAGAACCACACCGTACTCTTCGCCCAACATGCCCAGAATACAGGCGTACAGGGTTTCAACCTCTCCCCAATCCATTTCAATAGCTAGGATATCGTAGTCCGCCATGGAGTTCCAAGGTTCCTCATTCCAAATCTGGCTCGCCGTTTCTACTAGCAGTTTTTCGTAGCTCGGCGGAATACTGGGAGGTTGAGAGTTATTAATTTCCTCAAACCCCCGAAACAATTCGTCAATCAGGGGTAAGTTGGGAACGTAATCAATGTTAATACCCAGGTTTTGCAGTGCACCGCGCAAGAAAAATTGGATTTCCCGATCCCGGACTACGATTTTCTGAGGTCGGGCTGGTTTTGCAGGGCTGTGAGGATTCTCCATGGCTCGCAGCAAAGTGCGGACAATGGCTTCTGGTCCCATTTCTGGCGGTACCATATCCATTGCCCGCACAAATCCTTCTGATCCATCCACCCAGATAATGCACTCCCCATTTCCTGACTTTGCTAGTTCTAGGTTTGGCTCAAACCCTGACAATTTACGGCGATCGCCTTCCCAAACGTGGGTAATTTGCTGGATTTTTTTGAGCCTACGCTCGGTGCTTGGATGGAGAGCATTCATTATGGGATTAAATATAGTAGTGTGGGAGGTATTGCCAGGTTTGCGCCAGTCAATGGGTGTTATTGTAGTTCATTTTCATCCATGGGGGGTTCCATCACAGTGTCCCTTTCCCAGGGCGATCGCTCATATTTGCTCCTAGCCTCTCAAAACTGCTATCTTAATTAGTAGTAAATACCTAGCGCAAAAATACTGTATTATCGGGTATGTTGGAAATATGAGGTACGATTGGTTCCTTGGTCAAGCTGTCTGGTAACAGGCAATATAGCATATACCGACCGCTTGTAACAGGTAGTCTTGAGCCAATCTAAGGACCAGCCTGAGAAAGTTAAATCATTAAAGTAACGTTTTCAAACAATTCAAAATCAGGAAATGTAATTAATGTATGAGCGAAACCATCTACATTGAAACCAGTATTTTTGGTTATTTGACAGCCAGAGCCAGCAATAATCTAATCGTTATGGCGAACGTAGAAATTACGCGGGAGTGGTGGGAATATCGCCGTAGTCAGTTCACCCTTTATGTGTCCAAAAAAGAGTAGTTTATTTCACTTTATGACCCATTTTGGTAATTATCTTGCGGATTGACTCTTCTGATCCAGTAGTTTCCACTGTAACTGTTTTTGCTGCTACATCTACCTCTACTTTAGCGGATGGCTGGTGATTCTTGATGTTCTTGGTAATAGTGTCTTCGCAAACTTTACAGGCAATACTGGGAACTTTTACTTTGATTTTCATGGTCATGATCTACTATAAAATAATTCTCAATGCAGGGTTTAAGTATTTTTATAACACAAAACTTCGGCTTGGTGGGCAATCAAAAATTTACTCTCATGATAAGGTACCAAAGATTGTCCCAATTGCCCACCCTACGGACTAAATTATAATATCATTATAGCCCAACGAGGTAACTGGTAACTGGTAACTGGTAACTGGTAACTGATTTTACCATTTTAATACTGCTGCGTCTTTTCCTTGTTCCCGGCGAATTTTTCCATCCTGCTCGAACCATGCTATTATTTGTTTATGGGTTAGTTCTGAGAGGGGAACTTCTAACTGTTCGGCAATAGTTTGCAAGAGTCGCCAAGATGAAATCGTTAAGCGAGTCAGGAATTTCTCTTCTGATGAAAGTAAAGCAGCATTTATATCTGCTGACTCTTCCTGGGTTAAAAATTGAATAGGTGATGGTGGTTGTTGGGGCATTAGTTATGGTTTAGCTTTAATCAAATATCCGCAGCGGTGTTCGCCGTTGTTAATCCATTGGGTTCTTTCCACGATACAATCAGGTAAAATGGCGGCAAACATTTCCAACTCGTGGGAACAGACGGTAGGAAAGGATTCTGCTACTTCAGAAATAGCACAATTGTGCTCGAAGATAACAAATTGGACCTCAGAATTACGCCCTGACTCTAGATGCAATTCTGCCATATAACCTTCATCTGTGCGCAGTCGGACTAAATTAGTGATCCGTTCCTTAAGAGAGTCAGAACCGATGCGATCGCGATATTCTTTGGCTTTGCGGGACCATTGCTTCGACCATACCGCACTGACTTGTTCTTCAGGAACTGTTTCTACTAGGGCGTTTAAAAAGGAGACAGCAAATTCATTATAGCTATGAGGAGCGCGAGAACGTCCCTGAGGGCTGAGCTGATAGACATAGTTTGGTCTTCCCTTGCCATTTTGCACGGATCCATGGGAGATCAGTCCTGAGTCTTCTAAGTCTTTCAGATGGCGGCGAGTACCTTGAGGGCTGATTTGGAAAGCCTTTGCAAGCTGTTGTGCCGTAGAAGGACCGTGTTTAAGTAAATATTGTAGAATATCTTGCTTTGTGGAAGGATGCTGGGTAGTGGTCATCGTCTTCGACCGGCTAAAATTCCCGTTCAGAAAAAAAATTTGACTTTGACAACATCTTTGTTGTTAATATACTCTAAGATAGAGTTGAACAACAAATCGGTTGCTTTAACCTAGTATACTAGTTTGGCGAGTCAAACGCCAGAGCAACCCCAACCTGCCGCCTAGAGAGAGAACCCACCGATACCATGAGTGCTACAGTAAAAACCCTAGTTAATCAGCCTTATAAGTACGGATTTGTCACGGACATCGAGGCAGATACCATTGAACGAGGACTGAATGAGGACATTATCCGCATCATCTCAGCTAAGAAAAACGAGCCGGAATTTATGCTCCAGTTTCGCCTCAAAGCCTATCGCCAATGGCTGAAAATGACCGAGCCAACTTGGGCGCATGTGACTTATCCCCCCATTGACTATCAGGATATCATTTATTATTCGGCACCGAAACCAAAAAAAGAGCAGCTGAATAGTCTGGAGGAAGTGGATCCTACTCTGTTGGAAACCTTTGAGAAGCTGGGTATTCCCCTATCGGAACAAAAGCGACTGGGGAATGTGGCGGTAGATGCTATTTTCGATAGTGTTTCCATTGCCACTACTTTCAAAGAAAAACTCGCCCAAGACGGAGTTATCTTCTGCTCTATCTCGGAAGCACTGCAAGAACACCCGGAATTGGTGCAAAAATATCTCGGCACCGTGGTTCCCGTGGGGGATAATTATTTCACCGCTCTCAATTCTGCTGTTTTCAGCGATGGTTCCTTTGTCTTTATTCCCAAAGGGGTAAAATGCCCGATGGAACTTTCCACCTACTTTCGGATTAATAATGGGGATACGGGACAGTTTGAGCGTACCCTGATTATTGCTGAAGAAGGAGCTGAAGTGAGCTATTTGGAGGGGTGCACAGCTCCTATGTACGATAGCAATCAACTCCACGCCGCAGTAGTAGAGTTAGTAGCTCTGGAAAATGCCCAGATTAAATATTCCACTGTCCAAAACTGGTACGCTGGGGACGAAAATGGGAAGGGGGGTATCTACAACTTTGTTACGAAACGGGGTTTGTGCAAGGGGATTAACTCCAAGATTTCTTGGACTCAGGTGGAAACAGGTTCTGCGATTACTTGGAAATATCCCAGTTGTGTATTGGTGGGGAATAACTCCGTAGGAGAATTCTATTCTATCGCCCTAACCAACAACATGCAGCAAGCGGATACGGGGACGAAAATGATTCATATCGGCAAAAACACCCGCAGCAGGATTATTTCTAAGGGTATTTCTGCTGGGAAGTCCCAAAATAGCTACCGAGGTTTGGTAAAAATAGGACCAAAAGCTGTTGGAGCGAAAAATTATTCCCAATGCGATTCCATGTTAATTGGGGATAATGCCGCTGCTAATACCTTCCCTTATATCCAAGTGGACAACCAAAGTGGTAAGGTAGAACACGAAGCATCTACTTCCAAAATTGGCGAGGATCGGTTATTCTATTTAGCTCAACGAGGTATTTCTGAAGAAGATGCTGTCTCCATGTTAGTGAGTGGTTTCTGTAAGGACGTCCTCAACGAACTACCTATGGAGTTTGCAGCTGAAGCTGATAAACTCTTAAGCTTGAAACTAGAAGGTACCGTTGGGTAACCTCTTCCCCCTTCCCTCTTCCCTCTGCGCCCTCTGCGCCTCTGCGTGAAACTTTCCCAAAAAACAACCCATGACAGAAACGATTTTAGCAGTAAAAAATTTAACAGCCAGTATAGACGACACCCCCATTCTCAAAGGAGTGAACCTGGAAGTGAAAGCGGGAGAAATCCACGCCATTATGGGGCGCAATGGTTCCGGTAAAAGTACCTTATCGAAGATTTTAGCGGGACATCCTGCTTATGAAGTAACCGGAGGGGAGGTAATTTATCAAGGAGAAAACCTCCTGGAAAAAGAAGCAGAAGCAAGGGCGATCGCAGGTATTTTCCTCGCTTTCCAATATCCTTTAGAAATTCCCGGTGTCAGTAATTTAGATTTTCTCCGAGTCGCCTATAATGCTCGCCGCAAGCACCAAGGTTTAGAAGAAATAGATCCCTTTGATTTTGAAGACTTAGTGGAAGAAAAGCTGGATATTGTGCAAATGGATGCCAGTTTTTTAGAGCGGAGCGTCAATGAAGGCTTCTCTGGGGGGGAAAAGAAGCGCAACGAAATATTACAGATGGCTCTTTTGGAACCCACCTTGGCAATTTTAGATGAGACAGATTCCGGTTTAGATATCGATGCTTTAAAAACTGTAGCTAATGGAGTAAACCAACTGACAAATCCCAATAATGCCTGCATCGCTATTACTCACTATCAGCGATTGCTAGACTATATTATACCAGATTATGTCCACGTAATGCAAGACGGTGAAATTGTCACTAGTGGTGGCAAAGAACTGGCGCTGGAATTAGAGTCTCGCGGTTATGATTTCCTAGGAAGTGAATAGTTCATGAATAAATCAGTTATTGTCAAACCAACTCTGGATACTTATTTAACCAAATTGTTGCAGCAGTGCGAACAAAAACCTCTGGTTACAGATGGTTTCATGGCTGATTTCTTGCCATCTTTGCGTAAGAGAGCAGCATATCAAGTACTAGAGTCTTGCATGCCCACGAAAAAGGATGAAGAGTGGCGCTTTACCGATTTGTCTCCCTTGGTAAAGGTTAATTTTCAACTGGCTGGGAAAGGGAAGATAACTCCTAATGTTTTAGAGCCATTTATTATCTCAGAAGCCTCCCACAGCCGCCTGGTGTTTGTCAATGGCATTTATAGCCATGAGTTGTCCGATATTTCTGCAATAGGTTCTGGTATATATGTAGGCAATCTAACAGATTTACCACCAAAGCACCAGGGAAGAATTAAGCAATATCTTGGGAACTTTGAGGAAACCGACACCTTTACTGCTCTCAATACTGCTGGTTTTAGGGATATGGCGATAATTTGGGTTTCTAAGAATACAATTGTAGAAAAGCCAATTCACCTCTTATATCTATCAGTAGGGGGAGAAAATCCTGGTTTTAGCCAACCCAGAACTTTGGTGGTGGCGGAATCTAGTTCTAGTTGGCAATTAATTGAAGAATATGGAGATCCCCCCTTACCCCCCTTAACAAAGGGGGGAACTTGCAGTGGTTATCCCTATTTTACCAATGGAGTTACAGAGATTTGGGTGGAACCCAATGCTAGGGTGAATCATACCCGCATTCAACGAGAGTCTCAAGAGGGGTTCCATATTGGTAAAAGCGCCATCCTTCAAAGTGGGGATAGTCATTATACTTGTACTGAGGTTAATTTGGGGGGGAAACTATCTCGTCACAACCTGGAAGTACATCAGAAAGGAGAACAAACGGAAACCTATCTGAATGGGTTAACGGTTGTTAAGGGGGAACAAGTGGGAGATACTCACAGTAGTGTGTTTTTAACCAAACCCCATGGTATTATCAATCAACTTCATAAGTGTATTGTAGATGATTCCGCTCGTGCTGTTTTTAATGGGAAGATATTGGTACCCCAAGCAGCGCAAATGACTAATGCAGAGCAACTGAACCGCAACTTGCTCCTTTCTCCCAAAGGGCGGGTGGATACAAAACCAGAGTTACAGATTACTGCGGATGACGTGAAGTGTTCCCACGGTGCTACTGTGAGTCAGCTGGAGGAGGATGAAGTTTTCTATTTACGGAGTCGTGGTTTGAATGAAAGGGAGGCTCGTCTTTTGCTCGTTGATGCTTTTGCGGGTGAGATTCTGGAAAGGATTCCGGTAGCATCTTTAGGTCATATGTTTCACGCAGAGGCGCAGAGGCGCGGAGAGGATTGATAAGCTATGATTTGTATTGAAGAGAAAAGTATTGCTGCTCGGGTACGTTCTGATTTTCCTATTTTACAACAGGAAGTTCATGGTAAGCCTTTAATTTATTTGGATAATGGCGCAAGTTCTCAAAAACCTCGTCAGGTTCTAGAGACTCTCCTTCGTTATTACGAAAACGATCATGCTAATGTCCATCGAGGTGCTCATACTCTCAGTAATAGAGCCACTGAAGCTTATGAAGGAGCAAGGGATAAAGTTGCTCGCTTTGTGAATGCTGCTGCCCGGGAGGAAATTGTTTTTACTCGCAATGCTACGGAAGCTATTAATTTAGTGGCTTATAGTTGGGGTTTGAGTAATTTGCAACCAGGGGATGAAATTATTCTTTCGGTAATGGAACATCATAGTAATCTGGTTCCTTGGCAAATGATAGCAAAGAAAACTGGGGCGCTGATTAAATACGTTCAGTTGGAAAATGAGAGGGAAGAGTTTGATTGGGAAAGTTTTCAGTCTTTGCTTTCCGAGAAGACTAAACTCATAGCTGTAGTCCATGTTTCTAATACTTTGGGCTGTATTAATCCGGTGGCAGAAATTGCTGCTGAAGCTGATAAATACGGTGCTAAAGTATTAGTTGATGGCTGTCAGAGTGTTCCCCATATGCCCATTGATGTCCAGGCATTAGGTTGCGATTGGTTAGTGGCTTCAGGACATAAAATGTGCGGCCCCACGGGTATAGGTTTTCTCTATGGGAAGAAAGAATTGCTAAATTCAATGCCTCCCTTTTTAGGGGGCGGGGAGATGATTGATGAGGTCTTCTTGACCCATTCAACCTATGGGCAATTACCCCACAAGTTTGAAGCAGGAACTCCAGCCATAGGAGAGGCGATCGCCCTGGGGGCTGCCATAGATTATTTAACTAGTATTGGGAGGGAGAAAATTCATGGTTATGAACAAGAGTTGACTGCTTATTTGTTTGCTAAATTAGGAAAAATTCCTGACCAGAGAATTTACGGTCCTCAACCCACGGTAAATGGTGAGGGAAGGGCAGCTTTAGCAGCTTTTAATGTGGCAGGAATTCACGGTAGCGATTTGTCTACTTTACTGGATCATGAAGGAGTAGCTATTCGTTCGGGTCATCATTGTACTCAACCCCTTCATCGCCTTTTAAAGGTATCTGGGAGTGCGAGGGCGAGTTTATATTTTTACAATACTCGGGCAGAAATTGATACTTTTGTGGCGGCGCTGCAAGAAACTATTGCTTTCTTTCGTTAGGGTTGGTTTTTATTAAACCGCAGAGGCGCAGAGGGCGCAGAGGTAGGGTGGGCATCGCCCACCTGCGTTATAAACTCATCCAACAACGTTATCAAACCCCAAACAAAATTATTCATTAAGGATATTTTTTGACCAATTTTCCCCACAATGATATATATTAAAGAAAGAGAAGTATTGCAGATTATGACCACCAACACTATAATTCTCAAACGAGTCCTTCATTTACAACTTCCTCCCCTGGCGAGTCTGTTTTTGGTGGTATGAAGGAGCCTATAATGTAGAAATTGTTGATTATCACGGCGACCGATTCACCTAGGTGAAATTTTGGCGGATCAGCTGTCAGAAATTGCCATGAACGCTTCCCAAAAACCTGGAAACCCCAAGAATACAGGAAAGACATATGGGGTTGTAACAACAGTGAGCACGTACCATGACAGTGACCACAACATCATAATTCTGGTAACTGGTAACTGGTAACTGGTAACTGGTAACTGTTCGTCTCTCTGTGCCTCTGCGTCTCTGCGTGAAACACATAATCATTATATCCTAGTAGGAGAGGAAATTTGAGCCAAGGAACTGAGTAGTAGGTGCTAGAGTTAAAGCAAATACGGGAAAATGCCCCAGTTGTCCAAGAATTACTGAATCGTCGCAGTGCTGACACATACGATATCCAGCAGCTATGCCGACTGGATCGCCAGCAGCGGGAATTAGAATCTACCCGCACTAACCTGCAAGCACGGAGCAACGAAATCGGCAAACTCATTAGTCAGAAAATGAGAGGGGGGAGCGCTCCGAAAGGGTCCGAAATTAAAGCATTAAAAGAGGAAGGTAATGAGGTAAAAGCCCAGTTAGCAGCCTCAGAACCCCAGATAAAAAAACTCAAGACTGCTATTGAAGAACTATTATTAGCATTACCCAATTTGCCTGACGAATCAACCCCCGTGGGTAAAAACGAAACGGAGAATGTGGAAGTGCGCCGTTGGGGAGATGAATATTTACCCCAAAACTCCCATATACTGCCTCACGATGAAATTGCCAAAAAACTGGGCATTATCGATTTTGAACGAGGGGTGAAAGTAGCTCAAAGTCGTTTTGTCTGCTTGACAGGGGTGGGAGCAGCTTTAGAGAGAGCATTGATTAGTTTCATGCTGGATCGCCAAATTGCCGCCGGCTACGTGGAAGTAATGCCTCCCGTGCTAGTTAATTCTACTGCCCTAACAGGTACGGGTCAATTGCCCAAGTTTGCTCTTGATAGCTTTAAATGCGAGAAAGAGGATCTTTGGCTGACTCCTACCGCTGAAGTACCTGTAACCAATCTTTACCGGGAAGAAATTATCGAGGCCTCCCAACTCCCCATCTATCACTGCGCTTATACTCCCTGTTTTCGCCGAGAAGCGGGGAGTTACGGGAAAGATACCAAGGGAATTATTCGCCTGCACCAGTTTAATAAGGTAGAGTTAGTTAAATTCGTCCACCCAGATACTTCCGAAGCAGAACATCAAACCCTGGTTAAGGATGCCGAGGCGATTTTACAGGAGTTAAAATTGCCCTATCGAGTGGTGCAACTTTGTAGCGGCGATTTGGGTTTTTCCGCTGCCAAATGCTATGACTTAGAAGTGTGGTTACCTTCTGCTGGTACCTACAGGGAAATTTCCAGCTGTTCTAATTTTCAAGATTTCCAGGCACGCCGTGCCAAAATTCGCTTTAAGGAAGGTAAGAAGAAGGGGACGAAATTCGTCCACACTCTCAATGGTTCTGGATTGGCGATCGGCAGAACCATGGCAGCAATTTTGGAGAATTACCAACAACCAAATGGTACGGTGAAGGTTCCCGGAGCACTTCAACCTTATTTGAAAAAAGAGACTCTATAGCAACCGCCACAGGGGTTGCGACATCAAGTACAAAACCTAAAAAGCTCTCATCCCCCTATCCCCCCATCCCCCTACCTCCCTATGTCGCAATCTCCCTGGCGATTGCTATATAATCTTAGGTGGGCATTGCCCACCCTACGTAATTTCCTTAACAACATACTGCAACAAACCGTCGCAAGCATCTAAAAGTAGGTCGATGACATTGTCGAAACCTTGGGGACCACCATAGTAAGGATCCGATACTTCTATCTCCTTGTGATGAGAGGCAAAGTCACACATTAACTTAACTTTGTTGCCATAATTACCTTGTGTATCCAGGGAGAGGATATCCCGATAATTTGCCTTATCCATAGCTAATATTAGGTCAAATTCCTCAAAATCTGAGACTTCAAACTGTCTTGCTTTACCCCGTAGCTGGATACCTCGTTTTGCTGCTGCTGCCGTCATGCGTCTGTCAGGAGCTGCTCCGATATGATAATTAGAAATACCTGCTGAATCGCAGATAATCTTGTCAGTTAACTTTGCTTGCTTAACCAAGTGATTCATAATCTTTTCTGCCGACGGTGAGCGACAAATATTACCCAGGCATACAAATAGTAATCGATATTGCATTGTTCAAAGTTGAAAAATGTAGGGTGGGCATCGCCCACCGACAGCTTACGAACTGGTAACTGCCTGACTGCCCCGGTTGGCATGAGCAGGACTGGTAACTGCTCACTGTTTAAAGATCCGGAATACTCAACCCGCTAGTAAGTTCCTTCATACGTGATTTCATTGTATCTGTAGACTTCTTATGGGCCTCTTTTATGGCATCTAATACCACTTCAGAAAGCTCTTCAGCACTTTTAAAGAGAGCTTCGGGGGCAATTTTTACACCTCGTGGTTCTTGATTACCGCTTAGGGTGACAGTCACCAGTCCGTCTGAACTTTTACCCTGGATTTCCATTTGATCCAATTCATCTTGGAGCAGTTTTGCACCTTCTTGAACCTCCTGAGCTTTTTTGAAAGCTTCAGTCAGTTCTTTCATTTTACCTAAACCGAAACCAAATCCTTTGCCTTTTGTCATCTCTTTTTCTTGGTACTCTCTAAAATGGAACTATATACTTGGGAAAGCTAAAACTCACCGATGATTTTCACTTCTGGTTCTAAAGACACAGAAAACGATTGTTTTACTTGCTCCTGAACATGACGAATCAGTCGGAAAATATCGTTAGCTTTCCCATTACCGCAGTTAAGAATAAAATTAGCATGGCGGTGAGCAATTTGAGCACTACCAATTTGATACCCTTTTAAGCCTAACTGTTCAATCAACCAACCGGCTGCATGGGGTTTAGGATTGCGAAACACGCTCCCGCAGCTGGGTAAGTGATAGGGTTGGGAATTTTTACGCACTTTTAGATTTTGATTGGTTTTTGCCATCACTTCCTCTCTCGTGGAACCGGGTTGTAACTGAAAAGTGGCTTGAATCACAATTCGATTATCCCCTTGGAGGTTAGAGGTGCGATAGCTGTAGTCTAAATCTTCAGGGCTTAATTCTTCAATCTTACCATTACCAGAAAGCACGAGAGCACTAACGAGAACGTCCCCAACGCATTGGTTGTGGGCACCCGCATTCATTACTACACCACCCCCGATAGTACCGGGAATACCTACAGCCCATTCTAGACCTTGCCAACCCCGTTTAGCTGCTCGCCAAGCAATTTTAGCGATGGGTTCCCCCGCACCTACAGTTATCCTACCGGTTTCCGAGTCAAATACGCTCTCTTTGAGGTGACGAGTGCTTACTACTAAACCCGGTAAACCGCGATCGCTTACTAACATATTAGAACCAGCCCCCAACAGGGTCAAAGGCAAATCATGAGACTGATACCACTCAAAACTCGCCATAAGTTCTTCCCTGTTTCTCGGAGCTACATACCACTCAGCCACTCCACCAACTCTATAGGTTGTCAAATTGGCTAAAGATACTCGCGGTTCAATTTGGCAATCTGTTCCCGGCAAATGGATCGGATTAGTCATTCCTTTATTTCCTTAATCTAAATGATGTTGAGGTAAAATGCAAGGGGAATCTAGCCAATCGAGACCATTTCAGCCTCTTTATGTTTTTTCTCTTGAGAGAATAAAGCAATGAGTCCGGGAATAATCTGATTCAGAGAACCTGCTCCTAAAAATAAACTCAAGTCTCCGGGTCGCAGAATCTCTGTCAGAAAACTCCCCAGAGATTTTAAAGAGGGATGATAGAAGACGTTCTGATGATGGGCAACTATGGCCTCTGCTACCATGGATCCAGAAATGCCACTCACATTCACTTCCCCCGCACTGTAGATATCCGTCACCACCACCAAGTCAGCATTTGCAAAAGCACCAGCGAATTCAGCCATGAATGTCTCAGTTCTGCTATAACGATGGGGTTGAAAAATGGCCACGACTCTTTTTTCTTCTGGGTTCTGATTGACTCGCAAGCGAGCAGCTTGCAAAGTACAGCGGATTTCGCTCGGGTGATGAGCGTAGTCATCCACAAAAGTAATGCCGTTACACTTTCCTCGCTCTTCAAAGCGCCGTTTTGCTCCCGAAAAGGAGGCGATCGCCCCGGCAATTTGCTCGAATTCTAAACCCAGGTGCCGGGCCACTGCCACTACTGCCAAAGCGTTGCTGAGGTTGTGCTTTCCCAGTAATGGCAATTGCATTTCCCCCAGCAATTTTCCTCTCTGGACCACCATAGCAGTGCTGCCCCCACCACCATAGCTAACTTGCCGAACTGTATAATCGGCATTCTCTTGAGAGATACTGTAGCTAATGTCCGGTTTGAGTTTTTCCCGAACTAATTCGCAGTCAATGCAGCCCACCAAAGTGCTGCACTGAGAGGCAAAAGTTTGGAAAGTGTTGACTACTTGCTCCAGAGAGTGAAAACGATCCGTATGATCCAGTTCAATATTCGTCACAATACCCAGGTCGGGAGAATGCTTAATCAGAGATCCGTCCGATTCATCCGCTTCCGCTACCAGGTACTGTCCCCCACCCAAACGAGCATTTCCTTCCCAAGCATTAACTTCACCCCCAATGATAATAGTAGGATCTAAGCCCGTCTTCAGGAGGACGTATCCCATTAAGCTACTAGTGGTGGTTTTACCGTGAGTTCCGCTCACGGCAATACTGTGATAATCGGCTATCAATGCTGCTAAGAGATCAGAGCGATGAAAAATCGGACAGCCCTGCTCCATCGCCCCAAGATATTCCCCATTATTAGGACTAATTGCAGTAGAATAAACTACTTGAGGCACGTCCGAGGATGGAGCACCTCTCCCATTCTTCCCCTCTGCCCCTTGGTATAAATTTAAATTACCCGCTGCTTGACGATTAAAAATACGAACTCCCACAGACTCTAAACGCCGGGTAATCTCGCTAGAACGAAGATCCGACCCCGATACTGGTAGGTTCCGACGGGCTAGAATATAAGCAAGAGCCGACATCCCTATGCCTCCAATACCGATAAAGTGGAAGGGTCTTCCGCTTAAATCAACAGTTTTCAACATCTCATCTCCTTCACACCACAACAATCATGAAAAATTCTCGGGAGTTTGGAAACCACCATTTTCAAATGGTGGAGTAAAAACGACGCGGCAAATAAATTTGCCGTCCCCCACCAGGGGGGGTGGAGTATAAACTCCACAAACTCCTCTTACGAGGGTAAAGTTCGCCTCGTCAATGTTTTCCAAGCTTGTTGGGCTTGCTGCACTGCCTTCCCCCTCGTAAAGCTGTTTAACAACAAGCAACAGAGCCACAAACTGGCGACGCATTCGTGGGTGTTATGACTTGAAAAACGGAGACCTCAAAGGGCTTAGACTGGTCAGCTATCTAAAGGAGAGGCACGAAGCCCCGTCACAAAGCGAGCGGGGTGCTGACGATTGTGTACTCACACGGGCTATGTTATAGATAACCCATAAAGACAGATATGACAACCGATAATTAGCTGATGGTCGGTAAAAAACAAGTCCGTTGAGAGAAATTTGGATTTTGGATCTTCTATAGGATATGATGAGCCTTATTAACAATCATTTAATAAATTCAGCGAGAACACAGAGGGCAAGCAGTGATTAGAGTAGCGATTAACGGTTTCGGACGCATTGGACGTAACTTTCTCAGATGTTGGCTGGGGCGGGAAAATAGCCAGCTAGAGCTGGTAGGTATTAACGATACCTCAGACCCTAGCACCAACGCTCATCTGCTCAAGTACGATTCCATGCTGGGTATTTTGGATGCTGATATTGCTTCCGATGAGAATTCCCTCATTGTCAATGGCAAAACTATTAAGTGCGTATCCGATCGCAATCCCTTAAACCTGCCTTGGGCTGATTGGGGTATTGACCTGGTCATCGAATCTACCGGAGTCTTCGTTACGGAAGAGGGAGCATCGAAGCACTTAACAGCAGGAGCCAAGAAAGTTCTCATCACTGCTCCTGGAAAAGGAGGAAATATCGGGACTTATGTGGTGGGGGTCAATGAGCAAGAATACGAACACGATAAGCACAACGTAGTCAGCAATGCTAGCTGTACTACTAACTGCCTTGCTCCTTTTGCCAAGGTACTGCACGAAAACTTCGGTATTATCAAAGGCACCATGACCACTACTCACAGCTATACTGGGGACCAGCGCTTACTGGATGCCAGTCACCGGGACTTGCGGCGAGCAAGAGCGGCGGCGATTAATATCGTGCCTACTTCCACCGGTGCAGCTAAAGCAGTGGCCTTGGTGATCCCAGAACTGAAGGGCAAACTTAATGGTATTGCCCTGCGGGTTCCCACCCCTAATGTTTCTGTGGTAGATTTGGTGGTTCAAGTAGAAAAGAGCACCATTAAGGAGCAAGTCAATGACGCACTCAAAGCAGCCGCTGAAGATCCACTGAAGGGAATTCTGCGATACAATGACTTGCCCCTAGTTTCCAGCGATTACCGGGGTGAGAACTGCTCTTCCATTGTGGATGCCAGTCTTACCATGGTGATGGGGGGGGATATGGTTAAGGTTGTAGCCTGGTATGATAATGAGTGGGGCTACTCTCAGCGAGTTGTTGATTTGGCTGAATTAGTTGCTCAGAAGTGGAAGTAGGCAAACTAATATATTGCATAACATTTAAAAATAATATGGTTATGCAAAACTTTTTTAGGAGCGACTAATAATTGGTGGGCATTGCCCACCCTACAAACTCCTGTTATCCCGCCCGCGAATAAATTGATTGCTCTCCTGATAAAACCCCTCCAGGGTTTGAATATTATCCTGGGGTTTCATACCAATTTGCGTAATGGGAAAGGAAGACAGTAGCGATGATATATTGGCGGAGTAACGATTTCCCCGGTTACACCCCCGAAGAGCGCTGTGAAGCGATCAGCCCTCGCTTTCAAAAAGCTGAGGACAATGGAACCCTGAGTAAGCTAACCTATGGTAAAATAAATAATCAACCAGTAATTTGTAGTGTCAAGGAAATAGGTAATAAATGTAGTCAAAATGGGACTCTCCTTCTGACTCTTCGACCTGAGGATGACCCTGAAATAGTTTTAGCTACACTGGTTGATAGCCTGATAAGTTCTAATCCAATGCACCAAAGTGCTGGTTTAATAGAAGAAACAGAAGAGGGTATTTATGTAGACTCTCGCAAAGCCGCAAAGGCGCAAAGGACGGCAATTCGCAAACGCTGCGCAATTACAGATATTTGGTACTGTAACATGTTTATTCTTTCTTTTATTTTTCTCACGAACCCCTCTTTTCCCCCGGAAACACCTACTCAAGAATCACCTATTTTAGCTCAATCTATCCAGGAACAACCTCTCTCTGGTGAAGTCAAAAAAATAGAGGAAATAGCTGCCAAAATTACCGTTGCTATTAAAGGGGCTGAGAATGGTTCCGGGGTTATTATTGCGCGGGAAGGTTCTACTTATTATGTCCTCACAGCGGAACACGTACTAGACGAGAAGGGAGAATATAAAGTAATAACAGAAGACGGGAAAGAATATACTCTCAAGAAAATAGATTTGTTTGTGGAGGTAGACTTAGCAGTGGGAAGTTTTCAGAGTCAGGAAGATTACGATATAGCTACTTTAGCTGATTATCACATTGAGCTAAATAGCAGACAGGCGGTGTTTGTCTACGGGTGGGCTGGAGGAACTGAACGTCGCTTTTCTCCCGGTTTGGTTTATAATAAAACTGTGGGAAATCAGTTTAGTCAGAATACTCCTATCTCCCTTGAGTATGTTGAAAATGGTGGTTATGAACTGGTATATACCAATATAACTGTTCATGGTATGAGTGGAGGAGCGATTTTGGATAGTTCCGGGAGGGTTATTGGAATTCATGCAGCAGCAGAAATAGTCAGGGAGGGACTTCGGAACTATAATATTGGTTACAGTTTCGGGGTACCCATAGACAAGTTTTTAGCTCAACAGTCCAAAGCAGGGGGTAAGTTTGGCACATTGAAAGTAGTTTCAGACTTACCTAAAGAGTTGAGCGAGGAGGTAATAGAAGATTTATTTGCTGTTGAAGTTCCTTCTGAGAACGGGAGCGCCCAAGATTGGATTAACTATGGGAATCAGTTGTGGCGCTTTTTGCGTTACGAAGAGGCTGTGGAGGCTTTTGACCGCGCCATAAAGCTCAAGGAAGACTTATATTTAGCTCACTATGGGAAGGGTTTAGCTCTCTTGAGCCAGCGTCAGTTCACGGAAGCTGCTTTTTCTTTCATACTAGTTACTAAATTAAAGGAGTCATTCTATCCTGCTCTAGAGAAACTTTCCCTTATTCATTTGCACAAATGTTGAATCCTGTTACAAAACTTTACATTAATGGTTACAAGATTCCTATAACAGGCGATCGCGTGTATCCTCCAGCTTTATTCACTATAATACCACAATTTTTTAATTTTTTTGTCTCAAGTTTTTTTAACTTTCAACACTTCTGATTCATTTGCTCCAGGAAAAATTTGAGCTAGCTTTGGTTTATTATAATCGGGCGATCAAGATAAATCAGGGCAAAAATACTATCCTGTTTTGGCTACAGGGGGATGTGTTACGTGTGTTAAAGTGTTATAGGGAAGCAGTTACTGTTTATACTAATGCTCTAAACCTCAAACCTCATCCTTTCATATATAATAATCGAGGTGTCGCCTACTCTAAACTAAAAAAGTATCAAAGAGTGATCGCCAACTACAATCAAGCTATCAACCTCAACCCCCAACACGCCGTAGCCTATAATAATCGAGGTATCGCCTACTATGAACTAGGAGACTATGAAAGAGCCATATCCGACTATAATCAAGCTATCAACCTCAACCCCCAACTCGCCGCAGCTTATAATAATCGAGGTTTCACCTACTTTGCACTAGGACAGTATCAAACAGCCATAGTCGACTATACTCAAGCTATCAACCTCAACCCCCAAGACGCCGAAGCTTATGCTCGTCGAGGTTTAGCCCGCTCTTATCAAGGAGATAGAGATGGCGTTCTTAAAGACTTCCAAACAGCAGCAGCGATCAACGATAGACAGAGAAACAAAGCTCTTTATGATGAGAATAAAAACTACTAAAACAACTAAGAGCACAGCAGGATAGATAGCCCCCACCTCCAATGAACCTCCCACCCAGCAAAACTTTCATGAACCTCCCACCAATCTATGTATAATGATTATCCTTCTCAATTGAATAAATCTATCCTTGATGAACGAGATGGCGTTGGTGGGCAATGCTCACCCTACTGAGGCAGAATTTAATCCTGAAGGTTTAACAAGGTAGCCCGCAATTCATTCGCGGGCTGGGTTTCATTCCTCAACCCAATCTACAAGAAGCACCACTTTTCTACTATTTAGAATATACTCAATTCAATGCCAAATTGTCAATCCCTCTTTGATAAGTATTATTTATCCTACATTATGTAATGCTTGACATGGGTTATATTTAGTTGCTAGAATAGAGCTAGAGGAAAAGGCAGAATAAATACTTCATAAGTAGCGATCGCCCGAACCACTTTTTGGTGGGCGATGCCCACCCTACAGACTCGTCATCTTTCTCCTCCTCTCTTACCCTCTGCGCTCTCTGCGCCTCTGCGGTTCATTATTCCCTTTGATGTTGGGCAAGCAATTCTTTAGCTCGGGGTTTGTAGATTAAATAGAAGAGGGCTTCAATATAACGAAGCATATCTTCCCGATTTTCTTTGGAAGTGAAGTTCCAGAAACCGTAGATCCGGGCTAGAGATAGCAACTTGGTGGTGTGAATTTTCCAAGTGTAGGTGCTGTAAACTCTTTCCATCGCTCTCTGGGATATTTCTTCCCAATGCTTGGGGTGTTGGTCGCACTGGTGGATAAATTCTAAGATTTTAGCTGCGGTTGCTTCTTTATTGGTGGGGTTGATTAAAAAACCATTCACTTGGTCTTGAATTATTTCTAAGGGACCGCCAAACTGGGTGCCAAAAGTGGGTAAACCGGAAATCATCGCTTCTAAAATTGTCAAACCAAAAGCTTCAAATAAAGCGGGTTGGACAAAAATTCCCTGGCGATCGGCAATGACTCGATAGACTTCTCCTGAGTCGCTTTTGGGTAATCGTATTCCTAACCAACGGATTTTCCCGTTAAGATTATACTGCTTAATGATAGAGTGCAGTTTTTTTATTTCTTCCTTTTCTTCATTATCCGTAGATTCTGAAACGAATAAACTCCCCGCTACTAAGATTAAATTACACCGTTCTTGCAGTTCTTTGGACTGACCAAAACATTCTGCTAACCCGGTGATATTTTTAATCCGATCTAAACGGGCCATGGAGAAAATGGGCCGTTTGTTGGGGTCTTTTAACTTACCGAAAACCTGACTGGGGTCTTGTAGAGTGAACAATAACTCTTCAATGTGTGACTTTTGAGCGGGAAGTCGAGCTTCACTCTTAGTATAGGGGAAAAATACGCTTTCATTCACTCCCGGGGGCACCACGTTAAACTTGTGGGAAAAAAGTTCAATTCCCCGCACTACATGATAGAGGTCCGGCATGGTAAAACTTTCGTAGGACTCGTACTGACCCACACTATCTCGGGTGCCCACAATTTCTTGGTAGGTACTGCTAAGAATGCACTGGGCAGCATTCATAGCAATTAAATCTGCTGTAAACTGAAGGGAGAAATGGTAGTTATATTCCATTTCTTGCCAGTAGAGATTGCTGAAAAGGTATTTGGACTTTTCCAAAGCGTGGGCGATATTAAACTGAGTCACTTTTAACCGTCGTGCCAGGAGAAAGGCCACTAAATTGCCATCGGAATAGTTACCGATGACTAAATCGGGTTTTTCTTGAAATTCTGCATAAAGTTCCCTTTCTGCATCAATAGCATAAGTTTCTAAATAGGGCCAAATTTCAAAGCGAGAAATCCAATCTTGAGTTACTTGAGAATCGAACTCCCGAAAAGGTACCCGCAAAATCCAAGCATTATCGGTTCCGTAGATTTTCTCCAACCTTTCGTTACAACGAGTATCGTCGTTATTGGGAATTAAACGACTGAGAACAATTACTTTCGAGGACACCTCCAAACCGTCTAAACCTGCCAGGGTAATATCTGATTGCAGTTGCTTTTCTAAGCTTCTAGCTTGATCCAGAACGTAGACTACCTGACCCCCAGTATCAGGACGACCCAATACTCCTTCCTGTCCGAACCAACCGTGAACGGAAACTAGGACAATGCGGAAAATCATGGGAATGCGAGAGAGGAAAGCTTCCAGAACTTTAGCGTCGGGAGAGTCCATGAGTTCATCCAGCATTTCCAGGGTTTCTTGAACCCGATGAGCAGTATTTCCCCAACCGGGTTCAAAACCTATGGTTTGCAACTCAAAGCGAAATTCTTCGTAAGGTTGCTGGGGAGGGAGTTCGCTGACAAAGGCGATCGCCTGCTTTACTTGATCGGAGAGTTCTTGGCGGTTCTTTATCCTTCCGTTGATAAGTAATTGGATCCCATTGTAGCTGTGAAGAATGAGAAAGTTAAAGAGAGCGTCCAACCATTGATTGGGGTCTTGGAACAGCTTACTGGAAAGAAAACGGTTCAGAAACTGCACTCCCTTACCGATGTTTTTCCGATCCCGGATCATGGGGGAGTAGTCGTAAAAGGGTTGGAAGTCGATTTCAAAAACATCCCCTTCTTCCGGGTTAAAATGGTTGACGAACCGATCTCTGATATCCAATAATTGCTGGATAGACAGGGGTTCCACCGTCAGATTTTCAAAGATACGATAGGCGGTGGTTTTGGCAATTTTGGGACGGATAATCAGACAGAGACTGTTTTTTTCCTCTAAAATGATTTCCTGGGTATAGTAGATTAATTTGCTCAGATGGGAAGATTTATTATTTTCCCCGTGACTACTGTCTTGGTGCGCTTTCCAGCTCGAACTGAATTCGAGCTGGGTCGCACCGCAAAATTGACTGAAAGCATTTAAGATGTCGTTGCGGAGTAAATAACGCCGCTCGGACATTTGCAACTGATTGAAAAATTCCCGCAGGTTGTTCTTTTCTTCTGAATTGAGAACTACATAAATTACACTATTTATGTATATAGTTAGGCTAAAATTTTTATATAAAAACATTTTAATTAAGTATTGGTTACTGTGAATAGAGAATAGGTCATTTATAGCAAACTCGCAAGGGATAGAATTTATCTGAACCTATCACAATTTTATCGCAACCCCCCTTTTCTCCGAACCACAAACCCCACACCTCACAAGCTATAACTGCTCCGGATCTATGCCCAATTCCCGGAGTCGCGCCGCCAATTTTTCAGCTCGTTGCTGGGCATCCTGAGCACGTCGCTCTGCATTCTTCGCTATTTGCTGAGCAGCTGCAAGCTCCTCAATAGGTAAAGGAATTAAATCCCCTGACACTGTCATCCATCGTAACCACAGGTGCTCAATATCTTCATAACTTCCTCGCCACAAACCTAGGCTAAGTTCAATTTCGGGAATAACCAAGCGCCCTTCAGTCAATTCCGCTCTTTGATAGCGCCCTTCCACTAAACGAAATGCCTGCATCTCATCTCTGTAGCGGCTAAAAGTAACATAGTAAGGTACCTGGAGAATTTCCTCATATACTTGCCCCCGCCATTGATTAATGGCGGGGGGGGGGTTGCCCTGTTTTGGGGGTGGTTCTACCCAAATCTTCTTCTTCCGTTGATCTAGACAATAATTCCACGGTTACCAAGGGAGGAACCTCCTCCTGCCAAATGACATAGCTCAAACGCAGCTGATCTCCACCATATAATCTCGGCACTCCTACTACCCCAAACCAATCAGGGCGCTTGTACCACCGAGGGTAGGCAACATCATAATAGAGATTCAAATCCATGGCGCTAAACACCCTATCTCTATCATAATTAGGAGGTTTAAAAGTTTGTGACAATAGTTGAGATTGTTTGGGATGAAATTCGTCAGGCCAACCGGGTTCTCCTACTTCTTCACTAGGTAAATCGTACATAGTTGGCCAAGTTGGCCGTGGGGAAAGGGTATCCTTTGATTGAATGGGAAGGGAAATGGTAGAAGTCATCTTATTTCAATCCCTCATATAGAGTTTATCCCAGCCTATCACAATTTGATTTCTGGGTTCTGACAGGGCTACGCTATAACTGCTCCGGATCTATGCCCAATTCTCTCAGTCGCGCCGCCAATTTTTCAGCTCGTTGCTGAGCAGCTGCAAGCTCCTCAGTAGGTAAAGGAATTAAATCTCCTGATACTGTCATCCATCGTAACCACAGGTGCTCAATATCTTCATAACTTCCTCGCCACAAACCTAGGCTAAGTTCAATTTCGGGAATAACCAAGCGCCTTTCAGTCAATTCCGCTCTTTGATAGCGCCCTTCTACTAAACGAAATGCCTGCATCTCATCTCTGTAGCGGCTAAAAGTAACATAGTAAGGTACCTGGAGAATTTCCTCATATACTTGCCCCCGCCATTGATTAATGGCGGGGGGGGTTGCCCTGTTTTGGGGGTGGTTCTACCCAAATCTTCTTCTTCCGTTGATCTAGACAATAATTCCACGGTTACCAAGGGAGGAACCTCCTCCTGCCAAATGACATAGCTCAAACGCAGCTGATCTCCACCATATAATCTCGGCACTCCTACTACCCCAAACCAATCAGGGCGCTTGTACCACCGAGGGTAGGCAACATCATAATAGAGATTCAAATCCATGGCGCTAAACACCCTATCTCTATCATAATTAGGAGGTTTAAAAGTTTGTGACAATAGTTGAGATTGTTTGGGATGAAATTCGTCAGGCCAACCGGGTTCTCCTACTTCTTCACTAGGTAAATCGTACATAGTTGGCCAAGTTGGCCGTGGAAAAAGGGGCTCCTTTGATTGAATGAGAAGGGAAATGGTAGAAGTCATCTTATTTCAATCCCTTTTGTCAATGAACAGTGAACAATATTATAATAATAGCATAGCCTAGTTGGAAAATATTGTTTAATGTGGTCTAATTCTAAACTAAAACCTACTGCCGGTGACTTTCTCCGTAACCTAAAACTAACTTCTACTCATAGACGTCGGAATATTGTCTATAGTATAGATGCTCTAATTCCTGGGTTTTATGTTTGGGTTGGTTGCTGGGGTATGCGCATTGGAGGAAGTGTGGCTGAGAGTAATTATACCGGTGTAATTCATAGCATTGCGGGGGTTGCCCTAGTGCTGCCAGGTTACCGGATTTTTACCACCTATCAAGGTGACTATGACCCTTGATAAACGCAAATTGGATGGTATAGCCCAAATTACATCCAAAATCCTACCCACTGCTGAGTTTGATGGCTTGCTTTTGCAAGCGGGCTATACAAAGGTTGGTACTGCACCTGCTCAGGGAAAGCGGCTCAAGGTATGGTGGTCTCATGGTAGTTTTCGGAGAATTGAGGCTATTTATAGCCCTGATGGGAAGATTGCTATTACAGCTTACCACGTTAAAGGCTGAGTATTGCCCACTCATCGCTTAACCGTCTACTTGTTGTATCATATACCGAACGAGGAAATCGTATCCGTATTATCAGTGCTCGAACAGCATCACCAAAAGAAAGGAGGCAGTATGAGTCAGGTGGATGAACAAGATACAATGGGTGAAGAATATGATTTTTCCGGTGGCGTGCGTGGTAAGCACTACCAAGCCTACCGCCAAGGGACAAATCTAGTTCTTTTAGATCCTGATATGGCGAATATATTCAAGGATTCTGCCGCTGTCAACTCAGCGTTAAGAAGGCTAGTCAAAATTGCCTCAGAATATGTTTCCGCTGTGCAGTAGATCGAGATGTATTGGAACAAGCTATTGCGCTAAATTTTCGGTATTTTGAGGATGCGGTGCAGTATGTCTGTGGAGTAGTACACGGTGTCGATGCTATTGTAACTCGTGATGCATCTGGGTAGGTCGGGGCAGAAATACCAGTAGTTTTGCCCGAAGTTGACAATCGTTAAGACAATGGCATCGATCGCAAAAATCGAGCTATGAGTTAGCGCTGTTGGGTTTCGTGCCTCAACCCAACCTACACGGTCATAAAAAAAGACTTGAACGTTTAAAACCCATATATAGCAAGCCATTGGAGTATTTACAGCCAGAAAAAGAAAAAAATTTTCCCAAAGGGGTTGACAAATGCAATACCTTGGGGCTATGATGAATATCGTTGAAAAGTTGGGACTGTAGTTCAACTGGTTAGAGCACTGCCCTGTCACGGCAGAAGTTGCGGGTTCGAGCCCCGTCAGTCCCGTAAGCACAATCCAGATGAGTTAAAATGGAAAGCTGCACCCACAAATAACGTATTTTAAGAGAAAAGAGGTTTTCTGTGACTGTCAGGGTTCGTATTGCTCCTTCCCCTACAGGGAATTTACACATCGGCACCGCTAGAACTGCTGTATTTAATTGGCTCTTTGCCCGTCATGAGGGGGGTAAATTCATCCTACGGATCGAAGATACAGACAGAGCACGTTCCCGCCCAGAATACACAGAGAATATTAAGTCTGGACTGACTTGGTTGGGGTTAAATTGGGATGTTGGTCCCCTATTTCAAACGGAACGCTTCCACCTCTACGAAAAAGCAATCCAAACTCTGCTGGATCGAGGTTTAGCTTATCGCTGTTATTGCAGTGAGACAGAATTGGAAGAAATGCGGTCAGCGCAAAAGGCAAGAAAAGAAGCGCCTCGCTACGATAATCGTCACCGCAACCTGACCCCAGAAGAAGAAGCAGCTTTTAAAGTAGAAGGGCGTCAACCGGTCATTCGCTTTAAAATTGACGATAACCGGGAAATAGTCTGGCAAGATTTGGTCAGGGGTACAGTGACCTGGAAAGGTAGGGATTTGGGAGGAGATATGGTCATTGCCCGGACTTCAGAGAGTTCAAATATAGGTCAACCTCTCTATAATCTGGCCGTAGTGGTAGATGATCTAGATATGGATATTACCCACGTCATTCGCGGAGAAGACCACATTGCCAACACAGCCAAACAGATATTACTCTATGAAGCCATGGGAGCAAAGGTACCTCAGTTTGCCCATACACCCCTCATTTTAAATCCCCAAGGACAAAAGCTCTCCAAACGAGATGGAGTGACTTCTATTGACGATTTTCGCAAAATGGGCTTTTTACCGGAAGCTATGGCTAATTATATGTCCTTGCTGGGGTGGACATCCCCAAATGGCGAGGAAATTTTTACCCTCCAGGAAGCAGCAGAGCAATTTAGCTTAGATAGAGTGAATAAAGCGGGAGCAAAATTCGACTGGGCCAAATTAGATTGGATCAACAGTCAGTATCTCCATCAAATGCCAGCAGAACAGCTAGTTGAGTTATTAGTTCCTTACTGGGAAGAAGCTGGATATGAAATAGATCTAGAAGGCGATCGCCCTTGGTTAGAAAGTCTCACGGCAATGATTGCCCCCAGCTTAACTCGTCTTCCTGACTGCATTAAAGAAAGTCGCTTGTTGTTTGGTAAGTCAGTTAAGTTGAGTGAAAAAGCGATGGAACTGTTGCAACAAGAGGAGGCCCGCCAGATAATTAAAATTGTTATCGCAGCTATAGAAGGTCAGGGAAAACTAACGGAAACCGATATTAAAGGGATTGTTAAACAAGCAACCAAAATCCACAAAGTGAAAAAAGGTTTAGTAATGCGCTCCCTGCGAGCAGGATTAATGGGAGAATTAACGGGTCCGGATCTGATTCAGTCCTGGCTCTTGCTGAATCAAAAAGGATGGGATAAAATGCGTCTGAGCCAAGCATTAAATCAGCTGTGAAATGGATGGGATCGGTTCTAACTAGAAAAATTGCTCAAGTCTGAAACAACAGCTCTTTTGTAAACTACCCACGCTAAGCTTGCCCCCGGCCCCCGGCATTGATTAATGGCGGGGGGCGGGGGTGGGCTTTCAGTAGCCCTGGTTCCACGCTGGGGAGTGGCAATCTCAAACATAAGAACTTTTTGTATGTTTGATTAAAAAGGTAAGTCACATCCTTACAGGATCCAGATTACTCAAGATTAAATATCGCCGAGGCTGCGGCTGTTGTAAAGACTCATAGCCTTTTGGACTCCTTCCTTCAGACTCAATTCTACAGCCTCTGACACCAGTTGCACTACTGCGGCGATCGTTTTCCTTTCCCCAGCAGAAAAGCGACCCAAAACGTGAGAGATAGTCCCCTGTTCCCCATTGGATTTGCCAATTCCAATGCGCAGACGAGGAAAATTTTGCCCTCCTAGATGAGAGATAATGGATTTGATGCCGTTGTGTCCCCCAGCAGAACCGGAAAGACGCATTCTCAAACGTCCTACAGGTAAATCCATATCGTCATAAATTACTAACAAAGACTGAGGCGATAACTTATACCAATTCGTCACAGCTTGGACTGACTGTCCGGAACGATTCATATAGGTAGTCGGTTTGAGGAGGCGAATTTTGCGGTCTGGTTGCCATAATCCCTCTCCAAACCCACCTTGAAAGCGACGATGTTGCTTTAATGAGATTTGCCAAGACTGGGCTAAGATGTCAATTACTTCAAACCCGATGTTGTGTCGCGTTCCATTGTACTTGGATTCTGGATTACCCAAACCGACAATCAGTTGGGGAATGACTAAATTTGCTTTTTGGGTCATTGGTGGTGGGTGGTAGTCCTATTGCTGAAAGAGGGTTTCCAGATAGACACAACTTTACATTATCTCAGTATAGCTTCCAAGAGAGCACCAGCCAATTCACCATTCCCAGGAAGGTGTTAAGACTTGATTAGACCGTTAAACCCTGTGGAAAACTTTGGGTAAATTGTGGAAAATTGAGACAAGTCTTGTGGAAATATTGGGGAATCTATGGGGAAAACCAACTCATTTAAATAATTTTTGCGCTTGTCGGAACCGGCAACTGGTAACCGTCGTGATACATGATTAAAGGCTGTGTCCAAGAACGTTAAAGACTTGACGAGTCTCCAATACTTGGAGTAATTCTGAATTGATTTTGTTGTTAGCAGCCTCTTCCCTGAGAATTTTCAAGGCCCTGAACACTGACAAAGGTCGCTTGTAAGGGCGATCGGCTGCCGTGAGAGCATCGTAAACATCCGCAAGAGTTATCATTTGAGTTTGAATTGGGATTTGGTCTCCTTTCAAACCCCGAGGATAGCCGCTATCATATAGCTTTTCGTGGTGTCCGTAGGCAATAATGGGGATATCTTGGAGGTGTTTCGTCCAGGGAATTTGTTTCAGAAATTCGTAGGAGTGAGTAACGTGAGCTTCAATCGCTAAACGTTCTGAGGTGGTTAAGTTACCAATAGGTACTGTCAACTGCTTCATTTCTTCCGAGGTAATGAGAGGTTTGAGTTGGCCGTCAATATCTCTATAGGTATACTTGGAGATGGCAGTTAGTTGGGCCAACATTTGTTCCACGTTGGACTGGAATTTTTTGCTCTTATAGGCTAATGATTCATTTGCTTCCTGCACTAGCTCCCAATACCGATCTAGTTCTTTGATACTTCTCTCTAGTTGTTGGTCTAATTCAATTAATCCTTGACAGTGGGGACAGTCAGAATTGTGGGAGTGGCTAGAATCATGACGGTGGCTGAGGTGTTGGACTAAATAGCTGTATTTCTCTTGAGCACATTCCATTTCCAGGGTACGCTGGGCAAAGGCAAAACGCTGCCGAATTACCTCCAGTTTTGACGGATAGAGTTTTTGGCGCTTGTTTAAAATTGCTTCGGGGACGCTAACTTTGCCGAAATCGTGGAGGAGAGCAGCAGAGCGAATTTCTTGCAGTTGGCGATCGCTAAACTGAATCAATTGTAAAGGTCCGGTGGAGATAGTATTCAACTCTTGAGCAAGTCGTACTGTCAAAGCAGCTACTCTTTCCGAATGTCCCGAAGTTGTGGGATCTCTAGCTTCAATTGTCTGAATAGATGCCCGCACGAACCCTTCAAAGAGATTTTCGATGCTATCTTGGAGTATATTCCGTTCCAGGGAAATAGCTGCTTGAGAAGCGAGGGAGCGCACAATGCTTTCTTCCCAATGGGTATAAGGTAAAGTAATCTCATGGGCATTTTCCAGGCTAATCCTATCTTCCCCCTTTCTTTTCCGGTTAATGAGCTGCAATACTCCGATAACTTCCCCTTCCTGATTTTGCATAGGCAGCACTAACACGGAGCAAGTACGATAGGAAAAATCCTTATCGAAATTCCGATCTAGCTGGTAAGGAAGGTGAGAGGGTATATTGTGAGCATCGGGTATATTCAAGGTTTCCCCAGTCAATGCTACGTAACCTGCAAGACTTTTTTTCGTAATCGGTACTGCGAACTCTTTGAAAGATACTCTGGGAAGGGAATCATTTTGAGCTACTTTAAAGAGCAAGCAAGGGATGGAATCGTTTTTGTCCAGCAAATAGACACTCCCCGCATCGCTACAGGTGATCTCCCTGCTTTTGGTTACAATGAGATTCAGTAGTTTATCCAGATCCTGCACGCTGGAAAGAGCTTTTCCAATTTCTAACAGCTCTTCGATTAGTTCTATGGGTTGCTGGGAAGGGTTGGAAGTATCCATCAATCTTCCTTCTTGAATGTTGCTCATGAGTAATACACGGATACCTCTAGGATATTGTACCTTGACTGTAATTCAGGAGAAATGGCGATCATTAAAAGTGGCCCGAAGGTGATCGCAATCCTCTCTCAGATTTACGAGGTGCAAATGCTCTATCGCTTTGCACCTCGTAATCATGCCGTCTTGGCCCGACTGCGAGAATAGTGGCTACTACCCTCCCCGACAAGTAAAGATTTTGTTTCACGCAGCGGTGCGGTGCGTTCTTCTGGAATCTGATTCTAGCTGGAAAGCGTACCAAGCCTGCTTGCTAAGGGAGGTCTTGGATCGTCCCACAACTGTACAAAACTAAGTCTCAAGCAAAGTTGGTGGATGATAATGTAATCATTGAGCTTCTACTTCAGCAAATGCGGCAGGAGCCTCACGCCATAATCTTTGATTTGGCGTGAGAGGAACCCCCCTCTACTCCCCCCAAGGGGAGATGCCGCGCCGGAGCATAAATACTCATTGACAAAAACTAAATCTCGCGCTACAATTGATTGACAGTGGGGCTGGACGTGTTCCTCACTCTAAAACGCAGTAGGGGGAAAGTTTCCGAGTACCTCGAATGAAGTTCTCCTCGTCCTTCGGACGACGTAGGATGCGTTACTCTTCTTAATTCTGTTTTGTTTCTACTACTAACGATGGCTAACGCATCCTACGAAGCCTACACCGTACCCGTCAGGGTCGGTGTAGGAGCGTCACAGAGTTATATATGGCGAAGAACCAGAAAGGGCATTTGCTATCCTATTAGATAAGGAAGTAAAAGCATATATCTGCGAAAAGAAGTTACAGGACATCGAAGATATTGCCTTCAACGGGCTAAATCAGGAAAAAGCTGGAGAGGTAACTAACCTAATCTACGATAATTGTGAGAGGATCATTTTTCCCCCTGAAATTATACAACAAGCACGGTTATCGGAGATTAAGAATGGTCTGGTAAAATAAAGAAGATAGATACTGGTGAACTAACCCTGGTGTTAGCAATTTATACAGCTAAACTGTGAAGATAGCAACCAATTTTTACAAATTAACATAAGATTAGTATTTACAGGTAATGACCCCCAGGAGTGGTTTACAGCTGAACAGAAACCAGGTGATATAGGAGTCCAAATTACTTTAAGAGGGGAAAAAGGAGATACATTAAATCTTGAAGTGATAGCAGGAGAGAGGTCTATCTTCCGAGAAAGAAAGGTTTTGTTGTAACTTTTGGCAATACAATGAGTAAATTAGCTTATTTTAAAATCAGATCTGGTTCCTTTGACGATGAAAATTAAAAATAATGGTAATCGTTCCGTGGCACAATGTCAAGAAAGATTACCTCCTAACTCCGTAGTTTGGGACAAATATAAGAAATGGCAAGACATATATCGTAACTTACCATTTTCCGTTCGTTCCTTGAGACGAAGGGAGGACATGGGTATCTCTATTATCAGTAAAAAAGCCTTCGCTGAATTATCTAAAGAAGTAAAAGGCAGTCTGAATGATTGGTTGGACGGGACCGAATTTCCTCCTCTGAAAGATACCTTTCTCACTCACACCAATGTAGCGAAAGAAATTCGCATTGTCATTGAAGCAGAAGAGATTGAATTACGACAACTACCTTGGCATTTGTGGAACATTTTGGATTTATATCCCCAAGCTGAAGTAGCCTTAGCCCCATTAGAGTATGATACTCCCAGCAACACACCGTCTATTGAGCGAAAGAGAAGGCGAGTTTTCGCTATTCTGGGGAATAGTCGTGGTATTGATACTACAGCAGACAGGAAATTCTTGGAAGGTTTGAAGGACAAGGCAGAGATTGTCTTTCTCGTGGAACCTTCCCGCAAGCAATTAAATGAACGTCTTTGGGATGAACAAGGATGGGATATTCTTTTCTTTGCTGGTCATAGTTCTAGCGATCGCCACCTTGAAACAGGTTATTTAGCTCTCAATGATAAGGATAAATTAGGATTGAGGAATTAAGCCATGCTTTGACAGCCGCCATTACTAGGGGGTTGGAAATAGCTATTTTCAATTCCTGCGATGGTTTGGGTTTAGCCCGTCGCTTATCTAAGTTGCACCTTCCCCAACTCATTCTCATGGGGGAACCAGTTCCGGACCCAGTAGCTCAGGAATTTGCCAAGCATTTCCTGACTGCATATACTGGGGGGAAATCTTTGTACATTGCTTTCCGGGAAGTTCGGGAGAAACTCCAGGGTATAGAAGATGACTATCCCTGTGGGAGTTGGTTACCTGTCCTGTTTCGGCGCCCCACAGAGGTTCCCCCAACCTGGGAAACGCTCCATGGAGTTCTAAAAGAAAATGAGAGGCAAAGAAGAAACAAGCAGAAGCAGATGCACCAGAAAACAATTCTTTGAATTTTGGCGGAACTGCGGGAAAAAGGACTATGAGAAAGCCTTCTGGTTATTGAGAAAATCCTGGCGAGAGGACCAGCAAAGGCACCCAGAAACTGTAATTTACTTGAATAATGCTAAGTTGGAGGCAGAAGGAGCAAAGTACTATACGATTGGGGTTGTGGTTCCTGTACTGAAAGATAAAGATGACAATATTCAGAGCGCAGAACTAGCAAGAGCGGTGCTGCGAGGGGTTGCGACAGCACAAACTCAATTTAATCGGGAATTTTTTCCGGACTATAATGAACTGTTCCCCAATTTTCCTCCAGGTTTAAAGAAAGGCGCTCTATCTGGTAAGGTCTAAAAGTCATCATTGCCGATAGTGCTGGTAAAAAAGAGGAATCTGTAGCCAGGGCTGAAGCCCTCTCTCAAAACCGAGAAATATTAGGGGTTGTGAGACATGGTACTAGTGATATGACTTTAGCAAGCATTGTCCCAAATCGCAAGGTGGTGGATATTTATAATGAGAACAATTTAGTCTTAGTTGCTCCTACTACTACAACGGACTTACTTACGGACGAGCAAAGAGATAATTTCTTTCGCACTATATTCACTGCGAAACTTCAAGCGCAGTACTTAGCAAAGTATATGGGAGATGAGCATAGTGAGAAATGCCATAAAGATGATTATAGCAAATAATGGTGTTAATCGAAGCTTTAACAAGAGAAAAAAACCTGACTCGTAAAAGCATACAGAAAACCTTGAGAGAGGACAACTTTAAAGTTGTAGACGGAGCAACAGGAACCATTGAATTTTGCTCCAACAACGGGAATCGTAAGAATCCACCCATTAGATTAGTGCGGGTTGTGGAGGAAAAGGGCAGTTTGCAGTTTAAGCCAATAAAGAAGAAGCCTTATCAACTTGGAGACGGTTGTTATTAACTCCAATAGTCCACTAGAAGTGGACTTCCCGTATGAGCCAGCAATTTATTCGCGGGCGGGATAGCAGGGGAGACCGTGGGTCGGTGTGGTACCCTGGATATAAATCGGTGTGCTACTAACACACCCTACACCCTTTGCGCATGCAGCGCCGGGGGCGCGAGACTATTATGTGAGATAATATAACAAGAGTACAAAAAACCTCTCTCATGAAAACTGCTATAGCATTACTATTAGGGATAAGTACCAGTATAGCTCTTATCTTGCCAGCCTGCGCCCAAGAATCTCTCTTTATTGCTTATCCACCAAAGGATCGCCAAACCACATCAGATCGCATTTTCATCATTGGTACCGCAACGGGATCGGGACAACTATTCATCAATAATACCCCGGTCAACCGCAGTTCTGGAGGACATTTTGCTCCCAGTTTCCCCCTGAAAATAGGTGATAATCTCTTTGAGATAAAATGGGGCGATGCCACGGTGGAAATTACAGTTAAACGCATACCCACACAACCCACTATCCCCCCAGGAGTAGCTTTTGCTCCCGACTCCCTCACCCCCACCCGAGATATTGCCCGACTCCCTGACTCATTAATTTGCTTTGGTGCTGTTGCCACCCCAAATGGTACTGTTACTGTAACCCTAGGAAATAAAACTATCCCTCTATTGCCAGAAAACACCATCCAACTCCCTCCCAATAATGCCGTCCTCACGGACCAAAATCAACCCCAAGGAGGAATTAGTACCTATAGTGGCTGTGATACATTTACCGAAATAGGTAATTTAGGCTATCCTCTCTTTCAACTAAATCTCCAGGGCAAAACAATAACGGAAGAGGGTAAAGGGAAAGTAGAAATTATCCCCCCCAACCCTTTAACAGTAGTGGAAGTACTGTGGGAGGGAGTAGCTCGCACAGGACCAAGTACCAACTATTCTCGTCTCACCCCCCTTCCCCAAGGAACCCAAGCTTCCATCACTGGGGTAGAAGGAGAGTGGTTACGTTTAGACTATGGTGGTTGGATTAAAACAGCAGAAACCAAACCCCTTGACCGTAATATCCCCCCTCGTTCTTTCATTCGCAGTATTAGTTCCCGTCAAGTTCCCGGTGCCACAGAAATTGTCTTTCCTTTACAAACACCAGTTCCCGTGACAGTGAAGCAGTCAGACAAAACCTTTACCCTCACCCTCTACAATACTATCACCCAAACAGATACAATCTACGTCAATGACGACCCGATTATCCAACGTTTAGACTGGGAACAATCCAATCCTACCCAAGCAGAATATACTTTTCTGCTCAAATCTGACCAACAGTGGGGTTACGAATTGAGATATGAAGCAACAAACCTAATTTTAACCCTCAGACACCCCCCCCAACTCAGCTCTTCTACTTCAGCCCCTCTGGAAGGTATTAGTATACTCTTAGATCCAGGACATGGAGGGAAGGAATTAGGTGCGACCGGACCAAATGGATACCCGGAAAAAGATGCTAATCTTACTCTCTCTCTGTTATTGCAGCAAGAATTAGTTAGACTGGGAGCTACAATTTATATGACTCGGGAAACAGATATAGATGTTTCCCTCTCAGAGCGAGTAGAGATGATTAATCAGCTTAAACCTACTCTCGCTCTCTCCATACATTACAACGCCTTACCTGATAATGGTGATGCTCTTAACACAGCGGGAGTTGGGATGTTTTGGTACCATCCCCAGGCTCATTCCCTCGCTGTTTACTTACATAAGTATATTACAGATAAATTAAATCGCCCCCGTTACGGTATATTTTGGAACAATCTCGCTCTCACTCGTCCCCACGCAGCTCCATCTATATTAATGGAATTGGGATTTATGATTAATCCGGTAGAATTTGAGTGGATTACTAACCCCAGAGAAAGAGAGAAATTAGCAGCGGCGATCGCCCAGGGTGTGTTAGAATGGTTTAAAAAGGAACCGCAGATGCACGCAGATAAACGCTGATAAGTACAGATTATTCTTGTTCTGGATTGGGATTAGGTTGCTCCAAGTATTGGTAAAAAGCTTGAGAAATTTGTTGAATTAGAGTTCTGGCGGTATAATCATTGTGAGGACGTTTAACCATGACAGCAACAATATAGCGCTTACCATTGGGCATATCCACAATCCCCGCATCTCCCAATACAGAGCCAATATCTCCTGTTTTGTTGGCAATAATCGCACCGGGTCCCAAACCCTGAGATAAGAGAGTTCGGGTCTTCGTCTGTTTCATAATCCCCAAGAGGCGATCGCGGGATCGCAAAGTGAGGAGTTCCCCTTGATTAACCATCCCCAGCAACCGAACCAAATCCCTGGGACTGGTAGTATTAGTTCCCTCCAAATCAGGTAAGGGATTGCGAATAACCGTCCCTGTCAAACCCCAATCCCGAAAGCGCTGATTCAGTACCTGAGCACCTCCAATCTTTTCCACCAGCATATTAGTGCCAGTGTTATCACTAATGACAATTGTTTTGGTGGCCGTCTCCAAAGCAGTAAACTTGGTCCCTGGTTTTTGATATTGCATATTACCGGAACCCTTAGCAATTAATTCCGGTTTCATGGTCAACATTTCATCCAGGGTAATATTACCCCGATCTACTTCCTGAAAGAAAGCCACCAGAATGGGAATTTTAATTGTGCTAGCAGCAAAAAAGGGAGTAGAACCTTGAATATCCACATAAGCACCACTATCCAGATCTACAAAAAACGCTCCCGGTTGCAATTTAGGCCACTGTTTGGCCAATTCTTCTACCTTTGCCTTTAAAGGAGCGATCTCAATAGATCGGGAAAATGCCTGCTGTTTATTTTTAGGCTGTGTATTATTAATATTTAGCTGAGTAGATTCTTCTTCCCCATTTGCTACCTTGTATTTAGTGGTGTCAACAGCTGATAAAACAGTTCCGGCGATCGCCGCTATCCCAATACCCAAAATAGACAAGCGAATCAAATAAATAATAACATAATATATTGAAGTATAAATTCTTTGCTTTTTTTTGGACAAGGGGGGCAAGGGGGGATTTTCCGCTCCTGGCTGCCCCGGTGGTTCCCCAACAGGGTCAACAGATCTCTTTATGTCAGTCCTCACAGGAGACTTGGGTATGACTAGAACTTTTTTGGTCTGTTTTCTGTTCTCTTGTGGTAAAATGGGATAGCTCCTCAGACCGGAATTACTAGAGGGTTTTCCTTTTATAGGGGTGAATTTTAAGCGTGGGGGATAGGTTGAATCGTCAGTTAGTTTATTTTGGCTGTTCATCTCCTTCTCCTTGGTTGTTAGTTATTCGTTGTTCTTTTGTTGAACCCTCTCCCAGGACATCTGACGGAGAATACCTCGCAGCATCGCCACTTCCTCACAGCTGAGCTCGGTGCGATTAAATAAACGGCGGAATTTTTTCATCCGCGCTTTCCCTGTATGGGGATAGAGATAACCGATCTGCAACAAAACTGTTTCTAAATGATGATAAAAATCTTCTAAGATATCCAGTGTTGCTAGTTGAACTGTCAAGGGAGGAGTACAAATACTCTCCTCTAAGGATGCTCCATAGAGTTCGTAAGCGCAAATAGCTACAGCAGCAGCTAAATTTAAAGAAGGATACTCCGACGCTGTTGGAATAGAAATAAAGCGCTGGGCGTAGTTTAACTCCCTATTACTCAGTCCCCGGTCTTCCGGACCGAAAATCAGAGCGGAAACTAGATTTTCTCCTAATAACCAGGGTAAAGCAACCGAAGGCAGCTCCAACTGAGTAGGTAAAGAACGGGAGCGTGCGGTAGTGGCGATCGCCCTTTGACATCCTTGCAATGCAGCTGGTAAACTCTCTACAGTTCGCGCCCTCTCTAAAATATCTCCCCCATGCACCGCCATGAGTCGCGCTTCCGGACCGGACGGATCGCAATGAGGCTGCACCAGCACTAACTGTTCCAGCCCCATATTTTTCATCACCCGTGCCACAGAACCAACATTTAGAGCGCCTGCTGGTTCTACCAGGATAATGCGCACGGATTTAAGGGATAACACCATAAGTTTCTTCGATTATTCTTAAAATAATAGTCATGTTAACCTCGGAAATCGCGATGTTTTAGATGAAAGAATATACCAATTTGCCATTAAAGCTACGGGAATGGAAACTTCTCCAGAACAGCTCCAGGACCTAATGTCTGCTTGTAGTCAGGGAAATTTTGCCACAACTGGACAATACAGCATTACGGAAGTTTTGGAGCTTCTGCGCAAAAAGGCTTTTGACGCGACAATTTTTGCTCGCGACCTACCGGGAATGGAAAGTCTGACCATGGCTGTAACCATCTCTAAACAGCTCAACTACCGAAAAATTCCCCTGATCCTGCTCGATTCCCCCAACAGTAATCTCACCTTTTGTCGGCAGGAGGCTCAAGCCAAATCAAAGATTATGGCGAACCCATCCCCAACCCACCCACCCCTACCCCCTCCCAGGAGGGGAACCTGGGAGGGGGCGAAGGGGGTGGGTCTTGAGGCTGATTGACAGATTATTTGAAACCATGCTAATATCAATTGTAGCTTGAGAAGCGCGTGCGATGCAGCAAAACAAACACACTAGTTGCCAAAATTGACCCCACTCCTGAGCAGTACGCATTGCTTGACAATACTGCTGTGGTGGACGCTTACGCGGGACGCCAAGGGCGGTTGCTTGCGCTTTGCTGCGCAATTGCGGCTGCTTGTGAATGGATTAATGCCAACGTCAACTCTAAACTAACCAACAGAAACTCAATCCAAGCCGCCTGTTATCGACAGCTCAAAGATGAGTTTGGGTTAACGGCAAATCATGTTGTTAGAGCTTGTGCCAGAGTGGCAGCTAATCGCTTGACTGCCAAGCATAAAAACAGATTGGTCAAGAAATTTAAACCCACGAGTTTTGACTGTGATGCACGAACGTTTAGATTTATCGAAGATGGTTATTTAGTCAGCATCAGTACCACCGGGAAACGGGTTAAAATCGCCATGAAGGTGAGCCCCTACCACATGGCAAAGCTCAAAAACCCGACGAACTAAAAAGGTCATCGGAGTTGATTTTGGTCGGCGCGACATTGCGGTCGCACCCACGTTTTCTCGAAATTCAGTTCGAGCTTATTGCGCACCAAGACAGCTGTAACCTCTACGGGGTCAATCTTGGTCAGGAGAAAAAATCAAAAACAAGCGAGATAAATATGCTAGAGTTCGATCTGCTCTGCAAAGAAAATCTTCTCAAGGCACAAGGACGACACGGCGTAGATGTCGTCAAATCTTGCAACGGTTATCGGGAAGAGAGAGAAGATTTCAAAAATGGCTTAATCACAATATTTCTAAATCAATCATCTCAAGTGCCAAACAAACAAATTCTCTAGTTGCCATTGAAGACTTAACAGGTATTAGGGAACGCACCAACTCCAAACCTAGAAACAAAACAGAAAAAAGACGCTCTAATTCATGGGCGTTTTATCAATTGCGTTTGTTCTTAGAATACAAGGGAATTGGGGCGGGAGTAAAACCCACCCCCATCCCCTCCTGGGAGGGGAGAAGAGGGGTGGGTACCTGCCTACACTAGTCAAACCTGCCATAAATGCCTGCATATTGGAACTAGAAATAATAAGTCTATTTGAGGCAGCGCGACCTGAACTGGTCGCTTAGTGAGAGGCTCCTAGCCTCCTAGGGATTTCCTCCCCTAGCCCTCACGGAAAAGACTCTAAGAGTCCGGTCACGGCGGGAGTCAGTAATAAAACCGCTGGAATGCAGACCCCGAAAGTAGCCAAAATGCCAGGTATTAGGCACGCGGAGCGAGAGGGAAATAGTTGGAAGGCTGAACGAAAGTGAAGTAAAAGAGTAGCGGTTTTGGATGACCCGACCGAAATCGGAGGGAAGGCGAAAGCCAGCCGAAGAAATTAGGAGGCATCGAGGTGGTAACTACCGAAAAAGAACCGAACTCCTCCGTTTAAACCTCGTCAAAAGAGATAGGCGAAATTATACCTGACACGCCTTGACCAAAACGATAAGTAGGCAGAGTTCACCACTTGTGTTTTGGTGAATAGAGGGAACGAAGCTCTACCGGGGGATAGGAACCAACCTAACCAACTAGATAAAACTAAGTGAAACAACAGGATAAGTCCTACAGGGTCTGAGAGCTGGTCGATTGGATGAGTGAGAAAGCAAATGCTCCTCTGTAATGGAGAAGATAGGGATTCAAGATTTGTCCCTGACCGAAAGGAATAGCAGACTTCACTTGGGTCTTATACGAAATAGAAAGGCAACTAGAGACCAAACTGAAGGAAAAGTTAGATGACAGAAGCAGTTCTGGAAAATGGACCTAAAGGACAGTTGGAAAAGTGGGGTGACATAAACTGGCGCCGCACTAAGAAGATTGTTAGGAATTTACGCGGTCGGATATTTCGTGCCCGAAAGCTTGGACTGTGGAGGCAATTATTGCGTCTACAGAAATTAATGAAAAGATGTCGGTCGAACCTATTGTTGAGCATCAGACAAATCACACAGGTTAACACCGGAAAGCGAACAGCGGGAGTAGATAAGGAGGTTGTAGAAACTCCAGCACAGCGTGTGAAACTTGCAAACTCGTGGGTTATGCCTAAGGCTAAGCCCGCAAAAAGGGTATATATACCAAAAGCGAATGGTAAGAAACGTCCTCTCGGAATCCCCATCGTGAGGGATAGAGTCGCTCAGTCAATAGTAAAGAATGCACTGGAACCCGAATGGGAAGCTATGTTTGAAGCCAACTCCTATGGTTTTAGACCCGGAAGAAGTTGCCACGACGCCATAGCACAATGTTTTTTAAGGCTAAAAGGTGATAGTAGAACAAGTACGGGAAAATGGCGAAAGAATGATAAATGGGTTCTGGACGCTGATATTAAGGGCTTTTTTGACAACATTGACCATAAATCCATCCAGTCGGCAATCAGAGAAGACTCCCTGATTGATGGATGGTTAAAAGCTGGGTTTGTCGAAAGTAAGAAGGGCTACAGCCCAACCGAAAGAGGAACTCCACAAGGTGGCGTAATCAGTCCGATATTAGCTAATATAGGACTCCACGGGTTAGAAGAATATATAACAAAATGTAACCCAAAGGTAGGCGTCATCCGGTACGCGGATGACTTTGTAGTTACCGCTAAGGATAAGGAATCCTTGGAGAGATTGAAAATCCAGATAAATCAGTGGTTGTCAGGACGGGGTCTTGAAATCAGCGAGGAGAAGACACGGATAGTCCACATTAAAGACGGGTTTGATTTCCTGGGGTTTAACCTGCGACAATACGAGGTAAAAGGAGATGACGGCGTCCTAAGGGACAAATTAATCATCAAGCCACAAAAGTCAAAGGTATTAGGCTTCTGCAAGAAAGTCGGTGAAACCATCGACAGCATGAAAACGAAAACCCCGGAGCAAGTCATCCGAAAGATTAATCCACTTCTCAGAGGTTTTGTTAATTACTACAGAGGAGTATGTAGCAAAGAAACCTTCTCAAAAATAAGTCACCGAATTTGGTGGTACCTCTGGCGTTGGGCAAGAAGACGACACCCCAACAAAAGTAAAAAGTGGGTTAAAGAGAAATACTTCCGCACCAAAACTACCTACAAGAAGGGTAAGAAGGAGGTCAAAAATTGGATATTGTTTTATAAGGATATGGACAGAAGAGGTCGAAGGGAGACCCGCGACCTTTTCGATATACAGTCTGTATCCATTATAAGACATATCAAGGTAAAAGGAACTAACTCCTTAGACGACCCAGAGTTGGTGGAATATTGGCAAAACAGGCAAACGAAATCTGGTAAAGTGCGGTGGTCCGAAGGCTCAAAATATGAATCTGTCGCAAATGCACAAGGCTGGAAGTGCCCGGTATGTCACGAACACCTATTCAATGGTGAGGAAGTAGAAACCCATCACATAGTACCTGTGAGGAATGGAGGTTCAGATGATATCGATAACCTTCAGCATTTACATAGTGTATGTCACAAGCAGGTACATAGTAAGAAATCCAAGCAGGGCTTGAAGTAAGGCTTGAGCCGGATGATTGGAGACAGTCGCGCCTGTTCAGGCGCGGCAGCGCAGGAGCAGGGGTTCTTAGGGGAGGGGATAGAGGCGACTCTTGAACCTTACCCGACATAACTGTGGCTATCATGACGATGCCGATCTGAATGGGGAAAAAATGATTGAACTTTGGGGCTGCTCCTAATCCGCTAGAGGCTCGGAACTCCTGTCTTGTGCAGTGGAACCAGGGCTACTGAAAGCCCACCCCCGCCCCCCGCCATTAATCAATGCCGGGGGCCGGGGGCAAGCAAGCGCGTGGGTAGTTTACTAAGATTAACAGTAACCTCAACTTTGCCGCCCTCCTGAATAAACCAGTCAAACAATGCCGGTTAGCTGAAGTATTAGGGCAAGTGTTCAGCAAACAAACTACCTCAACTTTCACTCTAGAACCAAAAAATACCAGGGTTTCCAGCCCTTATCCCCCTCCTTACCAAAATTTGCATCTCAAAAGCCACTTGCTATTCTTATGACAGAGGATAATATCGTCAATCAGTAAACTTAAATTTAACAAATTTAAGTCAAAAGAGTCGGTTAAAATATTTAAATTAAGATTGGCTCAGGCTTTAGCTGGCGATAGATTTCGTAAAAAGCGATGGCCGCAGCAGCAGAAGCATTGAGGCTGGGAGTTTTACCAGCAAGGGGAATAGAGAGCAAAAAATCGCAAGACTTCTCGATCAAGAGACTCAAACCTTCTCCTTCCGATCCCACTACCAAGGCGATGGCACCGCTGAATTTATTGCTGTATATGGGTTGAGGGGCATTACTGGAAGTGCCGTAAATCCAAAATCCAGCCTCCTTTAAACTTCCTAAAGCGCGGCTGAGGTTAACTACTCTAGCAACAGGAAAATTTTCTAAGGCTCCAGCAGCTACTTTCATCACCGTAGAAGTAACGGAAGCAGCCCGTCGTTGAGGTATAACCACACCTTGAGCACCAAAAGCCTCCGCCGTGCGAATAATTGCCCCCAAATTATGGGGATCCGCAATCCCATCGGCCACCGCGATTACCGGGGATTCAGTCTCAGCCTTGGCCTTGGCAATTAAGTCAGCTAAATCCCAATAAGTATAGGAAGCAACATTGGCCGCCACCCCTTGATGATTGCCCCCCCGAGCAATCCGATCCAGACGGCCTACTCCCACCTCCTCAACCACCGCACCATTAGCTTTAGCCTTCTTCAAGAGGGAGTGAAAACGCGGGTCGTGGCGGAGTTTAGATATAATCCAAATGCGATTGAGCTGGCGATCGCTTTCTAAGACAGCCAGAACAGAATGACGACCATAGATAATATCACTACTCTCTTTGTTCTCTGATGCAGGTATTGGTGGCTGAAAGTTATTGTTTACCATATATTTAATGTGTCTAACAACTGGTGCAAGCGATCCAGGTTAGTAAGATAGAGATAGCCAATTAAAGTCTCTAAGCTACTGGCTTGCTGATAAATTGCTGCTGGTGTACGGCGAGATTTTACCTTAGCTGCATTGCGTCCCCGACGCACAATTTCTTTTTCTGAGTCCGTTAGATATGGTTCCAGGGAGCGCAAATGAGCTGCTTGTGTTTCAGCTCGCACCTGGGAAACCACTTGGTTGTGATAGGAAGCAATACGTTTGGGGGGCAAAAGAAAATTGCTGCGGATATACAACTCGTAAACCACATCCCCAAGATAAGCTAAAGAAGCGAGGGAAAGTCGCGACCTAGGGAAATCCGCAACAGTTTCACAGGTTGGCTGCAACTTTATCAGGATCCTGGGGGAGGGGGATTGGGAGTTTGACATGGGGAAAAAAGAAAAACAAGCTATCTAGGGTGTATCTAACCTGATAGCTTTCGTCTCCACTGTTTTAATCAGCATTTTTTTCTTTCAAGTTTTTTAATGCATCCTCTACCGTTAACTGGAGGGAGAGAAATTTTTCTAAACGAACTAGCTTAACTGTTTGAGTCACTCTAGCATTAGTGACAACTTGAAAGCTTCCACCAGCATTTTGACATTTTTTGACTAACTGCACTAAGGCACCCAAACCAGAGCTATCGATAAAATCGATTTGAGCTAGAACTAGAATAACGTCCTTAGGTCCGGAGTCAATGCAGTCAACCACTACTTTGCGAAAAGCAGGTTCAGAAAAAGCATCTAATAATCCGACGAAACGAAATATTTGGTAGTTTTTCTTGACTTCGCGAGTTCCCCTCAAGCTCACTGTCAAGTTTAGTTGCTCAGGAATAATTACCTCCCTTACTATAACTCAATTTTGACAGTGGTGTATTCTAGCACCGAACCGAACTGAAACAGTGACCAGGTACCTTGACAGTGACCAGTTGTAGGGTGCTCCCGCCAAGGGCGGGAGCACCCTACTCTAGTTCTCGGATTTGGTTGAGTGCTTGTTGATACCACTCAGTGTTTCCTTGCTCTAAGTATAGGTTAGCTGCTCTGCGAAAATCCGCCAGCGCTCTTTGTTTTTTTCTCTGTTTCTTATAGACCCAACCCCTGTTGTAGTAGGCATGAGCATTACCCTGATTTTAGCTCCTCGCCGGGAAGCCTCGCGCTCTACCCAATAGGGTGAGCGTCGAGATGATAGGCAGGACGGTTGAGGGGTTCGATGCTCCGAAAACCCCTGCTAAGGTATAGCCAGACCCCTGCAGAGCGCCGCGCCCGCGCCATTAATCAATGTCGCGGGCAGGCAGGGGAGTCTTGGTTTTCAATGTACTGTTTCAGTACGTTAACCGTCACTCCACCACAAGACGCGATCAAGTACGACTTATTCCAGAATACAGGTTTCCAATAATATTTCTGGATCTGCTCAGCAAATTCAGACCGCAATCGACGGCTCGACACCGACTTGATATTGCTATTGACATCCTCCCCTCCCCGCTGACGCGTAGGATGCGTTACGCTAACCCATTTAATTTAGGATGCTGCTACGTACGATGCGTTACGCCAACAAAGTTTGTATTGTTGCTACTACTTACGGTTAGTAACGCATCCTACGACAGAAGGCCGCATCTTAGATGCGTTACGCTAACCCATTTAATTTAGGATGCTGCTACGTACGATGCGTTACGCCAACAAAGTTTGTATTGTTGCTACTACTTACGGCTAGTAACGCATCCTACGACTTCTTAGCATCCTACGGGTGGAGTCTCCCGCGCGTTTGATGAACGGGTTAAGGGGTCTAAATCTCGTCGTAAGCTCAATGAGCGGGTTGCACGGCTCCATCAAAAGATTGCTCGTCAACGGCGGCAATGGCACTTTGAAACAGCTAATCAGTTAATTGACAAGGCTGAGATTATTTTTATCGAAGATCCTGAAAGTGTCCAATATGGCGCGTAGAAACAAGCCCAAGCAAGCTGCTGACGGGTCATTTTTGCCCAATGGTCAGGCTGCTAAATCTGGGCTAAATAAATCTTTTGCTGATGCTGGTATCAGTGGATTTTTGAATGATATTCTTCCGTACAAAGCTGAGAAAGCTGGACGGTTGGTCATCAAAGTAAATCCATCTGGTACATCTCAGCATTAGTCATAGCGAGCAATACCCCTATTATTGTACGCATTAGCATAGTTTGGGTATAGTCTAATAGCAGAAGTGTAATCAGAGATCGCCCCCTGGAAGTCTCCTAACTTCCTCCGAGCATTCCCCCTATTATTGTAAGCTATAGCAAAGTGTGGTTTTATTCTAATAGCTTCAGTGAAATCGGCGATCTGGCGTACCCGCCAGATCGCCCCATGGGAGTCTCCTAATTTATTGCGAATAGAACCCCTATTATTGTAGGCTGCAATATTTTTTGGATCTAGTTTAATCACCTGATTGTAATCGGCGATCGCTTCCTGTAAGTCTCCCAAAGCACTGTGAGCTAAACCCCTGTTATAGTAGGCTTCAGGGAAATTTGGTTTCAGCAGTGTAATCGGCGATGGCTCTCTGCTTATCTCCTAAATTATAGCGAGCATTTCCCCTATTTTTTTAAGCTACAACATAGTTCTGGTTTAGTCTAATCGCTTGAGTATAATCGGCGATCGCTCCCTGATAATCACCTTGTTCATATTTATTCTTTGCTCTTTCAAAGAACTGTGTAGCAGTTAATCCCTCAGTTTGAGCAATAGAATAACTGTTATTCCTCTTAAACCCTACCACTTCACCAGGAGAATAACTTGGAGGTTGTACCAAAATTAGGGCTGTTGTACCTATGAAAACTGCGGTGTTCGGAAATTTTATCATGAAGAACTCCCTTCGTTGGAAACTCCGTCTCTTCGAGGGTCGATGAAAATGGGTAGCGGATTTATCCGCCGAATAGTCAGTAGGGTGGGCAATTGGCACAACGTTTGGTACCCTTTATGAACAGTAAATTGATTATTGCCCACCAAACCCGCATCGGGTACCGTAAATCGCAAAATCACTTGTCATCAAAGTCCACGAAGCCTCGTCGCTGACTTCGTGGGGTGCTGATCTTTGTCAATGAACCGTCAATAATATTATAATAATATCATAGCCTAGTTGGAAAATCTTGTGTTTAATTCTAAACTAAAACCTACTGCTGGTGACTCTCTCCGTGAGGTAGAACTAACTTTTACTCATGGACGTCGGAATATTGCCTATAGTATTGATGCTCTAATTCCTGGATTTTATGCTTGGGTTGGCTGCTGGGGTATGGCATTGGGGGAAGTGTGGCTGAAAGTAATTATCCTGGTGTGATCCATAGCATTGCGGGGGTTGCCCTCGTGCTCCCAGGTTACCGAATTTTCACGACCTATCGAGGTGACTATGACCCTCGATAAGCGGTATTCCTCAAATTACATCCAAAACCCTACCCGCTGCTGAGTTTGATGGCTTGCTTTTGCAGGCGGGCTATACAAAGGTTGGTACTGCACCTGCTCAGGGAAAGCGGCTCAAGGTATGGTGGTCTCATGGTAGTTTTCGGAGAATTGAGGCTATTTACAGTCCTGATGGGAAGATTGCTATTACAGCTTACCACGTTAAGGGGTGATAACTTGACCTATGAGCCAGCAATTTATTCCCGGGCGGGTCAGAAACGAAGCTGTTAACCTCATTTAAGTTGCGCCCCTACTGGTCTGGTGGGCAATAAAGCATTGACTCTCATATTAACACCACAAGTTATCCAAATTGCCCACCTATGAACTGGCTTCCCCCTTGTTAAGGGGGGCGGGATCAAAGCCTTTGGGCAACCAAACCTACGGCTTTAGGTGCTTATGCCTTCGCACCCTACTCTAGGCTTCGGATTTGGTTGAGTGCGTGCTGATAGCCTTCGGTGTCTCTTTGCTCTAGAAATAGGTTAGCTGCTCTGCGCAAATCTGCGATCGCCCCCTCATAGTCTCCTAATTTCCTGCGAGCATTACCCCTGTTGTAGTAGGCATGAGCAAAGTCTGGTTTTAGTCTAATCACTTGGGTGTAATCTTCAATCGCCCCCTCATAGTCTCCTAATTTCCCGCGAGCATTACCCCTGTTGTAGTAGGCATGAGCAAAGTCTGGTTTTAGTCTAATCGCTTGGGTGTAATCTTCAATCGCCCCCTGATTATCACCTTTTTCACGTTTATCATCAGCTCTGTCAAAAAACTGTCTAGCAGTTAACCTCTCAGTGGGAGGGGGAGTAGGACGCGGAGGAGTGGCTACAGAGGAATCTCAATCAGTGACCAGTTACCAGTTACCAGTTACCAGGCGTATGATGCGTTAATTTGGTGGGGGGCTCAGACCCAAAGAAGAACATTCATGGTACGAGGTACGGGCAGCGTCATCGACGGTGCCCCTACTATTGCGCAAGCTTTGCGCAAGCAACCGCCCTTGGCGTCCTGGTAACTGCTAAATTAATTCCTGCTCTACGGGCTAATTGTACAAATGTTTTAATAGGAATACCCAGATTAAATCCTAGCTATAATAATAGCATAGCATAGACAGTTAACAGTGACTTACCCCCTTTGCGTCTTTGCGCTCTCTGCGAGTCTTTCGAGCGGCTACTTTGCGCGAAACCCTTCCTATCTGGTCTGGTGGGCAATCAAGCATTTTCTCTCATATTAAGAGTACCACAAGTTATCCAAATTGCCCACCCTACGAACCGGGCGCAAGGATGGTGGCGCCCCTACCCTCTCATTAAACTAACAAACTGGGGAAATAAATAGTCAGCATCATGAGGACCCGGGCTAGCTTCAGGATGATATTGTACTGAGAAGAAAGGTAATGTTTTATGACGCAATCCTGCCACAGTACGGTCATTCAGGTTAAGATGAGTAATCTGAACATCTGGACTTAAAGAATCCCCATCCACAGCAAAACCGTGATTCTGACTGGTAATTTCTACCCGTTGCTCTAAAGCGGAAGATCCCCCCTTGGGGGTTCCAGCGGGTTGGTTTAAACCCCGATGGCCAAACTTAAGCTTAAAGGTAGTAGCCCCCAAGGACAAACTAATAATTTGATGTCCCATACAAATACCAAAGATAGGTTTCTTTTCCTTGAGCAAAGCTTTGACAGTTTCAACTCCCGAGGTAACTGCTGCCGGGTCACCAGGACCGTTGGAGAGGAAAATCCCATCGGGGTTGTACTGTAAAACTTCTGCTGGAGTGGCATTTCCTGGCACGACGATAACCCGACAGCCATAACTAGCTAAACGTTTGAGAATATTCCGTTTAATCCCAAAATCAATTGCTACTACAGTTAGCACTTCATCATCATTACTCTTATTGGACACTGAGGGAAACTCCCAATGGGTATCTGTAGGTTCCAACCACTCGTACACTTCCCTGGTAGTGACTTGCTCTACCAAATTTAATCCTGCCATATTGGGTGCTTCTTTTACTTGAGCAAGTAACTCTTCTGGGTCGAGAATTTCTGTAGAAATACCCCCATTCATAGCCCCAACAGAACGAATTTTCCTCGTCAAAGCCCGAGTATCGATGCCATAAATTCCTGGGATGCCATATTCTACCAGGTAGTCCGATAGAGACCCAGTGGAACGCCAGTTACTGGGACGACGGGGGATATTGCGAGCAATCACTGCTTTGATTTGAGGTTTATCTGACTCTTCATCCTCTGGATTAACTCCTGTATTTCCTAATTCTGGACAGGTAAAAGTAACGATTTGTCCACAATAACTGGGATCTGTCAGTACTTCCTGATAACCGGTCATTCCCGTATTAAATACCACTTCCCCCAGAGCAGTACCCTCAGCACCGAAGGACTTTCCTTCATAACAAGTACCATCGGCGAGAACTAAAAGAGCTGGTTTAGCTGTAAAAAGCATAGTTAGTTATTCTTGTAAAATCTATACAACCTCAATAATAGCAGTTATCAGTTACCAGTGAGCAGTTACCAGTTATCCGCGTTTATCTGCTCCCGCCAAGGGCGGTTGCTTGCGCAAAGCTTGCGCAATTATCTGCGGTTAATATAGGAAAAATGAAACTCTAAATCCTATGGTTAAAGACAAATTTCACGAATGTGTCAAAAATGCTTTAATCAAAGAGCAGTGGAAGATAACCCATGATCCCCTGGAGTTAAATCTACATTCGGCAGATTGTTGTAAAAAGAGTTAGAATTAGAAAAAACATGAAGAATTTAGAACCATGAACCATTCAACAACCAACCCCAGCATCGACGTAAAAGATATCGACCACCTGGGGATCGTCGCAGGAATTGTGGAAGGGGCGACCTCTTCACCTAGGTTAATTAGCACACAGACTAACCTCAAACTTCCACGGCTCCTGAATTCTGGCAGAAAACTTTGAAATAACTCAAGGCTTTGACTTGGAAAAATAGGAACGATCGACCCCTATCTCCAAACCCAAATCTCTCAAAACTTCCAAACTTTCAACTTCAGCTAGAAACCTTAAAAAGAATAGCAGTTAACGATTGAGCATCACCCGTGCGCACGAAGGCTTAAAAAAAGCTCAGAGGCTTTGAAATCCTGCGCATCGGGTGCATGCACTAGTTAGGCTTGTTTAAACCCTAATGACAGTAAAGGATGTAATCTGAAGTCCTAATTCTCGACATTTGTCAACGCACCGTGAGTACTTTTCAAGCAGCCTCCGAAGCCATTCTACGGAAAGATAACAGACATCTCGCAAGTCACATCGACCTTGCCATCACATCTCCTTACCGGATCAATGCAAACACCTAGGACATTGCCTCCTTTGCAATCTGTTTTCTGACTAGAGTCACCTGAAAATTGAGGTGGATCTGTAACGAGACTGATTGAAGGGACTGAGCCATATAGATCCCTTACTTTTTCTTTACATGCAGTTCGCGCTTCATCTTCTTGACGTACTCTCTCACCGCAGGAATCAACTCCGGTGAACTCTCGCGTTGCTCGGAAGGTTTGAACACCAATATCTGTAGCAGCCCAAGCAAATGGTACTGCTGAAAACGAAAGTAGTAACCCAAGCACAACCAAAGCTAAATTCTTTCCTACTCTTCTGATGTGTCCAATCACAATGAGAATCTCCTTTGAATTCGTTTATTACCTACAGACCAAACACCTCAAGCCAATTTGAGGCATACCACAGCTCCTTCCTGCCTAACGGCCTTAAGCTCAGCGGTGCGCTCTGTCGGTTGAGCTAAAAACGCTTATCGTCAAGCCCAAAGCATCCGACTGGAGCGCAAGGTGTGTGATTCCTTCACTTTAAATGAACCTGTAAGTTGCTTGAAAAAGCATATCACGTTCAGGGACAAGTGGCAAGGTGTTTCACCTTGTAACTGAATAACCGTGCAGGTGAAAGTCCTGCCCTCCTGGTGCTGGAGTGACAGCATCACCCCTACGTTTGAGACTGGCTATCAACAGCGTAAAGCGGCGGTAACTGTTAGCCTAAAGCGGAATCCCGTCGGGCAGGAGTCTAAGGATAGCGCAAGCGAAGATGTGGTAGACCTGTCGTAACTCAGAACCAGTGAAATCAGGTTGACACACTGGGGCCAAAAAGCCAAGGCTAGGGCGTAGGCAACGACCATGGTGACCTACAGCACCCCCCGCGAAACCCGGTAGAAAGCATCATCCTACGGACTCGAACAACGGTTATTCGGAACGAAGTAACCTCCATTGTGGCTCTTTTGGCGAGGTCGAAGCTGAGATCGATGGCGTGAAAAGCCTCATCAAGCTCAATCAATGACAACAACAGATCTTACAGTTCCTCAGTCCCAATTGTCAAAAATATTATTTTTTGTCCTCCTAGCCAACGCGCCGAATGTAGGGTTGAAAATGGGGGAGTTGATTTGGAAATTGACTTAGGTACAGAGCGTATTATTGCTGCTGAGCGCCAAGGTGACAAAATTGCCGTTGAAGTCCAAAGTTTCCTTGCTTATACCTCTGCAATCAGAAGCTTGATTTTACCAAAACTATAATAAAAGAAAATCATCTCAAACTTTTGGTTTACGATGTTATTCCTCAGAAAATAGTAATATGGAAAAACTAGCGCGTTATCAAACTATCCTACAAGATTTGTTGCAAAGCTATGGTGAAATTGAGGTTGAAGTAAGCTTTGATACCGAACAACATCATTAATCATTTATTGATGTAAACAATGAGTTAGCTCCTCAAACTTAATCCAAGCTGCACCAGCTGCCAGAATTTCCCTTGCTTTAGCAATTCCTGCAAGATGGTCTCCCCAGGGCACAACCTTCCCTACTTGCAAGGCGAAGGAAGCATTCAAAGCTACTACATCCTGCTGGGCAGCGGTTCCCTTACCCTGTAAAACATTACGGAGAATGGTTGCATTTTCTTCCACCTCACCACCCCTTAAAGCTATAATAGGCGCTTTTGTTAACCCTAATGCAGTGGGGTTGACGCTACTTAATTTTACCTCACCCCCCCTCAGTACAGCCAGGTCAGTGGTATCCCCCAATCCACCTTCGTCCAGTTTCTCCCTACCATAAAGCACAATAGCTTTCGGGGTTCCTAATTGATTCAAAGCAGTGGCTATATTAGTTAAAAATTGGGGGTCATATACCCCTATTACTTGACCTGTGGGGCGCAAGGGATTCACCAGAGGTCCGAGGAGATTAAATACCGTGCGCACCTTCAAAGTACGTCGCAGAGGGGCCACTGCTTTCATAGCCGGGTGCCAACCGGGAGCGAATAAGAAGGTTATTCCTACCTCTTCCAAAGCTGCTTTCACTTGTTCATAGGGAGCAGAGAGATTTACTCCCAGATATTCCAGCACGTCTGCCGAACCCACCTTACTAGAAGCAGAGCGATTCCCGTGTTTAGCCACTTTTACTCCAGCAGCAGCAGCAACAAAAGCCACAGCAGTAGAGATATTGAAAGTGGAAGCTCCATCTCCCCCTGTACCGCAGGTATCAATAACCGGTTCGGAATGGGTAATAGTCTCTCCCTGTAAAGACTGACCTTGGAGAACCTCAGCCATCCCCGTCAATTCCGAGGCTGAGACTCCTTTAGCTTGGATAGCAGCTAAAATACCTCCTGATAGCACCGGGGGAATTTCATCTTGTAGCCAAGCTACCATTAACTGGGACGCCTGCTCCCTGGTGAGGGATTCTTTATCCAGTAGCTGTTGCAGTAAATTGTGTACCATTTTGATTATTCTTTGCGCCTTTGCGCCTTTGCGCGAACCTTTTATCTTAAAATCAAGAGTGCTACCTGCAATGAATTTTAAATGAAATACTTTTTCCGACTAACTGCTGCATATCTTTTGGCACTCACTCTGCTATTATACCCTCAGACCGCATTAGCACAAAGTGCTGCCACTATTACTGCTACTTTTGAGGACGTGGATCTGCGAGGTGAGGATTTATCGGGTCAAGATTTGAAAGAGGCGAATTTTAGTAAAGTCAGACTGGAAGAGGCAAATTTAACCAATGCTGACATGCGGGGTGCAGTTTTAAGCATCACCAATCTAACTGACGCCAATCTCCAGGGCATTAATTTTGCTAATGGCTTTGCCTATGTTACCCTATTCAATAATAGCAATCTGACCGATGCTATATTTGCCGACTCAATTGTATTGCGCTCCACTTTTGATGGGGCTGACGTTACTGGGACTGACTTCAGTAATGCAATTTTAGATTTCGACCAAGTAGAGCAACTGTGCGATGGCGCTTCTGGGGTTAATTCTATCACTGGTGTGGATACCCGGGAATCTTTAGGCTGTCGCTAGTAAATCATCTTATCGCCCGCAATTTGCGGGCTACATTTCACTCGACCAAATCTTAAATCAGGCGATCGATAGCTAAAATACTTTAAATCAAAGGGATACAGGCTGTTTTAAATATTTATAGCAGTCGCCAAGGTGCTTGAGACACCGCCTTGACGAATAACAACCCCTAAAACCCTTGTTATATAAGGCAATATGAGACCCCACACCCCACACCCCCAGCTCCCTACCAAGTTTCTCATCTTATTTTGGGGGCGTGAGTTCCTCAGGAGCTGGTAACTGATAACTGCTATAGGAGTGCATCATGACTTTTGAAGAAATGCAAAAAATCATCGAAGGAATGTTGGCTGTTCAAAGAGAACTTCAAGAAAGCCAACTGGAACTTAAGGAAAGACAACTTGAATTTGAAGAAAGTCAAGAAACCCAGAAAGTCGTTCTCGATGAATTAATTCAACAGTATGGCGATCTAGCCAAACATTCTATTCGTCAACGAGAAATTCTCGATCGCCTGATTGGTTACAGTTTAACGAATGAGTCAGATCATCTTGATTTAGAGGAAAAGCTACAGCGTTTAGAGACTAGAATGAAACGTATTGAGAATCCCAACTAACCATATCATCCTTCACAACTGCAATTATAGAGCATCGAATCAGAGTAATATTGGTTAATTGGGTGTATTATAACCATTTCTGACAATGATTCAAACCCTAAAATGGTTTTGTAGATAATTTAACAAATCTTCTGACTCATTAAAATCAAAAATTGCCTCCCCAAGACGTTCCAAATCTTCTGGGGTTAATTCTATCACTGGTGTGGATACCAGGGAATCTTTGGGCTGTCGCTAGTTTTGGGGCTAGGGTATCTTGTAGGGGCGCCACCATCCTTGCGCCCACCAAACCAGAGAGCTTTTTTAAGCCTGCCACGACACTACTATAATTGTGTTGGAGCTACAACTCTACGCACAGAATTGATAGCCCCATCTATTCTCCCATGGAAAAATACACTCAAAGAACTCAATTTGACCGTTCCACATGATTCCAATGACTGTGAACACATCACCTGGGGAGATTCCAAACTCCACTACCCCTATTGAATTGCAACTAGAAATTATACGTGTTGCGATATCGGTCATAAATAGGGGGGACGACAATATATCTGCTGCTCCGCGACCATTTATCCAGAAGTAACGGCCCTTAGAGCGACCAGCAGGATATTCTGAGTATCCGTGAGCATAATTCTAATAAGAAACCTTGGTTTATGTTATTGACTTTACTAATTTTTTTGCCATAATAAATAGCTGATTGGCACTCATTCCCATTTGCTACTAAAGGCGTGGAAATAATAGCTGATATACTTGTCAATGCAAACAAAGGCAACAAAATCAATAATTTTACTTTCATGACAACCTCTATACAACCTATTTGAAGCCAGATTACAGCATTACCCTTATGGTAGCAAATGCTCCAGACATCAGTCAAGGGTAGAAGAATAGGTAGACATTGCTGATATTGCCTTAATATTTGACCTAGCAATGCCCACCACAGCTAACACTCCCCTAAAGAGAGAATCATCAGGCAAAATCTGCGTTAATCTGCGTTAATCTGCGGTTCCATAATTAAGCAGCAGCCACCAAACTATCCCCCAGAGGTTGCCAGCGGAAAAAGCGATCGCCCCCCATTTCCAAAACCACTTTAATCCTGGGTTCTAACCGGGGCAGGTTCGCCAAATACTCCACCTCAGTGCGAGAAAGAATATGTCCTTCAATAATCCACAACACCAAACCCTTAGACTGGGGAGGGAGAGTTTCTAGGTGAGAAGTGGCGATCGCCGGAACATAATAAACCGGACCTACAGCGCCGATTTGGGCGATATTTTTTTTCCCCAAGTGAGGGGGACGGACTCCGTGGACCCCCATTAAATAAGCCCCCAGATCTCCCAACCCCCTAGCAGTGAGGTTTAATGTGCCGTAACCCTGAGCACGCAAACGTCGTTGATACCTTCCCTCAAAACCCCCTTCCAAAGGGACGTACACCCCTAAAGACTTAGACTTTTCCAAGTCCCGGAGGAATGATTTGCCAGTAGTAATTAGAGCCATTTTTGTCTTAAACTTTATTTACAAGGATTGTAGCGCCCCTCGGGGCGGTTGCTCTAAAACCAAGCCACAAAACCCCTCCTCCCCTCTCTCTGCGCCTCTGCGCCTCTGCGTGAAACATTCCCCAAAAAATTTTCCCAAACCCCTTGCTTTTTTCCCCCACCATGATTTACAATAGATGATTGTGACCAAAAAAGGGCTGTATAGCCTTACCGGGTCAGTGGGAGATGGAGCAAAAGCCTCCGAGAAGATACTGAGGGAAAATTTCCTTAAGTCTCAAGGAACAAAGGCTAACATAGTAGCCACTTGTGGTGGGAATATTCCCTCACCGTCTGGTTCTAACTATCATCATCACTTCCAAAAAAAAAGCTGTATAGCGCCAAAGTACTGTTGTCTCGCAAGTAGAGGTGCTCTAACCGTGTCCTTCGGTATCCTCGGCACAAAACTGGGCATGACCCAAATATTTGATGGGGAAACAGGTTCTGCCATTCCCGTCACTGTGGTTAAAGCCGGTCCATGTGTAGTAACTCAAATTAAAACCAAAGAAACTGACGGCTATACTTCAGTTCAGATTGGCTATGGAGAAGTAAAGGAAAAAGCCCTCAGCAAACCGGAAATCGGTCATTTGAGCAAAGCAGGAGCCAATCCTTTGCGTCATTTGAAAGAATATCGCCTTCCTGAAACCACCCCATACCAACTGGGTCAAACCCTGAAGGCAGATATATTTAGCGTTGGTCAAATAGTAGACGTAACGGGAACCAGTATGGGTCGCGGTTTTGCCGGCTATCAAAAACGGCACAACTTTAAACGGGGTTCCATGACTCACGGTTCCAAAAACCATCGTTTACCCGGTTCTACTGGTGCAGGAACAACCCCAGGTAGGGTTTACCCCGGTAAGAAAATGGCTGGACGCTACGGTGGACGCCAAGTAACAACTCGCAAACTGCAAGTAGTCCAAATCGATGCAGAAAAGAACCTACTGCTCATTAAAGGAGCAGTCCCAGGTAAACCAGGCGGTTTATTGAATATCGCACCCACGAAAAAAGTCGGTAAATAGTAATGGTTAACTGTGTAATTAAAAACTGGCAAGGGGAAAATGTGGGGGAAGCAACCCTGGAACTGCGGGTTGCCAAAGAAGAAAACGCCTCCCATATCGTCCATAGAGCCTTAGTACGGCAAATGACCAATAGCCGTCAGGGTAATGCCTCCACCAAAACTAGAGGTGAAGTGAGAGGGGGCGGACGGAAACCATGGCGTCAAAAAGGCACTGGACGTGCCAGGGCTGGTTCCATTCGTTCTCCCTTATGGCGAGGTGGCGGTGTCATTTTTGGACCCAAACCCAAAGACTACAACATCAAAATGAATCGGAAAGAACGGCGGTTGGCTCTGAGAACAGCCTTCAACAGTCGTCTAGAAGATTTCATTCTAGTGGAAGATTTTGCCCCACAGTTTCCCAAACCGAAAACTAAGGAGTTAGTAGCCGCCCTTTCCCGTTGGAGTATTTCTGGGGGAGCCAAAGTACTGGTTATCCTCAAAGAGATTGCTGAAAACGTCCATCTCTCAGCCCGAAATCTTCCCAACCTGAAAGCGATTAAAGCTAATAACCTCAACGTCTACGATCTGCTGTGGGCGGACAAAATCGTCACCACCGCCGACGCTCTCGCCCAAATCCAGGAGGTTTACAATGACTGAGTACAATACCCGGGATTTAGTCGATTTAATAATTAAACCCATCGTCACAGAAAAAGGCTCCCTGCTGTTAGAGCAAAACAAATATGTCTTTGAAGTGGTGAAAAAGGCAACCAAACCGGAAATTAAGGCGGCGATCCAAAGTTTATTTGACGTGAAAGTAGTCAAAGTGAATACATTGATTCCACCTCGCAAAAAACGGAGAGTAGGCAAATTTGTAGGGTTTAAACCCCAACACAAACGAGCCATCGTCACTTTAAACGCCGGGGATAAAATCGACTTGTTCCCAGAAGTATAGAGTATTAATCGCAACCATTATGGGTATTCGTTCTTATAGACCATATACTTCCGGTATTCGCACTGCTACGGTTTCCGACTTCAAGGAAATTACCAAAACCGAACCGGAAAAATCCCTCACTAAATTTAAACACAACCCCAAAGGGCGTAACAATCGAGGCGTCATTACCAGTAGACGCAGAGGAGGGGGACACAAGCGTCTCTATCGCCAAATCGACTTTCGTCGAGATAAACACAATATTCCCGCCAAAGTAGCAGCCATTGAATACGATCCCAATCGCAATGCTCGTATCGCCCTCCTCTTTTATAAAGATGGGGAAAAGCGTTACATAATCGCCCCTATGGGACTTCAAGTAAGTAATGTAGTATGTTCAGGCCTTAATGTAGGCTTGGAAGTAGGCAACGCCTTACCTCTGAGTCGCATTCCCCTGGGTACAGAAATTCACAACATAGAAATGATACCAGGAAGGGGTGGGCAAATTGTCCGCGCTGCGGGAACTTTCGCCCAGTTAGTAGCGAAAGAAGGTAATTACGTCACCCTAAAGCTACCTTCCAAAGAAATTAGAATGGTACGGAAAGAATGTTTTGCTACTATTGGTAAGGTAAGTAACCCAGACCACCGAAACCTTAAACTAGGTAAAGCAGGGCGGAGACGGCACTTAGGACGCAGACCTAAAGTAAGGGGGAGTGTCATGAACCCGGTGGATCACCCCCATGGCGGCGGCGAAGGCAGAGCGCCAATTGGCAGAAGCGGTCCCATGACTCCTTGGGGGAAACCAGCTTTAGGTGCCAAAACTAGGAAGAAAAAACGAAGCGATGCCTTAATTATCCGCCGTCGCAAGAGTTAAGCAGTGCAAAAGTACAAGTCATCAGTTATTGACAGTTATGGGTCGCTCGTTAAAAAAAGGTCCTTTTATAGCAGATAAACTGCTAGGAAAAATCGAAAAGCTGAACCAAGCCAATAAAAAACAGGTGATTAAAACCTGGTCGAGAGCTTCCACCATCTTGCCCCAAATGGTAGGACATACTATAGCAATTCATAACGGTCGTCAGCACGTACCGATTTTTATTTCCGAGCAAATGGTAGGACACAAATTGGGAGAATTTGCCCCAACACGTACCTTTCGGAGTCATGCTAAGGGCGATAAAAAAGCGGGTCGTAGATAGTGGAGGAAAATATGGCGCTAGATACTAAAGCAGAAGTCAAGGCGATAGCCCGCTATATTCCCATGTCTCCCTTTAAAGTGCGAAGGGTGCTAGATCAAATTAGGGGTCGCTCCTATCAGGAAGCACTGATTATTTTAGAATTCATGCCCTATAGAGCCTGCACCCCCGTTCTCAAAGTATTGCGCTCTGCCGTAGCCAATGCGGAGCATAACAACGGTCTGGCACCGGGGAGCCTTGTGGTCAGCCAAGCCTATGCCGATGGTGGACCAGGGTTGAAGCGTTACCGACCAAGAGCACAAGGTCGCGCCTATCAAATTCGCAGGCCAACCTGTCACATTACCGTTGCCGTTGCTCCCAAAGCATCGGAATAAAGCACTAAGGGAGGAAAAATTCGTGGGACAAAAAATTCATCCAATCGGTTTTCGCCTCGGCATAACCAAAGATCATTTATCCTGTTGGTACGCCGACAGCAAGCGCTACCCAGAACTGCTGCTAGAAGACTATCAAATTCGGCAGTACATCTCTAAAAACCTGAATAATGCAGGGATTTCTAAAATTAGGATTGAGCGCAAAGCCGACCAAGTGGACTTAGAAATCCACACCGCGAGACCGGGAGTGGTAGTAGGTCGGGGCGGTAGTGGGATTGAGAACCTGCGTACTGGCCTTCAAAAAGCCTTGGGGGGCAATCGGCAAATACGAGTCAATGTCATCGAAGTATCCCAAGTAGATGCAGATGCAGCTTTAATTGCCGAACATATCGCCGGACAACTAGAGCGTCGAGTCTCCTTCCGACGGGTAATGCGTCAGGTAATCCAAAGAGCGCAAAGAGCGCAAGTCCAAGGGATTAAAGTGCAAGTGAGCGGTCGCCTCAACGGAGTGGAAATTGCCCGTACCGAATGGACGAGAGAAGGAAGAGTCCCCCTCCATACCCTGCGAGCGGACATTGACTACGCCTACCGGACGGCCAAAACTATCTACGGCATTTTGGGTATTAAAATTTGGGTCTTTAAAGGAGAGATTATCCCAGGTGCTGATGAGCAATCAGTTACAGGTCCAGTGCCCACTCCCCGCCGTCAAAAACGCCGTCAGCAATTTGAAGACCGTTCTGAATAATCCCTAATCATTATGTTAAGTCCGAGAAGAACCAAATTCCGCAAACAGCAGCGGGGGCGCATGAGAGGGATGGCTTACCGAGGCAGCACTATCAACTTCGGCGACTTTGCCCTGCAAGCCACAGAACCTTGCTGGATAACTTCCCGTCAAATTGAAGCGGCACGTCGAGCAATGACCCGTTACGTCAAGAGAGGAGGTAAAATCTGGATTCGCATTTTTCCGGACAAACCCGTCACCATGCGTCCAGCCGAAACCAGAATGGGTTCTGGTAAAGGTTCTCCTGAATATTGGGTCGCAGTAGTTAAACCGGGCAAAATCATGTTTGAAATTGCCGGAGTCCAAAAAGAAGTTGCCAGGGAAGCAATGCGTCTGGCAACTCAGAAATTACCCATTAAAACCAAATTTATCAGTCGCGACGAGGAGTACGTTTAAATCGTGTCCCTACCGAAAGTAGAAGATGCCCGGAAATTATCAGACGAAGAACTGGCAGAAGAGATTTTAGCCGTCAAACGGCAACTATTTGAACTGCGGCTGCAACAAGCAACCAGCGAACTCAAAGAAACCCACCGTTTCAAGCACACTCGTCATCGCCTCGCCCAACTTATGACTGTAGAAAGGGAGAGGCAAACCATGGAGGGGTCTAGGGTACAGGGTACGGAGTCTTTGGCTGGTAGTGGAGCGCTCAGTACTGCCACCTCAGATACTGACCCCCAGACTACGAATCCCTCTTCAGAAACAGAAAAGGAGGAATAAATTCTCATGGCAGTCAAAGAAAGAGTGGGCATGGTGGTGAGCGACAAAATGAATAAAACTGTAGTAGTAGCTATTGAGAACCGTTCGCCCCACCCAAAATACGGCAAAATCGTCGTCAAGACAAAGAAATACAAAGCCCACGACGAAGAAAATAAATGCAAACAGGGGGATCGGGTAAAGATAAGGGAAACTCGCCCACTTAGTCGCACCAAACGGTGGATGGTTGCTGAAATACTGAATTGAAAGAAAATGATTCAACAACAAACATTTCTGAATGTTGCCGACAATAGTGGCGCTCGCAAGTTAATGTGCCTGCGAGTTCTGGGAACGGGAAATTGTCGTTACGGCGGTATCGGCGATCGCATTGTTGCCGTTGTCAAAGATGCCATCCCCAATATGGGAGTGAAAAAGTCCGACGTAGTCAAAGCAGTTATCGTGCGCACCCGTCAGTCTTTGCGCCGGGAAAGCGGTATGAGCATTCGCTTTGACGATAATGCCGCCGTGATTATCAATGACGACGGTAACCCCAAAGGAACCAGGGTTTTTGGACCAGTAGCCCGAGAATTACGGGAGAAAAACTTTACCAAAATTGTCTCCCTTGCTCCGGAGGTGATCTAATGGTTAAGAGAAAGAAAACCAATAATTATCCCACTCGTTACAAAATGCATGTCAAAAAAGGCGACCAGGTACAAGTGATTTCCGGTCGTGATAAAGGGAAAGTAGGGGAAATCTTGAACGCATTGCCTCGTTTGAGCCAGGTAATTGTACGTGGGGTCAACGTCAAAACTAAGCACGTTAAACCTCAGCAAGAAGGAGAGTCTGGTCAAATTACTACCTTCGAGGCTCCAATTCACAGCTCCAATGTGATGCTATATTCGGAAAAAGAGAAAGTAGCTAGTCGCATTTGCTATAGTTTCACCGAAGATGGTCGTAAGGTGCGCATGTTGAAAAAAACAGGAGAAATTATTGATTGACTGGTTGTTTGTTCTTTTGGGGTATGTGTAAACAACAAACAACGAAGCAACAAAGGTATAATTATGCCACAAAGACTCAAAAATATTTACCAAGAGACTATCGTCCCTAAACTAAAGGAACAATTGGGATATACTAATATTCATCAAGTTCCGAAAGTAACGAAAATAACCGTTAATAGGGGTTTAGGAGAAGCATCTCAGAACGCCAAAGCCTTAGAATCGTCTACGAGAGAACTTGCAACTATTACCGGGCAACAACCCGTAGTGACCCGAGCAAAAAAAGCAATCGCTGGGTTCAAACTCCGTAAAGGGATGCCAGTAGGGGTAATGGTAACCCTGCGCTCGGAAAGAATGTACGCTTTTTTAGATCGCCTCATAAATATCGCCCTACCGCGTATTCGCGACTTCAGAGGTATCAGTCCCAAAAGCTTTGACGGACGAGGCAACTACAGTTTGGGTATTAGGGAACAGCTCATTTTTCCAGAAATAGACTACGACACCATCGACCAAATTAGGGGCATGGATATTGCCATCATTACCACAGCCAATACTGACGAAGAAGGCCGTGCCTTACTAAAAGAAATGGGAATGCCCTTCAAGAATAGTTAAGTCAAGGAACGGGAGGCAAAAAAGTAATAATGGCGGCAACTGATACAATCTCAGATATGCTAACGCGCATCCGTAATGCGTGCTTGGTAGGACACACAAAGACCAAAGTACCCACCACTAAAATGACCCGGAGTATTGCTAAAGTACTCCAAGAAGAAGGCTTCATCGAAGATTTTGTTGAAGAGGGCGAAGGGATAAAAAAACATTTGGTAATTTCCCTGAAATACAAAAAAAATCGCCAACCAATTATCAAAACATTAAAGCGCATTAGCAAGCCAGGACTGCGAGTTTATTCTAACCGTAAAGAACTGCCTAAGGTTCTGGGTGGAATCGGCATTGCCATTGTCAGTACCTCCAGAGGAATAATGACAGACAGAGAAGCCAGACGCCAAGGAATCGGCGGCGAAGTGCTTTGCCATGTATGGTAGTCATTGCCAATTTATTACTTGTTTTTGCAGGGGAAACAACCAACAAAAAAGAACCAAGAACCAACAAACTAGGAGTAATTCGTCATGTCGCGCATCGGCAAGCGGCCAATTAAGATTCCGAAGAAAGTAACGATAAACATCAACGGACAGCACATTGCAGTAAAAGGGCCCAAAGGATCTCTAGAAAGGGTTCTCCCAGCCCTAGTAAGAGCAGAACAAGAGGGGGAGTGCGTTCAAGTATTGCGAGCTGACGATTCTCGCCAGTCCAGAGAACGTCATGGTCTCTGTCGGACCTTAGTGGCCAATATGGTCCAAGGAGTTTATCAAGGGTTTGAAAAGCGCCTGGAAATACAGGGTGTGGGTTATCGCGCCCAAGCTCAAGGCAGTAAATTGACTCTGAACGTAGGCTACAGCAAACCAGTAGAAATGACTATGCCCAAAGGGATCCAGGTGCAAGTGGAAAAAAACACCCTGGTTATCCTCAGCGGCATTGATAAAGAAGTAGTAGGGAACGTCGCCGCCAAAATAAGGGCTGTGCGTCCGCCAGAACCCTATAAAGGCAAAGGCATTCGCTACCTAGGAGAAATGGTTCGACGTAAAGCTGGTAAGGCCGGGAAGAAATAAGGATGAAGCAGACTCGCAAACAACAAATTCGCCGCCGTCATCAGCGGTTGCGCCGGAAAGTGAAGGGAACAAGCCATCGCCCTCGATTGGCTGTCTTTCGCTCCAATCAACACATCTACGCCCAGATTATCGACGATACTGTCGATCATACCTTAGCGGCTGCCTCAACCCTAGAGCCGGAACTCAAATCCAAAATATCATCTGGGGCGGATTGCACAGCTTCTGCATTAGTAGGCAAGCTTGTGGCGGAGCGCAGTCTGGCTAAAGGAATTGCCCAGGTAGTTTTTGACAGGGGGGGCAACCTGTATCACGGTAGGGTCAAAGCCTTGGCAGAAGCTGCTCGGGAAGCAGGGTTATCTTTTTAGCATAAAAAAGTAATGATTATGGCAAAAAAGCGTCAAAAAAGTAACGAACAAGAAAAAGAATCTGCTTGGCAAGAGCGAGTCATTCAGATTCGTCGGGTCAGTAAAGTTGTCAAAGGCGGAAAAAAATTCAGTTTCCGGGCCATTGTCGTGGTTGGCAATGAAAAAGGTCAAGTGGGTGTGGGGGTCGGTAAAGCCAGCGATGTCATCGGCGCAGTGCGCAAGGGAGTCGTGGATGGGAAAAAACAATTGATCGAAGTTCCTCTAACTAAATCTAATTCTGTTACCCATATTGCTAATGGCATTGCAGGGGGAGCTAAAGTAATTATCCGACCAGCCTCTCCTGGTACGGGGGTAATTGCAGGGGGAGCAGTGCGAACTGTACTGGAATTGGCTGGAGTAAAAAATATCTTAGCGAAACAGCTCGGTTCTAATAACCCTTTGAATAACGCCAGAGCAGCGATTAATGCCTTGGAAGCCTTGCGGACATTTTCCGAAGTGGCACGAGAAAGAGGCATTTCTCTAGAGCAACTCTACGCTTAATCTTAATCTTTCAGGAGAGACAATTATGAGATTACACGAGGCCGTACCGAAAAAAGGCTCGCAAAAGCGTCGCCTTCGGGTAGGTAGAGGCATAGCGGCAGGACAGGGAGCTAGTTGCGGCTTTGGTATGCGGGGTCAAAAATCCCGCTCTGGTACCGGGACAAAGCCCGGATTTGAAGGGGGACAAATGCCCTTGTATCGGCGTGTTCCAAAATTAAAGCACTTCCCTATTATCAATCAGAAACATTACACTATTGTTAATGTGGGTAAGCTGGCATCCCTGGCTGCCAATACAGAAGTGACTCTAGCATCTTTGCAGGAATTGGGCATTGTCACCAGTAACGACGGACCTTTGAAAATTCTCGGTTCGGGGGAGTTAAACGTTCCCCTTCAGATTAAAGCTTCAGCCTTTACTGAGTCAGCGAAACAAAAAATTGAAGCGGCTGGGGGAAGTTGGGAGGCAATGGATGGGTGAAATTTTCCCATCTTGGCAATATCATAAGACGTGAGGGTGAAAAGTTAAGAAAATATAACTGTCAACAAGCGCAACCTATAGAGATAGCCATTTATGGTCGTAAGTCGAGACAAAGCCCCAACGGCTCAAGAAACTTTTATGCAAATGGCACAAGCAGCCGGATTGCGAGGTCGGTTGCTTGTTACCATTGGTTTGCTCGTTTTAGTCCGCTTTGGAGTATTTATTCCCGTACCGGGCATTAACCGACAAGCATTCCAACAAGGAATCCAAGATTTTCCAGCACTGGGATTTTTGGATATTTTCACCGGAGGCGGTATTTCTGCTGTGGGCATTTTTGCCTTGGGGATCCTCCCATTTATTAATGCCTCCATCATCATGCAGCTTCTAACCGCTGCCATTCCTGCACTAGAGGACTTGCAGAAGAATGAAGGGGAAGCGGGAAGGCGCCAAATTTCCCAAATTACTCGCTATGTGGCTCTGGGCTGGGGGATAATTCAAGGCGCTGGCATCACCATTGGCTTACTGAGTCCCTATGCCAATAATCCCGGAGTGGGGTTTGTTACGGAAACCGTACTGGCATTAACAGCAGGCTCCATGTTTGTCATGTGGCTGTCAGAATTAATTACGGAACGAGGCATAGGCAATGGTGCTTCCCTCTTTATATTTGTGAATATTGTAGCAACATTGCCGAAAACTTTAAGCAATACAATTGAGTTTGCCCAACAAGGTGGTCGGGAAGCAATAGCTCAGGTAACGATCCTGTTGTTGGTCTTCTTGGTGATGATTGTGGGCATTGTTTTTGTTCAGGAAGGAACCCGACGCATTCCGATTATTTCCGCCAGACGACAAGTGGCGGGACGCCTATACCGGGAAAGAAAGAATTATTTGCCACTGCGACTGAATCAAGGGGGGGTAATGCCGATTATTTTCGCCTCTGCTGTCTTGATTTTGCCTTCTTCTTTAGCAGGTTTCACCCGCAGTGGGGCTGAAGCTAGTTCGGGTTTCTTAGCCCAATTCAATCAAGTATTGAATGGGATAGCTAATGCTCTCAGACCGGGAAGTTGGGTTTACGTGGTAGTTTACTTGGTGTTAATTGTCTTCTTCAGTTATTTCTACGCCTCCTTGATTGTTAACCCGGTAGATATGTCCCAAAATCTGAAAAAAATGGGAGCTTCTATTCCAGGAATCCGTCCAGGAAAGGCAACGAGCGAATATTTGGAAGGGGTTATCAATCGGCTCACTTTCTTAGGAGCGATATTTTTGGGCATTGTGGCTACGGTACCTACCTTTGTGGAAAGTGCCACTGGAGTGACAACTTTTAGAGGTTTGGGGGCTACCTCATTGCTTATTTTAGTTGGTGTTGCCATTGATACAGCCAAACAAATTCAAACTTACGTTATATCTCAGCGCTATGAGGGGATGGTCAAACAATAGCTTCTTCAGTTACCAGTCCTGCTCATGCCAACCGGGGCAGTCAGGCAGTTACCAGTACTAATGTAGTGCCGCAGGTTGTGCCCCCGTACTAGAAGTATTGTAAAAAGCTTCACATTAGTGCCGAGTGGATCCAGGTAAAATCTATAAATACTCCTGCGCGCACTGTTATATTTGGAATAACTAAGTACCCCATCTTATCACGAAGTCTGAAGCAGTCAATTGGAGTTTTGGCAAATCTCTTTCTTCAGACTTCATAACTTCGGAGAATTTTTTCGTGAAACGATTAATCTTTTTAGGACCACCAGGGGCAGGGAAAGGAACTCAAGCAAAACTCTTGGCGGCGAAAACGGGAATTCCTCATATCTCCACCGGGGAAATGTTGCGCTCTGCCATAAGTTCGGGGACAACTCTTGGCAAACAAGCTCAAACTTATGTAGACAAAGGGGAATTAGTGCCCGATGAATTGCTTCTGGATTTAATTCGGGTTAGGTTAGGAGAACCGGATGCAAAAAATGGTTGGATTTTAGATGGATTTCCCCGAAATGCCTCCCAAGCTGCTTTTTTGGATAAACTGCTTAGGTCAATGAATCAAACCTGCGATTATGCGATTAACTTAGAAGTACCAGAGCAAGTTTTGATGTCCCGCATGGGGGAGCGGGGGCGCAAAGATGACAATCAAGAAACAATTGGGCGTCGTTTAAAGGTTTATCACGAACATACTGCACCAGTACTGGATTTTTATCTTCTCAAGGGCAATCTTAAGTCAGTCAATGGCGATCGCCCTCTGGAAGAAGTAAATAAATCTTTGCAAGAAATTGTCAATGGTGGTTCAAGAGAATAGAGGAAAAAAAATTGGCTAAACAAGATTTAATCGAAATGGAAGGGGTGGTAACGGAATCCTTACCTAATGCAATGTTTCGCGTAGACCTAGACAATGGTTTTAACGTTTTAGCTCATATAGCAGGTAAAATCAGGCGCAATTACATCAAAATTCTACCAGGGGATCGGGTGAAGGTGGAATTAACTCCCTACGATCTTACCAAGGGGAGAATAACCTATCGTCTGAAAAATAAAAGATAGAATGCGGTCGCCTGTTCCGGTAACAAATTTCACATCAATAAAATTTTTATGTTTATAAATTAAAGAGTGGCTGGGGAAATTGCCCCAAGTTTTGGCTAATTGGCTGACCAAATAGATTAAATTTGATATAATAGTGGGCTTGCAGTTTACCCAAAAAAACATGAAAGTTAGAGCGTCAGTGAAGAAAATGTGCGAAAAATGCCGCGTTATAAGAAGGCGCGGTCGAGTGATGGTGATTTGCCAAAACCCCAAGCACAAGCAAAGACAGGGTTAAAGAGACGGTAATTTTACGATCCGTAATCGGAATGCGTCGCAAATACAGCAAAAAAGGGAGAAAAAAAGCGTGGCAAGAATTGCTGGTGTAGACTTACCCCGCGATAAGCGCGTGGAAATAGCCCTAACTTATATCTATGGTATTGGTTTATCGCGGGCTCAAGAAATATTAGCGAAAACCGGAGTGAACCCGGATACCCGCATTAGGGATTTGTCAGACGAAGATGCTGCTACTTTACGCTCTTTTGTATCCGCCAACTATCAAATCGAAGGTGATTTGAGACGTTGGGAAGCAATGAACATTAAGCGTCTAGCAGACATCGGTACTTATCGCGGTCGTCGTCACCGTATGGGACTACCAGTGCGAGGTCAGCGAACTCGCACTAATGCCCGCACTCGTCGCGGTAGAAGGGTTACGGTTGCGGGCAAGAAAAAAGCACCTTCCAAGAAATAAGCGGTAAGGTTCGTCATGGCAGTCCCGATTGACCGCCAGTTAGTAAAAACAAAGCATTAGTAAAATGGCTCGCCCAACGAAAAAAAGCGGTTCAAAAAAGCACAAACGCAACGTTCCTAACGGAATGGCTCACATCAAATCTACTTTCAATAACACCATCGTAACAATTTCTGATTCAAAAGGGGATGTTATCTCTTGGGCATCAGCTGGATCCAGCGGCTTCAAGGGAGCGAAGAAAGGAACTCCCTTTGCAGCGCAAACAGCAGCAGACAGTGCCGCACGCAGAGCGATGGAGCAAGGAATGCGTCAGATTGAAGTGATGGTGAGCGGTCCAGGAGCAGGTCGAGAGACGGCGATTAGGGCACTTCAAGGATCAGGGCTAGAAATTACTCTGATTCGGGATGTTACCCCAATTCCTCACAACGGCTGTCGTCCGCCCAAGCGTCGTCGAGTCTAGTCAGGGAATAAGGTAACAGATAAATCTATTGGGTTCCCTACCCCTGCTCGATGGAGGCAAAGGAAAGTAGGGGAGTAGGGAGTAGGGAGTCTATTCCAATAAGTAAGGGACGGGGAAGTAGGAAGTAAGGTCCAAATGCATCGCAATTGCGAAGCAACCGCCTTTGGCGTCCCTCTCCCTTTCTCCCCTACCGCGTTGCCGCGTTGACACATGTAAAGGAGGTCACTCTGTGGCAGAGTTTAAAATTGATTGTATAGAATCGAAGACGCAGAAAAATCAGAGTCAATATAGCAAATTTATCCTCGAACCTCTCGAACGCGGTCAAGGAATCACTGTGGGCAATGCCTTAAGACGGGTTTTACTGTCGAATCTGGAAGGAGCAGCAGTGACTGCGATCCGGATAGCAGGAGTGAATCACGAATTTGCCACCATTGATGGAGTACGGGAGGACGTGCTGGAAATAATGTTAAATATGAAGGAAATCGTCCTCAAAAGCTCCACCAATCAAACTCTCCTCGGTCGTCTGAAGGCTACGGGACCGGGAACGGTAACAGCAGCTCAGTTTACACTACCCTCAGAAGCAGAAATAGTAGATCCAAACCAGTATGTTGCGACTCTGGCTGAAGGGGCAACCCTGGAAATGGAGTTTCACATCGAAAGGGGAAAGGGCTATCGGGCTATAGAAAGGGGTAAAGAAGAAAACAGCTCCTTGGACTTCCTGCAAATAGATTCTGTCTTTATGCCTGTGACCAAGGTAAAATACAGTGTTGAAGATGCCAGGATAGACGAAAGTGATGCCAGAGATAGGCTCATTTTAGAGATTTGGACTAATGGCAGTTTACAACCAGAAAACGCTCTTTCTAATGCTGCGGGGATTGTTGTGGATTTGTTTAATCCCCTCAAGGATCTTCATATAGAACCGATTGTAAACAGTTATAGAGACAAGGACGATCCTACTAGCCAGATACCTATCGAGGAGTTGCAGCTGTCAGTACGGGCATATAACTGTCTGAAACGAGCGCAAATAAACTCTGTGGCCGATCTACTCGATTACAGTCAAGAAGACCTCTTGGAAATTAAAAACTTCGGCCTCAAATCTGCCACTGAGGTAATTGAAGCCCTACAAGAGCGTTTGGGTATTACTTTGCCTGAAGCGAAATCTTAATATTGTTCTTGGATGGAGAAAAATCCCTATGCGTCATAGATGCCGAGTACCCCAATTAGGGTTGCCAGCGGACCAACGTCGAGCTTTGCTTAGAACTCTTGCAACACAAATAGTTCGTCACGGTCAAATCAAAACTACTAAAGCCCGTGCTAAGGCGGTGAGAAAGGAAGTAGAAAGAATGATTACTCTGGCCAAAGATGGTTCTTTGGCAGCAAGACGGAAAGCCTTGGGCTATCTGTACGACAAACAATTGGTACATTCCCTGTTTGCAGCAGCAAAAGAGCGCTATGGCGATCGCCCAGGAGGCTATACTAGAGTGGTGCGCACGGTGCGCCGTCGGGGGGATAATGCAGAAATGGCGATCATCGAACTGGTGTGATGTCAAGAGTGGCCCTAGTAATTCAATACTTAGGGACTCATTTTCATGGCTGGCAGCGTCAACCAAACCTGCGGACGGTACAAGAGGAAATAGAAAAGGTTATCGCCCCTGTAGGAGAACATTCAGTTACTGTATGTGCTGCGGGGCGTACTGATGCGGGAGTACATGCAGCGGCTCAAGTAGCTCATTTTGATTACTTTGGTTGTATACCTGGCGAGCGTTGGGCGTCAATTCTCAATGCTCGCCTACCCGAGGACATTCTCATTAGAGGTTCGGCGGAAGTTCCTTTAACCTGGCACGCTCGTTTTTCTGCTAGTTGGCGGCGCTATCGCTATACCCTCTATACGGACAAGGAACCAAACTTGTTCATAAAGCCATTTTCTTGGCATTATTATTATGTACCCCTGGATGAGTCTCTTATTACTGCTGCGTTAAAACCCTTGCTCGGGAGACATCACTTAGCAGCCTTCCGAAGAGCCAATTCCTCTCGGAGTCATTCTTGGGTTGAGGTTCAAGCAGTAGAATGTTACCGACGAGGACCATTACTCCAGATAGAAATTCAAGCTAATGGCTTTTTATATGGAATGGTACGACTGTTAGTGGGAACCCTGGTTGAGGTAGGAAGGGGGAGGCGATCGCCTGCTAGCTTTACCCAACTCTGGGTTCAAGAAAGACGAGAAGAAGTCAAATATTCTGCTCCTGCTAAAGGTTTATGCCTGCTCAGAGTTGGCTATCCAGAATTTCCCTTTCCCCGTAAAATTTGGTTTGATACCCAACCAACTTTTCTATGAACCAATTTAAAAACTAAGTAAAACTAATGAATAAAACACAAGTGCCAATAAAAGAAAATCTAGAACAACAATGGTACGTGGTAGACGCTAACGAACAGCGTTTGGGACGTATGGCAACGGAAATTGCGACCATTCTTAGGGGGAAAAATAAGCCCACCTTTACCCCTCATATGAATACAGGGGACTTCGTTATCGTGGTCAACGCGGAAAAAGTAGTTGTCACGGGTAAGAAAGGTCACCAAAAACTTTACCGCCGTCATTCTGGCAGACCCGGGGGTATGAAAGTAGAAACCTTTGCCCAACTTCAAGGACGCATTCCGGAAAGAATCATTGAAAAGGCGGTTAAAGGAATGTTGCCGAAGAATTCCCTCGGTCGCAAACTATTTACCAAGTTGAAAGTTTACGCGGGACCTAACCATCCCCACGCAGCGCAAAAACCTCAAGAACTGAAAATCAATACTATTCCAGGAGGAGTAAAATAATGAAAGCATTACAAAATAAAGGTAAATTATTGTACGGGGGTACGGGGCGACGGAAGTCGGCGGTGGCAAGAGTAAGCCTTGTTCCCGGTGGCGGAAATATAACTGTTAATGGCAGGTCGGGAGATGACTACTTTAACCGCATTGTTAGTTATGCTAACTCTATTAAGGCTCCTTTGGAGACTTTGGGGTTAGAAAGTGAGTATGATATTATTGTCAAAGCTCATGGCGGTGGGCTTACTGGTCAAGCGGATGCGGTGAAGCTGGGAGTAGCGCGAGCTTTGTGTGAACTAGATCCGGAAAATAGGGGACCGTTGAAGACGGAAGGGTACTTAACTCGCGATCCGCGAGCGAAAGAACGGAAAAAGTATGGTTTGCATAAGGCCCGTAAGGCTCCCCAGTATTCTAAGCGTTAGATGGACGCTAATTTTTCTTATCCTACGGCATTTTGTTGTAGGATTTTATTTATAAATAAACTATGTATTGAAGCGCTAACCTAGATTTCTTCAATTATGCCAATCAGCAATATTATATGATTCAAACAGCAACCAAAATACAACCACCTCTTTTACCTAATCATACTCAACTACCAGAGTCAGATGGTACTTTTGTGAAAAACTTCCAGGAACATCCCCAAACCATCCTCTTAACCGATTCTATCGGCTCCCTACTCAAACAAATTCATTCAGACGGTCAATATGCTATTGGTCAAGACTGTGGTATTTATTGGCGACAAACAGATCCCCCAGAAAGAGGTGCAGAAGCACCAGATTGGTTCTATGTCCCCAATGTTCCACCTATGCTAAAGGGTCAAATTCGCCGTTCCTACGTTCTCTGGCAAGAATTAAGACCCCCTTTAATTGCCATTGAATTAGCTAGTGGTAATGGAACGGAAGAAAGAGATAAAACTCCTTTATCTCTCTCAGAAGAAGGTAAAAGAACTAAACCGGGCAAGTTTTGGGTCTACGAACAAATGATTCGTATTCCCTATTACGGCATTTACGAAATCAAAACGGGACAATTGGCGGTTTATCACCTGCAAGATTTAACCTATCAACAGTTAGAACCTAATGACAGGGGTCATTACCTTATTGCCCCTTTAAAGGTAGAATTGGGACTGTGGCGAGGTACTTATCAGAACCAAACTCAATTGTGGTTGCGCTGGTGGGACGAACAAGGAAATCTCCTACTCATTGGGGAGGAGCGAGTTGAATTGGAAAAGCAACGAACTGCGCAAGAAAAGCAACGAGCTGAAAGAGCGGAACGACGGGCTCATCTTTTAGCAGAAAGGCTCAAAGCAATGGGAGTAGATTTAAATGAGGAAGAATTAGAATGAGGGAAGAAAACCATCAATTTTCTCCCTTTAACAATAACTTTTGCTGTACACAATGGTCAACTCAACAAAATGCAAAGGCCAAGTGGTCTGGAAATGCGATATGATTATGAGCAGATGATCCTAAAAATAAAATGCTGGAAAAAGTAGAACTTTATAACTTTAAAAGTCATCAATCTACAAAACTTAGATTGGACGATTCACGCCTACATGCAATAGTAGGGCAAAACAGTTCTGGTAAAACATCGATTTTAGAAGCCTTGCATGCTCTCAGTCGCCTTGCGCATTTACCATTCAATAGGGTTTTTGGCTATCAAAAATCGCCTGAATTCATTATGACAGTAGGACAAGAGCAACTGTCTGTGACTGGAAGCGGTTTTTGGGGGTACCAGAATAACAGAAAAAACTGGGAAGGTGGTAATTATTGGTATCCAACAGCAACATGGAATATCGCTCAAAATGAGGGAAGTGTAGAAGGATGGGAAGGCTCCTTAAAAGATGCTTCCGATCCAATACCCAGAGCTTTGAGATATGCAGTTCATCTCAAGTTAGTAGCTACCATCCTCGCCAAAGCAGCTTACAGTGATGCTTGTACCCAGCTAGAGTTGAATTTGATGGTTCAGGTTTAGCACCTACTTTGGACTATCTTCGTGACGAAGCCCCAGACAAATTTCAATTGTTAGAGGAAATGTTGCGACGGATTGTCCCAGGTGTTCAGAAAGTAGGAATAAGAAGAGCTAAGGTGACAATCAATCGCCAACGCTTAATTGAAGTTGATGGAAAGTCTATCTCATACGAAGAAAGTCAGGAAATAGCGGGCCAAGAAGTAGTTCTAGATATGAATATAGGTGAGCGGATTCCTGCCCATGCTCTTAGTGAAGGAACAATTATCACTCTGGGATTACTAACTGTTTTAGTGAATCCTCATCAACCGAACTTAGTATTACTGGATGATATTGAGCAAGGACTTCATCCCAAAGCGCAACGAGAATTGATTGGTGTTTTCAAGGAAATTATTCAAGCCAATAAAAATATCCAAATTATTTTTTCTTCTCACTCTCCCTATATTGTGGATGAACTTGCTCCTTCTCAAGTTCATGTATTAAGTAACGCTAATTCTGGTTTTACTTGTTCCAAGCGATTGGATGAACATCCAGATGTGGAATGGGCAAAACAAACTTTAACTACAGGGGAGTTTTGGGATGCTGAAGGAGAGGATTGGGTGGTAACTAATGATTGAGTTTATTGTAATTGTGGAAGGTAGAGAAGACGCGGAAACTGCTACTAAATTAGCTGAACGTGTTCTAGTAGAAAAGATTGATTGGTTAGATAATGAACAGATTCAGTAGTTGTCTTAGCTGGGGAGGGGACGGATCATGGGTCGCTCAATTCGTTGCAGGTTGTGATGGTGAGGGATGAGGAAGTCTAAGACAGTTTGGCAGGCAGCAGCGGGATTGGCACGCTCGCCACAGGTAAAGAGATCCAGGGCGGCGTATTGTTGTTCGGGCCAGGTGTGGAGAGATAGGTGGGATTCCCTGAGCAGGAGCAGGACGGTGGCCCCTTGGGGACGAAATTGGTGGCGTTGCGATTGCAACACGGACAAGTTACCCCGTTCGGCAGCGGTAATTAGTATATTTTCTAAGATTTGTGCATTATCAAGGCGATCCCTCGGACAACCATAACAGTCCACCAACCAATGGCTCCCCGTCGTGCTTCCGATCACGATGTCACCCATGGTGTTGTGTTACCCATTTCCCTATCGATAAACACTTTGGCCATCTCCTGGCCAAATTCGGAGCGATCTCGGTGAAATGGCACGACCAGCTGTGATTTCCCGCTTCCCCCCCCAATCTTCAATGGACAATACCAAATCGTTGGACCCTTCATAATCGTAGTACTGACACTGTTCGGCTGTGCGTTGTCCAGTGGAAGTCAAGCGGGTCATTGTGGCTTCGCTCGCTTCTTTCAGACGGTATTCATTACCTTGATACGTTAATTGTTTTGGTGGGTCGCCGCTAATGTCTAAATCCTGGACCGGATCTAACAAACAGGTTTCCAAGGCATCATCTTCTTGCACGGATAACCATGCGGTGCGTTCACCCAATTGCAATAAATATTCCATCCAAACAAACCCATCGTCGTTATAGGTCAGCTTGCCTTCCACAATCCAATCTTCGTGAAAATATTGCACCACGTCTCCAATGCGCAGATCGAACAGAATGGCCGTGGAATCGGGGGCATATTGGGGGCGATCCGCGCCCCCAGCATCAGACTTTTCCCGTTGACCTGCCCCTGAGAATTGATTCTGGTTGCTCAAAATATAAATTAGGGCGATCCGGCGTACCCGCCGGATCTGCGCTATCGCGCAGCCCGCAACAACAGCACAAATGATAAGCACAAACATAGGTATAACCTGAGATCAATAGTTTTTTTTAGGGATAAACCGCCTGTGGGCCCATGGGGCCCAGATTTCACATATCAATACCATTGCCAACGGCGATCGCGTTGATATTGGGGCAAGATCGGGTGGCTGAGGCGATTGATTTGGATGGTGTCGAGATCCCATTGTTCATCCTTGGGCAGGGCAAAGAGGGCAGGCAATAATTCTGGGGTTAAAAATTTGGAGGAGATGGGAATGGTGAGCTGGTCCAGGACGATCGCTTTAGAGCTAGCTAACACAAATCCCCAGGGTCCAAAACTGGGAATGTCAACCCCATAAGGATAGGTTTGAAACCCACTAGCTGCCAAGGTTTTCACAATACAAGCAAAGGCTTTGGGAGCAAAATAGGGACTGGAGGCTTGGGTAACCATCGCGCCGTTGGGGGCTAGGTGCGATCGCAATTGTCGATAAAATCCATCGGCGTACAATTTTGCCAAGCCATCGCGATCAGGATCAGGGAAATCAGCAATAACCACATCAAAGGTTGCCGACAGATCCCGCACCAACTGAAATGCATCTCCAAACTTGATGGTGACCCGTGGATCCTCAAAGGAGTGATGATTTGCCGCCAGCAATGCCGGATGGGATCGCGCTAACCTTACCACTGCCTGGTCCAACTCCAACACCGTCACTGTCTCCACTCCCGGCCACCGCAAAATTTCTCGCAATGCCAACCCATCCCCCGCCCCCAACAACAACACTCGTCTTGGCACATCCACTGCCGCTAACACGGGATAGGTCAGCGCCTCATGGTAGCGATATTCGTCAGTGGTGGAAAATTGCAAATCCCCATCCAAAAACAGCCGCGTATCCCCCTCGCGCTGGGTGATCACAATATGCTGATATTGACTGTCCTCTCGATGAATAATTGCTGCCCGATACAGTCTATTTTCCAATGTATTACCCAGGGGCACCGTGAGAGGAGCCAGCAATGCCAAACCTAAGGCGATAGCCAACCCAGCCCGGCCCCAACGTTTGATCCTTGGCACGGTCTTACTAAAAACTTGTGTGATCGTTACCACCATTACCGCTGGAATTGCCCCCAAACAAGCCGCTGCTGGGAACATCCCCAACCAGGGCAACAATACCAATGGAAAAGCGATCGCCCCTACCAACGCTCCGGCATAATCCAGGGCCAGCACTCCCGCCAATGCCTCTTTTACCGACGAATCCCGCTCTAGCAGCCGGGTTAACAGGGGCACTTCCATTCCCGCTAAGATACCTAAAAATAACGTTGCCAAAGCCAACCCCAACCATAGCCAGCCCCCCGCCACAAACAACGCAAATAACCCCAATGGCATTAGAGCGATCGCCGGAGCCATGGCCAACTCTACTTGAATAAATGCCCGCAGCAACCCCTGTCTATTATCGGGATCCTGAGATATCGCCACAAACTGACTGGCATAGGAACCCAACCCCATGGCTGCCAAAAAGCCTCCGACAGCCACCCCATAAGCAAGGGCATGATCCCCTACTAAATAACTAGTCAGCCCCCCCAACAACAATTCCGTGGCCAAACCACAGGCGGAAGACACAGCCGCTGCCAGCAATACCACACTGCGCTGTCGTCGCCCCAACTCTAAATAATCTTGATCCAAATAGCTCACCGTCCTACTTGCCACCGCCAGGGCCACCGCCGCGAAAGCTTCCCCCCGAACGGCGTTCCCTCGACGAAGGCACCGGATTGTAACGCCAGCCCCGATAGCCAGGTGTGGAGCACTGGTAGAAAATCGCCAGCACCATGATGATTAGAAAGCCCAACAGGGCGTAGCGAGTAATAATGGGATACATACAACCCCACGTGATAACAGATGATAATAATAAAATCGATGTGACGATTTGGTCACCTCTCAATTTTACACCAAGATCACACATTCACCACCGCACGATCTAAAAAAAGGCTCCCACTACCTTCTTTGTTTGAACGCAACTTGGTATTAGACAATCGACCTCAGCGAAGGAAAGGTATTGTCAGAGCATATTGCTCCTTAGGCTCCGCTCTAATTCAAGTGAAGAACCCGATCGAATTAGAAATCCCAAAGTAGTGCTCGATCTGCTGACAGGTGGGAAGAAACAAATCTGGAATGCCTAAAACAAAGAGGTAAAAATACTGTTGTGACAGCTTATCTTGATGAAATCGAGCAACGATTGATTCCAGTTATTACCTGAGTTCATAGATGGCTAAAATATGGTGAGAACCAGCAGATCCCAAGCATGTGGACTTCATGTCAACGAGTAACGTGGGTGGAGTTCCGGTAGAAGCATCTGCAAACAACTTAATTCCTAAATGGGTCTACTTTGTCGAAGTTTGTTCGTTTAGATTCCAATTTAGCTCTTTGGAGCAAATAAAGGAATGTCAGCAATACTTTCTGAAAAAGATACATCCCAGTACTAGAAAAGCAGGAATCGAGCTAGAACATTATTGGCAACCTTGGTACTGCAAGCTACCAAAAGGAATTACAAAGGAAAGCAAGCGACAAAGAGTTCTAAAAGCATTATAACTGTATCCTTAAGATTTAGTTGTTTTTTAAATTTAATAAAGTAATTTGAAAATTCAACTATGTAAAAAGTAAGCACAAGAGTATGCGTGCAGTTTCGCTCCAATGATTAACCCACGCTTTTGCATTTCTTGACATTAATTCTGAATAGCTGTTATCAGAGTTGACAATTATTGTTGATAAATTTGGCGCTCTCATTTTGAAAGTTCCTCTCACCACTCCTCGAAGAGCATTCATGCTTCAATCCCGAACTTGGCAAGCCGTGAACGAATCTACCACTGTTAAAGAACCTCTTGCTAGTACCCAACCTCATAATTACTGGAGCGAACATATGCCTATTGCAATCAGAATACTCACCCTTACGTTGTTACTCGGACTTGTGTCATGCTCTGGGGGAGCGCCTCCAGACTCGGCGCTGCCAAAAGACAACCTCACCCTTGTCGAGCAATCAGCCGATTCAACCAAAACTGGGGAACCAGTGGAGATTGCCAAACGGGTTGTAGCCCTAACCTCACTCTCCGCAGACATTCTGCATCGCTTAGATCCCTCTGTTTTGGTCGGTGTACCTGGAAGCAGCCTAATCAAATCTGATGAGCGTTTTTCAGAACTTCCACCCGTCAGCGAAGGGCGTACCCCTCCCAACCTAGAACTCATCCTGGAACTTGAGCCAGACCTAGTAATTGGAGCATCTGGCTTTCACGACCAGTTATTGAAACGAATGGAGGAGTTAGGGATTCGGGTGATGGCCACGGAAGTGACTAAATGGGAAGATTTGGGTGCCCTAATTCAACAACTGGCAGAACTAACCGGATCTGATAGTGAGCCGCTGCTGACACAATACGCCAGCCTCCTTCCAGAGGAAGCCGCAGCGCCAAAACCTAGCATGTTAGTTCTCGTGAGTCAGAAACCCATTTTGGCTCCCTCCAAGTCAAGCTGGGCTGGGGATTTACTGACGAAATTTCACGCCAACAACCTAGTAGCAGATGCACAGGGATCCTCTGAGTTTCGAGGGTATATCCCGTTGTCGCCGGAAATACTTTTAGCTGAAGACCCAGATATTCTGATTCTCATCAACGATCCAGATGGGAATACCGAAAAACTCAAAGCACAACCCTTTTGGAAAGAACTAAAAGCAGTTAAAGGCGATCGCGTCTACAGGTTCGACTATTACGGATTAATTAATCCCGGAAGTATCGCCAAAGTGACAGAAGCAAGCAACAAGTTAACGAAAATTTTGAAATAATTCTTAATTAAATGCTATAACAAAATCGGTAATTCAGGGAAGTCCACTTTAGCCAGACCAAATCCAGCAGATCCGTTTCTTCTGAAATCAAATGTCAGAATACCAAAGGCTCCAAGTAATTTCCTCTTTGAACCGTCGTCAGTTGTTAAGAATTGGACTGGTGGGGGTAGGTCTTGCTGGAGCAGCCATTGCGTGTCAAAAATTACGTTCATGGGAAATTGCTTCATCCTTGAAGACCCCTTCTTTACCAAGCGGTTTACCTAATAAAGGTAATGCAGTAAACCCAATGGTGGTATGTCGAGATTTCGATTACGGCACTATTAAGCAAGAGAATGGACGCACAGTTCGAGAATTTCAAATTGTTGCAAATACTACGGTTCTAGAGTTGAACCAGGCAGTTTCATTTTCTGCTTGGACTTACAATGGGCGTGTTCCTGGACCCACTTTGCGAGCAAGAGAGGGAGAGCGTCTTCGTGTGGTTTTTTTTAACCGGGGAGGACACTCTCACTCAATGCACTTTCACGGTATTCACTCCTCAGATGTAGATGGTATTAAGCCTGTTCGCAATAACACTTCTATTATCTATGAATTTGATACTGTTCCATACGGACTGCATATTTATCATGTCAAGAACTCTAGGGGATTGAGTCATAATAGTCTCCAGTTACGCTTAATTTCTTGAACACCAGCCTCGCAAGCTGCAAGGGTTGATTGTCCGTGACTTAGGGCTTTGTTGAACAACTCTAACATAGTAGATGAAGCCGTAGGTTGAGCTTCCATAATTCTCAGTAGTAGAGTGTAGAGACGTGCAAAAATCCGCCTAGCAATCACTAGAATATTCTGCCGAATAGCATAACCATGCTACGCTAAAACGATTAATACATCTACTACGCAGTGCGCTTCTTACTCAGACCCCGAAGCGGACTCACGTAATCGATCCACTTGTTCAACAGAAAGACCAGTTACCTCAGAGACTTGCTCTCTTGCCATCCCCATGCGGAGCATATTAGCGGCGACTCGTTGAGTAGTAAGCTGTTCGCCGATGGCGATACCCCGCTGTTCGCCCCGCCGTTCGATCCTTTCCACGATCTCTCGATACAAAGGGGATTGTTCTAAAATTGCCATATCTAACCTCAGAATTTGTTGAACCAAATCAGTGTCTAAAACATAGGTAGCAAAGAATCCCAGCATTGATTCTAGCTCCCCTGGTAGCGAGGATCGCCTTAATTCTCTCAAGGCACGCCGAATTACTTGTTCTTCACCTCCTCCTTTCAAAATAGGTACAAATGGTAGTAATGTAGATAAATTACGCTCGAAGACTACGTCTACCTCTACTTCCCACAAATTGATGACTCGATAGTCTTGAATCGAGCGTAAGCCTGCAAACTGCTGGTCAAAGGAACTGGAAATACTCTCAATTGAAGCCTCCAACAAATTTACCAACACTGGATAAACCGGGAGTTGATATTTCTCTTCAGCCAGAGCAGTATAAGCTCTCATTCGTCGAGGCACTTGCTGGTTGTATCTCAATTGTAACTCATTGAGAATTAAAAATTCCCCTAAATCGGTACTATATGCCTTGACTAAAACGTCCCCTTCTCGACTCACCCATTGAAACTCAGAAGAAATAATCTCCCTAACTTCTAGCTGGGAGCTTTGCATGAGCCATTGTATCCATCGATCTGGTGCTAAACTTATGAGTCGCTTGGTGCTTATATCAGCTTTTTTTTTAGGCATTTTTCTAGAGTGGGATGGAGACAATTTTACAGAAATCAACATCCCACGGCTAAAAGCGCGTGGGATGAATTGCAGCCCCTTTGAAGGGGTGTGTCAGTTTTTCCTCCGAACCCAGACAAAGTGATAGTTGATAAGTGCTACAGATGTTTTGTTGTGTCGGTGGCTTGTTCCATAGACACCATTATGCCATAATGATGGAATGAAATTCACTCGAACTCTAAAGTTAAAATTTCTCGACGTGACGCTCCTACACCGACCCTGACGGGTACGGTGTAGGCTTCGTAGGATGCGTTAGCCATCGTTAGTAGTAGAAACAAAACAGAATTAAGAAGAGTAACGCATCCTACGTCGTCCAAACGGCGAGGAGAACTTCATTCGAGGTACTCGGAAACTTTCCCCCTACTGCGTTTTATAGTGAGGTATGCGCCCCGCCCCACTTCAATTTATTGTATCGTAGTTTTGAGAATCCGTCAATGAATTTTAATATCCGGCGCGGCATTCCTCTCACGCCAAATCAAAGATTATGGCGTGAGGCTCCTGCCGCTCCTGCTAAACCAGGCAAAGGCTGACCTGTTCGACCAGACAACAGCCGAATACACAAGTTTGGCGAACGAACTCTTAAAGATGCCTGTTTCGGAGCGAAAAAAGCTAACCACAGCCAAGGTCGTCTCTTCGCTTAAGACAGCATTGGTAAATCAGGTAATTCGCCAAGTTAAGGGCGAGGCCGGGGAAAGAACTAAAGAGTACAGAAAGCTTCCTCCAGAAGTCAACAACCAAAACTGGAAGCTATCCTTAGTAGGAAAGACCTACTCAGTTAGCTTTCCTACCCTGCAAGGGATTAAGCGAGTCCCCTTAAACGTCGAAGGTAAACACTGGCTACCGATTCTAGACAAGATTTTAGGGAAAGACCCAACAATCAAGTTGGGAACCTTAAAACTGCTCAAGCGCAAGAACAAATGGTATGCCGCCATTACTATCACACAGGATGTTCCTGAGGTGAAATCGACAACAAGGATAGGAGTTGACCGAGGACAGAACAACCTTGCTGTCGCAGCAACAGTTGACGGTAAATGCCTCTTTTTTTCAGGTAAACAAGTCAAACACAAGCGTCGTCAATTTCAGAAATTGCGTCGCCAGCTACAAAAGGCGGGAAAATATCGAGCCGTCAAAAAGCTGGTACGTTCTGAAACTAGATGGATGGGTGAAGTTAACCATATGGTCAGTAAGCGAATTGTAGAGTTTGCTGATTCATTGGATGCTGACTTGGTGCTAGAAGACTTATCGGGTTGCCGACAAACTATGAAGCAAAGCCGGAAGTCTCGGTCTGATGCAGGAAATAGTCGTCATGCATGGGCGTACTATGACCTCGAACTCAAGCTAGGCTACAAAATGGCAAGCAAGGGAAGAGAATTGCATATCAGACCCCCTGCCTACACATCTAAATCCAGTTCCTACGATGGCAGACTGGGCAAGCGTGACGGTCATTGGTTTTATGCTCCTTCGGGAGAGCAAGTTAATGCTGATTGGAACGCCACCCGGAATCTGGCTCAATGGGATGGATTTTCATGCCCGTTGGAGCTATATGCCTCAACGGACGGGGCTTTTGACAATCTCCAGGTGTCCCTAGCTCAGGCAGAAATGCCTGAGCCTAACTCCATGAATACTTTCGAAGGGAGAGTAGAGTATGTGCAACTATCTCTATTCGATAATACCTACGATTGGACTAGACGGGAGAATCCCACGGCTTTAACGTAGTGGAGCCGTGGGAGTGTCACAGAGAATTGATATTAGACAAAACTTCGATGCTATTGCCATTAGTGATAGAGAAGCTGTATATTTTATAAATAATCTTTCTCAATTAGATCCACTCCAGTGGAACTGTAACAAACGAAAGACAACATGCCCATTGATAACTTTTTCAGAGCAGGGGGCGTTGTAGCTTGGCCCCTGTTAGCTTTTTCATTGGCAGCGATCGCCCTGATTTTCGAGCGTTTAGTTTTCTGGTCGCGGGTGAATCTGCGGCAAAAACGGTTGATTCGAGAGGTGCTGCGCTCGTTTTATACTCAGCCAGACAGGGCAATGCAGCGTTTACGGAACAATTCTGATTTGCCGCTCCCTCGGATTTTCCTTGAGGCTTTGTCTTTAGAGGAGGCTACACCGGAGGAATTTCGTTTGGCCTTGGAAAGTTCAGCTCAGGCTGAATTACCCACCCTCAGACGGTTCAGTACGGTTTTTGAGACTATCATCAGCGTAGCTCCTTTATTAGGACTATTAGGCACAATTTTGGGATTGATTCGCTCATTCTCTTCTTTAAATCTGGGGGAGTTGGGTGGGGGGCAAACAGCAGGGGTGACAGCGGGAATTAGTGAGGCGCTAGTCTCAACTGTAATGGGTCTAGTAGTGGCCATTGTGACGTTGCTTTTTGCCAATTTATTCCGCAGTTTTTACTTCCGCCAGTTAGCTCTGATTCAGGAGTACGGAGGACAACTGGAATTATTTTATCGTCGTCGCTATGAAGGTCGGGATAAATCACTTTTGGTCTAAAAGGAGTTCGCTACCTTTGTTTAATGATAAATAGTTTCGATTAGCTTTTTTTTAGAGGAGAAAGTACATGCGTCTGTCTGAAGAGCAGGAAAGACCTTTAACCATTAACCTCGTGCCGATGATTGACGTTATTTTTGCAGTCCTAGCGTTTTTTATCATTTCCACTTTGTTTCTCACCCGCTCGGAAGGATTGCCAGTGAATCTGCCTCAATCAGCCACAGCAGAAGTCCAAACTAAGACACAAATTACAGTAACAATTCAAAATGACGGAGCGATCGCTCTTAATCAAGACCCCATTGCTCTATCGGAACTAGAGTCTGGGGTGCGAGCATTGCTAGAACCAGACACCAAGAACATTATTGTTTTGAAAGCAGATAAGCAAATTTCCCACGGTCGGGTGGTGGCCGTAATGGATCGACTGCGGCGAGTGGAAGAGGCAACCCTGGCGATCGCCACTGAACGTCCGAAAAAGAGTAATTGATTATTTTTTTAAATACATTTTATAAAAAAGTTAGGTTATTTTATGTTAAAAATGAACATTTCTAGTTTTTGTCAAGAGCAGCGTGAAAAGCAACAGACAAACCAAACTATATTAGTTATTTATGGATTGATAACCTCAACTGCCTTACATGGGCTTTTGGCTTACGCCAGTTTGCTCGTTTCCCCAAGGATAGATAATATCACCCAAAACCCCATTGAGTTCATTATCGTGGATGAACCAGAACCAGAGCTTAAACCAGAACCGGAACCAAAACCAGAATTGATAACTGAGAAACCCCTAGAGGAGCTTCCAAAACCGGAATTGCTAACTAAGAATTTAGAGCCTCTTCCAGAACCGCTGGAGCAAGTGATTCAAGAGCCTCCCCAGGTTTACCAACCGTTCCAGTTAAGCGAATCAGTCAGTACACCTATAGTTCAACCAGAGCCTGAAATTAGTTTGTCTAAGCCACCAACTGCGGTAATAAATGAATCAACACAGCCAGTGCAACCGAACCTGACACTCCCGGAGCGCTCTGCTCCAGCACGACCCAGCAGTCTTTCTACACCCCTGTCTGCTTCAACTTCTGAAGTTAACTCTCCTTTAAATAACGCCCCCTCAATTCAAACTCCTATAGGGGATGCTCAAGGGGCTAACCCGAATACACCAGGTTTGGTAACCAGCAATCGCTCTCAGCCTGTGAAACCCACTAGTTTCTCCGAGCCGCTTGCTGCAACGGAAGTTTCCAGTGAACTACAAGAGGGATTAAGCTCTAAGGTGGCGCTTCAACCCAATGAATCAACAGAGCAAGCCCAGCCCAACGTCGCTGTAGCGCCGGAACGGGCGGCTCCAGCACGACCCGGTACCAGCAATTCTACACCTCTCTCTGCTGAAGGTTCCGGTATTAATGCTTCTTTGCGAGAGGGATTACGCTCTAATGGATTGCCCCAACCCCGAATCGGTAACCCAAGTACCAATCCAGGCTCTTCTAATCTCCCAAGGGTAGCAGCACGCTCGCAACCAACGAAACCATCGCGAACCGTGGAACCCCCTCCTATTGGATCCAGTGCTGGTTGCGTTCAACGCAAGAAACCAAAGTTTCCCCCTCGTCTGGAAAGAGAAAACATTGAAGCAAGAGTAGAGATTGAAGTTACTACAGATGCCAATGGTAGGGCTGTGAGTCAGAAGGTGATTAGATCCAGCGGCTATTCTGAACTAGATGAAGCAGCTTTGAGCGCTGCATCAAGTGTCAGATGTCCATCTTCCGGCGGCGAACGCCGTGTAAGAATAGCTATCTCTTTTGTGCAAAAGGGGACTGATTTTGAACGGGAGGTACGAGAGAGGCAAGAAGAACTTGAGCGCAAGCGGGAAGAAGAAGAACGCCGTCTGGCTGAGTTAGAAAGACAGCGAGCTGAAGAACTTGAACGCCAGCGGGAAGCTGAAGAACGCCGTCAGGAAGAGTTAGAACGGCGGCGAGCTGAAGAACTTGAACGTCAGCGCCAAGCTGAAGAACAATAATTGGATTCTACAAATAAGGAGGTATTCACTAGTCAGCACCCCGCGCTAAAGCTCTGTTGCTGGAGAGCCTCAGAGCGATAGCTAGTTGACCAGTCGTAGGATGCGTTACGCCATAGCTGTCAGCTTTAAACACTTCTCCAGACGTGTGCTAACGCATCCTACTTAGCTTCGAGGGCTACGTTTTTGGAGTCACGACACCCACGAATGCGTCGCTAGTTCATGGCCCTGTCGCTTGCGATTAAACAGTTTTACGAGGGGTAAGACAGTGTCGCAAGCAGAACAAGCTCTAAAAACATTGACGAAGCGAACTTCACCCTAGTAATAGGAGTATTTCGATTATGCGTGTATTCGTTTTGGACAAAAACAGAAAACCGTTAGACCCATGCCACCCAGCAAAAGCAAGAATATTGCTCCAAGAAGGAAGAGCAAGGGTGTTAAGAAGGTATCCATTTACCATCGTTGTGCAAGAAAAGGAGGTAGAAAACTGCGTAACTCACAACCACCAGCTCAAGATAGATCCAGGAGCCAAAACAACAGGTTTAGCCATAGTTCAAAATCAACGAGTTGTTTGGGGAGCGGAGTTAACCCATAGAGGATTCCAAATCAGAGATGCTTTAACCTCTAGGAGGCAGTTTAGACGAGCGAGGCGCCGCCGTAAAACTAGGTATCGCCAGCCCAGATTTCTAAACAGAAGGAAGCCCAAGGGTTGGCTTGCTCCCAGCCTCATGTCACGAGTCCATAATATATTGACCTGGGTAAAAAAACTGATTCGTATCGTACCTATAGCTGGCATTTCTCAGGAATTGGTTCGGTTTGATACCCAGAAAATGCAAAACCCTGAGATTTCAGGTGCTGAGTATCAGCAAGGTACTTTGGTCGGCTACGAATTGCGAGAGTATCTTTTAGAAAAATGGAATCGAACTTGTGCTTATTGTGGAGCGAAAGACACCCGATTAGAGATAGAGCATATTAACCCGAAATCTCAGGGAGGCTCTGATAGGGTATCGAATTTGACTATTGCTTGCCATTGCTGCAATCAAGCCAAGGGAAACCAAGAGATAGAGAAGTTTCTATCCAAAAAACCGAACCTTCTCAAACGAATTTTGTCTCAAGCAAAGAAACCCTTAGCTGATACAGCGGCAGTCAATGCCACCCGGTGGAGATTATTCAACGAATTAAAGTTGACTGGACTTCGAGTTGAGGTAGGTTCACCCACCCCCCAACCCCACCCACCCCTACCCCCTCCCAGGAGGGGAACCCGGGAGGGGGGCGAAGGGGGGTGGGTACAATCGCTGTCGTCAAAATTTACCTAAAACCCATTGGTTAGATGCTGCCAACGTTGGCTCTGTAGAGACTTTGTATGTTGAGGACTACGTCTCTTTGTCAATTACGGCTAAAGGGCACGGGTTGAGGCAGATTTGTAGAACAGATAAGTTTGGATTCCCGAAACGACACTGTTCAAGAAGAAAAATCCACAAGGGTTTTCAGACGGGCGATATTGTCAAAGCTATTGTCACCAAAGGGAAAAAGGTTGGTACCTATGTTGGTAGAGTCGCCACCAGAGCAACTGGTTATTTCAATATTTCAACTGCTAATGGATTAGTCCAAGGTATTAGCTACAAGTATTGCAAATTTGTTCACAGAAAAGATGGCTATAGTTATCAATTTCACGGTTTTCCTCCCCGGTCTAAAGACACGGGGTTTCCAACGACTAGGAGTTCCCCATGAATAACAGAATGTCCAAACTAGGATGGATTTTATTGACTGTTGCAGGTCTAGAATTAGCAGGCTACAGTCAAAAGCTTCCTGCTGCTCGGGCTGGGGTCGTTACTTTACCCGGTGGCGGCCAATGCGAAGGAAGCATTTCCGCTGCGGGGGATCTCAACGGTCAAGTTGTTTGTCGATACAGCAATGGGGATCGCTACGAAGGTAACTTTACCGATGGCAAAAAAGCAGGTCAGGGTACTTATACATTTGCTAACGGCGGTAGCTATAGGGGAGAATTCCAAGGGGGTCAAATCCACGGACGGGGAGTTCGGGTTTATGCTAACGGCGATCGCTATGAGGGTGCATTTGAAGATGGAAAACCCCACGGTCAGGGAAAGTATACCGCAGCTAATGGCAACAGTATGATCGGAGAGTTTCGGCGAGGTGAGCCTCGTGGTGAGGGGACTTTTACCTTTAGCAATGGGGATCGCTGTAAGGGAACTATAAGTAAAGGTAGCCTTAACGGTCAGGGTACTTGCACCTATGCTAACGGCGATCGCTACAGTGGCAGACTAAGAAATAATCAACCCGACGGCGAAGGCACTTATACATTTGCCAGTGGTGGTAAGTACACTGGTAGATTTAGCCAGGGTCAGTTTAATGGTAATGGTGAGCGAGTTTACCCTAATGGCAATCGCTACAACGGTGAATTTAAGGCAGGTCAGCCCAACGGTCAAGGCACTTATATTTTTGCAGATGGCAGCCGCTATAAAGGGGAATTTAAGGATGGAGCCTTTAGCGGTCAAGGCACTTACACAAATGCAGATGGCAGTCGTTATGAGGGACAATTTCAAGCTGGCAAGTTCAACGGAACCGGAACTTACACTTTTGCCAATGGCGATCGCTGTCGGGGAAGGTTTGAAAACGGCCAAATGAATGGACAGGGTACTTGTAACTATGCTAATGGGGAGGAATATGTTGGTGGATTTCGCCAGGGGAAACAGCATGGAAGCGGTATTTATACCTTTGCTGATGGTACCCGTGTGGAAGGCACTTGGGATAATGGCGAGTTCAAACAATGAACAATTGACTGAATCTTACCGTAGGAGTCAAGAAATGAGCTTTAGTGAAAAGGAAAAGTAATGTCAGGCTGGAGTACCTAATTTTCTAAGAAAAATTACCATTAGTATTGTTCCGAAAATCATTTCTTTCTTCGTACATTGATAGGTCATCAAATTTATTAGGAACAGCTACTCGATTTTGATTGAACGATTCCAGAGACCATTTGACGAGTTCCTGAACTTCCTTGTCCGGATCTTCAGTAGCAAAGTACAATCTTTTATTAACTTGGGACATTAATTCTTGACGCTCCCCGTGATAAATCGACGGGGATTCTAAGCAGATACGTTTTTTCTTTTTAGCTAACCAAAGCAAAACCCTGGTTGGGATGGTCAAACACCCCCTAGACACTCTGCTTAAATCCAAATTTAGATTAAGCGTTGCGCTTACTTTTGATAATAAATTGGCACAAGCGTTACTATCAGCATTAACTAAATAGCCAGCTTGAGTGCGACCCACCCCTCTGCTCCCCTCCCGGGAGAGGATGGGGGTGGGTTTTTACTCGTGTTCCTGATGGTTTCCAACCCACCGGGGGGTATGTGAGGTGTAGCTTTCTGTTATCTCGATAAATTCGATGCCCTACAATTCGCATAGTTGTGATATTCTGCTTTTTAATCGAGCCACGGGAATTTGGATAAAGTTTTGATTGTTTTTACTCCCTAAGTTACATTCTTGTTTTTGTCCTTCATTCCACCCAAAAACTATTTTTCCTATTCCTTTCTCCAGACAATCGTTGACTACTATCCTAGCCGCCTTATTAATGGCATTTCTCATCTGACGGTTACCCTTTTCCGTGATACTAGCTAACCTCTCTGACCAAAAGCCTTTGGGCTTGTCTTTTTTAAGAGTCGCAATCCGTTTGTTGTACCATTGATTCATACTCTTGAGATGTTTCCCATCTACGATTAAAGTTCCCAATGTATCAACACAAGTGAGTAGATTACTTACGCCGTGGTCAATTGCTAGAGCTGCATCGGGATTCAATTCTACAGGTTCTGCCTCTTGAAAATAAACATATTCAGCATATAAGCAGCCATTGCGTGGCAGGATTCGTAGTTCTCTAATCGCGCCGTAGTCTAGATTACAAGGAAATGGAAGATATATATACCAATCCTATCTGAGACTAGAACAGATGTCCTGCTCAACCCTTGCTATAGCCAAGTTCTCAGTTCCGATCTCAAGTAGGACTGCTATATGAGATAGTCCAACACCGAAGGTGCCGCCTTTGGCGTCCCATGCTTTTATTTGTTTCCCTAATGGGATTTGAATCTGGCTATTAACTAGCTTTAAAGCTTGCGAGGGATAGCTAACTGTATACAATCCGCCTGACTTGCGATAATTAGGCAGGGATGGGCAAAAATGAAGTCCTCCTTTTAGAAATTTATTCAGCAAGCCCTTGAATGACTTAAGAGATTCTGCTAGATTTTTTAGAGTCTGTTGGGCGGCTTGAGAGTAGAGGTTTTTGTAGTTCTTGTTACGCACTGCCTGCACAAATGCACAAAAAACTATAACCTATTAAGCTACCGCCCCTTCTCCTAATCACGCCTTCATCATCTATTATCGGCTTGCTTGACTTAAAATATCGCTGCCGAACTTCGTACAACGCGCTATTATACAAACTGTTGCTTTGCTGGCAAATAAAAACCATAACAGCCTCTTCTAGCTTGTTAAGATGAAGTCAATTTTGTGGGCAAGCCAACATTTTTGTTTTTCTGAATCTTTCAGAACAATTATAATCAAAATAGTGAGGATTTGTCAAGGAGGCCAGGTTAAATTTTGGTAAATTTTAGTGAAGTCCCGGATCGCATTTTTACGGACTTGGGGATTTTTATCTTGCAGGGAGATAGTTAATGCTTGATTCAGGGGTTTGAGAGTGCGGATAGAAATTTGTGATATGGCCTCCAAAATTAAGCTGCGTTCTTGAGAATTTGTCTCCATCATCAGTTCCACAAGAGGTGGTATTGCTCGTGAGTCCCCTTCTTGTGCTAGTTCCCAAATTGCCTTCTCTCTAATTGTAGGATCGGGCATCTGCAAATCTTCGATTAATTCTTCAATAATATCAACCGTAGTAGGAGAAGTACCTTCTGAGTGAATGTCGTATGTGTCAAAGTTTTGCGAGGATCTGTCGTTGGCAAATTTATAATACTCGAAGTTGATGGGATTGGAGTGTTCTTTGGTGAATATCATTTCCGATTTATTGTCCTCGGGAGAATCCCCTTCGGATAAATTCCCATTGTACGAGAGAAATTAATAAACTTAGTAAAAAAGTTTTTATATATTGGTTGCCCAAAAAAGTAAGCTAGCAACGGTTCTGCATGAATATGTGCGCTTTAACTGGGAAGGTGTCTGAAGAAGATGGGGGGATTTGGCAATTCAGTTCTAATCATTACAATCCTAACTTCTAGATTACCTAAAGGGTGGTTTAATATATTTAAAGGTTGGATGAAGATTAGTTTTCTTTCTCTAAAGACAACACCATTCTAGGTAATCATTCTCGTGGAGTACGGCATCTAAGCCCAATGAGTTTTGCCAGTGTTTGGTAACCTCACCCACCCCTCTGCCCCCCTCCCGGGAGGGGATGGGGGTGGGTACGGTGGGGTCGTCTAACTGTGAATTAACGTACCACCCATCGGCTTTTTTGATGAACTGTGCCCGTTTGAGAATTGCACCATCTGGAATGTGACGATGGGTACGAATTTTAACAACACCTAGCTTAGGAGTCTTCAAATACAGGTATTTACCTCCCACAGAACAGGAATGTAATTCAAGTCCCGCCCCTTCAAAAACTAATGAACGATATCGGGAGGAAGATTTAAACCTAGGCTTCCCACTACGTTTATTTTGGTAATCTCCTTTGATATATCTTTTGAATGTTTCATCTACCCTTTTACATTTGCGTAAGCAACCGCGCAAGCGTCCTTGCTGCAAAGTATTAGCAGGGACTTGAGAAAAATCTAATAATTCTCTCGACCAGTCGATAGTGACCAAGTCTTTTTTGAGGAAAGGTAGATATTTTTTCTGACTGTAATAGTTTGGCTTATCTCTTAACGAGGGAAGGCTGCACACCAAAGGGCAAGCATTCATGGAAGTTCGATTATGCTCCCACCAGTCGAATCGGTCTCCCAATTGACGGTTGTACCAATACCTGCAAATCCTCAGCCACAGATTCAGTATCTGCTGCTGTTGTCTGGTTGGATATAGGCGATACTGGTAGGTATATTTCATCTCTAGAATTTAGCGCTTTAAATATCTACTACACTCAGTATAACAACAGATAAGCATTTTGGCAACAGTGAAAAAAGATTTTATTTCAAGAGGGCGTGAGGTTCCCGACCGATCTGTGGTAACAGATCAGCCCATCTTGTATTGACCACCAAATATAGACGGAAGGTGTTTACAGGAGAAATCTTAGAACGGTTAGGGGAAATTCTAGATGACTTGTGTCAGAAGTGGGACTGTAAGCTAGTTGAAGCTAAGGTCGAGGAAGACCATATACACTTGCTGTTTCAATATTATCCACAGATGGAGTTGAGTAAATTCATAAACAACATCAAAACGGTTACTAGCCGCAGGGGACGCCGCAAAAATGAGTTGTGGAATGGTTCTTATTTTATCGCTAGTTGTGGGGGTACAACGGTAGCTACACTACGAAAATACATAGAATCTCAGGATACGCCAAGTTAAACCTCCTGCGGCATCTCCCCTTGGGGGGAGTAGAGGGGGGTTTCTCTCACGCCAAATCAAAGATTATGGCGTTCCGCTCCTGCCGCTTTAGCTGAAGACTGAGCAGAACCACAACTAAACAGCGCTCCCTTGGGAGCGGGAAGCGGCGCGCCACCAGCAGGCAATTATCTCCCGTTGATTGATAATATAAATACTCACCAGAGAAAAACTCACTCCCAACCACTGCAAGGAGCTGAGTCTCTCCGAGAGCAAGAGATTGCCAAACACAATAGCAAACACGGGAGTGAGAAAGGTGAGTGCGCTGAGACTGGTGAGATTGTTTGTGTGAGCTAAATAGAAAAATAGCCCATAGGCGATGGCGCTGCCAAAGACAGTACTATAAGCTAACACTATCCAACCAGACGGGGTAATATGTACCCAACTATCCGACTCCCAAATCCCGGAACCAATAAATAAAGGCAATCCACCGACAATCATATGCCAACCCGTAGCCACCACCGGATCTGCATGACGAGAGACAAAACGAATCATAACTGTTCCTACTGCCATAGACAATCCGGCAAACAGCATCAGCAATTCGCCGCTGTCGGCGAGATTCTCTAAGTTAAAGGAAACTGCCATCATCAAATCCTCAGGCAAGCTGATGGCGCAAATTCCCAAAATCCCTAAGGTTAATCCTAACCAACCGAACCAACCTATTATTTCCCCAAACAGCCAGCTAGAGAGCAGGGCTACTACCAGAGGGTGTGCGTCGATGAGAACGGAACCCAAACCCGCCCCAGTGTGGCTCAAGCCTTGAGCGAGAAAGCCTTGAAACATCGCTCCATCTACCAGAGCAAATAAGCCAATCCAGAGCCATGCCTTCAGGGTTTTCGGTTGAGGAAGACCGTAGATAGCTGCTGCTGCCAGCACTAACAACCCCGCTGGCAGCAATCTTACCCCAGCCATGAAGAGAGGAGTGGTATTATCTAGGGTGGATTTCATGGCGACCATAGCTGTTCCCCAGAGGAAAAAGGGGGCGATGGCTAAGGGTTTGCTGAGATTTAATTGCATGATTGATGGTAATATATAATCTAATTTACTGTAACTAATTGTATACTAAAATTACAATAACTGAAACAATATGGTCTGGCCTTTTAAACAGAAAGCAAGCAAGCAAATAGCACGGATCGAAATTACAGGGGCGATCGCCAGTCAAACTCGCAAATGGGTGCTGAAAGCCTTAGAAACGGTGAAAGAAAAGAAATACCCGGCCCTGTTGTTGCGCATCGACTCTCCTGGAGGAACTGTAGGAGATTCGCAAGAAATCTACGCCGCCCTGAAGACTTTGCGAGAAAAAGTGAAAATTGTGGCCAGTTTCGGCAATATCTCCGCTTCTGGGGGAGTTTATATCGGTATGGGGGCTGAATACATTGTGGCAAACCCTGGGACGATTACAGGCAGTATTGGGGTCATTCTGCGGGGAAATAACCTGGAGCGACTGCTGGACAAAATTGGTATTTCCTTCAAAACGATTAAATCTGGTCCCTATAAAGACATTCTCTCCTTTGACCGAGATTTGACTACTGATGAAGAGAATATCCTCCAGGAGTTAATTGACACCAGCTATCAGCAATTTGTGGAAACCGTAGCCGCAGGACGTAAATTGGCGGTAGAAAAGGTGAGAAGTTTTGCCGACGGTCGGATTTTTACCGGTCAGCAAGCTCTAGAATTGGGTGTAGTAGACCGCTTGGGTACGGAAGAAGATGCTCGCCGTTGGGCAGCAGAATTGGCGGGACTTGACCAGGAAAAAGCAGAGTGTCAAACTATCGAAGAACCAAAATCTCTCCTCAATCGCCTTCTTTCTAGTAGAGGTAAAGTTAAATCCGGATTAGGGGTAGAGTTAGGAGGAACCATAGATTGGTTAGAATTTGAACTGGCTACCAATGGTCAGCCTTTATGGTTATATCGACCTAATTTTAGATGATATTTCGGAGGAAATAGCTGTGGAGTGGAAAGTGCGAGCAATTCGTGGAGCTACGACTGCTGCGAAAAATACAAAGGAGGAAATTACAGTGGTAGTGGAGGAACTGCTCGACCACCTCAAAGAGCGCAATGAGCTAGCTCCAGAAGAGATAGTGAGTGTTATATTTACTATGACCCCAGATCTGGATGCCATTTTTCCGGCTGCCATCGCACGGTTATACCTGGGGTGGGACAACGTTCCCCTCTTGGACATGCAGCAAATGCAGGTAAAAGGCAGTTTAAAGCAATGCATTCGGGTTTTAATCCACCTCAATACCACAAAACCCCAGAACGAGATGAAACATTCTTACCTCAGAGGAGCACAGGACCTGCGATAGTAATTTTGTTCAACTACTTCTACTTCTTTAAAGTAATCAGTATTCATCAGCTACAGGCAGAGATTAAACAGCCTCGCACCCTACACACTACGGTAATTTTTAGTGATTCAAGCGAATACCCAAGAAAACATCGTAGAGGAAACTCCAAAAATTCTTCCCTTCTAATAAACCTAATGATTGATCGCAACCCTTAGCATCCAAGAGGGGCTTAGTAATATGGTAAGCTGGTTGATATTTATACCAGGGAATAGAAGGCCAGAGATGATGAACTAAGTGGTAATTCTGTCCGAGAATGAGGAGGTTGAGAATGGGACTGGGATAAACTCTCGCATTTTTCCAGCGATCGCGCTCAGTAAAAGGTCGATGGGGCAAATAATCAAAAAACAATCCTAGAGTTATCCCTACCACTAAAGCTGACGGCAGCCAACAATTGGTGATATACTCGCTATAGCCATATTGAAAGCCCAAATAAACTACGGTAACAATAAACAAGCGGCTCAAAAACCATTCTAATAACTCGTATTTGCGCCACAAACGCCGCTTGAAGAAAAAGATTTCGTGGTAGAAGAAGCGAACTGCAATCAGCCAGAGGGGACCTCCAGTGGAGACAAAATGCTCTGGGTCATTTTCCGGATCGTTCACATGAGCATGATGCTGCAAGTGTACTCGCGTAAACACAGGAAAGGCGAATCCCAACATCAGGGCACTGCCATGGCCCAGGATAGCATTAATAATTCTGTTACGATGACCAGCATTGTGGGAAGCGTCGTGAATCACCGTTCCTGCTATGTGTAAAGCGAGGACGTTGAGACAAAAACAGCACCAACCTTGCCAGTTCCAGATAAAATAACCGCAAAAGGACAAAACCATCAGGGTTAAGCCTAGCATAAACATAAAGACGTTGAGATTGAAACCACCGGCAGGGTTGAGCAACTCTTTCGGAGGTGTCAGCAGGGATGAAGCCGACTGCATTATTACTTTTGCTCCTTTCTACTCTTTCTTGAGGTAGTTTACAATACTATGGGAATTTTATAAAGATTTGTAACGCCTCGAACAGGTTGATTCCACTTTTTGGGGGTTTCACCCAGAGTCCCAGAGTCCCAGAGAGAGATATAATATGCCCAATATATTTATGGTAAATTTTAAATATATTTAATATTTTAGCATCACTTTTTCTCTTCATTCTTTTTCCAGGCTTTAAATGTGCGGGCTGCGGCTTTATCTTGTTCGTCAAGTCCTCGATTCAGGATTTCCCGAAATGCTTTTTCGTCTCTTGTTTCTCGAAAGTAAGCCCGTAATTGCTGGTTTGTCATAGACTTAATGTTAAACCCAGGATTAATCATCTTTACCTCACCAACAATCCTGATTTAGTTGTCAAGGTACAAAGTACCAAGCCTGGGGTTATATCATTCGGCTATTATTTAGCCGCGACTTTCGCCCAGAACGAGTCGCCCATCCTCTGTCAATGCTACTTGAGCCATTTGTTGGAGAATATCTATGTCAACCTCTGGGTTAGACAGTATTTCTTGCCATCTCAGTTCATTTTGAATATCTTCCAGCAGTTGTTGGGCAATTTCATCCTGAAGTTCACTTGGCAGTTGTTTGGCTTCCTTGAGTGCTTGTTCTAGTAAAGTGGTCATCATTTTCTTCCCGTATAGCAATTATCACTACGCTAAGTGCAGTCTAATTATTGAATAGGTGGTTCAGCATGAGCAAAGCGAAGAATTCCTGTGCCTCTCCTGCCAGGCGATCGCCCCATCCGCAGTTGTCCTTGAGAAAGCCGCCGTCAAACAGGTTATTATCTAATTTCAGCGCCATAACCGCAGCTTCTATTACCTCCTGCTCGCGCCTACCGTGAGCAAATAATGCAACATTAATTGCCAGTTGAGTTTCTGCCAGTAGCTTTGCTGCCTCTCCGCTGCCAGATTGAGCTAATTGCTGGAAAATTCTTCTTGATTGCTGCCATTTTTCCAACGCCTCGTTTACGCCTCCCATTTCGTATTCCCTTAAACCCTGCTTAAGAAGAGCTCTTGCTTGCTGTAGGTAATTATTGTCGTCGTTATCATCCTTGTAGAATTTGACTAATTTTCTTGTATCTGCTAACAGGCGATTGCCCCAACCAAGGTTTTCTTTGAGAAAGTTTAAGTTATTAACGCGATTATCTAATTTTATTGCATTCTCTACTGCTTGTCTTATATGATGAGGCTCTGGGTTGGAGTGAGCCAAACTCGCTACAGCAAGTGCTAGTTGAATTTCGGCTAGGAGACTTCCGGTTCCCTCAATACCAGATTGGGCGTATTGCTGTGCGATTTCGCCGGATTTTTGCCATTTTTCGAGCGATTCTCGGACATCTCCTTTTTCATAATAAGCATTGCCCATTTTGCAGTATGCTACGGCATAGTCCGGATTCATTTCCGTCGCTTTCTGATAACATTCAATCGCCATATCATACTGTCCTAGTTGAGTAAAGGAATTGCCCATTTGATAGTAGTCGTTGTCAGGTGGTGTCGGGTTAAGTTCCGCAAACAAGTTTCGTGCATCTGCTAACAGGCGATCGCCCCACCAAAGTTTTTCCTTAAGCCAGTCTAAGTCACCCAGGCGATTGTCTTGTTGCAGTATCTGTTTGGTACGTTCTCTTAAATCTTGGACGCGAATACCTTGAGCATGGTTGGCAGCATTAACTGCCAATTTCACTTCTGCCAATAGCTGTTGTGCTTCCTCGCTGTTATTATCGTCAGATTCAGCTAATGGCTGCAAGTTTTCACTTGATTGCTGCCATCTTTGGATCGCCTCTTCTATGTTTCCATTTTCGTATTCTACCAAGCCTGACTTAAGGATAGCTTTCCCCAACATTAAGCGGTATTTAGTATTTTCGTGAATCTTAAGAGCTTGACGAAAGTCTTCCACGGCTTTTTGATAGTTTCTTACTGGCTCCCGATGCAAACGAATCCAGCCCCGCAACCAATATGCTTCTGCATATTTAGAGTTTAGCTCGATCGCTTTGCTAATATCTTCGATGGCTTTTTCATACTCCCCTTTCCATTTGGCAATATGCTTCCGCCCAGTCTGGGAAGATAATGGTCGCGTTTTTATACCACTTAATTGCTTCTTCGTAGTTTTTGTTTTGAGCAGATTTTTCCCCCTCTTTGTACCAGTAGTCTGCGCAGGGCTGTAAAGCTGAATTGGTTTCCTTTACTTTCTCAGGAGCAACCTGAGCTTTAAATAAGTTCCTAGCTTCGATTAGGTTTTTGGTAGCCCCGTAGTACTCTTCTTTTTTTACTAGAGCCTTTCCTAAGTAGTAATGAGCATTTGCTTGATCATCACAGTTTAGCTCAATTGCTTTTTCTAACTCATGCTTGACTTCCTCTGCATTAAACTCTAGGTTATCCTTACTGAGACTAACCCCTAGTCGGAAGTGCGCCTCTCCATGATGGTCGTTTTTCTCGAGCGCTAGCCGATAGTTTTTAACTGCTTCATCACCCTGATTTTGTTTTTCTTTAGCATAGCCCAATAGAAAATGAACTTCGGCTAAGGTATCTTTCTTAATCCTTGTTGTAGTCATCGGTATTCTCCTCCTCAATCTCAATTGTTTCTGAGATAATGTTTTCAAGTAGCGGTGTTACCTGCTGTAGAAGTGCCTGAAGCTCTTGAGTACCGTCTATCTTCTTCAAAGCGGAAAAAGTATTTTGGTAGTATACTTTGTCACTGGGTTCTAGCTCAATTGCTTTCATGTGTTTCCGGGCGGACTCCTCAAAGTTCCCCCGTCCGAATAATATACATCCCAGTAAATTCCAATTGTAGGCATTTTCCTTATTGAGATGAATAGCCCTTTCGCAGTTGTCTTTGGCTTCCTTAAGTAGCCCTTCTCGTGCTTCCTTGCTGTTTTCTTGGTTGCTTTGTTGCCAAAGCACATTAGCTAAATTGCTGTAGAAGAAAGGATTGTATCCGTAGTGCTCAATAGCTATTTTGTAATGTTTTATTGCCTCCTTGAGTTTATCCTGGTTGTGCAAAACCCATGCCAAGCTATAATGAAATCCTGCGTTGGTAGGCTTGATTAGAATAGCTTTTTGGTATTCTTCTTTAGCTTTATCGTACTCCTTTTGAATGTAATAAGCATTCCCCAAACTTTGGTAATAGTCCGCGGTGTTGGGAGAAAGTTCAATTGCTATTTGATACTCAGCGATCGCTTTATCTATTTCCTTGTTTTCAGACAGAATAAGACCGTAAATATAGTGAGCGTCTGCATCGGTGGGGTTAACTTCTTCTACCGCTCTTTGCGCCTCTTTAAGGGCTTCAGTTTTGATATGTTCCCTGTCTCGAAGGATGCCTTGTTGATACTTAACATAACACTGTATGCTATGATAAGAAGCCTTTTTGGGATTTTTCTCGATAGCTTCTTTCAACTTTATTATAGCGTAATTCAAGTTACTCAGGGCTCTAGATGTGGTACTTTGTTGCTTAGACTGACCCTGAGCAAGGAGTACTTGCCCAAAACCCAGGTAGGCGATCGCCAGCTCAGGATTGAGCTCAGTGGCTTTTAAAAATTCATTTCTAGCGTCAGATAATTTGTCCTGCTCAATCAAACAGTCGCCCAGGGTGGTGCGAACGGTTGCTAGTTGACTATTTTTCTCTTTAGCTCTCCTAGCTTCATCGACCGCATCTTGATAATTATCTTGATGATATAAAGCAAGCGCAACAAACTTGCTAGCTTGGGCACAATTAGGGTTAATTTTTACCGCTTCTCTGAAATGAGCTTCAGCTAGCTTCAAGTTTTTTAGTCGAGTCGGCAAATCTAGCCGCTCGAGTTTTTCTAATAGCTCTTCAAAACTTAGCTCCTCAAGATTTAGCGCCTTTAAGTTTCTTGTTTGCTCCAGAAAGTCAACCAGGGGAAAATTTCCTAGCAGCCTTTCAAAATCTAGCTCTTGCAAATTTTCTAGGAGCAATAAGGTATTTCCGAGACCAAGACGTGCCTCTAAGTTATTGGGGTTATTCCCTATTGCTTCGCTGTTTCAGCATGTTCCCTGGCTTCATCTCCCTCCCCTTCGTCTTTCAAAATCATTGCCAGCTCCAGGTTAGCCTCTGGTGAGTTAGAATACTCTTGTATTGCCAGGTGTAACGAGTCTTTTGCCCGATCTGGTTGATTTTGTTGCTTCAAGGCTATCCCTTGTTGGGTATAAGCCTCTGCTAGATCAGCCTTTGCTAATTACTCTTTAAGCCCAATTGCCTGTTTGCAGGCTTCAATGGCTTCTGGATGTTTTTCTTCTCGGTTCAAAGCGATTGCTTTTCCAACATAAGCTTCAGCCTTCTTGGCATCGAATTCGAGCGCGTTGTCATAGGAGGCAATTGCTTCTTTATACTTACCCTGTTGTTTCAGGCTATTGCCTAAGCTGACTAAACCGACAGAAGGATTGGCTATCTTAGGATCGAGTTGGCGCGCTTTTTCATAAGAGGCAATTGCGTCTTGAAGCTTACCCTGCTGTATAAGGATATCCCCTAAATTAATATGGAAATCTGTTATATTTTCGTGAAACGCAATTGCTTGTTTTAACAAAGCGATCGCTTGTTCGCTTTTCTCCTGTGCTTGCAGTTTGTTTGCTAATTTCTTGTAAATGAGAACTAAATCTTCTAATTCTAGTCCTTCTTGCCAATCTCGCAACTGCCTAAGCGTATCGTCGCTAATAGAAGAATCACCTTCAAAAGCCTCGGCTAAAGCTTGTTCATATTGCTGTAACTTCGCTAGCTTTTCTTTGTACTTGTTTCTTACTTCATTCTTAATCGCTTGAACTTCTTCTGCTTTAAGCCGCAGTTCTCTTGCCGCATCAATTAATCGTGTACGGTTGCCCCTAGTAATCTCTCCCTTGTCACGTTCCAAGATTGTTTCAAATATGCCGCGATATTTTTTCTTGGGATCCAGAATTTTTACTTTAGCGAAAGGAATGTTATGAGCTTCTCCCGTTGCTTCGTATGTCGGGGTCCTATCATGGTTGAATTCCTTTGCTTTCTCCTGAACTTTTAACTTAAGAAAGTCATAAATGTCTTTGACGTAAATTCTGAATTCATTAGGCTTGGCCGCCGCACTATGCCAATTAATAAAGCTATTTTTGCCATTTTCCTCTCCTCTACTTTCATGTTCATTTAAGCTAAATGACTTTATGCTTAGTATTAAGAATTGTATGAAAATACTTGTTTTTATCTCTCTGATAAAAGCTCCACTGTAAGAAGCATCAAGAATAACAATTTGTTCGCTTGACTTACTAGTATCCATTACTAATTGTACATAATTAGCTGATACCATTGTTGACAAATCTATTTTGTTTTTATCCCGGCGAGTATCTTTTGTAGCAAAATACAATTCGCCAGATCCATCTTTTTCAGCGTAACCGGAAAAGTAAAAAACCAAAAGGTGCTCGGGTTTGCGATCGCTAAAAAAATTGGCAATTTTTTGACACATCAGGTTTGCATCGGGATTAATCAATGAGCTTCATTGCTACTAGAAGGTATCTGTGATGTGTTAGATTTATCTTCTACTTTTTGCTGACTATCTTGTCATAATCACTCTTCACCAAAACCTTTCTCTTCGGTTTTACCCTCTTTATCCTCTGTCAATGCTACTTGAGCCATTTGTTGGAGAACATCTAGATCAACCTCTGGGTTGGAAAGAGTTTTTTGCCATCTCAGTTCATTTTGAACATCTTCCATAGCAGTGCTGCTAACTGCTAACTGCTAACTGGTAACTGGTAACTGGTAACTGGTAACTGGTAACTGGTAACTGGTAACTGGTAACTGGTAACTGGTAACTGCTAACTGGTAACTGCTAACTGGTCACTGGTCACTGGTCACTGGTCACTGGTCACTGGTCACTGGTCACTGGTCACTGGTCACTGGTCACTGGTCACTGCAACACCATTTTACTCATTTTGATTAGATATTCCCACAGCTTCCGTAATAGTAGATAATCCCCGTTGCTCTAATTGAGCACTCAGCCCTTTGAGGATAGAGGGGATCATCCATGGACTTTCATAGATCCAGCCGGTGTAAACTTGAAGCAAACTGGCACCAACAGTAATTTTTGACCAAGCATCTTCGGGGGTGAAAATGCCGCCAACTCCAATAATGGGTAACTTTCCCTCAGTTTGTCGCCAGATAAAACGGATTATTTCCGTGGAGCGTTGTTTTAAGGGAGCGCCGCTAATACCTCCCGGTTCATTCTCAATAGCCTTCTTAGTAGACTGGAGGATACGGGTTTGCAAACCATCCCGGCGGGTAGTAGTGTTAGTGGCGATAATGCCAGCCAAATTATGAGTTGTGGCTAAATCCAGAATCTTTTCGATGGTATCCCATTCTAAATCAGGAGAAATCTTCACCAAAATAGGTTTACTGTGGCGATTGTGTGAATGCATTGCAGCCAAAATTTCTTCTAACTGTTTCTCAGTTTGGAGCGATCGCAAACCGGGAGTATTGGGAGAGGAGACATTAACCACAAAGTAATCCGCCTGCTCCTGCAAGAGGTCAAAACTGCCTGTATAGTCTGCCGCTGCTTCTTCTAAAGGGGTTATTTTCGATTTACAGAGATTGATACCGATAGGAATAGTAGCTGGATGTCTTTGCCAAGTTTCCTTGAGAGTGGTAGCCATAACGGCAGCCCCCAGATTATTGGCACCCATGCGATTGAGAGCAGCTTTATCTAAGGGGAGGCGAAATAACCGGGGACGAGGATTGCCTATTTGTAGGTGGAGAGTGACAGCACCCAATTCCGCAAAGCCAAAGCCCAGGTGAGACCAAATTCCTGCCGCCACCCCATCTTTATCGAATCCCGCTGCCAAACCCACGGGATTGGGAAAATTCAATCCCCATAAGTTTTGTTCTAGGCGATGGTCTGTGTAACAGAAAGATTGCTCTAATTGTCTCACCATTCTAGTACCCCAGGTACTATGGCGAGAGCGATCCAACCAGCTTAAAGTTTTCAGTAGCTGTCGATGCGCCGACTCTGGATTATCTTGGGCTGCGGCTAAGGCAATAGAATAGATAGGTTTGGCAAAGTTCCACATATATAGCAGTCTATCATATAAAACTAATATAAAAATTCATATACTCCCATGGATAGGTTTCCAAGAGGGCTATTATGGCTTCATCTTTAACCAGTTAAATAATGCTTCTACTTTTAATTCTAATTTAATGTTTTCTAAACTTACTAAATTATCCTTACCATAGCAAATTCTTGGTTCTTGTTTAGGTCTAAAGACTATAATTGACATATCCTCTGGGTCTAGCAACCATCCTAGTTGACAACCATATTTAAGATAGTGTAATATGTTACCTGTAACTTTATTAGCACTTTGACTTGGTGAGAGAATTTCAATTGTCCAATCTGGAGCAATTAAGATATCGTCTACAGGTTCTCCTTTCTCGTCAAAAGGAATATGATTCCATTGCAGAACTGCTATATCGGGAACAACTGATCTACCACCAAAAGTACAACGCAATTCTGGAAAAGCATAAGCAAGATGGACAGGTTCTGTGATACCATTTATTTGGGCGATTATTTTACTCTGAAGTCTAGAGTGGCGGGCTTTGGGCATGGGTTTTTGCCTAATCTCTCCATCAATGTACTCACTAGGAGGCTTGGTTTCTGGTAATGTCAGAAACTCTTCTAAAGTTAGGGGTTTTGGGAGGGTTTGTACCATCATATTAATTTTTGTTTGTTTCACGCAGAGGCACAGAGGCACAGAGGAGGCGGGGAAATTCATCGTAGGTTGGGTTGAGGGAACGAAACCCAACACCTAAGGATATGGTATAGGATTAGGCAGTGTACCACTCAACCTACTATTGGAGTTAATAGTGGAACCAATTTGCATCCCTCCTTTTTAAGGACTATAATGTCAGTTTAAGGTATAATTACAGTAAAAGGGAAATTGGAGCTATGGCTGCTCTACAACAATATAGAGCCTGTTGGCATGCTTTGGTGCAGGCTGCAATACAGAGCAACGGAGACGTTCAGGTTGTTTATCGGGTGATGGCAAACTACTTAGACTGTCTCAATGAAAATTTGATTCCGGTGATGAAGGGATGGGCAGAAGTAGTACTCACTCAATATCCAGATGAGCTAGAGGGTCTTGCTGCCGTGGTAGAGTACATCAGTGTTCATTTTTGCCAATTTCCTCTGGGTAGCCGGGGAGATAATATGGAAATTGCTATAGCAGGTTACAACATTGTTCTCCCTATCTACACCAAAGAGAACAACCCCGAAGGTTGGGCTACTACCATGAATAACCTAGCAAATGCCTACTCGAACCGCATAAAAGGAGATAGGAGAGAGAATATAGAGGAAGCCATCGCTGCCTATAAGGAGGCTTTGACAGTTAGAACCAAAACTGCTCTTCCTGTGGAGTGGGCTACTACCATGAATAACCTAGCTGCTGCCTACTCGAACCGCATAAAAGGAGATAGGAGAGAGAATATAGAGGAAGCCATCGCTGCCTATAAGGAGGCTTTGACAGTTAGAACCAAAACTGCTCTTCCTGTGGAGTGGGCTACTACCATGAATAACCTAGCTGCTGCCTACTCGAACCGCATAAAAGGAGATAGGAGAGAGAATATAGAGGAAGCCATCGCTGCCTATAAGGAGGCTTTGACAGTTAGAACCAAAACTGCTCTTCCTGTGGAGTGGGCTACTACCATGAATAACCTAGCTGCTGCCTACAAGAACCGCATAAAAGGAGATAGGGGAGAGAATATAGAGGAAGCCATCGCTGCCTATAAGGAGGCTTTGACAGTTAGAACCAAAACTGCTCTTCCTGTGGAGTGGGCAAGTACCATGAATAACCTAGCTGCTGCCTACAAGAACCGCATAAAAGGAGATAGGGGAGAGAATATAGAGGAAGCCATCGCTGCCTATAAGGAGGCTTTGACAGTTAGAACCAAAACTGCTCTTCCTGTGGAGTGGGCTACTACCATGAATAATCTAGCTTCTGCCTACTCGGACCGCATAAAAGGAGATAGGGGAGAGAATATAGAGGAGGCGATCGCTGCCTATAAGGAGGCTTTGACAGTTATAACCAAAACTGCTCTTCCTGTGGACTGGGCACAAACCATGAATAATCTAGCTTCTGCCTACTCGGACCGCATAAAAGGAGATAGGGGAGAGAATATAGAGGAGGCGATCGCTGCCTATAAAGACGCCCTCACCATTTTACACCCCGACAAACTTCCCAACGACTGCCGTAGAACCGCCCGGAATCTAGGCAACCTCTACAGTAATAACCAACGGTGGACAGAAGCCACAGAATCCTACACCCTGGCTATCAGGGCGGCAGAAAACCTCTACAGTGCCTCCCTCTTCCTCAGCAGCAAAGAAGCTGAACTGAAAGAAACCAATAACCTCTACCGTCGTGCAGCCTACGCCTATGGCAAAACCGACAACCTTCAAAAAGCTATCGCTACCCTGGAACAAGGGCGCGCTCGTGGTCTCCGGGAAACCCTCCAACGGGACAGAACCAACCTAGAAGGAGTCAAAAACATCAACAAGGAACTCTTTGAACGGTATCAAACCGCTGCTATGGCTATTAGCCAACTGGAGTCTGAGGAACGGAACAACTTCAACGCTGACTCTGGTTCAAACCAACTCACTCCTGAAGAACTGCGGCAACAAGCTATTCGCTACCGGAAAAAACTGAAAGACTGTATCGCCGAAGTTCGCCAGGTTGAGGGTTATGAGAACTTCCTGAAACTGCCTACCTTTGAAGAAATTGTTGAATCAACTCCTGCCAACAACCCCCTAGTGTACCTCCTGGTGACGCCTTTGGGAGGGGCAGCCTTAGTACTTGAGAAGGGGAAAACTGGTTCTGAGGAAACGACTACTCCCCATGCTATTTGGCTGGAAAACCTCACCGGAGAAAGCCTGGTGGAACTTCTGAAAAGCTGGAGTAATGCTGATAATGAATGCAAGAAGGCTGACTTTCAATATGAAGACAACCCCAACTCCCAAACGAAACAGCAACTTCACCAAGCTAAAGAAAAGTGGCTCCAAGTTATTGACGATACCACCCGCCAACTCTGGACTTTGGTTATGAAACCAGTGGTTCACTACTTGGAAGGGCACAAATTCACCCAAGCCATCCTAATCCCCACAGGGTATCTGAGCCTTCTGCCTCTCCACAGTGCCTGGACAAACAACCCCGACACCCCCACAAAGCGCCGCTACGCCCTAGACAATATCCGCTTCACCTACACTCCCAACGCCGTCTCTCTCCAAGCAGCCCAAACCATAGCCCAACAAACTCCCGTCACCAACCTTCTGGCTGTGGACAACCCTACAGGCGACCTCCGCTATTCCACTTGGGAAGTTGCCGCCGCTACTGCCACCTTTGAAAACCATACTACTTTTAATAAAAACCTTGCGGAGATTTTTCCGGTTAGTGATGCCCTGAAAAACCACAGCGTAGCGCACTTTTTTTGCCATGGCTCTGCCAACCTTAAGGAACCATTGGAGAGTCACTTACTTATGGCTTATGAAGAAGTTATCACACTCCGGCACCTCTTGAGCCTGAAGCTCCAAAACATTCGTCTTGTCCTCCTATCTGCCTGTGAAACGGGAATTCCTGGCCTTGACCTGCCCGACGAAGTAGTGAGTCTGCCCATGGGCTTATTGCAAGCAGGGGTTGGGGGAGTAGTAGCGTCCCTCTGGCCCGTGTCAGACCTCAGTACCATGATTTTGCTGACTCGTTTCTATGACTTTTGGCGCAAAGATGGGTTAGAACCTGCTGAAGCCCTCCGTCAAGCACAAATATGGTTGCGAGATAGCAGTAAAAGAGAGAAGAGAGAGTATTTTCAAGATATGGACAAAGAGTTTCATGAGCAATTGTTGCTAACGGACTTTACTCACCCTTTCCGTTGGAGTGCTTTCACCTATACTGGAGTGTAGGTTGAGTTGTGATGCGGTCCATGGTAGGATTAATTATTGAGACTACATATCAAACTGATAGGTGAAGTAGAAACTGGACAAACTCCTGACTCAGATTTGTCGAAGTTTCTCACAGAACATGGTGCCACGGATCTTCGTATGGCAGGGTTATTGGAAGAAACCCAGTTTAAATATACTCCTCATAGCTATATTGGCCCCCCTCCAGGATATAGCCCCCCTCCAGGAATTCCAAGAACTTTCACTCTTCGGAAATATACTTGTCCCGAGCCCGATTGCAATTGTGCCTGGGAGCGTCGGCATAGAGGGGAAAAAATACCCGAATGTCCCATACATAAAGTCCCTCTTCAGCGCCTATGATAACCACTCAATTCCTGACGGGACTTAGTAATCAACTAGCCAAAAGTTGGCTTATCAACCTCCTCACCCCTCTCTTTCTCTTCTGGGCTGAGGGCTTAGTGGCTACCTTACTCAAGTTGGGCGGCTGGCAGAACACTTACGAAGCCCTCAATGAGTTTTCTCAACCCCAACAAATAGGTTTTCTCATTTTCAGTATCCTTTTTGTTCTTATCTTAGCTTTCTTAATCGAACAGTTGAACTTTGCTACCCTCCAATTCCTAGAAGGTTATTGGCCTTTTTGGTTACGCAACTGTTTTGTTGAACTAGAAAAGGCACGGAAAAAGAAGGCGGATGATCAGTTTCAGGCACTCTGCAAAAAGAGGAACAACCCAGGTTTAACTCCCCAGGAAAAAGAGAAACTAGTTAGAGTGGAAGAGAAACTGAACAAGATGCCTTTCAAAGAGGAAGATATCATGGCCACTCGCTTAGGGAATATCCTCCGCAGGGCAGAACTCCTTCCTTTTGTGAAATATGGCCTGGACACGGTCCTCTGCTGGCCGCACCTCTGGCTTCTTTTGCCGGAACAAGTGCGCCAAGACTTAGGAGAAGCCCGGAACCAACTGGACACTGCTGTCAGGTTTTGGTGCTGGAGCCTCCTTTTCACAGTCTGGAGTCTTTGGAGTATTTGGGCACTACCCATAGGTCTCCTTTCAGCTCTGTTTGCTTACTACCACTGGATAATAAATGCTGCCAGAACCTACGGTGACCTCTTGGAAGCAACTTTTGACCTCTACCGCTTTCACCTCTATAGTTCCCTGAAGTTTCCACTCCCCGCTACCCAAGAGAGAGAAAAAATCTTAGCTGCTAAATTAAATACCTTCCTACAACGAGGATACTACCCTCCAAACTTCCATTATACTCTACCGGAAAGTTGGTAACCTATCCAATGGCGATCGCCCAGCTTCACACCTTCTCTCAGCAACTCGATATAAAGTCCTATCTAATTGACGAGCCATATACGGGCAGCCGCAGAGCCAACGGAATTTATGCGGGGGATAAGGCGACACGGCGACTTTAGCCGCCGTGGTCGGTTGCATTTTGACGCCGAAAATGTTAGAGTAAAAATATGAGAACTCTAGAATTTAAAGCCAAAGGCAAAGAAACTCAATACCCCTGCTCCTGTGCAGCCGCACCTGAGCAGGCAATTGATGAAGCCATTGGTCAGGAGAGCTGATGGATACTATGTCCAATTCTGTATCAAGGTAGAGGGGAACATTGAGACCAAGCCAACCCATAACACCATAGGATTAGACTTGGGATTGAACTACTTCATTGCAGATAGCAATGGCCTGCTCAGGCGCGGCTGCGCAGGAGCAGGGGTTTGGGAATCTCCAAAGTTCTATCGGAAAGCAGAACACCAGCTGAATAGAGCCAACCACAAAAAATCTAAGAAGTATCGAACCCACCCCCCAACCCCCCTCCTGGGAGGGGGGCTACGGGGGTGGGTACAGTCCAATAACTATCACAAGGCTAGGAATCGATATGCCCGGAAACATTTGAGGGTAAGTAGGCAACGTAACGAATATGTCAAGCGAGCTGCATATTGCGTAATCCAATCTAACGATTTGGTGGCCTACGAAGATTTAAATGTAAAAGCCTGCTCAGGCGCGGCTGCGCAGGAGCAGGGGTAAGGAATCGAAGACTAGCTAAATCGATAAGTGATGCAGGATGGTACACATTTCGGGAATGGTTAGAGCACTTTGGTAGGAAGTATGGGAAGATAACGGTCGCTGTTCCCCCGCATTACACCAGCCAAAACTGCTCTAATTGTAGTGAAACTGTTAAGAAGTCTCTGTCATGCAGAACCCATGTTTGTCCCCATTGTGGGTATGTAGCAGATAGAGATGTCAATGCCGCCCGGAACATCTTAATCAAAGGACTAACTACGGTGGGGCAGACCGAAAGTCATACGCTTAAGGAGATTGGGTCTCTGGCTACGTTGGAGCAATTCTGCGCAGTTAAATCTGGTCACTGAACTAAGAATCCCCCCGCCATCGATGATGCCGGGGAGAGTGTCAATTCATCTCCTCTGATACCCCCTTGATACCTCCCCCAAATATCGAAAAAATCCTGCATCGTAGGTTGGGTTTCGTTCCCTCAACCCAACCTACCATAATACACCATTTTAGCTGAAGCAAGACCAAATATTAAAGGTTGATAACTTCCTTTGCGTCTTTGTGTCTTTCCGCGCCAAATTTGCTCCTAACAGAAACTTGAATGTCAGTTTGAGACGGCAGAACCGATTGCAGCATTGGCGTACTAATAACAGAATTCTCAGCCACAGTTAACAAGGGATTGGCGAAAATTCCCAGGAGGCAAGTTGCCACTAATGACAGCACCAAACCCACTTTTAAAGGAGGCATTCCGGATAAATCCCAGCGAAGTGGAGGATAATTCTGAACGCTTGAGGACATCTCGTGGGGTTCTTTCACCACCATCATCTTCACAACCCGAATGTAATAGTAGATGGAAATTACGCTAGTAATGAGACCCAGCAACACCAAACCGTAAAGTCCCGCTTGCCAACCAGCCCAGAAGATATAGATTTTGCCGAAAAATCCAGCCAGAGGGGGAATACCACCTAAGGAAAGGAGGCAGATGCTTAAAACGAGGGTGAGGAGGGGGTCTTTCTGATACAGACCTGCATATTCGCTAATCTGGTCAGTACCAGTTCGCAGGGAGAAGAGAATGACACAGGTGAAAGCCCCTAAGTTCATGAACAAATAAACCAGAAGATAGAAAATAATGCTGGTATATCCCGCATCCGTTCCGGCAATTAAACCAATCATCATAAAGCCAGCTTGACCGATGGAGGAATAAGCTAACATCCGTTTCATACTGGTTTGTGCGAGGGCAACCACGTTACCTAAGACCATGCTGAGAATGGCCAGAACGGCAAAAATGAGATGCCACTCTGGGGTGAGGGAGCCAAAAGCAGTGAGCAACAGGCGCATTGCTAAGGCGAAACCAGCGGCTTTAGAACCCACAGAGAGAAAAGCTACGACTGGGGTAGGAGAACCTTCATAAACATCTGGAGTCCATTGGTGGAAGGGAACAGCGGAAATTTTGAAAGCAATACCGGCGATGACGAACACTAAAGCAACCGCCAAGGCTAAAGATTGACCCTCATCGGCATTACTAATGGCAGCAGCAATGGCATTCAAATTGGTTTCTCCTCCCGACAAACCATACAAGAGGGAAACTCCATAGAGAAAAATGGCTGAACTGGCAGCTCCAATCAACAAGTATTTTAACGCTGCCTCATTGGATCGAGAATCCCGCTTCATGTAACCTGTCATTAGGTAGGAAGAGATACTCAACATCTCCAAAGAGATGAAAATCATCACCAGCTCTTGGGCACCGCATAGGAACATGGCTCCCACCGTTGCTGTCATCATGATGGCGATAAACTCCGTCAAAGAAGAGCCGGTTTCCAACCCATAGCGCACGGACATGAGAATGGTCAGGGCCGTGGATAATGCGATAATGGCCCTGAAGAGAATACTCAAATTGTCCCCATTAAAGCTGCCGAGAAAACCAATGGGATTGGCAGCATCCCAGCAACCATAAAGAGCGATGATGGAAGCTAATAGTCCGGCGATGGCACATTTTGGCAACCATAGAGCTAATCTACGCCCTCCAATCAAATCAGCCACTAAAATTACTATCAGGGTAGCCAGCACAATCCCTTCAGGCAAAATGGTCCCAACATTGAGCCTCGTTGCTACATTACTAGAAAAATCCATATCTGTCAGGCAAATTGAACTCCCACTTGAGGAATTGCTGAATAAATTCAGCCGTGTAGTATACTAAAGAAATGGTTGGGGCATCAACCATTGGATTAGGCAATGTAAGACGGGCTCTGCCTGCTGTTGCTGTCTTACCCTGTTCCCCTGTTTAGAAAATGGGGGAGTATGTCAAGACAAGCCTAGGATACCACCTCACAAAAAGTGACATACTACCCACACTATACGGCTTTGCGGTTAGTGTGGACTTCTCGCTTATCTCAGATTTTACCAGCGATGGCGAGGTTTGAGCAGGTTAAATGTTGCACGAACTATTCCCATGTTAACCCTAGTCATCGTCGAATCCCCTACTAAAGCACGCACTATTCGTAAATACCTCTCTGACGGTTATCTGGTAGAGGCTTCCATGGGTCACGTGCGCGACCTTCCCTCCTCTGCTGATGAAATTCCCGTCCAGTTCAAAGAAAAGGAGTGGGCAAGACTAGGAGTGAATGTAGAGGAGAATTTTCAACCCCTATACGTGGTTCCTAAAAGCAAGAAGAAGGTTGTTGAAGAACTGAAAAAAGCAGTCAAAAAAGCGGAGCGAGTCATTCTTGCTACCGACGAAGACAGGGAAGGAGAAAGCATTAGCTGGCATTTGCTTCAGCTACTCAACCCCAAGGTGCCCATCGCCCGGATGGTGTTTCACGAAATTACTCAGGAAGCTATTTTGGCGGCTCTCAATCATTGTCGGGATCTAGATTACAATCTGGTTCACGCCCAAGAAACTCGACGGATTTTAGACCGACTGGTGGGTTATACCGTCTCTCCCCTATTGTGGAAGAAAATTGCCTGGGGGCTGTCGGCGGGACGGGTACAGTCAGTGGCTGTGCGCCTCTTGGTCATACGGGAAAGGTCTCGTCGGGCTTTTAAAAACGGCTCCTACTGGGACTTAAAGGCTACATTGCAGTCGGAACAAGCTTCTGGAACATTTGACGCCAAGTTAGTTGCTCTAAAAGGGAAAAAAATTGCCACTGGGAGTGACTTTGACCCCAATACGGGGAAAATTGCTGCTGGGAAGGATGTTCTCCTTCTCGAAGAAAAGGAGGCGATGGCATTAAAGCAACTCCTCCAAGATAAAATCTGGACCGTCAGCCAGGTTGAAGAACGACCCACCACTCGTAAACCGGCTCCACCTTTTACTACTTCCACCCTGCAACAAGAAGCCAACCGCAAACTGGGTATGGGAGGGCGACAGACTATGAAAGTTGCCCAAAGTCTCTACGAAGAGGGATATATTACCTATATGCGGACTGATTCCGTTCATCTGTCAGCCCAGGCGATGGCCGCTGCCAGAGCTTGTGTCGAGCAAATGTACGGTCCAGCATATCTCAGTGCTAAACCCCGCCAATATACCACCAAAAGCAAAGGTGCTCAGGAGGCACATGAAGCAATTCGCCCCGCTGGCAGTAGTTTTCGCTATCCTAGGGAGACTGGTTTATCAGGGAAAGAATTTCAGCTATATGACTTGATTTGGAAGCGCACTGTTGCCAGCCAAATGGCATTGGCGCGATTAACCCAAATTACTGTCAAAATTAAAGTGGATCCCCCCGTAACCCCCCTTACACAAGGGGCGCTGGATGCAGAATTCAGCGCTCACGGGAAGCGGATTGATTTTCCTGGCTTTTTCCGCGCCTATGTGGAAGGATCTGACGATCCGAAAGGGGCGCTAGAGAATCAGGAAGTGATTCTCCCCCCTTTAAAGGTAGGGGATACTCCCAAATGCATTGAATTAGATGCTCGTTCTCACGAAACCCAACCTCCTGCTCGTTATACAGAGGCAACCCTGGTGAAAACTCTGGAAAAAGAAGGCATCGGCAGACCCAGTACCTATGCCAGTATCATGGGGACCATTGTGGACCGAGGTTACGTTCAGAACCGCAATAAAGCTTTGATTCCCACTTTCACGGCTTTTGCGGTGACCAACTTGCTGGAGAAGCATTTTGCCCACTTGGTGGATCCTCACTTTACTTCCCAAATGGAGCAAACTCTGGATGAAATCGCCCACGGTAGCACTGAGTGGTTGCCTTACCTAGAGCAGTTTTATTTGGGAGAAAAAGGTCTGCAAAATCAAGTTAAAGTTGGGGAGCGTGAAATTGAAGCCAACGCTGCTAAGGCCATCGAGTTGGACAATTTCCATGACCATATTAAAATCAAAATTGGTAAATTCGGTTCTTATATCGAAGCTACCCAGGGTTCGGAAGTTGTCAAAGCTTCTATTCCCCCAGACTTGACCCCGGCTGATTTACAGCCAGAACAGGTAGAGGAACTCCTAGAGCAAAACAGAGAACGGAACGAATTAGGGGTACATCCGGAAACAGGAGAACCGATTTATCTCAAAATGGGTACTTATGGACCTTATTTGCAGTTGGGTGAAGCAACAAAGGAGAAGAAAAAACCGAAGCGAGCTTCTTTACCTAAAGGGTTGAAGACTGAAGATCTGACCATAGCAATAGCAGTTAGCTTGCTCTCTCTGCCTCGCCTTCTCGGAACTCATCCAGAAACATCCGCCTCAGTTAAAGCAGCGTTGGGTCCTTTCGGTCCCTATGTGGTTCACGACCAAGGTAAGGAAGGAAAAGATTATCGCTCGATTCCTCGTGAAGATGATGTCTTGACTATTTCTCTGGAACGAGCATTGGAGCTATTGGCGAACCCCAGACCTGGTGTGGTCAGAGAACTAGGACGTCACCCAGAGGATAAGAAACCAGTCAGTATTAACAAAAATCGTTTTGGTTTTTATGTCAAGCACTGCAGAGTCAGGGCTGCCCTTCCTAAGGGAGAAACAGCGGAAAGCTTGAGTTTGGAAACAGCTCTTACCTTGCTGCGGGCAAAAGCATCTAGTAAGTCAACTAAAAAGTCTAAAACTAAGAAGAATGCATCTAAGTCTAAGAAGACAGCATCGAATAAAAAGTCTGGCAGTCGCAGTACTTAGACCTAAATGTTAGGAGGTTCAGCAAGACTATAGGCTGGAATAATGAGTTTTGCCTGCCCTGCTTGACAAAGTTGCAGAATCTGTTCACAGCTTGCACACTGCTCTTGCTCGAAGGTTAGCTCTAAAACAAAATTTGTTTCAACATAAATATTCACCCTACCACCTTTCCTCCGGATAATGCAGCATACAATCCTGATTGTAGCAACCATTGTTGAGAACTGTCCAAATTTTTAGGTGATTTCTCAGAGTAAATAATCTCTCCCAGCCAAGATAAAATAATTAGTTCAAGGCTTGACCTACTAATTTTGTTTGGATTAACTCTCGCCCTCTCAAAGTAATACTTAAGAAGAGGACGTGCATCAATTGTATAATTAGGGGTACTATTTTCGATATATGCATTGACACTATTCCATAAAAAAAAATCATTAGGAAAAACCATTAAAAGAATAGGTCGTCTTTGGGAAAGTGCCATGTGCCAGAATATTCCGTCGGAATTGTGCTGCCCACTCTGGTGATACGTTGGTTTTTCGCTTGACTTCAACTGCAAGGATCAGTTCACCATAGCGGTTGTTAACGGATAAATCCCAGCCAGAATCAAATCTAATAGCCATAATAGACTCACGATGACAAAGAATAACCAACTACTCCATTTTACCTAGATGTCGGCAGAAGGCTCACACCATAATCTTTGACCTGCTAAGGTCTGGCTATACCTTAGCAGGGGTGTGAGATGAATGACGACGCCGGGGTGTGGTATAATAAGGGGAGCGTTCGGGTAAAAATCCCTATGATTGTCTACGAAATGAAACTGAAAGGAACTGAAGACCAGTACCCACCCCCCTTGCCCCCCTCCCGGGTTCCCCTCCTGGGAGGGGGTAGGGGTGGGTGGGGTTGGGGGGTGGGTAGCCATACGTACTGGTAGATTCGTTCGGAACAGTATTATTAGAGCGTGGATAGATGGTGAGGTTAAAACCCGTAATGATGCCTGTAAGTACTGCAAAATCCTATCTGATAACCCAGAATTTCCATGGGCAAATAAACTAAACTCTCAGGCCAGGCAAGCCCACGCTGAAAGAGCCTGGGTAGCGATTGAGAGATTCTATTCAAACTGTAAATCAAAGATACTCGGTAAGAAGGGCTACCCAAGGTTTAAAAAGTACCAGGTTAGAGCGTCTGTTGAGTACAAAACTAGTGGGTGGAAGCTCTCGAAAGACCGTAAATACTTAACTTTTTCCGATAAGTTTAAGGCTGGGAATTTCAGACTATGGGGAAGTCGTGACCTCCACTACTATCAACTGAAACAGATTAAACGAGTACGAGTAGTTAGGAGGCATGATGGCTACTATGCCCAATTTGTAATTGACCACTCAAGGAAAGAGAATAAAGAGCTATGTAATAAACAAACCGGGCTCGACGTTGGTTTAAACCATTTCTACACAGATTCCCACGGTAATAAAGTTGATAACCCAAGGTTTTTAAGAAAGGGTGAACGGCGCATCAAGAAACTACAACGGCGTTTATCTCGAACAAAAAAGGGCAGCACTAACCGTTCTAAAGCTAGGAATCGGCTGGAGAGAGCGCATCTCAAGGTTTCTCGCAGACGTAATGATTGGGTCTGTAAGTTGGCCCTGCGCGTCATACCCACCCCCAACCCCCTCCCGGGAGGGGGCTACGGGGGTGGGTAGCGATTGAAGATCTGAGAGTGCGCAATATGGTTAAGAACCACAGTCTAGCCAAATCTATTAATGATGCGGCCTGGTATCGCTTCCGCGAGTGGCTCGAATACTTCGGTAATATCTATAGGGTTGACGTGATAGCAGTTGACCCAAGATATACTTCCCAGAACTGCTCTAGTTGCAGTCAGAAGGTTTTGAAGTCATTAAGTACCAGGACTCATGTATGCCCCTATTGTGGATATCAAGCTGACCGGGATGAGAACGCTGCAATCAACATCTTATCCAAGGCATTAGAGAAATCTAAAACTACCCTGGGGCACAGGGAAAGTAACGCCTCTGGAGAGAACCCCCTCTGCTCCTGCTCAGGCGCGGCAGCGCAGGAGCAGGGGTGGAAACACTGCAAAGTAAGGGAACTCGTCGAAAGAGGAAACTCTCATAGCGATATGGGAATCCCCCGCTATACCCGTAGGGTTAGCGGCGGGAGGATGTCAATGCCAGAAATCTAGAGCGCGCCAAGCAAACTGGGGTAAAGCGAGCATTCGCCGCCAACGCCAGGGTTCTTGATAGAGTCGATAAAGCCATTCTAGATGGCTCTGGATCAGCCATTGTGGCGCTCTGGATTTAACTCCCGCCCAGATGTCAAAACTACCGCCGATCCCAATCCAAGTGGCTTCCGATGCTAAGTAGCGGTGTTCCGTAATCCAAAGTTCTTGTCTAGGGACCCCCAAGCCTACTAAGATTAATCTGGGTTGTTTGGCTTTGATAATATTACACCATTCTCGTTCTTCTTCTGGTGAAAGATAGCCGTGGTTGTGAATAATCGATAAACCAGGTTTTTTTTCTTGCCAAAACCGAACTGCGAGAGCGTTAACTTCAGGTTTACCCCCATAAAAACAAATGGGGTATGAGTTTTCTTTCTCCGCAATTTGTTCGAGTATTGATGTTGCTAAGTCAATTCCCGGGCAACGTTTTTGTATTTTACCTCGAAGCCACAAATATAATATTACTCCAGAACCATCGGGAATTACCAGCTCCGCAGTTTTAATTATATGGGCTAATTCTAGATTTTTTTCTGACAGCATTGCCATTTCCGCATTGAGGGTTACCACATGAGTGCCTAACTTTCGCTCTAAACGTAACTGCAACCAACTAGTATAGTCATCTAAGAGATGTACCGGGAGGTTAAGAACGGCAAATTCTCGGGATTGTGACTCAATCATGTGTTTAAATAGTCTCAGAAATAGTTTTTCCTAAGTTAATCAAAGTTGGCTGAAAATGTTTGTATCTCGTCCAAAAATCATTCCCATTGCCCAATTTTCAAGCCATAGATCGAGTACATTCTAAAAGTTTAAGATAAATTTGGCTACTAGTGGATTGAGTGCGCATTATGAGGTAAAACTCTTCTAGGACTGTTTTCTTAATTGCAAGGTTGCAGCGAGACAACTTGTTGAATCAGGTTTCCCGTTATCAACAGCGGTTGGACTCTCCCCAAGCGTTAGTTTCCCAGTGCCCCTGGGTACTGTTGTACTCAACACCTAAAATCTCTAATCCCCGCTTCAAAATATTGAGAGCTGCGTTAGTATCACGGCAGATTTCTGTGTGACAATGTGGACACTTATGAGTTCTGGTACTGAGTGATTTTTTCACTCTATGACCACAGTTAGAACAATCTTGAGAGGTGAATTTAGGGTCAACCGCAATCACGGTTTTATCCCAAATTTTTCCGTAGTATTCTAACTATTGGGTGAACTGATACCACCCGGCGTCTGAAATCGACTTAGCCAAATGATGGTTTTTGATCATGTTGCTAATCTTGAGGTCTTCATACACCACGATGTCGTTAGACATCACAACGCATTGAGCTTGTTTGATAGCCCAATATTTCCGGTATAGTTTCCGCAAAACTGAACAAAATAACCATCAGCTCTCCTAACAACTCTCACCCGATTTATTTTTAGTCTGAACAAATCTTCTCTAGTTTCTGAGTTGCAGAAAAGAGAAAACTTACCAGCCTTGAATTCATCGGTGAAGTTGATAGTCATACAATCCGGTGAAAGTTTCCAGCCTGTGGTTTTATATTCGACAGACCGAGAATGTTTTTTGAACTGAGGATAGCCTTTTTTCTTAGCACCCTCTCTACAACGTCGATAGAAGTTAGATATTGAAAGCCAAGCACGTTCTGCTGAAGCTTGACGAGCCATTGAGTTTAACTTCAAAGTGAAACTATACTATGCAAGCAAGTTCCTTGCATAACACAGAAATACGAGCTTTGTTCACACCCTTCTCATCACGCCATAATCTAACTGCCTTGTTTCTGATAAACTGAGCAGTTCTTATGGCTTCATCTAAGGATGTGTATTATTCCTTAGAACCGTTACATAGCTTGGCTTCTCTAACTAGCATTCTTCTAGTTTACCACAAAAAAACCCGTATAACAACTTTCGGATGAATTTATTCATCCATTCGCTTATATCCCCCGGATGAATCACGCTTGCTCTAAGCATCACGCTCGTAACTAAAACGACAACTTTTTGTCCTTGGGGGGAAAAAGGTTGACGTAAAACCAGCATGAGTGCATCAAGACTACTTTCTGGTTCATCTCCTCCACCACCAGCTCTCAGTTTAGCAACTTCGCTGCGAAATATACCTGGGTTATTGGTAAAAGGTTTCCCGTCGAACAGAAGAACGCGATGTTCGCAGGTTTTTGAGGCGATCTCTAAACTCTACTAAACCGACTCTTACTCGCACTCCCTCCGATTCAATGGTATCGGCAAAGTCCATAATCGTCTCTTTGATAGCATCAATTTCTCCCTGCATGCTACCAGTGCAGTCCAGGACAAACATAATATCTGCTTGACGCTTTTTTTGTAACTGTCGCCCTATAGTTACTATTGATTTATCGAGACTCATGCGATGACTTTTTTTTGTTTTATCTGTCTCGGCCCATACCAGCTTGTTGCCACATTCGTTACAAAATTTAGCTCTATGGGGGTTGGACACTCCGCTCTCCCATCGGCAATTTTTGCGACCTGTTACTACCAATTCCGGTGCCATATATGACCTAGTCTCCCATTATAGCAGTACGCAAGAGGGTTAGGACACGTTCAGATGACCAACAACTCCTAAAAACCTTATAAAACAAGGCAAATCTCTTCCCCGATTGCGAAGCTTTGCGAAGCTTTGCGAAGCTTTGCGTAAGCAACCGCGTAAGCGTCCCGCCCTTTTGGCGTCCCCTGAACCCCGAACCCGCGCTTCCGCGCTATATTTCGCCACTCAGGGTTACTTCACCCGACCTTTGGACATCTCGGAATTTGGAAATTCCAAAATCAATAATCTTCACCTTACCATCATCCCCCACGAGGATATTCCCGGGTTTCATGTCTCGGTGAATGATATTGCAATTATGAGCTTCACGAACTCCCAGCAGGGTCTGCTCAAAAATCTGCCCTGCGATGAGTTTATCTAGGGATTTGCCGGGAAAATACCATGAAAATTCTGAGCGAGAGATAGCCACCCACCCCCCTGCCTGCCCGCGGCATTGATTAATGGCGCGGGCGCGGCGCTCTGCAGGGGTCTGGCTATACCTTAGCAGGGGTTTGGCCAACACCGAAGGTGCCGCCAAAGGCGTCCCTTAGCAGGCCCTCCCGGGAGGGGGGGGTTCCGCAAAATCGACAGGTTTTTACAGATTATCTGCCCCTGAGTTCGGTAATCTCCATTTCCTCGCCCTTAGAGATACAAAATTAATTAGCTATGTTGGAAGAAATAATGAACTTTTTTCTTTTCCCCAACGTCTAAGGGTGTAGTGAGATGGTGATTAGCGAACTCAGACTGACTACTGACTAACGCCCCCATCTTGACGATCAGAAAAATCTCAACGGACTTTTTGTTTAAGGAGTCACCACTGTACAGATGCCCACTGCCAAAATCAACAAAAAAACAAACAAATCAAGATTATCAGCAGATATGGTCCGTACCTATTTGCAGGAAATTGGTAAGGTACCGCTGCTCACCAAAGAGCAAGAGATTGTTTTGGGAAAGCAGGTACAGAGAATGATGGCACTTTTCCAGAATAAAAAGGAACTTTTCCAAAAGCTGGAACGGGAACCAAATAGTAAAGAGTGGGCTGACAGGGTCGGGCTGAGTGAGGAAGAACTTGACCGCGCTTTGCACCTGGGAACTAGGGCCAAGGCAAAGATGATTGAGGCCAACTTGCGCTTGGTGGTGGCGATCGCCAAAAAATACCAAAAGCGCAATATGGAATTCCTCGACCTAATTCAGGAAGGCACTTTAGGGTTAGAACGGGGGGTGGAGAAATTCGACCCCACTAGAGGCTTCAAGTTGTCTACCTACGCTTACTGGTGGATTCGTCAAGCAATTACTCGGGCGATCGCTCTGCAAGCTCGTACTATTCGTCTGCCGATCCACATCACCGAAAAACTTAATAAAATAAAGAAAGTACAGCGAGAACTGGCGCAAAAATTAGGTCGCAGCGCCACTACCAAGGAAATTGCTCAGGAGTTGGATTTGCACCCCGACTTGATCCGCGAGTACTCTAGTATAGCTCGGCAACCAATTTCTCTCGACGTGAGAGTTGGAGACAATCAGGATACGGAACTCTCCGAACTGCTTGAAGACAATAGCGCCTCCCCTGAAAAATACATCACTCACAAATTAATGCGCCAAGACATTAAGAAAATGTTAGAGGAGTTAACTGAGCAGCAGCAGGCAGTGTTATGCCTGCGATTTGGTTTAGAAGATGGCCGCGAAATGTCTTTTGCTAAAATAAGTAAAAGACTTAACATCAGTCGCGAGCGGGTACGTCAGTTAGAACGCCAAGCCCTAGATAAGCTCCGCAGATATCGAACTAATTTCCGGGAGTACATTACTAGTTAACATGTACCACTGTTGAAAAAAAAATTAGCATACATAATTTTTGCTAAATATTAGCGAGTTACCAGTGGTTGTTAATTTAGTTCTCCCGCCCTCCTGGCGGGCGACATCATCTCTGGGAGCAGAAGCTCCCATGTTAGACCTCATAGACTTTCGATAAACTCTTCACGAGTAACTTGCGCTTGCTTTAGAATACCGCTCAATGTGCCGACATGCAAGTTCCTGGTGTATCGGGACAACACAGCCAATTCGGCCTTCCTTAGTTGCTTTTTTCATCACTACATGACTACCTGTTTGACGAACCTGCTCAAACCCTAACCGCTCAAGTGCCCGAATTGCCTTTCTGCTTGAAATGCGCGGCAATCTAGGCATTCAGCAACCTAATGCTAGTCACAAATCGAGGGGATGTTTCAGGTAAAGGGAATTCCTCCAAGTAGAGCCTTGTTGCTTCTCTTAAACCTGCGTGCTGCGCTTTCGCGCAGATCCGGCGAAGCCGGGTCGCCTCCTCTATTGTTGCCCCTTGATCGACGGTGCCAACCTCTGGACATTCAGCGATGTACATATCCTCTTCTTTGTAGAGGATGACTTTGATCCACTCCCCCGGTTAAAACACGGGGGATTCGGGATTTAAGCAGCAACCCTTCGGGAAACCCCGTCTTACATTGCTGAGCAACTAGGTTGAGACCCCAACCTTTTTGATTATACTACGGCTGAATAAATTCAGCTTGCGCTTATATCCCCCGATTAAAATACGGTTGCTCTATCGCTTTGCACCTCGTAAAATGATGAGTTTTCATGATAAAACGCTGTGTGCTGATACCCGTACCATATAGTGTAAGCCTACGCGATCGCTAATCCAACCTACTATAGCAATCCTAAATCATTTGTAAATTTTACTGAGTAGCGATTATTACTCTACCGAAGGTTTCGGGCGCACCGCAGCACGCAGTTTACGACTCATATAGGATTGCTATAGTAACGTTTCCATCAAATATTTTCATATTAGGGAGAGACGTAGTACTATTATATAGTCGATATGCATCGTTTAGAATTTACTGCTCTTCTTGCTCTTCAGGATAAGGTACAGGCTCACAAACAACCCACCCATCTCTATCTGGTAAATTATATCCTGTGCATATATTTTTGCCCTCAGTAGTTATTACTTTGGCGCCACGATGAATCACTCCTCGTATAACTGACTTTCGGGGGTGATCTTTATCTTTTTCTGATGCACTTATGATTGCGGTAAACTTCTCCTTCCCTTTTTCAGGCGGTGAAGATAATCCTGTTCCTAACCAACGATCAAGAACCTCGGTGGATACATTACGCCTGGAGCCATGGTGTGGAACCTGGAATTTATCAATACCAGGAAGTGTCAATCCAATATTTGGGGCATATTCTGCTGCTTCTAAGAGTGCATCACGTCCAGCATCAGCAGTTAGTAACACACTTTGATTACACAAAGAAGCATATTGAATAACGCTCATGTTGTTTTCAGCACTTGTCTCTTCCTGGGAAAACCATTCTTCACCCCAGACAGCTTTTATCAAAGCCGCTGCTTTCTCTGACAACTTCTCAACAAATGTAGATCGTTCTTCCTGTTTTGCAGATTCTGGAGTCTTTTCTGATTCAACCACTAAATCAAGGTATCTAGACTTACTGGGTGCCATGACAGTAAAATCACCTATCCTCTTACCTTGAAAAGGTGCATGTATAGTAATATTTTTATCTTTAGCGATTTTCTCTAAATTTGCAATATTGGGATAGATTTCCTTGAGTCGCTTAATAAGATTCTCGACAGATTTGAATCTAGAAAATCTATTAATTAATTCGCTGGCGTAACACCAGGGTCGGAGCATCCAAAGCTCACCAACTTCAAATTCCTCTAAAACTTTTCTCAGTCCACCTGCATGATCCCCATCTGGATGACTCGCAACGACGGAGTGAATGAACTTGGGAGCACCATAATAGGCTTTGATATGTTCAACAACTTTATCTCCAGTCTTCTGAAAACCACCATCTACTACATGGATCCGAGTCACGTCACCCAATTGATAACGAATGGCAATAGCGTCACCACTCTTACCTGATTCTACGTCCAAAAAATCAATCTCAAAAAAGTCAGACATCTTGATCACCTTTTTACTGATTATATCAATTCTATATTAAGATGCGCCATTTCAGCCTTTTGGGTTAAGGGCAGCATTACTGAGAATCTCGTCGATTCTACGGGTTATGTAATTGGTCTGCTTTCTATAGGAAAAGAGGAATATGACTAAAAGCACCAAGATTAGAGCGATGCTATTCCACTCTTTTAGTATAGGGAACTTTACTTCAATCGCCTCATATAGTTTCAGAAGTAAAATTCAAACAAAAAGAGAGCAGAGAGTTCGGTAAGTGTTATTCACCTCTGAGAGTACTTCGAGTTTGGAATCTTTGTCTGATGCTGAGACAAACTTTTTATAGTCTGAATAGTGTAAAAATGAAATCCATTTAAGTAGAGGCTCTATAGTCAAGGAACCAAATCTGCTGACTACAAGTCCTATAAAATAGTAGATAAATACTCCAATGGTAATATCCTCTTGAATGAAAGAATATTGTGTAACCCTCCTGGCAATTACAGCAAAGATAACACCCGGCAGCAGGTAATTAAATAGATTATAGGATGAGAGCTTGTTCAACAATTCCTTCATCAGCAGCCATTGTTTCAGGGAAGTCTAAGGGACAATAAATATATCTTAACACAACCCAAAACTGCATCGCGCAGAGGCGCTCCGGCACTCCGGCTGGGGCTCCCTGAAGCGCAACCGCTGGATCCTGTATATCTCTGCGCCAACGTCTTTGCCTTTTGGGCTTTCTGGCCAAGAGGAAGCTCACAGAGGCACAGAGCAAACAGAGATTAAGTCTTCGGTAGTTGTCCACTCCAGTCAGGTTCAATCCTCCGCGCCTCTGCGCCTCTGCGCGCCCCAAAAGGACCAGAAAGTAAAGACATTGGCTCTGTGAGCTTCTTCTGAGGGCAGCTCTTTAACATAATCTTAAGATTCGCAAGCCAGGAACTGGAGGGTTTAATGGAAACCTGCCATTTTCAACTCCAAGGCATGAGCTGTGCTGCCTGTGCCAGTGCTATTGAAACAGCCATTCAAAAGGTGTCCGGTTTGGTGCCGAGCAAGCCACCGTCGCCTATAATCCAGCCCTCACTAGCTTAGAAAAAATTGAGCAAGCCGTGGCTCAAGCTGGTTACCCCGCAACCCGCTACGCCGTGGTGGAGCGGAAAAATGCCGCTGGACAGAAGGCTACGGGTGATTCGTTCACACTGTTCATTATGACATGAAAAGATTGTGAAGAAACTTCTTAATATCAACAAAGCAGCTATCTTCTAAATCCCAGTACCCTTTTTTAGCAGCAAGCCCTAGGGAGGATACAAGAGAATTCTGAGTAGCTAAGTAAGCCTGAACTTTGGCTTTGGCTATATTAATCTTTTTATTTTCTGAAATTTGTGATAAACAGCATTCAAAATATTTATCTACGCATCTATAAAGGGGGTTCCTATTTATAGATTGAAGACACAAATCTTCTAGCATTCCTTCATCAACATTGTTGGGCATAATAAATACGCCAATTCTTATATTTTGTTGAATAATAACTTGGTTAATAGATTTTGGGGCAGGTAAGTTATTTTTCTTTAAAGTACTACAAATACTCGAAAATGCCGACTGGGCTTGATTTTCTTCTGCATCCCGTATAAAACCAAGGATATCAACCTCAGAAAAGCCATCCCCATTAACCAAATTTGGGAGTTCAGTTTTGAATTTATCTTTACCGCCAACAGAAATTACTTGAACACCATTGACATGCTCATGTTTTAGCAAAGCTTCAAAAAAGTTACACTCATCTTTACCTTCAACTATCAATAACTTTTTTGATTCAATTATTTTATTTTTGTATTTAATTCTTTTCATTACCTAACCTCGAATTCTCCCTCAATTCCTGCAAGCAAAGTATCTGCTTCATATTGAAAGGCTCGGTGTTCACCTTGATTATTTCCAATTCTAAACAGACTAATAAAATTTTCCCCTATATCTAATTTTTGTTCTTGATACACCTGGGTAAAAGCTTCTATACACTCATATGAGTGAGTTGTAATAAATAGCTGCACGTTATTATCTAGTGCCATTTTAAAGATAGCTCTCCACAGTATGGAAAGTGTACGATAGTGCAATCCATTCTCAACTTCATCAATAAGTAATATTCCATTTTTGCTTTCGGATATGATAGCCAATATAGCTAATATTCTTCTAATTCCATCACCCATTACATTGATTGAAACCAATTTATCAATACCAATATCAGCATAAACCATCCCTCTAGCTCCCATCCTAATATCGCTCAAGTTGGGTTCTATCTCTCTTAAGGCGTTAATTATTGTCTTCAAATCTTTTCTAACTACAATTTTATCTAATCGGCGATCCAGATCCATCATAACTGTACTAGGATTTATAAAACTAGCACGCAACTTTTCATTATAGGGTGAGAAAGTTATTTGCCCTTGTTTTAATCTGATTTCCGCCTCAAAATTATTCTCTCCATTAATATTGAAACTAAATCTTAATCCTTCAATATCAGCCCCATCGACCGTACTAGTGGAAGCATTGGACAAAAACTCATCCTTAGATAATTGCAGCTTTCCAGAAACCTGCGGAAAAATTTGAGCAAATTTAGGATATATTGCTTTAATTTCAAGCATTCTCTTTTCAGAATCTAATTCGCCGCCTATAGTAGGATTCTTGGAAAAGTCCAAGTCTTTGAACAGATACTTAAAGTCTTCATCCTCAGTCAACATTAAATTTCGGAATGAGTGAATTTTCAATAGAAGCTGTGGATTAGACATTCCTATTAATAAGAAAATAGCTTCTAAAACGGATGTTTTCCCACAGTTGTTTCTTCCTGTAATCAAGTTTACCTGTTTGATGTTCTCGATTACTAATGATTTAATATTTCTAAAGTTATGTATGTTTATATTTTTGAATAACATAGTTATTGGACTCGCCTGCCATGGAGCTGCTCTTTTAATCCTCACAAGTAGTCTAGCACATGGTTGAGTATAGTGATTTGCTAAACTTTACAGGGCTCCTAGCACCAACTCACCAAAATTCCTGGCAAGACTTGATTATCCATGGTTTAACCTGAAAGAGAAGCAGGGCAATCGCACTTAAATTTTGAAATGCCTATGGTTCCACAATCTCACAAAAATATAAGTATTTGTACTTAGGCATGAATATCTTGTCCAGCAAGGGGTTCAAAATAGCTGCGATTGCCCTGGAAAGAGAAGGAAAAATTAATTGTATAAGGAGGCGATCGCCCCCATGGAAACCCGTCATTTTCAACTGGAAGGCATGGGCTGTGCTGCCTGTGCCAGTGCTATTGAAACAGCGATTCAAAAGGTGTCTGGCGTTGATTATTGCAGTGTCAACTTTGGTGCCGAGCAAGCCACTGTCGCCTATAATCCAGCCCGAACTAGCTTAGAAAAAATTGAGCAAGCGGTGACACAAGCTGGTTACCGCGCAACCCCTGTGGTGGAGTGGGGAGATTGCGAAGCTCCCGCTTGCGTCCCAGAGGCTGCCGCTGGACAGGATTTGTTGCAGAAAGTCTGGGTGTCTGGGGTAGTGAGCGCTGTTTTGGTGTTTGGTTCCCTTCCCGCTATGACAGGGGTTCACGTGCCTTTCATTCCTACTTGGTTGCACCACCCTTGGCTCCAATTGGTGCTGACAACGCCGATTCTGGTGTGGTGTGGCCAATCCTTTTTCCTGGGAGGTTGGAAAGCGGTGAGGCGGGGTACTGCGGACATGAATACCCTGGTGGCTTTGGGCACAGGAACAGCCTATCTGTACTCCCTGGTGGTAACCCTGTTTCCCGGATTGTTGACAGCCCAGGGGCTGGCTGCCCAGGTGTATTACGAAGCCGCTGCTGTGGTGATTACCTTGATTTTGTTGGGACGGTGGCTGGAGAGCCGGGCCCGTGGCAAAACAAAAGCTGCAATTCAGAAATTGATGGGACTACAGGCTAAAACTGCCCGTGTGATCCGTCGGGGAGAAGAACAGGACTTGCCAATTCAACAGGTGGTGGTGGGTGACATGATTGTTGTGCGTCCTGGGGAAAAAATTCCTGTAGATGGGGTAGTTCTGGGGGGAAGGTCTGTAGTAGATGAATCTATGGTGACGGGAGAATCGATTCCCGTGACTAAGCAAGAGGGGGATGAAGTAATTGGAGCCACATTGAACAAGACCGGTAGCTTTCAATTCCTTGCTAAAAGAGTGGGTAAAGATACCATGTTGGCACAAATTGTCAAACTGGTGCAACAAGCCCAAGGCTCAAAAGCTCCCATTCAGAAAGTGGCTGATAGGGTGATCCGCTGGTTTGTCCCGGTGGTGTTGGCGATCGCCGGACTCACCTTCCTGCTCTGGTTCAGCTTCACGGGGAATCTCACCCTAGCCCTCATGACTATGGTGGGGGTATTAATCATCGCCTGTCCCTGTGCTTTAGGCTTGGCGACACCCACCTCCATTATGGTGGGTACGGGTAAAGGGGCAGAATATGGCATTCTGATTAAAGATGCCACCAGTTTGGAATTAGCTCATGATGTGCAGATTATCGTCCTGGACAAAACCGGAACCCTGACTCAAGGTAAACCTACGGTGAGGAACTATGTCACGGTGAAAGATAGGGTAGATAAGGAAGAGATTAAACTGTTACAACTGGCAGCAGCGGTGGAGCGCCAGTCTGAACATCCCTTAGGGGAAGCCATCGTCAACTACGCCCAAACCCAAGGTGTCTTGATACAAACATTGCCCTCAGTGACAGACTTGGAAGCCATTCCCGGTTCGGGCATTCAGAGCTTTGTGGGGTCCAAGTTGGTACAAATTGGCCGACGAGAATGGCTGGCGGAGTTGGGGATTGATTGTTTGCGTGAGGACTTTCAACAAGAACGTTGGGAAGAAGCTGGCTTGACCACAGTTTGGATGGCTGTTAATGGTACCTTGCAGGGCGTCTGGGGCATTGCTGATCAACTCAAGGAATCCTCGGTGCAAGTGGTGAAAACTTTGCACCGTATGGGTTTGGAAGTAGTGATGCTCACCGGGGACAATGCCAAAACCGCAGCATCTATTGCTCGTGAAGTGGGGATCCATCGCTTCTTCGCCCAAGTGCATCCCGATCAAAAAGCCCAAATTATTCAAACCTTGCAAGGTGGAAAGGGCACCAAGACAGTGGCTATGGTGGGAGATGGTATTAACGACGCTCCCGCTTTAGCCCAGGCTGACGTGGGCATTGCCATTGGTACGGGCACGGATGTGGCTATGGCAGCCAGCGACATTACCTTAATCACGGGAGACTTGCAGGGCATTGTCACAGCAATTCAACTGAGTCAAGCCACCCTACGCAACATTCGCCAGAATCTCTTTTTTGCCTTTATCTACAACCTGGCCGCCATTCCCATCGCCGCAGGCATTCTTTACCCCATTGGGGGCTGGCTGCTCAATCCCATTATTGCGGGGGCAGCAATGGCTTTGAGTTCTGTCTCGGTAGTCACCAATGCCTTACGTTTGCGCCACTTCCACCCTCGGTAGTTATAATTAGGAGACTCAATTGAAAACCGCTATAGTAGTTGTGCAAACCAGTCCTACAACAACTCTCGAAACTCATCAACAGTTAGCCCTGCATCTCGCACAATCCCGCCCATTGTTATTGCCTTAATTGGGTTATTTCTTGGAATGACAACCTGACGAGTGCCTGTCGAATGACTTGAAAGCCAGCTTTGTGCAAAGCACGGACTGCTTGCATATGATTGATCCCAGGAATTCGAGGCATTTCTACACCTGCATCTCAACTTCACGCACTTCTACATCTGGCAGTTGATCTTCCAGTGCTGCAAGATACTCCCGGATCGCGTCCTGGATATTTTCCAGTGCCCTTTCTTCCGTGTCACCTTCCGACCAACAACCTGGAAGTGCAGGAACACAGATGCTAATCCCTTCTTCTGAATGGTAGAGAGCAATTTTATATCTCATGCTAGCCTCCAATCACCTCAAATTCAGTCCTCATGTGTTTATCTCCAACCACCGAATTAAATCTCCCACCTCTGAGAAATCCAACAGAGCCTCACCTAATGCTTCTAACTGCTCCAAAGGCAAGGTTTTAATTTGAGACTGAAGAGCTGGGGCGATGGCTCCAACACGATGAAGCAGCTGTTTTATAATTAACTTCTGCTCTCCTTCCCAACGTCCTTCTTCTCGTCCTTCTTCTCGTCCTTCCTGATAGACTCTGGTGTGCTTCACACTTTCTGCTAATCCTAACATTGCTGCAATCTCCTGGCGACTTAATTGGGGAAACTTGTATACCATTGTAGTCTCAATGAGTTCCAAGATTGTTTCCTTGGGAATTTTGGTTTCCGGGGTTTGGTTTACTTGTGTCCATAATGTTCTAGCGAGTTCTGGCACTTGCTTCTCGGGTTGAACAATTAATTCCATCAGCCCTATAGTAGGGGAAAATTCACCCTCAGTAGACAGGAGTTCATTGAGATAAAAGCGTTGAACCTGCCCACTGGATAATAATGGTTCATAAAGTTTAGTCTCCTCAGGTTCTAAGGAGCGTCGAGGAAAGATAACAACAGCTTGCCAACCTGAAATCTGGGGATTTTGAGCTAAAAACATGAATAGCTCCCCAAATAAGCGATGATAGAGTAATTCATCTTTTTGGAATTGGACTTCGACAAAAAAAACCGGTTCATCTACTGCGTCTTCTGGGGGTAGAAATACTCCATCAATCCGGAAAGCTGTTTGTTTCACTTCGATGAAGCGAAAATGATACCCGGACCGGGAGGGTTGTCCAATCAGTTCAAAAAAAATCTCCGGTCCACTCTGGAAGATGCGGTAGAATAGGGAATCTGTTTTCACAAATCTAATTGAGGGCGTTGGTAAATAAAAAGATGAATCAGACACCTCAAATTCAGTCCTCAGGTGTTTGTCTCCAACCACCGAATTAAATCTCCCACCTCTGAGAAATCTAACAGAGCCTCACCTAATGCTTCTAACTTCTCCAAGGGCAAGGCTTCAACTTGACATTGTTGGGCTGGGGCGATCGCCCCAACACGATGAAGCAGCTGTTTTATAATTAACTTCTGCTCTCCTTCCCAACGTCCTTCTTCTCGTCCTTCTTCTCGTCCTTCTTCTCGTCCTTCTTCTCGTCCTTCTTCTCGTCCTTCTTCTCGTCCTTCTTCTCGTCCTTCTTCTCGTCCTTCTTCTCGTCCTTCCTGATAGACTCTGGTGTGCTTCACACTTTCTGCTAATCCTAACATTGCTGCAATCTCCTGGCGACTTAATTGGAGAAACTTGTATACCATTGTAGTCTCAATGAGTTCCAAGATTGTTTCCTTGGGAATTTTGGTTTCCGGGGTTTGGTTTACTTGTGTCCATAATGTTCTAGCGAGTTCTGGCACTTGCTTCTCGGGTTGAACAATTAATTCCATCAGCCCTATAGTAGGGGAAAATTCACCCTCAGTAGACAGGAGTTCATTGAGATAAAAGCGTTGAACCTGCCCACTGGATAATAATGGTTCATAAAGTTTAGTTTCCTCAGGTTCTAAGGAGCGTCGAGGAAAGATAACAACAGCTTGCCAACCTGAAATCTGGGGATTTTGAGCTAAAAACATGAATAGCTCCCCAAATAAGCGATGATAGAGTAATTCATCTTTTTGGAATTGGACTTCGACAAAAAAAACCGGTTCATCTACTGCGTCTTCTGGGGGCAGAAATACTCCATCAATCCTGAAAGCTGTTTGTTTCACTTCGATGGAGCGAAAATGATACCCGGCTCGGGAGGGTTGTCCAATCAGTTCAAAAAAAATCTCCGGTCCACTCTGGAAGATGCGGTAGAATAGGGAATCTGTTTTCACAAATCTAATTGAGGGCGTTGGTAAATAAAAAGATGAATCAGACACCTCAAATTCAGTCCTCAGGTGTTTGTCTCCAACCACCGAATTAAATCTCCCACCTCTGAGAAATCTAACAGAGCCTCACCTAATGCTTCTAACTTCTCCAAGGGCAAGGCTTCAACTTGACACTGTTGGGCTGGGGCGATCGCCCCAACACGATGAAGCAGCTGTTTTATAATTAACTTCTGCTCTCCTTCCCAACGTCCTTCTTCTCGTCCTTCTTCTCGTCCTTCTTCTCGTCCTTCCTGATAGACTCTGGTGTGCTTCACACTTTCTGCTAATCCTAACATTGCTGCAATCTCCTGGCGACTTAATTGGGGAAACTTGTATACCATTGTAGTCTCAATGAGTTCCAAGATTGTTTCCTTGGGAATTTTGGTTTCCGGGGTTTGGTTTACTTGTGTCCATAATGTTCTAGCGAGTTCTGGCACTTGCTTCTCGGGTTGAACAATTAATTCCATCAGCCCTATAGTAGGGGAAAATTCACCCTCAGTAGACAGGAGTTCATTGAGATAAAAGCGTTGAACCTGCCCACTGGATAATAATGGTTCATAAAGTTTAGTTTCCTCAGGTTCTAAGGAGCGTCGAGGAAAGATAACAACAGCTTGCCAACCTGAAATCTGGGGATTTTGAGCTAAAAACATGAATAGCTCCCCAAATAAGCGATGATAGAGTAATTCATCTTTTTGGAATTGGACTTCGACAAAAAAAACCGGTTCATCTACTGCGTCTTCTGGGGGTAGAAATACTCCATCAATCCGGAAAGCTGTTTGTTTCACTTCGATGGAGCGAAAATGATACCCGGACCGGGAGGGTTGTCCAATCAGTTCAAAAAAAATCTCCGGTCCACTCTGGAAGATGCGGTAGAATAGGGAATCTGTTTTCACAAATCTAATTGAGGGCGTTGGTAAATAAAAAGATGAATCAGACATCTCAAATTCAGTCCTCAGGTGTTTGTCTCCAACCACTGAATTAAATCTCCCACCTCTGAGAAATCTAACAGAGCCTCACCTAATGCTTCTAACTTCTCCAAGGGCAAGACTTCAACCCGACACTGTTGGGCTGGGGCCATAGCTCCAAACCGACGATTCAGCAGCCTTATAATTAACTTCTGCTCTCCTTCCCAACGTCCTTCTTCTCGTCCTTCTTCTCGTCCTTCTTCTCGTCCTTCTTCTCGTCCTTCCTGATAGACTCTGGTGTGCTTCACACTTTCTGCTAATCCTAACATTGCTGCAATCTCCTGGCGACTTAATTGGGGAAACTTGTATACCATTGTAGTCTCAATGAGTTCCAAGATTGTTTCCTTGGGAATTTTGGTTTCCGGGGTTTGGTTTACTTGTGTCCATAATGTTCTAGCGAGTTCTGGCACTTGCTTCTCGGGTTGAACAATTAATTCCATCAGCCCTATAGTAGGGGAAAATTCACCCTCAGTAGACAGGAGTTCATTGAGATAAAAGCGTTGAACCTGCCCACTGGATAATAATAGTTCATAAAGTTTCGTCTCCTCAGGTTCTAAGGAGCGTCGAGGAAAGATAACAACAGCTTGCCAACCTGAAATCTGGGGATTTTGAGCTAAAAACATGAATAGCTCCCCAAATAAGCGATGATAGAGTAATTCATCTTTTTGGAATTGGACTTCGACAAAAAAACCGGTTCATCTACTGCGTCGGGAGGAGGCAGAAATACTCCATCAATCCTGAAAGCTGTTTGTTTCACTTCGATGGAGCGAAAATGATACCCGGACCGGGAGGGTTGTCCAATCAGTTCAAAAAAAATCTCCGGTCCACTCTGGAAGATGCGGTAGAATAGGGAATCTGTTTTCACAAATTTGTCCGGTTTGGAGGTTGACACACAGTGGTTGATTTGCACCCACCCCCCGAGCCAAGCTCCCAGGTTCCCCTCCTGGGAGGGGGTAGGGGTGGGTGGGGTTGGGGGGGTGGGTTTGCTCACAGATAATCTAAAAACTGCCTGGGAAATTAGTAGTAAATACCTATTGCCAAAAGGCTTTTAATTAGGTATATTGGAAACACAGCGATAACCAAGCTGACAAAATAGAACAAAGAGCAGTTACTTTCTAATGGAAGCTCACAGAGACACAGAGGCGCAGAGAATAACATGATATGGATGAGCGCTTGAAGCGCCTGTTTATTAATTCTCCGTGCCGGAGCGCCTCTGCGCGAGAGTGACTGCATTGGGAGATAGCCCCGGAACTGGCTTATTTCAGATTTGTTAGCTAAAATCTATCGGCTTATCCTGGTTACAAAAGATGAGCTGATCTCTTCGAGATCGCTCACATACATTAGCTTAACATAGTCTATTATTATTAAAATTCAATTCCTGGCTGTGCCTTAACTCCTTGGTGTTTAAAAGGATGCTTAACTAAGGTCATTTTCGTGACTAAATCGGCTTTTTCTATTAGTCCCTGGGGAGCGCCTCTACCAGTGAGAATGACGTGAGTATCTTCTGGTTTTTGTTCTAGTCCCGTGAGGACATTATCCAGATCTAGATAGCCTAATTTCAGGGCAACATTGACTTCATCTAAGAGGACGAGGTGGTATTCTGGGTTACAAATGTATGTTAATGCTTTCGACCAAGCAGCTGTTGCTTTGGCAATGTCCCGATCGCGATCTTGAGTTTCCCAGGTAAAACCTTCTCCCAGAGCGTGGAACTCCAGTTGGTTTTCCCACTGACCGAGGACGGCTTTTTCTGCGGGTTCCCAAGCTCCTTTGATGAATTGAATAATAGCAACCCGGAAGCCATGACCGAGACTCCGGAGTACCATACCTAAAGCAGCAGTAGTTTTACCCTTGCCGTTCCCAGTATGAACGATAATTAAGCCTTTCTTTTGAGCAGCGCGAGCGAGACGTTCTGTTTGAACCTCCTTGCGCCGTTGCATTTTCTGCTTGTACTGTTCCGGGGTGAGTTGGGTAGAAGTATTGCTTGTCATCGATTTCTTAATGAGAGTGGGATCCCTATTATCCACCTTTTCGATAAGAAAAAAAAGATAGTGGAGCTGCACTATTGCAATATAATCATATTCTTGCCTACTACCGGGCTGCGAGCTAGCAGCTTTCCTTTTGAGTCGATAATGTCTAATTTCTTAAAGTCCAGTTTTCGCCCTCGACCGAGAATTTCATTGGCTACTTTTTCCTGACTATCATGGGTCAATTCGTACCAAGCATCGCTCGCTTTGACAATTAAACTGCTGCTGATAAAATTAGCTTCAAGAGAGACAATAAGTCCATCTGCATACTCGTTAGTAATTTGGGCTACTTGCTCTTGAATTGCAGCAATCAAGCTTTGTTCTGGATTGAGTTCTAGTTTTGGCTTCGATTCATTCTTAACTGGTTCTGGTTTGAGAGGTATTTCCACTTTTGGCGGCGTTTCCATCTTCACCTCTGGAATTTCTGCCACCTCTGGGGTATTATCTGGGAATAGTACTCCTGATACAAATACTACTCCCACTCCCATAACCATTATAACGGCGATTAGAGCTTTTTTGGAGAAGAGATTGGGCACTAATTTTGGCAGGAGAGAACTTATTTTCGCTAAAATCTGAACCCAAAAAGTTTCTTTTCTCCTATCTTTTGCTTCAGGAGCGATGTCCTCTTTCTCCTCTACTGCTATCTTATCCACATTTTCTTCTTCGGTTTGGATAGTAGTATCGGTTTCTATCTCCGTTTTATCTGCAATTGGTTCAGCTTTTTCCTGTTTAGCCTTCCTCATCGCCTCTTCTAAGTCTTCAGCAGTAGATATCAGGGTTTGCAATGAAGTCGTGGAGGCGATCCGATCTACCGATTCGGAATCCAATTGGGCCACAATTCCTTCTAGCCGCCGAATCGTTCCCTGGAGGACTTCCAAGGTAGAGTTTGGGTTGGGTGGTTCTGACTGCTGTTGGTGTTCTTCTGACATTATCTATATCCTCCATAGAATTTTTGGTGGCGGTTACTATATTATCATAGATCATCAAGCAGCACCATAATTGACAAGTTGATACATTATCTAGGGTAAAGGACTCAAAGCCTTGCATACTGTGAGTGCCATTGCTCTGTGAGTATCATCTGGTGTTGGCACAACTTGCTGTGGAGAACAAATCAAATGAAATTACAGCCATTCGAGATTTAAAATTGATGGGCAATGCTCACTACTACCTACTTGTCCACCGACAGCCATTCGAGATTTAAAATTGGTGGACAATGCCTACTACTTGTCCACCGACAGCCATTCGAGATTTAACCTTGGTGGGCAATGCCCACCCTACTAAAGTTTACCAACTAAAACTTTAAAGTTGAGACGTTTCGAAGAGCTGATTATTAGCATTCGCTCGGGGCTATCATGAATCTCTTTTTGGTTAATTCTGGTAGGCTTTTTATTAATCAGAATATTTTTTATACTAACAAATCGATACTTATATCCCTCAAGAAAGTCTTTTTTATCCCAAAACACCCGACCAATTTCCCGACAATAGGCAACGAAACACTGGGAACCTTGAAGTTGTTGCTTTATTTCTTTCGTTTTTCCCTTACCTGCTTTCATCTCAATATAAATAATGACTTTCTCTTGTTCAGTATGAACAATAATAACAAAATCTGCCCGTTTACACTCACCCCGTGAATTAGCAAATACTGTCTTAGGTGAGGGAAAGTCATCTGTCTTTATAACAATAACTTCATCATCCTTAGGTATTTTCCTAATTGTGACAGAATAGTTACCAGGAGCAGGTTCCGACCATATAATTTTGTCACCGTAGGAAGATTCCAATGGAACAGTAATAGATTCTTTCAACATTTCTTTGAGGATAGCAATATCCGACATTACTCGTCTTCCCAAACAAACGATGGCTTCTTGAATTTGATTCATGGTATTAATAGTGGTGTCAAAACTGGGGACGTCAATCCCAAATTCTGGGTCTATTTTTGCTGCTACAAGAGTGTTGCATTGTGTTTTTCTGCTATTGCCATCTACTTTGATAGATGCTTTTTGAGCAATATAAACTTTGATTTTTTCAGATTTGATTAGTTCTTCTGACTGATAACCTTCTTCCTTTGCGATCCTTTTTAGATAGGGTTTGTCATGATTGAGCATAATTAACGTGTTCAATTCTTTGATGATATAATCACTGTGGGTAGTAATGAACACCTTGATACCGAGATTTACCAATGGAGCAAAGAGTCGTGCAACCCGGCGCTGGTTCTCTGGATGCAGGTTAAGTTCCGGTTCATCTACAATCAACAAATCACCCACAGAAGCTCCATGTTTCAGATAAAACCCAATATCTAACAAAGAACGTACTGCACTGGAACTTTCATCCATAGAAAGTTTGACCCGTTTTCCTTTTTTGGGTACATAATAGAGGACGTCATCTTTCGTGACGGTGTATTCACCGCCAATTAAATCGGCAAAATTGGTTAAGATATAGGGATAATGTTCAGCAATGAAGCTGCGCTGTTTAGAAATTGTTTCTAGGTTGCGGGTAAACTCTACATTCTTCTCTACAGGTAAGGCATAGTTTTGATAGTTTTTGAAGAGTAGTGTCCTTGGATCCAGATTCGTCTGGCTGATTTTCTCTAGCAGGCGGTTTCGCGCAAAGTTTAATTCTTTTCGGAAAATAGCCGCACCTGTTCGTTCCGCACTCGCAATGAAAGGATTCGGAAAAAGTGGTGTTAAAATAATTTCCTCAAGAGAATCAGCTATGACATCTTTGATTATAGAAGGCGGAATTTTTACCTTTTCTGTCTCCCCAAGCAAGGTAATGACAAGCTCAGTACTATCTTCACTTTTAAAGATAAATAACCGCTCTTCTCCACTTGCCGTACTTATTCTTTGCTCAAATTTTTGGTTCAAGGAAATTAGAGTCGAGGGAGGTGTTACCACCTCGCCCCTCTCCTACGACACCGAAGGTGCCGCCTTTGGCGTCCCGGACGTGAGACTTTCACCTCATCCGGCTCAGGTGTCTCTATGCCTTTACAGCGCGCTTTACGAGTCCGTCTTTAATTCTCTTTCGATGAATCGTCTGAGCTTGGTGACATTCCCGATGGAGAGCAACTAGATTTTTGCTATTCCAGTTGTTATGGTCGCCATCGATGTGGTGCAACTCCACGGCTCCATCCATCTCCATGAACAATCGGTTGCATTGCGTACATTTCCCTTTCTGTCGCTTGATAGCTCCAGCGGTCGCCTCCTCGTAAAGTTTTGAGTTTCGGCTAACCCAATAAGATATATTCCCATTGAAGGGTGAGGCATTACCTTTGACCATTACGTGACTATTCACTTCCCAGGATACTTTCGGGAATGCTTTATCCACCTGCTCTTTTGTGAGTTGGCGCTTTGCTGCTCCCTTTACCGCCTTCTTACCCTTAATGGCTTGACGACGAGCTTTCTCAGCTTCCTTTCGGTCTTGTCTGCGTTTGTCTGCTCTTAGTTTTTGTCACAACCAATGGCTCAGTGACCATAGAGCGTGTTTCGACATGTCGCAGAATTTATGGTAATTCCTCCAGCCACGGACCTGGGTTGCTATTTTCTTCAGTCGAGCTTCTGTGCTCAACTCTTTACTCTTCCAGGTCGCTTTTACTTTGGCTTTTATTTCCGCATAATTCTTTTTGCTCGGTGTGGATTTAAATGTCCCTCTTGAATTGACACGGAAGTTCCATCCCAAAAAGTCAAATCCATCCGTGGCTTTCCTCGTCTCAGTCTTATCTTCATTTATTTTCAGCCCTCTGGACTTGAGAAATTCGTCTATATCTTGCCTCAGCTTTATGGTATCAGCTCCCGGCTTACAGATAAAGACCGCGTCGTCAGCGTAACGTATATCCCTTATACTTTCAGATTTATTAAACCCAGCTCTCTTACCTTTATGGTATTTCTGAGTTTTCGTAATCTGGTCTGACCCTAGGTTCTCGAATCCATCTAGAGCTATATTTGCCAGTAATGGGGATATCACTCCACCTTGGGGTGTTCCCTTATTACTGGAGGGATATTCACCACGGACGCCAGCTTTCACTCCGATTTTTAAACCTCGTTTGGCCTCAGTAGGCAAGACAACACCCTTCAGTATGACCTTATGGTCAATTTCATCAAAGCATTTACTGATATCTGTTTTTATAACTATCTTATCATAACTATTAGCCTTACTGCTTAAATTGTTGAATAAAAGCTTCTGTGCATCCGCAGTACAGCGACCGGGTCTGAAACCGTAGCTTCTTTCCCCGGCTATAGCTTCATAAGCCGGCTCTGCTGCTAACTTTAGCAACGCTTGCCATGCTCTATCAGCTATTGTTGGGATGCCTAATCCCCGCGTTTTGCCATTCGGCTTGGGGATATTTACCCTTCTCAGCTGCTGGTGTTTCCAGTGGTACCAATGCTTATTCAACTTTTGGCACAACACTAGACGCTCTCGTGTAGAGAGTGCGGTTTTGCCATCAACTCCGGGGGTCTTCTTCCCTTGATTTAGCTGTGTTACTTGTTTGACGGCCAAAGCTTGAGCTGCACGGCTCCTTAGAAGGAGTCGTTGTAAGAGTTTGACCTTAACTTTTTGATTGTTCTCTTGCGCTTTGAAGATACTCCGCTGTAATCGAAAGACCTGACCCCGAAATCTCTTCCACGGCAAATCTTTCCAGACATCGTCAGCCTTCAGACTTATTTCTCTACCCCGCAGGAATACTGCAAGGTGAAGTTTTAAATCTTCTAGACTGCGGTATTCGATTGGGGCTACCTTAGTGCCTTGCACAGCTTAAGCTCCTTAATTCGCTCTGATAATTACATTGGGCGTCTTCTCTCTAGAAACCCTCGGGCAGTTACGCCCTCTCTTACCCTCGCTCTTCCGGTAGGCTGTTAATCAAGCAGCCCCACCACCCCTGCTCAGGGGCGGCCGCCCCGTAGGATGCGTTAGCACACGTCTCGAGGAGTGTTTAAAGCTGACAGCTATAGCGTAACGCATCCTACGCAGGCATGTAGAGTTTGGACCCCCTGTTTTGGTGGAAGTTGAGCGAGTTTTTACTCGTTCCGAATGAACTATTGTTACGAACCCTTGGGACTACACCCTTTGACCCATTACCAACTCAGGAATTTAAGTGGCAGATATTTACCCTTACGAGTCTTTGTTCGGTGTTTCTTCTGTCGTATATAACGGCCTTCCGACAGTTTCTACTCTTAGGTCTTTTCTCAGATGATTCACGTTAAGTTATCCCGGTATTCTCCCTATTAGCGGAAGTATCTCTACCTAACCGTTCGGTCGCACTTTACCGCCCTGTTGCCAGCTTCAGCCTGGTGATTAACCTCACTTCCCGTATTTGGATTGCGCAAAATCAGCTGAGTATAACCCCGCCGTGCTTCTTCTTGGATCCCTTGCTCAGTAGCAATGGCAATTCTAATTGCATCCGCCATGGTTTCATAGTTCCCCAGTCTCACTACACGTTTCAACTGTGCCTCAGCTTTCTCACTGAATTCAAAATATATCCGTTTCATTATTACGTTCCTATCCAATGGGTATAAGACATAATAACATATAGCGCTACGCCCTGGGGCTGAAAAATCTCTCCCCTCCTCTCTGCGACTCTGCGCCTCTGCGTGAAATACAATGCTACATATGCATAGTCTCAATGCTCCAAAAAGATAAAAATCAAGTATTAGTATTCAAATATACAGTAAAAGAAGTCTAAAAGAAATAATCTATAAAAAAAACCTATCATATAGGGAAACAAATGTCAAGCAAAACACTCTGTCCCTATTGTGGGGTAGGCTGCGGTCTGGAAGTATCTCCCCCAGCCCAAGCTGGTAGAGTAACTCATCGGGATAGTCAAGGAAATCCTATTTGGAAAGTAAAAGGCGATCGCGCTCACCCTTCCAGTAAGGGTCAAGTTTGCGTCAAAGGAGGAACTATAAGCGAGTCTTTGGACAAAAACAGACTCAAGTATCCCATGTTGCGGGATTCTTTGTCAGAGGAGTTTCGCCGGGTGAGTTGGGAAGAAGCATTCACTACTATTGTACATCACATCCAAACTGTTTTGGCGAACTTTGGACCAGATGGTATTTCCATGTACGGTTCCGGTCAGTTGCAAACGGAAGACTATTATATCGCCCAAAAACTCCTCAAAGGGTGTCTCGGTACTAATAACTTCGATGCTAACTCTCGTCTTTGCATGTCTTCCGCAGTAGCTGGTTATATTCAGAGTTTTGGTTCCGACGGTCCCCCCTGTTGCTACGATGATTTGGAACTGACAGATTGCGCTTTTTTAATCGGTACCAACACTGCTGAATGTCACCCCATTGTTTTTAACCGTCTCCACAAGCATAAAAAGCGCAAGGGGAAAAGGGTAAAACTAATTGTAGTAGATCCCCGACGCACTAAAACTGCTGAAGCAGCAGACTTGCACTTAGCTATTAAACCGGGAACGGATCTAGATTTACTCCATGGTATTGCTCATCTGTTAATGCGGTGGGAGAAAATTGACACCATCTTTATGGATGAGTGTACCAAAGACTTTCCCACCTATGCAGAGGTGATTGGTAAATATCCCCCAGAATTAGTGGCTCGCAAGTGTGGTATTCGCCTAGATGAACTGGAAAAAGCTGCCCGTTACTGGGGAGATGCTAAGAGAGTGCTGTCCCTGTGGTCTATGGGTGTGAATCAGTCCTCAGAAGGGACGGCTAAGGTACGCACTTTAATCAATCTCCACCTCATGACCGCCAATATTGGTAAACCCGGTGCAGGACCATTTTCCCTCACGGGACAACCCAATGCTATGGGAGGGAGAGAAACAGGAGGCTTGTCCCATATTTTACCCGGTTATCGTCTGGTGAAAAATCCAGAACATAGACGGGAAGTAGAGGCATTCTGGGGACTGGAAGAAGGGGCAATTTCCCCTCTTCCTGGTAGGGATGTGTTAAATATGGTGCGAGGGTTGGAAAATAGGGAAATAGGTTTATTCTGGATTGCTGCTACCAACCCGGCGGTGAGTATGCCGGATTTAGAACGGACGAAGGCAGCAATGCTGCGATCGCCCTTTACAGTGTACCAGGATGCCTACGATCCTACGGAAACGAAAGCCTATGCTCACCTGCTCTTACCAGCAGCTCAATGGGGAGAGAAAACCGGCACTATGACCAATTCGGAACGGGTGGTGACCTACTGTCCCAGCTTCCGCTCTCCACCGGGAGAAGCAAAGGCAGATTGGGAAATCTTTGCAGAAGTAGGACGACGGTTAGGTTTCCAAGACAAGTTTGACTTTGTTGACTCTGCTGAGGTTTATCAAGAATTTGTCCAATTGACTCGGGGACGTCTTTGCGATATGAGTGGGTTAAGCCACAAGAGATTAGCAGCAGAAGGACCAATTCAGTGGTCTTCTCCAGAAGGAGAAATAACCCGGTCCTATGGTAAACGACTGTACACCAATTGGAACTTCCCCACTGAAGATGGGAGGGCCAAGTTTGCTGCTTTTGATTCCCAGGGGCTGGCGGAACCAACGAATCAGCAGTATCCTTTTGTCTTAACTACGGGCAGGCTTTACGGGCATTGGCATACTATGACCAGGACGGGACGCATTGAGAAAATCATGAAAATGCACCCCGAGCCTTTTTTGGAGATTCATCCCCGAGATGCTCAGAAGCTGGGAATAGAAGAGGGGAGTTGGGTTGAAGTGCGGTCCAGACGAGGAGTGGGGAGCTGGAGAGCAAAAGTTACTAAGGCGATCGCCCCCGGAACTCTGTTTGTGCCCATGCACTGGGGTACACTTTGGACGGATAATGGGGAAGCTAACCTTTTAACTCACCCAGAAATTTGTCCTATTTCTCTCCAACCGGAGTTAAAAGCTTGTGCAGTACAGTTAGTGCCTATTAACCAGGAAAAATTATCCATTAATCATGAACAGTTAACTATGAACAATAAGGAATTATCCATGGTATGATACATCGTAGGGTGGGCATTGCCCACCAAGGGCTATTATGAATGGATAAAGGAGCTGCTGCTGACCCGCCCTTAACCTGAATTGCGGGCTAATACGGGAAGTCCACCTTCGGTGGACTATACTACCCCCGCAAAGCTCTGTACAATTACGATGCTACCGGACTTGATCTGATCTATTAACTGCGAATTATTTTCAATTAACAATAAGTAGCATTGCCCACCAACCTGTCTTTTAATATACTATGAGTAATTTTTTTCAATTTGAAGCAGATTTTGTGGATTCTCTCCGCTGTATTCCCATGCAGGTAAGGTTTAAGTTAGATACTTGCGGGGTGAAGCTGAAACTAGCTCATTGGCATCAGTTTACCCTAGAAGAACGGGAAGCTTTAGTAACCAAGCCATGTACCAGTATAGCAGAAAGTAAAGCTTATAGGCAATTCTTGCAAAATATGGTAGTAGAGAAGACAGGAAAACCTGCTAAAGAACTTATTGTTGATCTTGCTCCTCCTTGGAAAAATGTGATGATGATACCTCCTTATATTCAGGAAAAAGCATTAGAATTTAGGGTGATCATTACTATTCAACAGTGGGGAGAGTTGACTCCTTTACAACGTTTTGCTTTAATTAAACTGAGTCGTCCCAGTCATGAGAATAATAACTTTTTACCTGCTCTAAAGGAGTTTGATTTGATTAAGGTTTAACCGCAAAGCAAGGCAGAGCAACGCCGATACCGTAGGGTGGGCAAGCTCAATCAGGGGGTGGGTGCCTGACCCTATTTAACAATCAGTTGATAGTTTTTAGTATTCAGTTATCGTTAATTTAGTGCTTGGCTCAGACCCTCTGAATAATGGTTAATGTTACCGCCCTACAACTGGTAACTGCTAACTGGTAACTGGTAACTGCTAACTGCTATTGCGAAGCTTTGCGTAAGCTTTGCGAAGCTTTGCGTAAGCGTCCCGCCCTTGGCGTCCCGCCCTTGGCGTCCTGGTCACTGGTCACTGGTCACTGGTAACTGGTCACTGGTAACCGTAACTACTGGTCAGCCTTTACCATGATAGGTAACCCTTGGTAACTGTAATTAATTATTTATTCATCAACATAGAAGCGATAGAAGAAATATCCATCCTCAAAATCATGTTCATCGCAAACATGATGAATCCATTTTTCATTTACTAGTCTTTGACCTATTCCTATCGCTTCTGCTGTAGAAATATGCAAATAATTTTTGAACCATTCCACAGCTTTCCGACCGACAAAACAGCGAGGATACTTTTTCAGTCTGTAGAAACGGTCTTTAATGGTAACCCCTCCCACATCGCGCATTTTCTCCACTAGTTGATCCAGCTTAATGGTCCCCACTACATCCCGTTTTTTCTTGGGATTTTCTACTAACTTTAATCTTCCATCTTCCTTCCAAACAGTAAAACCAGCCTCCTCTTCTACAACTAAAAAAATAACCCGTCCTTTCTGCTCTAAAAATGCCTGGCGACCGTAGCGAATCGCTTCTTTTCCCTGGTCTTTAGCACAAGATAATACCTTGATAAATAGCTTGTTCATATATAAAACTCCGGGTAAAGTCTTACCTTCTCTTGCATCTGGGCGGATTACCGGACAATATTTAACTTTATCTGCCTTCAAAATATGCATTTTAAATCAATCCTCCTTGAATCGAAATCTAATCTAAGCCTCTACTTCAATCATTTCCGTGTACTCAAACTGATTGGGACTTAATTTCACTAGAGGATAAATCTTCCCTTCCAATTCAATGGTATCTTCTTCACAATCAGACTTAGGAGAATTATAAGTCAAAACATATTGTTTGCCAATATAAGGTGTTATTTCTCGTTCCACTTCTCCCCGCCATTGGGTTTTGGTCGCCAAGATAACTAACTGATTAGCCAACTGGGGAATAGACTGTGCCACCTGACGGCGATAGATTTCATCCAAACTCCCAAAAGGGGAATCCATGACCATGGGAAAAGTGCTGCTATCCGGTCCCATGAGAGTATTTTTCTGACTCCACTCCCGCACCCGATCCATAATACCACCGATAAATGATAAACTGAGAATCTGATTTTCTCCTGTAGAAGCTGCCACTGAAACTGCTATCCCAGAAGTATTTTCCACCAGAGTCAGCTCATACTTATCACTAATGCGAGGGATATAGGGAGTAAAAGAGATATGGTTAAATATTTCCTGGACTCTTTTTTCTAAAGAAGAGCGAAACTGTTTTTCCAGTCGCCCCCTCACTTCGATTATACGAGCGATGGCATCTTCTGTCGCTTTAATACGCCGCTGGGCGAGCACTTGCTTACCTTCCTTCATCTTGTGCTTGCTAATTTCCTTGGCGATCGCCTCAATTTCCTGCATCAAGGTTTCCAATTTCTCAGTCGTCCCCCCTTGCTCTAAAGTTAATTCTTTAATCTTTTCATCACTCTTATCCAAAGCAGTTTGCAGTTTCTGCAAATCTTCATCAGGAGAATTTCTAAACTTATTCTTAATTTTATCTAACTCATTTTCAATTTTGGCTAATTCCTCACGCCACTGATTAATATTACCCTGTTCCCTGTCTACTTCTTGCCAAAATTCCGGAACTTGCTTTTCTAATTCTCCTACCCTAGCTTCCATGCGAATTGCCGATTCTTCCAATTCAGCCATTCCCGCTCGATTCATCCAACCTTGAACATTTTGATAAGTTTCCCCCCCCCTCAGTGAGTTTCGTCCCGCAGATACAACTATGTCTTGCTAATAACTCTTGAACGAATTGCCGTTTAATTCCGCTGGGAAACTCCCCTTTAGCACGTAATTCATTAACCAGAGAACGAAATCGAACCACTACATCAGCAAGAAAAACCCCATAACCCCGTCTAGAAATAACATTCCTGAGATTCTTGTTACTATTGAGCAAATTTTGCCGCACAGATTGTTCTTGCTCTGTTAATTTCTGCTTTAACTGCTTCAATTCTTCAATACCGCTGAGTTCCAACAAACGGTTGGCGATCGCCTTCTTTTCTTCTTCTGTCTGCTGTAATTCTACCGCGATCGCTGATAATCGTTGCTGCAAACTTTCCCGCTCATGAACAATTTCCTTTTGCTTCCGTAAAAGCTTCTTAGTTGCAGCATCCCCAATTGCTTTCAGTTCCTCCTGTAAATTCCGCTTTGCTTTTTTCAAATGGTCGATACCCCGCTCCAAAACTTTCACCCCAATTAACTCTTTAGTATCTTCCGCAATATTATTCTTTTCACCGTAACGGAAGATATGGTCGATACGTTCCCCGTCGAAGAAGAAATATTGATGTAAACTTGTAGGTAAAATCTTCTCAATGATATCCGTGGGTTGTTCTGGAGGAAGAACCCACTTCCCCTCATCTCCCGCTACTAACATGCGCAACTCATTTTTACTATACTGGATCTTCTCCTCTTTATCTCGATAAGCAGAGCAAAGACGCTTAATTTGGTAGCGTTTATTATCGTGTTCAAACTTCATTTCTACCCAGCAGTCAACAGATGTGCCAAAATTAGCTTCTGTAATTGCTCGTTTATTAACAAGTAGGTCAGGAGAAGCAAAAGCAGCAGTAAACTTCTCATAGAGAACCCAAGTAAAAGCATTCAAAATAAAATAGTAGTCTTGCCCGCACCATTATTGCCATGAATTATAGTTGTATTACGTAAGCCAGCAGCCAGAGTAATATCTGGAGTTTTGCCATAGAATTGGCGAAAGTTACAAAGTTGAATGGAGATTAGCTTCATTGGATCACTTCTTTAATAATCTTGAGTATATCATCATTAATGCCTCTAGGGGTGCGCAAGTAAAGTTTATCCTTTTCCAGTTGCAAAACCCGCTCAATGATTTTTCGCACTTCAGGAGGTGCTTTAGTAATGGGTTCTTATATGTCTTGTATCCTGGTATCTGCTGTCATTGTATTCTTAATTCTCTAGTTAATCATCACAAAATATTAATAATAATTATCAACCCAACAATTGATATTTTTTCTGAAGAGATAAGAGTTTACTTCTCGCGGAAGTAGCATTATCAGCCAAGTTGGCAAACTCAATTAAGCGCTTCAATTCCCGTTTCAACAAATTTCTTTCTACTTCCCAGGTATGACGATCTAACTCTGGTGGCATGACAATGGTATCAAATAATGTAGCTCTTTCTTTACCCGGATAAGGGCGCAAAATTCTCCCCCGTCGCTGAATAAATTGACGAGGGTTGCCCGTACTAGCGAGTATAACAGCATTCTGAATCGCCGGAATATCAACCCCCTCATCCAAACAGCGAATAGCGACAATTCCCTGTAACTCTCCCCGCTCAAATTGCCGGCGCATTTCCTCCCTTTCTTCCAGGGATGTTTCTGCGGTGTAAGTGTTGACTCGATAGCCTAATTCTGCACCTAAAATGCGAGTCACCGTTGCAAGTTGACGGTTGTAAGTAGACTTGCTTTCCACGTAACCGTCGCCGCAATAGAAGAGAGTATGACTAGTATGCAACCGCTCCTTCATCAGTTGGCGTAAAGCTTCTAACTTATTAGCAGCAGAACCTATTAAACGGGAGCGCTGCATTAACAAAGAAGTTAAATTGTCATTATTCCGACTCTCTTCACTCTGGTTAAGTGCCCAACCAATACGCTTCGTTAATTTGCTATCGGTCAGACTTTCCCCACTAGTCAATTCTACCAGCAGAGGATAGTATAAATAAGGTACTAACGCCCCTTGCTTAATAGCATCAGCCATAGTAAACTCCGGTTGGAGAACAGGACCGAAATAATTGAGTAAAGAATCAGTACCCTCCTCATCAAAGTATCTTTCAGGGGTAGCAGAAAGAGCGAGACGCAAGCCAATATTGCGGGGTAAACTCTCTTCCAAACGGCGAGAACCCAGGTTATGAGCTTCATCCCCAATAATTAAGGTTTTCGGCGGAAAAAATCTGATTTGGGATTGAAAACTGTCCGCCATGAGAGTAGTATTGGTAGTGATGACCGTGAGAAAAGGCTGTAGCCCTGCCCGGAGATTGTAAAGTTGGCCAGAAAGTTCGCTCTGCCAAGTATAAACACTGGACATAGCCAGGATAGGTTGGAGGTTAAACTTTTGACATTCTCTCCCCCATTGGGCGACTAAATGGCGGTAGGGACAAACAACTAGCAGTACTTGCAAGCCTATTTTTTGGTACAGTTCCGTGGCGATCGCCAGAGCAGTAATAGTTTTGCCGCTCCCCGTTGCCATTTTCAGGGTGCCCCGCCCCCGTGCGCGAAACCAACTCTGAGCCGCTGTTCGCTGATAGTCTCGCAATTGGATAGAAGGGGGAAATTGGGGACATCCTGCGGGTTGAGACTGATAAGCGCCCTTTTTTTCAGCAACCTTATATCCAGCAGCTAACTTTTCCCAGTCGATGTCCGAGAGGTTCGAGTAGTTCTGAAGATTTTTGGCCTTGACGGTGACATATTTCATTTTGTTGTGCCAGTTTAGCTTGTCAAAATCCAACCCTATAGGAGATAATGGAAAATTGCGTGTAAATTAAAGTAACGATATGGCAAGCAAAAAAGGCGTTCGCCTGGTTATCACCCTGGAATGTACCGAATGTCGCTCTAATTCCAACAAACGCTCCCGTGGTGTTTCCCGCTATACTACCACCAAAAACCGTCGGAACACTACTGGCAGACTTGAACTGAAAAAGTTTTGCACCCACTGCAATAAGCACACCGTCCACAAAGAAATCAAATAGCAATATTATCACAAAATTTGTATATTTGTCAAGAAAAAAAGAGAGGAAATTATGGCTTATTATCGCAAACGCCTTTCGCCCATTAAACCCAGCGAACCCATCGACTACAAGGATCTGGAGCTGTTGCGCAAATTCATTACGGAACGGGGAAAAATTCTACCCCGGCGGATTTCTGGTTTGACCACCCAACAGCAAAGAGACTTAACCACAGCCGTAAAACGGGCCAGACTCCTAGCTATGTTACCCTTCATCAACAAAGAAGGTTAAAGTAACTGGATGCGGAGATGGGGTGATGGGGTGATGGGGTGATTGAACGAATGCGCGACAGTCCCCACCCTCAGCTTCGCTGAGGGTGGGGAAGGATAGCGCGGGAACTTAGGAGGTTCGATGCCTCCTAAGTTTCCAAATATGTGATATACTATAAACAGCGAGCCAAAACAGTAATAGAGCCGCTTGCTACCCAGGATGACAACCCGTACCCGAATCGGAGTTCGGCAATAGTCTACCCTGAGTCGATACAGTTGGTGGCAGTATCCGGTGTTAGAGCGTCGTTAGCAGGTCTCTTCCAACCAAGCATCTCTTGCAAAACAACTATATAGGGGGCAGGAACTGTCCTCTCTAGACGCAGAGCCGATTAGCTCTACCAAAACTGCGTAAGCAGGAGGCAACTAAGGGCGTAGAAGCGTCAGAAACGCTGTGATCAGCGTAGCGGCACGGCGTAGTTCATGTGACTCATAGTGCAGGTCAAGCTGGTGGAAAAGGGAACCCTGATAGAATTCAGACTCCTTGGAGAGCGTCTTCTTGCCGTTACCGAACGTCCGGAAGGAAAAAAAGATTGGATTGTGGTTGACCAACGGGGTCAATCTCATAAACTGCGACCTGGGCGAGTAGAATATCAGATAGGTGGCGGACCCTACAAACCAGGGGATATAGCAGACTTTGTCAGGGAAGTAGAAGTCCTAAGAGACCCAAGTAGCTTGGAAATAGCTTGGGAATTACTGGTAGAAGAGGGAGAAACTGTGAACCCTTCCGAAATGGCCCTACTACTATTCTCAGACCAACAACCAACCCTGGACTATGCAGCCCATAGCCTCCTAGCAGAAGATAAAATCTACTTCAAGAAAAAAGGCGATCGCTACGAACCTCGAACCAGGAACCAAGTAGAAGAAATTAAACATCAGTTAGAAGTAGAAAAACAGCGAGAGCGGGAAAAAACAGCGTTTTTAACCCAGGTAAACCAGGCATTAGAGGGAGAATCAGTCCAATGGTCCAGCCAGGATCGCACTCGTCTGGAAGCCTTGGAAAAGTTCGTCTTGGATCCGGAACAACCGAACGGTAAAGCAAGAGATATCTTGGCATTGTTGGGGCGAGGGAAAATGCCTTCTGACGCTTTTCAATTGCTGGTAGACTTAGGATGGTGGAGTAAACACGAAAATCTGTTTCTACGCCGCAGCTCATATCCCGTAAACATTCCTCAAAAGGTACTAGATGTGGCGCAATGTTACCTGTCTGCTCCCCCGGCAGATCCCGATAGCCTGAGGCTCGATCTCACTCATCTTAAGGTCTACACCATTGATGACGAGGCGACTCAAGAGATAGATGACGGCTTGAGCCTTGAAAACCTGGGGGAAGGACAAGGGTATCGGCTGTGGATTCATATTGCTGATCCCACTCGCTTAGTTTCTCCCGGAGATGAGCTGGATTTGGAAGCTCGCCGTCGCAGCACTACCTTGTATTTGCCCACTGGCATGATTTCTATGTTTCCAGCCCAACTGGCTACGGGACCAATGAGTTTGATCCAAGGTAAAGTTTGTCCGGCTCTCAGTTTCGGGGTTATCTTAGAGGAGTCCGGAGCAATACAGTCCTACAGTATCCATGCCAGCCACATAAAACCCACCTATCGCCTTACCTACGATGACGTTGATGAAATGTTCCAGTTGGATATTCAGGCGGAACCAGAGATATGTCAATTAGCCGCCATCGCCCAACTCCGACAGCAATGGCGCAGCAATAACGGTTCCATTCAAATTCATATGCCCGAATCTTCCATTAAAGTTAAATCCGACGAGGAAATCGTCATTGAATTGCTCAATGACTCTATATCTCGGCAAATAGTGGCAGAGATGATGATATTAGCTGGAGAAGTAGGGGGCAAATATGCTACTGAGCACAATATTCCGGTTCCCTTTCGCGCCCAACCCCAACCGGAATTGCCTTCTGAAGAAGAACTATTGCAGCTACCAGCAGGTCCGGTGCGCTTCTGTGCCTTACGTAGCTGTATGCCCCGGAGCGAAATTGGGGTTACCCCAGCTCGCCACGCCAGTCTCGGGCTAGATAGCTATTCTCAGGTCACTTCTCCCATTCGCCGCTATAGTGACTTGCTGGCTCACTTTCAGCTCAAAGCCCATTTGCGAGCAGAACCTTTGCCCTTCTCAGCAGAAGAGTTACAGGAAATCCTTTATAGTACCTCCATGTCTGCCTACGAAGCTACCTTAGTGGAGCGCCAGACCAATCGCTATTTTGCTCTAGAATATCTGCGTCGCAACGCCGAGCGCGTTTGGCCAGTGCTAGTATTGCGCTGGCTGCGAGAAGATGATAACTTGGGTTTGATTTTATTAGAAGATTTGGGTTTGGAACTGCCCCATCGCTTCGAGGGTTCTGTTTCCCTGGGCGATCGCCTGGAAGTACAAGTCAGTCGCGCTGATCCCCATCGGGATGAGATTCGCTTCCGGGAAGTACTTGCAAGTTCTGATAATCAGCACAATAGGAGAGTTTCGCGCAAAGACGCAAAGGCGCAAAGAGAGGAGGAGGCATTCTGCTAAACCGCGAATTTTTTATCCCTATTACGGATCGCGATCGCTTTCGCATTCGAATCAAGACACAACCAGAGGGGTCTTCCCTACTTGACACTGATCGAAGGATAAAATGCTATACTGAGGGTTTTCGCCGGGGTTTCGAGAATCACTACGATGACTACATTAGAGAGAAACCTATATGGGAGCGATAAAAGGTGTAGGGTGGGCTATGTTACCATAATTAACATGGCCCACCCTACAGCTAGGAATTAGTACTGATCACTGTCATGGTACGAGCTAACTGCTAATAGCTGAGGATTTGTTTCTGAGCGTATTTCTGTCATAATGTTAGCTATTTCTTCTTCTGATTGGATATGGTTAGCTAGAACTTTCTCAGTTACCTCTATAACCCGACGGTCAAATAATTGAGCTAAGTCTTGTCGCAAACCTTGATCCAGATAAAATTTGAGTAATGCTATAAAAGACATATCCCGACTATTAGCTACTTTTCTCAGAGACTCTATGGTATCTTTGGGTATCTCTAAAGATATCGTTTCTGATGGACGAGAGTGTAGTTTTAATTCCCATTCTTCAGGCTTGTTCATATAATATCCTCTCATGACGAGTAGCAGGACGAGCAGAAATTATTCGCGTTATTCTACCTCTTTCAACATAGACAACTAGCAAAAGACGCTGTTGGCGAGAATAGCCAATGATAAAATCTCTTTTTTCACCATTATAACTTATCTTTGAGGTAGCGTCACCAAACTGGTAAAACGGATCGAAGAATACTTCGTTTTTCCAGGTTGCTTACCGCCTTATTTGAGTCCCATTCAAACTCAACACCTTGAAAAAGGTAAACGATATTCATCAAATTCAAGGATCACCGACATTTCGCCTCTAATATAGCCAAAAAATCTCTCTTTGTAGGTTGGGCGATCGCCTGGAAGTACAAGTCAGTCGCGCTGATCCCCATCGGGATGAGATTCGCTTCCGGGAAGTACTTGCAAGTTCTGATAATCAGCACAATTAAGATAAGATGACATGGTCGAAAAAACCAAACCAGATTGTCTGTTTAGACCATGAAGATTCCCGTCTTTATTGCTCGGCGATTTCCTTCATTTCTGCCCGTCAATTCTTTTGGGTACGTCCTTTGATGCTAACAATTATAGCCCATGCTGGGGAAGATTACCTTGAAATAGCCAAGGTTGTGGATCTGCGCTTTACTGCGGACTTGATTTGGCCCAAAAATTTCTTTAGACCCGCCCTAGATACTGAAGTTATTGGTCTTTTATGGCAGCTCGAAGAGCTATATTGCCCATCAGAAAACCTGGAGAATGCCCGTCAGGAACTCAGATGTTTTATCGACAAAGTTTGGCACCACTGGGCAGTGAAGAATTGCTCAAAACCTTGTTTGTAGGGTGCGGTGCCAAGGTCGCCGCTTCGCGGGGCGCAACGCACCAATCCAGGTTTAGAAAATAAATGTGTTTTGCCAGGCGTAGTTATTGCTGCTGCTGGTAATGACTTAGCTGAGTTGTTAGGAGTGGATGCTTCTTTACTCGGTGCTGCTGATGTGGATGGCAATATCATTATTGCTTAATCCATTAATTTTTCGAGGAAGAAATATTCTCCCTCTCCCCTCTCCCCTCTCCCCTCTGCGTCCTCTGCGTCTCTGCGGTTTATTCTTAAGAAGGCATATAAGAATTTCATCTAAATCCTAATTCTATTGTTTTAGATCTGACTCGCTGTCTGATTTGCGCCAGCTCTGGTGGTTCGACCCATTGGAAAAAAGCGGCAATTCGATATTCGTGACTTGCTCCAGCAAAAGCTCTACCGTTTTTAGTACGCTGCGGTCTTCGTCCAACTTTCTCAATAATTTTGGCTCTCGTCAGAATTTTCAAAGTTTCATAAACTTTAGATTTGCTTAATCCTGTCCGATTGGCGATGCTTTCGCCAGACATATAGCATCCATTCACAAACTCGCTCTTATCGTTTTTTTTGCCTTTATTCCAACGCTCTGCATTCGCCACAGCATAGAGTAGCCGAAATTCTTCTAGAGTAAGACCCATATTATCCACGAACTCCCAGCAGTCTAGAGGTTTACGCTTGAAAATTTGTTGGGAAGGATTGTGTGGATTGTCTATTTCAACATGCTTCCTTGCTTTTAAACGGGAGTCTCTCCATTTTTTTAGTTGAGTTTCTATTTCTGGATATACAGGTTGTCTCCTCTTGGTTCCCATAATTTCAATTTAGCAACAAAAATAGATAAATCTTTACAATTTTTAACGCCCTAGTCAATCCTTCACTCTTAGTCAATTGGTTACTCGTCGGTCACTCCTAGTCTATATATTTAATATTCACTAGTTCTATAGGTATCATGATATGCTCTTTTATGAAAATTATCCAATAAACATTAAAATTGACTATTAGAACATTTTGATTAACTAATACATCAAGCAATTTAACAAAAACTGTGTCATGACTAAATTAACAACTGAAATGCTTATATATCAAGGATTGAACCTAAAAAAGAGTGCTATAAATAGGGGGTAAATATTTTAGAGGAGAAATCCCTTTGCTAAACCGGGAATTTTTCATCCCTATTACAGATCGCGATCGCTTTCGCATCCGAGTCAAGACACAACCAGACCCGGAGCGTCCCTCTTTTATGATTCAGCTTGAGTGCGACTTCGGGGCTGACAACTCTGACTGGCAACCAGTCATCAGAGCAGACGATTGGCAGGACAGACCCCACTTTGACATTCTCTCTCCAGACGGAACGACTAAAAAAGTCTGGCAGGATGACCTAGGAGACAATAAGATGAATATGAAAGCTTGCTTGCAAAAGCTAAAAGAAATTTGGTTAACAGAGAAAGAGCGTTATGAAAATGAACTTAAACTTGAGGGCCGAAGAACGCCACCGTATGGGGAACGCTAACATTGATGCTCTTGCCAACTTCTTAGAAGATCTGATGGATAATCCTGACAAGATATCCTCTATCCCTGATGGAGAGATTGTGATTCTAACTACAGATGATGAATGGGTAAACGAGCAAATGGAGCTTCTTAAAGCTCAACTCAAGAGGTCGCGTGCCGCGAAGCAGATACCTGCGGGATCGCTCCTTACACGTCCTTCTTAGGTGTAGCCCACGGACAGTATTATACTATCTGGTAAAATTAGCTTTCTGCACGTATTGCCCACCCTACATAATTGCTTAATTCATTGATTGTTCGAGGGAAAAATTTCTCCCTCTCTCCTCTTCCCTCTGCGTCCTCTGCGTCTCTGCGGTTTATTCTAAAAAAGGGCAATTTTAGTCCATTTGCTATGTCGTCAGGTGGCTCATACATTTAATTCCAAAAGACCAGCAGGAGGGTTAATTTCTAAACGTCCCTTTTCTAAGTCTACTACGGGTACTATTTCCGTGACAAAGGGAATCAAAATAGTTGCTGGTTTTTGATGCAGCTGAACTGCTAATAAATCGTTTCCTGCGAAGTATACATCAATGACTATACCTATTTTCTCCCCAGTGAGTTGATGGTACACTTCCAGGTTGATTAAATCACCCACGTGGTATTCCCCTTCTTCCAGTTGAGGGCGATTCTTTGCGGGAACGAGCAATTTACACCCCCGCAAATTATCAGCCTCCTCCCGTGTTTCAATCCCCTCTAATTGTACCACATATAAATTCTTGCCGGGTATTTGATAGCCTCTCTGTAATTCTACAGGTTCGGGAGCCAAACTCCCTTTTCTTTGTAGCCATCTAGTACCGGGTTCCAGGAATCTTTCCGGGAAATCAGAACTGGGATTGACCCGCAACTGACCTCTCAATCCTTGAGGAGCCACTATGGTACCGATTTCAAGCCATTGTAGGTGGGTTTGAAGCAAGAGCTAATAACACCAAACTAGCATTTATTAAGTAGAAGATACCCACAATTTGGGTTTCTGTCCAGCCGCTCAATTCTAAATGATGGTGAATCGGGGCCATTTTGAACAAACGCTTACCTTGACCATCTGGTCCTTTGGTAGCTTTATAGTAGCTAACTTGGGCAATGACGGAAAGGGATTCCAGGAAGAAAATGCCGCTAATCAGAAACAGACTCCAAAGATTACCGCTGAGTAATCCCACTGCTCCTAAAGCTGGTCCTAAAGCTAGGGAACCGGTATCTCCCATGAAAACCCTAGCCTTATTGTGATTGTGAACTACAAAGCCGAGACAGGCACCGGAGAGAGAGGCGCAGAAGATGGTTAAACTGGGGTTGTTGGGGGTAAGAATGACCCCGAGACCCAAAAAGGCGATCGCCCCTGTTCCTGCTGCCAGTCCGTCTACCCCATCGGTAAGATTGGTAGCATTACTTTCTGCTACCAGTACAAACCCAGCCAAAGGCCAAAATAGCAGTCCCAAGGGTAAAGCTAGCTGCAAAGGCAAGTTGATGGTGGTAATGGTGGCTGGTTGGGTGAGAAACATCCAAAGACAAAAGAGCAACGCAACAGTAATTTGTCCCATTAGTTTCATCCGAGGGGAGATCCCTTTATTGGACTTGCGGTGCAGCACTTGCCAATCGTCTAGCCAGCCAATACTACCGTAGCCGAGAGTGACGAGACAGGGAGCAATGACATCTGGGGCAAAACCGGACCAGAACAGGGCTACCAGCACTGCGGAGGGGATGAAAAATATGCCCCCCATAGTGGGGGTGCCTGCTTTTTTCAGATGGCTTTCCGGTCCGTCCTCCCGGATGATTTGTCCCGTTTTCAGCCTTTGGAGCAAGGGAACCACCCCATAACCCACCGCTGCACTAATTACAGCAGATAGGAGCAGGGGTAAGAGAAGGGATCCCCCAGGAAATTGATCCAGAATCAAATCTCTGACAGTTGCTCCCAAGAGTAAGAGTCCAGCTAAAAATAGCAGCAAATCCCTACCGGAAGGATTGAAAACTTTCGGCGATAATAATTTTCCGTCTTCCACCACTCCCTCTTTCACTCCTCCTCTTCCGGTTCCCTGTAGCTTGGATCCTCAGCGTCCATCAGTTGTAAAATTTCTCTATCGTCATCTATCTTATTCGCGATTTCTTCGACTTCACGAGGGATGAGACGATTATTCATTTTTAACCAATCCATCAGAGATGGTTCTGGGTTCAGGGGAATCACCGCTGCTGGTTCGTAGCGGGGTTCTTGACGTAAGGCCCGATTCTTCTTCATGAAATTAGTAAATTAGCAATGGAATATTCACAGTCTACCATGGCATTTTTGACTGGGTTTGGCTCAGCTTGTAGCTCAAGTTTACAATCGAACTGGAGATCTAGCTAAGGAGTCTGACTATGAGTGAGAAAACAGCGTTATTAGAAGCGATCGCAGGCCAAAATCGCGGTTTGCTCGCTTCGGAAATTGACAGAGTGAAAGTTCTAGCTGCCATAGAACGGTTGGAAGACCACAACCCGACGCCAAAACCCCTAGAAGCAGCGGATCTGCTTGCAGGTAACTGGCGCTTGCTCTACACTACCAATCAGCAATTACTCGGTTTCGATCGATTCCCCCTACTCACAATTGGTCAAATCTATCAATCCATTCGCCCAGCCCAGAATAAAGTCTATAATATTGCCGAAATTATTGGCTTACCCTTTTTAGAAGGATTGGTGAGCGTTGCAGCGAGCTATGAACCCGTTGACCAGCGACGAGTGAATGTGAAATTCCAGCGCTCTATTATTAGCTTGCAACGCTTCATCAACTATCGTTCTCCCGGTCAGTTTATAGAACAACTGGAAGCGGAGAAAAAGTTTTTCCCTCTTGATTTTGACATCTCCAATCGCAATCAGCAAGGGTGGCTGGAGACTACTTATTTGGACTCTGACTTGCGTCTGGGTCGGGGTAATGAAGGCAACGTATTTGTCCTAGTTAAAGATTGATTTATTTGGTATAGCAATCCTAAGTTCTTTTATCATATAGGATTGCTATAGTTGGTGGTTGGTCACTGATTAATGTTCTCTGATAAATTGGAGTAAATGGGCGTGAAACTCTTGGATTGCTCTCATATAACAAGCGTGTCCGGTATCTTTTAAGATAACTTTGCGAGCATTGGGCATTGCTTTGACTAACAAGTCTGCTTGACTGACAGCTACGATCCGGTCATTACTGCCCCAAATTGCTAGCACGGGTAGTTTATTTCCTTCCAATTGTTTCCTAAATTGAGCAATTCTGACCGGAGCAACTGCTACCAAACCGCCGAACTTTTCGGGGTAAGAGGCGATGGCGGGCAGACTATAACCGCCACTCATGGAAGGGGAGACAACAATTGGTTTGGTTAATTTTAATTCCTCAATTAATTCTCCCATAAAATCTTCTGCTGAACCGTGGAAGAATCTCTGAGACTTGCCGTATCCCGGCAGGTCTACGGCAACTGCTCTGTATCCTAGCTCCCCTAAGAGTTCTAGACTGCCTAGTTCTTGCCAAGTTTGGGAGCTAAAACTAGCTCCATGAAGCAAAAGTACTGGTTTCCCTGTCTCTTTTCCTGCTGTTAAATAATGAATTTTCATTCGTTCTTTGTTGTTGCTATAATCTAATCTAAGATATTACAACTATTATTATATATGATTCGTCTATCTCAAGGACAACTCAATTTACTGGAAACTTGTCCAGTTCAGTTCCAAAAGATTTACCTCGAGCAATTGTCCTCCCCTATCAGTCCAGAACAACAAGCAGGATTCGCTTGGGGGAATCGGTTTCACCTCTTGATGCAACAGCGGGAATTGGGGTTACCGATAGAATCTCTCTTAAAAGAAGATGAGGAATTAGCTACTGCCATCGCCTCTCTCCTTAGTGCTGCTCCAGAAATTGCCCAACCCCAGGTGGAAGGTTGCCCTCAAACCAAGCGGGATGCGGAACATTGTCGCACTTTGAGTTTCGGAAGATATTTACTGACGGTTATCTACGACTTGCTTATTCTGGATGATTCAATAGCTAAAATAATCGATTGGAAAACCTATCTTAAACCCCAAAACCAGGCCAAATTAGCTTCTAACTGGCAAACGAGACTCTATCTCTATATTTTAGCAGAAACTACTTCCTATTTACCGGAACAAATTGAGATGATTTATTGGTTTGTTAAGCCTCCTCACAAACCTGAAAGTTTTACTTTTACTTATAATAGCAGCCAACACGAGCAAACTAGAGAAGATTTAACTCGCTTGTTAAGTAATTTAGATAGTTGGTTGGAAGCTAGTGAGTTTCCTCATTTGCCAAACTGTCAAGATAGTTGTCCCTATTATACAGCCCACAAGGAAGAAAAGGCGATGGATAGTAACTGGATTTCTTCTATTGACTCTATTGAGGAAGTATCTCTTTAACTGATATAACGAAATATAAACCCTTATGAAGCCTAATCCACTATTTTAGCTTACATTCTTTGCTACTTTGCGCCTTTGCGCGAGACTTTCCACAAATAATTTGGTTTGCAACGTTACTTGTTGGTGGGCAATGCCCACCCTACTGACTGACTGATGGGTGCGGGAACCATTTCCCCCCGAAAATCTAACAATTGGACGATAATGAGGTAGGTAATAGCCAGAAATAGAGAAATAGCTCCGGTAATAATGGCGACAATTTTGCCTTTTGTCATTTTAATGGGTAATGATATGGTTAAATTGTAACAGGCGATCGCCTCAGCAGTTACCAGTTAGTCAGTAACCAGTAACCAGTTAAATTCAGACACTGGACACTGGTCACTGGACACTGGTCACTGGACACTGGACACTGGTCACTGGTCACTGGACACTGGACACTGGACACTGGTCACTGGTTACTCTACCAGCCTTTATCAGCTTGTGCTAAGACATAGGCTGCTACGTCTTCAATTTGCTTAGAACTCAAGCGACCACCAAAGCGGGGCATGGCATTTTTACCATTGGTTACTTGCTTGATAATCGCAGCAGCGGAGTACATGTCATATTTCTCCAGGTCTTCCTTTTTCAGAGTTTTTTGGGGGTTGACTGTATTCCTCCCCCCCAGATGACAAGCTTGGCAGTTAGCTTTAAAGACGCTCGTTCCGCTAGCTGCATCCCCAGCAGCAAAAGCGGGACTGGGGAAGCTGAAAGTGATGAATGTTAAAACTAGCAGGACAGCAAATAGTAGTTTTTTCAAGGTTCTTTTCCTCTTAGGATCAGGTTCAACCTGAATCTTAATCCCAAATGGGTAACTATGTCAAACGACAAGCTGTCAAACTTCGTGGAAGGGAGGAGGTTCGTGAAATGTTCTATTTGACAATCACTTTACCTACCATACCCGCACTGCGATGGGGTTGGCAGAAATACTTGTAAGTTCCGGGTTCATCAAATGTGGTGGTAAAAGACTCACCTGGTTTAAATACTAACTGTTTATGAGATAGTTTCTCCGCTGAACTTCCTTCGAAGACCACATTGTGAGGGGCGAACTTGTTGTTGATCCACTTCACCGTGTCTCCAGGGCTGATGGTAACGGTGTTGGGAACGAACTGTAGGGGGGGACCGTTGCTGGCACCCATTTGTACCTCTACAGTAGCTGCATCAGCGGGGGCTGCGGATAGGGCCAAGGTGGCCATAGCTAGTAAGATGGTGGACAGAACTAAACCGAGTTTTTTCAACATTTTCTTGTTCTTTGCGAATGACTTGTACCACAGGGCACATCCTGATTATGACTCAAATTTTACAAATTGTCAAACTTTTTGGCCAAAAGCATACCTGAGGGAAAAGGCTTAGGTCTTGACAAAACTGGAATTGTGGTTTATTCTAGATAATGGGAAATAGTTCCTTAAAATAGCTCTTTCTGTTTTATATCAGTTTTTATTATACAACAAGTTGTAATTGATTAGTATTTCAAATCTCAAGCTAAATTTGTTCTACATAGGAGAATTTGAGTATATAGACTTAGGAAAAATATTGTGACAATTCTTAATAATTAACGGCGAAATAGGGGTTGACAAGGTTACATCGGAGGACTATGATGAAGTTAAAGAAAAATGGGGAGGCTGTGTCTTAAAAAAAAGTTTATGAAGAAAAAATAACTCTGTTTCCCTTTTCCTGTCTAAGTTTGAGCTGTTTTCTGAAACCTAGGGGTTGACAAATTGAAATTTTGTGGTTATGATAAAATTGGAAAGGAGTGCGCCCAAAAAAAACGCCCTAATTATAGGGATAACAACTGTTTTGGTGGTTAGGATTTGTTTTGGAGTAACTTTGGGTTGGGCGATCGCCTGCTGATTTGACGGATTATAGTAGACATTGCCCACCGCAATTTTACGCACCCGCCCAGCTTAGAATTGCTCTCTTGTATAGGAAGTGTGAGCATTTGTCAACTAAAATCTATCCAGAATGGATTCTGTTACTGAAAACCTGGCCGACGAAACAATGCCAGTGGTCCAAACTTGGGGTTTGGGCAAGGTTTACCGTACTGGCTTTTGGCTGAATCAAAAAGTTGAATCTTTGCAAAACTGCTCTTTGACGGTGGAACCGGGAGAAACTTTTGGTTTACTGGGTCCCAACGGTGCGGGGAAAACCACTCTGTTGAAAATCCTGTTGAGTATCGTCCGTCCCACTTCTGGACGGGCAGTGCTGCTGGGTCGTCCTTTAGGGGATCGGGCGGTAAAGCAACGCATTGGCTATTTACCGGAAAATGCCTATTTCTACAACTACCTGACTGCTTGGGAGTTTTTGCAATTTACTGCTAGATTGTTTCAAATTCCCAAGTCTGTTTACCAGACTCGCATTCCCCAACTGCTAGAATTGGTGGGGTTGGCTCAGTCCACCACAAAGAAAGAGCCACTGGGTCGCTATTCTAAGGGTATGCTGCAACGGGTGGGCATGGCTCAAGCTTTGATTAATGACCCGGAAGTGGTATTTTTGGATGAACCTATGTCCGGGTTGGACCCCACTGGACGTTATCGGATCCGGGAAATCATTCTCTCCCTGAAAGAACAGGGGAAGACGGTTTTCTTTAATTCTCACGTTCTGGGGGACGTGGCTCAAATATGCGATCGCATCGCCATTCTCGCTCGGGGAGAATTAATTTGCAGCGGAACTCTGGATGAACTTTTGGGTACAGGGGACACCTATCAGGTTACAGTAAAAGGGGGGAATGAAGAGGGACTGAAACGGTGGCTAACTAACCTCCGTTGGAAGGGTGATTGTTGGTGGGGTCAACTCCAAGGAGAACCTCAGGAGTTTATGGCAGGTCTCCGTCTTATGGAAGCTCAACTGCTCAGTCTCAATTTAGCTCGTCCCTCTTTAGAAGAGTTCTTTATCGCTCAATTGCAAGAACGAGGTATGTTTGAAACAGTGACCAGTGACCAGTGACCAGTGACCAGTGACCAGTGACCAGTGACCAGTGACCAGTGACCAGTGACCAGTGACCAGTGACCAGTGACCAGTGACCAGTGACCAGTGACCAGTGACCAGTGACCAGTGACCAGTGACCAGTGACCAGTGACCAGTGACCAGTGACCAGTGACCAGTGACCAGTGACCAGTGACCAGTGACCAGTGACCAGTGACCAGTGACCAGTGAGCATGAGTATAGCATAAAAACTAAATGTATGATAATGTATTTAGATTTAGTGCTCAACACTTTCAGCATGAGCTGGGGGAGTCGATTAGTTGAACTGAATTGAGTCCTACTGATAAGAAGGTTTCACGCAGATAACTATTGTTTTTGTTACATTTTGTAGTATATCAATATTTCTTATCTAACCAAAATTAGTTAAACGTTGTTCAAATCTATGTATATTTACTGAGAAAATTTTTCTTCACAATTCTTAACAATTAACGGCAGAATGGGGATTGACAAGGTTGGATTTAGGAGTTACTATAGGGTCATAGAAGAATGGGGAGGGTGTGTCTAAAAAAAAGTGGTTTAATTTGAACGATCCTTCTCTACTCCTCGCTCTATCTAAATTTTAACGTAAAATTATCAAAATAGGGGAAGACATCGGTGTGATTTTGGGGCTATGATAAAATTGGGAAAGAGTCTGCCTAAAAAAAGGGATCCATTATAGTACTACTAGTGCAATTAAACTCTTCCTCCTCTCTGGGACTCTGTGTCTCTGCGTGAAACTTATATCCGTTAGAATATTCCTATCCTATGTGTAGCTGGGAGAAAGTCCAATGAGTTCGAGAATGGGAAGGCTTGCTTATGCCCAAACCTACGGTCCTACCACCGGGGATAGGGTGCGATTGGCGGATACGGAACTGTTCATTGAGGTGGAACGAGATTTAACTGTCTACGGAGATGAAGTAAAATTCGGCGGTGGGAAGGTGATTCGGGATGGTATGGGACAGTCTCCCATCTCTCGAGGTGAGGGTGGGGTAGATTTGGTGATTACTAATGCTCTGATTTTGGACTGGTGGGGTATAATTAAAGCGGATATCGGTATTAAAGACGGGAAAATCCTCAAGATTGGTAAAGCAGGAAATCCCTATATTCAAGATAAGGTAGATATTATTATCGGTCCAGGGACGGAAGCGGTGGCAGGAGAAGGGATGATTCTCACTGCTGGAGGTATTGATAGTCATATTCACTTTATCTGTCCTCAACAAATGGAAACAGCTATCGCTTCCGGTATTACTACTATGTTAGGGGGAGGCACCGGTCCTGCTACGGGAACCAACGCTACTACCTGTACTCCCGGTGCTTGGCATATTCACCGTATGCTTCAAGCAGCAGATGCTTTTCCGGTAAATTTGGGTTTTTTGGGGAAGGGAAATAGCAGTCAACCAGGGGGGTTGGTGGAACAAGTCCAAGCTGGGGCTATGGGTTTGAAATTACATGAAGACTGGGGCACTACCACTGCTACTATAGATACTGCATTGCAGGTGGCCCAAGAATATGACGTTCAGGTGGCTATTCACACTGATACCCTCAACGAAGGAGGGTTTGTGGAGGATACCATCGCCGCTTTTAAGGAGCGGACCATCCACACCTACCACACGGAAGGGGCTGGGGGAGGACATGCCCCCGATATTATCAAGGTATGTGGTCTTGCTAATGTTTTGCCTTCTTCTACTAATCCTACTCGTCCTTATACTGCTAATACCTTGGAAGAACACCTGGATATGCTGATGGTTTGTCATCATTTAGATCGGGGTATTCCTGAGGACGTGGCTTTTGCTGAATCTCGTATTCGCCGGGAAACTATTGCTGCTGAGGATATTTTACATGATTTGGGGGCTTTTAGCATGATAGCCTCGGACTCCCAGGCTATGGGGAGGGTAGGGGAGACCATTTTGCGCACTTGGCAAACAGCTCATAAGATGAAGGTACAACGAGGTAGTTTAGGGACGGGTTTTGCGGATAATTTCCGCGCTAAACGGTATCTAGCTAAGTATACTATTAATCCTGCCATTGCTCACGGTATTTCTAGCTATGTGGGTTCGGTGGAAGAAGGGAAATTGGCAGATTTGTGCTTGTGGAAACCGGGATTTTTTGGGGTGAAACCAGAAATTGTGATTAAATCCGGGGCGATCGCCTTCTCTCAAATGGGAGATCCCAATGCTAGTATTCCTACCCCAGAACCTGTTCATATGCGTCCTATGTTTGGCAGTTTTGGAGGTGCGGTAGCTGCTACTTCCCTCACTTTTGTTTCTCAAATTGCTTATAATAGGGGCATTAGGGAGGAAATAGGTTTGCTCAAAGAGGTGGTTGGGGTGAGCAATACTCGTTCTTTGAGCAAAAAGGATATGAAATTGAATGATGTTTTACCGGTAATGGAAGTGGATCCGGAAACCTATGAAGTTAGGGCTGATGGGGAGTTGTTAACCTGCGAACCAGCTATGATTTTGCCTATGACACAACGTTATTTTTTATTCTAGTAGGGTGGGCATTGCCCACCAAAAGAGTCTCGCGCAAAGGCGCAAAGACGCAAAGTTTCGTAGGGTGGGCAATTGGAACAACGTTTGTTGATGAAGGAAATTTATTATTGCCCACCAAAAGAGCCTCGGGTGTGTCAGGTAACAAGGCAAGATCCCCCCCAGCCCCCCCTTCACAAGGGGGGTGCCCGATAGGGCGGGGGGATCAACGGGAAACTTTCCACACTTTAATGGTTTTGTCTTCGCTACCACTCACAATTGTGCTATTATCTGGACTGATAGCTACGGACAAAGTCGGCCACCTATGACCGGTGAGAGTTTGTTTCAATCTTCCTGTACCTAAATCCCACACTTTAATGATCTTGTCCCAGCTCCCACTCACAATTGTGCTATTATCTGGACTGATAGCTACGGAGGAAACCCACTTGCTATGACCTGTGAGGGTGTTAACTAAGTAGATATTTGGTTTTGGTGAGGAAAGAGGTGGAGAAGAAGAAGGAGGTGGAGAAGAAGAAGGAGGTGGAGAACAGTCTAAAAGTGCTTGTCAAGCTTCCCCAGCATTAGGATAGCGGGACGAAAAGTGGTCTTTCACCATTTTATCCAAAAAATCTCCAAACTGAGGAGAAACCTGAGTGTGGGGGCGCCAAATAATATCTCCTGTAGAAGGATCCTCCGCCATATTATGAAGCTCCAACCCGGTCAACGCTTCCAGAGCGATTCTCCCCACCCCATATAGATCACTGGCGAACTTCGGTTTTCCAATAGCTTGTTCAGCGGACATATACCCGGGAGAACCAATACTCACCGTTAGACTTGTCTGTCCTTGAGCATTAACTTGCAGCACATTGATTTCCTTCACAGCGCCAAAATCAATGAGCACTAACTTCCTGTCTCTGTCCCGTCGCATAATATTGGCAGGCTTAATGTCCCGGTGAATGATATGATTCTCATGGACGAAAGCTAAAACCTCTAATAAGTCTCGCAACAAAACCTTAGTGTTCTCTTCACTCCAAGGTCTCCCGAGAATAATTTCTTGACTCAAGTCATGACCTTAGATATACTCTTGTACGAGATAGAATTCCCCATTTTCCTCAAAATAAGCAAACAGAGTGGGTATTTGGTCGTGTTTCAGACCATAGAGAGTTTTTGCTTCTCGTTCAAAAAGCCCGCGGGCTATAGTTAAAATATTGTTATTTTGAGGTTTTAGGTGCTTAACCACACAATAGGGGTGGTCTGGTAAGTCTGTATCTTGTGCGAGATAAGTCTGTCCAAACCCACCTTTTCCTAAATCTTGGGTTATTTTATAACGATGGCGCAGGGTTGTATTGAGCATTTTCTTTCCGGGAACGGGGGATAGTTACCAGTATAGCGATTATTTCTTCATAACGGTCCAAATCTTCTGGTTGCTCCATTTCTGAAAAAACTTCTTCCAGGGAGGTGGGCTTGAACCACTGGTGTCGGTTTTGAGAATAGTCTCCTTCACCAGGATTGTAGTACTGGATAAAGCCCATAGCACCAGCCACACCTAGGGTATCCACCAAGGCTTGGTAGCCTTTCTCCATAATTTCACGTTGAGTCATTCTCATGTTAGATTTCGACCTATTGGGTAATTTCATATAGCTATGTTGTGGGGTTCATGACTTTCACCTTTATTGAGTCAGAGAATCTTTTTGCTCTTCTCAATAGGCGATCGTCAGTGGTCAAAAAAACATCTGCTCGACTCTGTTGGGCGCTAGCAATATGAGCAGCATCATAAAAAAGGTTTGAGTAATCGGACGCCAAGGGCGATTGCTTCGCAATCGGTTTGAAAATTTGTAAATACGCCAGCGCGAATTGCTATATTATAAGAGAAGATTAATTAGGCGGTCGGCGAAGCCGCACTCGAAGTTTCCGCCTTCATGGTAAGTGGTGATATCCATTCTTGAAGAGTCTAATCGTCCCCGAAGGGTGACTTTACCTATGAGCCCGCAATTTATTCCCGGGCGAAATTACGGTTCTTGGTAATAACTTGTAAATTTAAACTGTATGCTTTAAAACTTAGATAAGTTAAGTCTATTTATTATGACCATAATAAATATTTGCTTGCTTTAACCTTCTCAATGCTTCCTGTAAGCGATCCCACGACTCTATTAAACTAACTCTCACATATCCTTCTCCCCCTTGCCCAAAAGCATTTCCAGGGGTTACAACCACTCCTGTTTTTTCCAAAACTGTCAGGGCAAATTCTGTGGAACCCATACCTAGAGGACAAGGAACCCACAAATACATAGTAGCCTGAGACGGAGTAATTTGCCAACCCAACTCAGCTAAACCTGTGAGCAAAAAATCCCGTCTTTGACGATACCGTTCCTGGACTGCTTTAATATAAGTATGGGGTAATTGTAATGCAGTTTCTGCTGCTGTTTGAATAGGGGCAAAAATACCATAGTCTAGATTGGTTTTCAAGGTTCGCAACCCTTGAATAATATCAGAATTACCTACAACGAAACCAACCCGCCAACCTGCCATATTATAGGTCTTAGAGAGAGTATGAAACTCAACTCCAATCTCTTTTGCTCCGGGAATTTCTAATAAACTGGTGGGTCGATAACCGTCAAAAGCAATTTCTGCATAGGCTAAGTCATGGACGAGGATAATATTGTAGTGACGAGCGAAGGCGACAATTTCTGTAAAGAATTCCCTGGGGGCCGTGGCCGTAGTAGGATTGTTGGGATAATTGAAATAAAGAATCTTTGCTTGTTGTGCTACCTTTTCAGGTATAGCACTTATATCAATTAACCAGTCGTTTTCTGCTGTGAGGGGGAGAGGATGAATTTTTCCCCCTGCAATTAAAGGACCGCGAAAATGGGCAGGATAAGCTGGACTGGGAACCAGAACAACATCCCCAGGGTCAATATAGGCTAAAGCGAGGTGAGACAGTCCTTCCTTAGAACCAATAAGGGGCAAGACTTCGCTCTCAGGGTCTAAATCAACGTCGTAAGAACCTTGGTACCAAGTAGCGATGGCTTTGCGGAAACTAGCTGTCCCTTCAAAGGGGGGATAACCGTGATTTTGGGGATTAGATAAAGCAGTAATAGCTGCGTCTATTATAGGTTGGGGTGGAGGTCCGTCTGGGTTTCCCATTCCCAAATCGATTAAATCTAATCCCTGTTCTCGTGCCAGGGCTTTCAGTTCCTCCAAACGGGCAAAGACATAAGCTGGGAGAGAGCTAAGACGTTCTGCTCGGACTATCATTGCTTTTGCTTCTGGTTCTTTTGGGTTGGTTATTTGTGCCCGAAGGTGGGATAGGAATAGTAGTGGATACCATTGCTGCCACCAGTTGTTCTGGTATAACAGTAAAAGGTAGCCTGTGGATGTCAGAATTGGGGTTACAAGCTATGGTAGCTGCCCGACGCAGTGCTTCTAAGGTTACATCACCCAGACCCAAATCCTCTAAATTTTGGGGTAACCCCACCTCATGATAGAATTTTAACAATTGCTGTCGTGCTGAAGCTGCTAATTGGTTTTGCTGCACCATCTCTTCTAAACGAAGTTGCACCAAAATGCCATAGGCTACCTTTTCCCCATGTAAAGTATTTGTTGTGGAGGTAATGTGGGTAAGACCATTGTGTACGGCGTGAGCAGCAACGGTACGGCAATTTGCTCCCCCTAAACCCCCAATTACCCCAGCTAACAATACTGTAGCATCCACTACTTCCGGCCAATCTTCTCCCCCTGGGTTTTCTAAAGCAGTCCCAGACTTTTGCAGCAGGATATCTCGCAGTACTCTAGCCTGCTGAACTGCTGCTATAGTGAGGGTATCGTGAGCCGCATCACTACTCACGGAGGCTTCATACCACTTAGCAATAGCATCCCCTATTCCTGCTACTAAAGTCCGTTGGGGTGCCGTCTGAATTAAACTGTAATCCAGCATCAGCAAGTCGGGACAGCGATGCAAAGGGACGTCATATTGAAATGCTCCCTTATTAGAGTATACATTAGCTAGAGCAGTCCAAGCAGCACAGGTGGCAGCAGAAGTGGGAATAGTGACTATGGGTAACAGACAGTGATAAGCAAGGAGTTTAGCTGTATCTAGCGCTCTTCCTCCACCTACCCCAATGATAAAATCAGCCTCATGGTGCTTTACTCTCTCTTTCAGAAATTCTAAACTGCTTTCGGAGCAATTTGATCCATAATTAGCAAAGATAGCAGTCAGGTTATACTCCTTGAAGATAGGTTCCAGTTGAGGTTCAATTAAAGAGAGAGTGGTATCCCCTCCCACCACCAAAGGACGAGAACCAAAACTAGCAATTTTGGAACCAACCTCGGAGATAATTTTAACTCCTCGCAGTACCTGAGTAGGGGTTGGTAATAGAGTGGTTACTGTTGCACTAGACATTTTGCCTCCCCAAACTGTTATTGTACTTGTGATGGTAATTGAGCAATATTTTCCTCAAACAGTTCCACCGTCATTTCCTCATCTTCTCTCCTACCGAGAGAGTGTTTCACTTGACCCAAGTAAAGAGGTTTAGTAATACCTGGTTCTGGGTGCAATAACGTCCGTGCCCGGATAGTAAGCTTATTGTCACCCGAACCTAGTCTACCATAGGAGAACACCTTATCAGCAGCAGTACGCAAAGTTGCTTCTATTTCCGAAGTATTAACTGTAGGAGGCAGGGCAATCACCGCTTCAGTTGCTCCATTATCGTATACTAAAGTATAACTCACTGAACCTGGAATTGTGGTTGGGGTAAATAACCCCAGTCCGAGAGCAAAAATACTACAGGTGATAACCCCCATAAACGCGGTAACCCCTACTAAACGAAAGCGAATACCCCAACTGAGGATAAAAGCAAGAATAGTAAGGAGAAGAAACACAAGGGTGGCTATACCGGACCATTGGGTATAGGTAGCAAAATTAGAAGGTAGCTCCATCTTTATCTTTAAACTTAACATACATTAGTTATTTGATTCTCTATTAATCTCTGCAAAGATTTCTGCTAAGATTTCTCCAGCTCCAAGTTCTCGCAAACGTTCTGCTAAATCCACACCTATTTGTTCTGCATCTTTTGTATTCCCCTTCAGAGTATCCTTAATCAGACGCTGACCATCTAAACTGGCTACCATTCCCGTTAAAGTCAGGAAATCTCCTTCTACCTTTGTATTAACACCGATGGGAACCTGACAGCCACCCTCCAATGAGCGTAATAGAGCACGTTCTGCATCACAGCGATGACGAGTGGGTTCATGTTCCAAGGCTTTGATTACTTCTAATACCCTAGCATCTCCTTGACGACATTCAATTCCTAGTGCTCCTTGACCCACAGCGTGGAGAGAAATTTCAGCAGCGATAACTTGATGGACGCGATCGCTCATGTTAAGTCGCTGTAGTCCTGCTACTGCCAAAATAATAGCGTCATATTCCCCAGCATCCAGTTTTTTCAGTCTGGTATTCACATTTCCCCGCACATCCTTAAAAGTGAGATGGGGGTAATGATGACGTAACTGAGCTAACCGTCGCAGAGAAGAAGTTCCCACTACCGCTCCGGAGGGTAAAGTATCCAGCTGCTTATCCTTGTGTTTTTCATTTACCACCAAAGCATCAGCAGGGTCAACTCTTTCCGTAACACAGCCCAACATTAATCCTTCGGGGAGATTAGTGGGCAAATCTTTGAGAGAATGAACTGCAAAGTCGATCTGGTTTTGCTGCATTCCCAGCTCCAGCTCCTTCGTAAATAGCCCCTTATCGCCAATTTTGGACAGAGCAACATCCAGAATTTTATCTCCGGACGTACTCATGGTCTCCACGTGGAACTGAATATAGGGAAAACGAAGAGTAAGCTCTTCTTGTACCCAGTAAGTTTGAACCAGTGCTAACTGGCTTTTTCGAGAACCAATGCGAATAGTACCCTCAGAGGATGTCATATTAATGTTTTCTGGAATCTAGATTTCCGGACTCAATCTAGATTATCCTAGTGTCGAACCCCTGGCAACTAGTTAATATGTTAACAAATGATAAATTTTTTCCCACTCCTTGCCATCTGGATTTTTTTTTGCTATGATTAGAAATCGAGCTAATTAACGGCGGCATAGCCAAGTGGTTAAGGCCGGGGTCTGCAAAATCCCTATCCCCAGTTCGAGTCTGGGTGCCGCCTTTTCCAGTTATCAGGGACCAGGACGCCAAGGGCGGTTGCTTCGCAAAGCTTACGCAAAGCTTCGCAAAGCTTCGCAATACCAGTTACCAGCTCCTAAAAGAAGCGATCGCCCAATTATATTATCATCTAGGAAGGGTTTCGCGCAAAGGCGCTAAGTAGCCGCTCGGAGACTCGCAGAGAGCGCAAAGGTTCTAACAAATACCATGATAGTTACCAGTTGTCAATTTTGCATCATTCAACCTCTTCTAAATCCTGCCGGGCAACAGCTCGGAGCTTAGAGTAACATTGAGAACCATCAGCTTGGGGTTTAAATCGACCAATGGGTTGCTTATAAGCTTGAGAGCGCCTAGAAATGAGAGATTCTGGTTGCTTCTCTACCTTGCTTTTCTCCTCCATTTCCGACTGTAGTTTACCAATAGGACGATTAGACTGAATTAATGCTTGTCTTTCCATTTCAGACACAGCAATTATGGTAGAGGTAGTTTGTTTCTCCTGAACAGCGACACCTTGCGTCCGGACACCCACACTCGATTCTATCTTCTGTTGTGATTGTACTCCGTACAAATTACGCTGAGTTGGGACGGACTCTCCTTGGTCAGTCCTGGGTAGCTCCACTTCAGTTGTTCTCGGTACAGAGTCCTGAGATAAAGAGAAATCTTGCTCCATAATAGGGGAAGAATTTTCTGAGCTTCCTATATGTCGGGGGAGGTTGCGAGAGATCAACCGCTCGAAATCCCCATTAAAATGGAAATTGGGACTACCTCGTCTCTTCCAGCAGTTCAAGATTTGCTCTACTGAAATAGCTTTATAACGTCCCTGATACAGTGCTTCGAGCGCCGCTAAACGGATCCAAACAGCTGTATAGACTGTCAACCACTCGGCGATTAATTCTTCCGCAGTGTACCCTTTCATGTCAAAACCATAGTGGTTGAGTAAGGCCACCGTGTGGGAAACTGCTGAGTCATATGTTAGCTCGGTCATTAAATTTTAGGGGAACGGCTCAAAATACTTATTCAGCTACTGGATTCGAGTTTAAGCTATAGGAGGCATTTTAGTTAAGAGCTATAGCGCCCAAGCGCGGGTCTAGGGTCTGGGGGAGACTTGCTCACAAAACTTTCTCCCTTTCTTCTTTGCGTATGCAGCGCGAAACCCTTATCTAGTCGATAATATAATATCATAGGTTGATCGCTCTCTGATAACTGATAACTGGTAACTGTATACCCTACCCCCGATCGCCACTAATATAAGCAGCAGTAAGGTCATGGTTCGGGGAGGAAAATACCTGCAATGCCTCCCCAAACTCAATTAATTTCCCCTTATTATCTCGTACCCAAAATACAGCAACATAGTCAGCAATGCGCTTCGCTTGAGCTAAGTTGTGAGTGACAACTAATACGGCGTACCTTTGGCGCAAACTAGCAATTAAATCTTCTACCACACCGCTAGAAATCGGATCCAGGGCGCTACAAGGTTCGTCCATAAGCAAAACTTCCGGTTCCAATGCTAAAGCGCGAGCAATGCAGAGACGCTGTTGTTGACCCCCAGAAAGAGCAAGGGCGCTATCTTTGAGTCTGTCTTTTACCTCATGCCATAATCCCACATCTTTAAGTATCCTTTCCACAATAGAATCGATTTCTTGGCGGTTTGTCACTCCATGTTCTTTTAAAGGAAAAGCAATATTTTTCCAAATAGATAGGGGAAAAGGATTGGGTTTTTGGAAGATATGACCCACCCGCCTTCGGAGGGCGATGGTGTCTATTTTGCGGTTCATCACGTCCCATTCTCCCAGCATAATGCGCCCCGTTACGCGACAGTTATCAATCAAATCTGTTAGTCTGTTAAAACAAGACAGGAAGCTACTTTTACCGCACCCAGAAGGTCCAACCAGGGCCGTGATTTTGCTCCTATTAATAGCAATATTCACATCTTCAAAAGCTGCCTTAGCACCGTAGTATAAACTCAACTGCTCTGTCCGCATTAAAGCTGATTCTTGAGTTGTTGCTTGTGGGTTATCTAAATTGGTAACTGTCATTATATTTACTACTTGATTGATGAGCTAACCACCCTGCTGTAGCATTAATCATGAGGAGCAATACTACTAACACCAAAGCAGAGGCATAGGCGTTAGTATCCCCTCCAGAAATATTCATGGACAAATCAAAAATATGGATAGAAAGAGAGCGTCCGGAATCCATTAGAGATTCGGGCATTCGCGCCACGTAACCACTGGTAAAAACGAGAGCAGCAGTTTCGGCGATCGCCCTCCCTATTCCCAGCACCAAACCCACCAGCAGTCCCGGTATGGCGGCGGGTAACAGGAGATGGAACAGAGTGGTAGTGCGGGATAACCCCAAAGCAGCAGCTCCCAAACGCAACTCGTCGGGAACCCTTCGCAACCCTTCTTCCGCCGACCGAATCAAAATGGGCAGGACCATACAAGCAAGGGTGAGTCCACCAGAGAAAATGGAAAAGCCCAAACCCAGGGTTTTGGCAAAGAAAGCATTGCCAAACAGTCCAAAGACAATGGACGGTACCCCAGCCAAAACATCCAAACTACGACGCACGAACCTCCCAAACCAGTTGGTGGCTGAGGTAAACTCTGCTAATAAGATAGCCGTTCCCACCCCCAAAGGTACCGACACTCCCATAGCTACAGCTAAAATTAATCCGGTGGAAACTAAAATGGGTCCAATACCCCCAGACCGACCTGCATCTTCAGGTGCAGTGGTGAGAAATTCCCAGGAAATGCCACCCACCCCATGCCCAATAATATCCCCCAAAATCCAAGCAAAAGTCCCAGTCACTAAAACAGCAACTAACCAGACTAATATAGTTGATATTGGGTATTTAGTAATTTGTTGTTTCATCTAACGGGACTTAAGGAAAACTTAACGCTAAATAGATCTCAAACTCTCTCGGGGAGTGATGAATAAGCCCCTACCTATCGAGTATGGCTTTTTGACTCTCATAAAGTAACATTTCAACTCTTCGATCCGTTCACTTGTCTTTTCTGTTTCTTTTGTTCCGGAAGAAGTTCGCACCTCCTACTGTTGCCATAAAAATAATCCCAGGTATGGAACCAAATTCAAAAGGGACGGCGACTGCTGATTGAGCAAAAGCTACTTCCGGTATGGTCAAAAACCCGCTATTAAAATTACTACGAACATTTAGGTGCACAAATTGAGTTGAAGTGGAGCTGAAATCAAATATCTGAGCGCTTAGAGGTGCAGAGTCACTCTGCTCTGCACTAAAAGAGTTCATTCCTGACAAAGTAGTTAATTGAGTTGTGCCACCATTATCAAAATCATTATCGTCATCGACATATAACTCAAATTCATGTATGGCTGAAAGGAATCTATCATTCCAAAGCGCCAATCCTTCGATGTTGTAAATATTGTCGAAAGAAAAGGTGAAGAGAACAGGGAAACTTGCCGCCGTGGCTGCTATGGTGTTGGTAGATTGGCCCGTGGGACTCACATGTGTGGCCATTGTCGCGGTACTAAAGTCATCCTCGTTGGTGTAACCGGATGATAACCCACTTTGGTCAATCATGGCATTTAGCTGGACATTGTTAACATTCGTCGTAACCGAAGCTGGCTGTAAGATAGTAGATCTAACAGCATGAGTAGCGCGGGAAGGGAAGAGTAAGACGGTTGCAATCGCTATAGTGGCGACTAGTTGTTTTTTCATTTTCGATAAAAGACGTCTCCATCAAACATTATCAAATAACTGTACACCTCACGTCAAACCATCCCGATGGCCGAGACTTCAGGAAAATTTAATACCCGGTATACCCCAAATTCGCTCGGGGACTGGGGAATAGGTCAATACTATCCGAGCCCTCGTCTGTCATTTGCCGAAAACATTTGTCATTTCTGAATTCTAGGGCTTTTGTATACCAGGCGCGCGGCTTGGCGGCTCAGTTCCAGATCTCCAAAGTCAAACAAGACATCGTTTTTCCCCAAATTCCGCCAGGAGCATATCGACCTATTCGCCAGTCACAGAGCTAGTTTGGGATATGTTTTGTGTTAATTTTTCCCTAAGTCCCGCTAGACTGATTACTGATGACTACGTGAGCTGTTGGGACACCCGCTATTGACATCCTCCCCTCCCCGCTGACGCGTAGGATGCGTTACGCTAACCCATTTAATTTAGGATGCTGCTACGTACGATGCGTTACGCCAACAAAGTTTGTATTGTTGCTAGTACGATGCGTTACGCCAACAAAGTTTGTATTGTTGCTACTACTTACGGCTAGTAACGCATCCTACAGTGGCTAGTAACGCATCCTACGACAGAAGGCCGCATTCTACGGGAGGGGATTCCCAAGCATCGCTACTTGGGTTTCTGCTTCCTTCCCCCGCCATCGATGATGCCGGGGGTCTTTTGCACCTGCCTCTCGAAGCCAAGTCCGATTGGTCTTACGGTCGCTCCACAGACTGACACGGCAAGCCCTGCCGCCAAAATATTCTTAGCTGCGTTGATATCTCGATCGTGAGTAATCTCGCACTGCGTACATTTCCACTCTCTGATACTTAACGGTAATTTATCTATTACGAAACCGCAGTTTCCACACCGCTTGCTAGAGGGAAAAAAGCGGTCAATCTTAATCAACTCACGACCATACCAATCGCTTTTATACTCAAGTTGTCTGACCAGTTCATTCCACCCTGCATCACTAATGCTACGGGCAAGCGAACGGTTCTTGACCAGGTTTCGTACTGCTAAGTCTTCTACCACTATCGTTTGGTTTTCACGAATGAGTCTGGTAGTTAACTTGTGTAGATAATCTTTTCTGGTGTCTGCTATTTTTGCATGAATCTTTGCTACTTTAGTCCTAGCTTTCGCCCTATTATTAGACTTTAACTGTTTTTGAGAAAGCGCTTTGCTTGCTGCTCTTAGCCTCTGGTACTTCTTTTTGAACTGCCTTGGGTTACCTATTTTGTCCCCATCGCTAGTCGTCACCAAGGTGGTTAATCCTACATCCAGCCCCACCTTCTTATCAACTGAGGGTAAAGGTTTAACTGTGGGGTCGTCAACTAGTATTGATACGATTGCGAAGCAACCGCTTGCGTCCCATCTAGACGATGGTTCTAATCTTACGGTAACTGTTGATGGGACACATTCATCTGGAAAGTGACGACTCCAGACTATATTGAGAGGTTGTTTGCATTTAGCTAATTTAAGTTGTTTATTCTTCCATGTGAAAGCGGAGCGAGTAAATTCTGCACTTCCCCCATTTCTTTTTTTTTTAAAGTTTGGATACTTAGCGTGTTTTGACCAGAAGTTAGTAAACGCAGTTTGCAAATGGCGCAGAGCTTGTTGAAGAGGAACAGAGCTAACATCATTTAGAAAAGTCAACTCTTCTTGTTTTTTCCAACCAGTAAGCATTGAGGATGTTTGTTTGTATCCGATTCTCTCCTGCCTCTCATTCCACCCTTCTGTTCTCGCTGCCAGTGCTTTGTTGAAAACCAACCCACCCCCATCCCCTCCTGGGAGGGGAGCGAGGGGTGGGTGCGGCGCAAGAGCAGCTCTTGCTCGGCATCAGGGTAAAACCTATATCTGTAGGCGCGTTGGACCATTCTCAAATTGACTTTTTTGAATTTTTTACATTCTAACACACAAATTTTAAAAAGTGGTTTACCACACGCGGGCGCGCTATCCCTCCCCACCCCGCTAGAGCGTAGGATGCGTTACGCCATAGCTGTCAGCTTTAAACACTCCTCCAGACGTATGCTAACGCATCCTACGGTGGGGTCTCCCGCGCGAGTGATAAATTGATGGCTCACCTGTGGACTGCTGAACTGAAACGCTTTGATTACTGGTAACTGGTAACTGGTGACTGGTAACTGTGATTACTTCTGCTACTACAGCCAAAAGGACGATAATAGCCATGAGAGCTAAACCGCTAACAAAGAGAGCAGAACGGTGATTTCCTAAGGCATAAGCCATTTCCAGAGCGATATTAGCAGTGAGAGTGCGAATGGGGTCGAAGATACTGGTAGGGGTTTCGACCACATTACCGCAGACCATGAGTACTGCCATGGTTTCCCCGATTGCTCGTCCCACCGTAAGAATGACTCCCGTAAACAGCCCTGATTTTGCTGCTGGGAATACCACATTGCAAATGGTTCCCCATTTGGATAATCCTAAAGAAGTAGCTCCCAAAAGATATTCCTGGGGAACCTTGGCAAAACTGGCATCGGCCACCAGAGCAATAGTGGGTAAAATCATAATGGTCAGAATGATAATGCCAGCCAGCAGACTGGCACCCGGGGGGTGGAGGCGATTAATGAGAGGCACTAACACCACCAGTCCCCAGAAACCATAAACCACGGAGGGTATCCCCGCTAATAACTCAATCAGCCTGCGGTAGAGGTTCCCCATGGCAACAGGGGCGTAATATTGGCAAAAGAGCGCCGAGATAATGCCCAAGGGGGTTGCTACTACCACGGAACCCATGGTAGCCAAGAGGGTGCCCCAAAGCATGGGGGTGAAGTTGTATAGTCCTTCTGTGGGGTTCCATGTGGGGTCGGTGAAAAAAGGTCCAATCCCCTTCACCTGCAAGAATGGTCGGGATTCTAGGATTAAGAAGATGAGGATGAGCAGGACAATTGCACCGGTGATAGCAGCCATTATCCTCAGAGTCCAGACTAATAACCAGTCCCAGGAAAACTGAGATAATTTATTGTGCTTGGACGGGGATGAAATTTTGTCCTCTAACCAAGTCATGAACTTCTTCGGATTGAGCGAATTGAATGAATTCCTCGGTTAATCCCGAGGGTGGGTTTTTGGTTATCATATTTAGGGGACGAGAGAGGGGAAAGCTACCATCGCGAACCGTTTCGCTACTAGCTTCCACTCCCCCAACGGGTAACAGTTTAATGGGCACTCCTTGGTCGATTTCGTATTCCGCAGCCCCAACGGAAATGTAGCCAATGGCATTCTCATTTCCAGCCACTGTCTTAATACCTTGTTGATTATCGCCGATAACAACTTTGACTTTGATTTGAGAATTCTTGAGCTGGAAATACTTGAGAAACAACTCCAAAGTAGAACGTCCTTCGGCTTTATTAACTACTGTAATGGGTGCATCTTTACCCCCTACTTCTTTCCAGTTATCAATCTGACCCTGATAAATTGCCACTACTTGTTCATCTTTAATTTCTTTGACTGGATTACTGCTATGGATGATTATACCGATGCCATCTTTAGCAATGACAAACCCGTACAGTTTTCCCTTTTCCTCCTTTTTCAAAGCGCGAGAGACCATACCAATATCTGCTACGGCGCTCTCCACATCGGTAATTCCCCGAGAAGAACCTCCGGTTTGGACATCAATCCGCACCTCTGGATTCTCAGCTTCAAAGCGTTTGGCAACTTCCCCCACCAGGGGAGCTACGGTACTGGAACCAGTTATGGTTAACTTTTGTTGAGTTTTTTGTAATTGGCTGCAAGATTGCAGTCCTATCATAGTTACACTTATTAATAACTTAGTTAAGCTTAGGGGATTTATAATCATGAGCAGGAGCAATATCAGGATATCTTTGCCTTGATTATTATACTACTGCTGGCTGCATTTGACCAAGTAATTTTCCTTTTAATTATTAATACCTATATATCAATTTTTATTGTTATATGTTGTAGGTTTAAAGCACTACCGGGGCGGGCAATTGCCCACCCGACAACTTATTATTCGATAGCGAGAAGTTCCACATCGAAGATGAGGGTAGCGTTGGCAGGAATAACGTCCCCAACACCTTGAGCACCGTAACCCAATTCTGGGGGAATAATGAGGGTGCGACGGGAACCCACATTCATGGTTCCTACCCCTTCATCCCAGCCTTGAATGACTTGTCTCACGCCAATTTTAAAAGAGAAAGGGCTGTTGCGATCGCGAGAACTATCGAATTTGCTGCCATTTTCTAGAGTTCCAGTATAGTGAACAGTCACCTTTTGTCCCTTGGATGGAGTCGCCCCATCCCCTTTCTGGACATCGATATATTTCAATCCCGAAGGGGTAGTAACGGCGTTTTCCAGATCCATTTCTATTTTCTCCTCAATAGCAGGTTGATTATTGGTAGTTTCAATGCTTGGGGGAGTTTGATTTTGAATCAATTCCCCTTGTTGGGCGTTGGTAGTAAATGAGGAATAGATCACTAAAACCAAAGCGCAAGCGACAATTACCCCAAAACTGATGAAAATCTCTCTCATAATACCTCTCAATTGGTCAATTTTTGAACCATAAACGCGGATGAATATAGATATCCTCCGTATCTGCGGTTACAATTTTAACGCCAGAGCTTATTTTCCAAATCCCGTACTTGGCGTTCAAGGCGATCGATGCGCCCACGCAATTCATCCACTTCTGATTGACGGGGAACCCCCAAATCTTGTAACATATTTCGCAGTTGGCGTTCCATCTGGTTGCTCATATTGTCTTGTTCGGATTGGATGTGATCCATCAGATCGTCTACCATACCCTTAGCTTGGTCGGGATTGATTTTTCCTTCCTTGACTAATTCTTCGCTCACTTCCCGAACTTTGTCAGCGACCAAGGATGTGGTACCAACCCCAAACATTAAGAGTTGCTTGACCCAGTCATTATTATCCATCTTGTCTTCCTCTCCATTTTGTAATTTTCAGCAGCCCCGACAGTTATCCTGCCCAGTTCAGCCCTCCACCCTTATGATACAAGGAGAATAAAATAAGAAGATGACCAGACTTCATCACGACCAACTGGCGAAGCAGTACATCGCCGAGTTATTAAAACCTTTGGGTCAAGTAGAAACAAGTAGGGATGTAACTAGTGAAGTTCGTCAAATAGATGTTTATTTTGAACCTTCCTCTGAAAGAGGTAACCGAAGAGCAGAGCTGGGATTGTTAGGTAAAATAGCATCCAGAACTTGTTTGATAGAAGTTTTCCGCAATGCTCCCAGTTTGGTCCAAATAAGAAGTTGCAAGCTAAAATTATATGAACTCCATGGGGAACTAATACGTAAGGCGCGGCGGGACAAACAAAATCTTGCGGAAGAAGAGTTAGCCCTTTTGTGGATTCTATCCCCTACTCTATCAGAGGCAATGGGAGCGAAATTGGGTGCTCAACAGGATGATGACTGGGGTGAGGGGGTTTATTTTCAGCCAGCAGGGGAGAAAGTTGCTCTGGTTGCTATCAACCAACTACCAGAAACAGACCAGACTCTTTGGCTGAGGATTTTGGGCAGGGGAGGGACGCAAAAAAAGGCAATCGAAGAACTGGTAAAGCTATCAGGTTCGCTCCCTTTGGTGCCGGACATTTTGGAGATTTTGGCCAATTGGCGCATAAATGTAGAGATGAGACAAAATTTAGATAGTAGTGAGCAGAAGGAGTTAATCATGAACTTGTCACCAGCTTATCTTCGTTGGCGAGAAGATACTTTGCAAGAAGGAAGACGGGATATGGTAGAGAACCTGCTGGCGATTAGATTTGGGGTACTGGATACTTCCCTGAAAAGCGCCATACCCCCCATGTTAAAGTTGCCACCTTCAGAGTTGAGTGCTTTGCTGCTGACTCTCTCTCGGGAGGAGATGCTGGCAAGGTTTGGAGAAGGAACCCCAGGTGAAGGCTGATAAATGAGCATGAAGGCACCTTTTTTTGGTAATATTGCCCCAGTGTTGTTTCTGACTGTAAGCACGAACTATGGGTCTGAAGATTATTGAGAGTTTTGATGCTAGTTTTACTTTGGCTCCCGATGCTAAAATGACTCTGTTTGAGTTGTTGACTACTGATAAGTTTATCGCCCAAATTAGCGCCCAAGCAGGGGTTACTCAGGTAGAATTTACGGAGTTGCTGTTTCAACCAGTTCCCTATAGCAAAAAAACTCCTAAAGGAATGCCTGGTGAGTTTGAACCCTATTATAACTCAGATAAGCACATCATTATTAATGTGCCCCCTAATTTTATGTTTCAGGCGAAAATTTTCAAACCCCGCCGTCTTTGTGCTATTTACCGCAAGGTTAAAGAGAATTAATGATGAATGCGACCACTGAAATTCCTACACTGGATAGTTTAGATTATATACCATTCCTGGATGATTTGGGAACTATTTCTGAAGATTGGCAGAGAAAAATAGGGGTTTACGCTATTTTTGACCGGGAGAAGGTGCTGCAATTTGTGGGCTATTCTCGGGATGTTTATCTCAGTCTCAAGCAGCATTTAGTTCGTCAACCCAAAAAATGCTATTGGGTCAAGGTTCAAGTTATTAGTCGTCCCAGTCGCACTCTTTTAGAAGAGATCCAGGTGCTCTGGATAACAGAAAATCAGGCTATTCCCACAGGAAATGACCAAGATAAAGCACTATGGAATGACCCTATTGATGCTAAACTCACTATGACTTCCTTGGAAAAGCAAGAGTATGAAAAAAGTGAGGATTTAGCTCGCATTAAACTCTTGAAAAAGGTAGCCCGTCGGGTAGAAGAGGAAATTAAAGCACAGTTAACAAGTCGGGGGGTAACAATGGATATCCGTTTTAATCCGAAAATTAAAGAAAAGGGTTTGTTGGATTTGAAGTAGCCCCTCCTGGTTATCTTTATTCCATTACAATATTGTAGGGTGCGTTGTTAACGCACCGAAAGCGTACTCTTACCAAGCCAGATTTTTTAGATAGATTCTGTCCTATTATATAGCAATCTATCATCATTTGTCAAAAATATCAAAGTCCATGAGGCTAGAATTTTTAACAATTTTCTCGGTTCCTAGACAGCAGTAGGTGGTGCGTTGGTAACGCACCCTACAGGTTACTACAGGTTACATTTACAAATCGAACAAAGTCAGTTGAACAGGTTCGTCTTCTGGTTCATCTTCCGGTTCTTCCTCTGGTTCATCTTGAGCACTCACGGCATATTCCTTGGCTTTTTTCGCGAAGGGAAAAGGAAAGGGAAGGGAAACAGAGCTGGAAAAATAAGGCCACCTTTTTCGGAGACTGTGAACGAAACAAGCTAATTTTTCAGCTTCGATTCCAGGGTTATGGAGAATGGCTATTTCTAATAAGGGTTTACTCCCTGCTCCTTTTTTCCCATTTTCTAGTCGTGACTCGGAGGTTCTTAATAGATTTTGCTCCGTATCTAAACCTTCCCTCAAGCTCAAGAAAATTTCCTGTTCCTCGTTATCGCAAATATTCTCCCAACGGAAAACCCCAGTAGCTCTCCCACCAAAATCTTTAACTTTTTCAGTTTCGACTATATTAACGGGTACTTCCCCATTGGTCTTATCTCGAACCCGCACCAACCAGAGACGTTTTCTTTCCGATTCTATCATGTTTTGCAGAGAATTAGGGAAATCGTTGGGTAATTGGGGATTTTTTAACCAAGGTAGTAATTTCCGGGCGTTTTGTGCTGCTACCATGAATAATACCCCAGGTTTATTTTCTTTGTCAATGGGTGTGTACAAGCAATCTCGTAAACATTTTGTCACAAATTGATTGCACGCATTTTGGTCTCTTTGTGTCTCCGTTGAGTTTGTTTCTTCATCTCCTTCAGGAGCAATTTCATCCGCAACTGAATCTGGATCCCATCTTTCATTAAGGAGGTTTTGCAGTGCTTTGGGATAAGATAACCAAGTAATTTGGTCTTTACACAAAGAGGAGAGAGCCACTAATGCACCCCACAATTTATCCTGAGGAACTTCGGGGACAAATTGACGAATCTCGTTAACCCGCTCGTTGATTGCTGCTACTCGGTTGTTATTGGAATCTAGATCTAGTTTGTTGGTAATACCAAGAACATGTTGAGTTTTAAGACAAAGAGAACCAAAATCACCTTCATCAACCTGCTCTTCCCCGGTTCCCCCACCTGGGGTAGTATATTCTGTGGGTTCTTCTACGGGTTGCCAAGAAAGTAATTTACCCATTTCCTCGATTAATTTATCTCGACATGGTTGGGTGTCGTAAAGAATTAAAATGGTATCAGGAATATGCTCACATTCACGAAAAGCTGGTGTAGCGATGGTGGGGTCTAACATGGGAACCTTTTTTGTTCCCCAAAAATCTATATTTTTCTCGGATACCTTTATCCCTTTCCCTACTCGACGAAGAGGAAGACGTTCTTCAATTGCCCTATCTAGACTCGCCAGATCTATTGTCCCCACACCATTCTTGCAAGGTGACCAACCATCATAATACGCTATGATAAGCAATAGCAGCTTGTATACCTGTCTGGAAATCGTTCCATTTATATTGAGGATTTGATTTTAATTCATTTGGCTCAGGAAGGGGAGAATCATTGAAATAGGACAATTCTTGGATTACTTTGTGCCATTGCAATGATTCATTATTCCACTTCATTTTCAGGGGGATAAAGGAGAAAGGTTGCTCCTTTCCATCTAACCAACGACGATTATCTCCAATATAGACATTCCTTCCGTTTCGGGGCACATATCTGATACTCTCAGTGAGCCACCGACGAAGGGAAAGTTGATGATAGATAACGGGTTCTTTTCGCCAAGGAACGGTTTGGAGCTGAAATTTAATCACAAAGGAAACGGGTATCTCGTCAATGGTTACCTCGTAAGTGCTGTCGTCTGGCTTTTTCTGCTTTTTCTGATAAAGAGTTTTAGTGGGGGGCCAGGACATGAGTTCAGCCCCTTGTTGGAGCCTGACAACTCGGTAGAAAGTTAGCTCTTTTTCCTGGAACTCATTGCTGTTTTTGTCGTAATGCCACCTAAAAGGGATGGGTTGGTTTTCCAGAAACAGCTTTGCGAGATAATCGGGAAGTACTGAATAACGAGTATCGATGTCATAGGGGTTTGGATAGGTTATAGGATTTTCATCCCAGCACCACAAATTATCGTCCAGGTTATCCAAACGAGAGCTAACGTCTTCTATACAGCTAAATTCTTCTCTCAACCATCCTTTGACAAACAATGATAACAAAGAAAGGTCTGGGAGCTTTTCTGTTGCGAATAACCAAGGTTTGGGGTCTTTTTCCCAAGCCCTACGGGCAGTTTGGATGATTTGGGGAAAACTTGCTGCGATAAGAGGATCTAGGGATCTAACTGGTACGGAAGAATACCTCCGGTGTCCCCCCATTTGAGCATCCCTTGCTAATGCCTGAGCCACTGATTGGAAGCCAGTGGGAACCCTCAGGGTGTAGATTTTGTGTTCTATTTCTTTTGTTAACTCCCATGCTCCCGGGAGAATTCTGTTATAAGCCATGATTTAATCCTGTAGGGTGGGCATTGCCCACCAAAACGGTCTGCTGATGGGGCAAAATTTTATATGTACCCAAGTAGGGTGGGCATTGCTTACCAAGAGCTGCGGGGCCACCAAGTTGGTACTCCATTCCCCGTCAAAACTGTCTGCTGGTGGGCAAGGTTCATATGAATTTCCGCTTTTGTGTTCCAATATTTTCAATTTTGCCTATCCTGCTCAATGAATCGGATTTGGAAACGATTCTGCTGCAAGCCATGATACTGGTAGGTGGGCGATGCCCACCCTACGCAATTCATTCCCGGAGGATGTTTATCTTGTTGAGGGCGTGGTAAAAATCTCCATAGAGGGATTTTGCGAGAGTTTTTTCAGAGGAAAGCAGGTTTTTTCCTTCTATAGATGATTGAAGTTCTTCCCTTATACCCACCAAAAGTGAAGTGGTTGCTTTATCTGGTTTAGGATAATTGGGGGCAAAACTGAGGTCCAGAAAATAAACCAGACAGGGAACACCACCTCGAACTAAACGACCGATAATTTGCCAAATACTCACTAATTCAGTCCAACAGAGTACGGAACGTTCCTCTGGGGATAACTGACGAAAGGAGCCAGCCCGCGAGTTTAGTTGCCTCATTTTCTTCACTGCTTCATTATAAAACTTTTCTTTTGCTTCTGTCAAGGTTAAATTAGGAGAAATTTCCTGGATATATTGTAGAGCAAAGTGGTTCAGTTGTTGTACCGTACTTTCCCAAGTACCAGGAACCGGCATAGGGCGACAGAGAAAGAGGGCGGCTCCAAAGGCGGCTTTGTTGTTCTCATTGAGAATGTTGTGACCCCGCTCTAAAGCCATTAAAGGAGCCACAACTATGTTATAAGGAAGATTTTTCAGATTCCTAATGTCTCCCCGACGAATACAACACTCCCTATCTTCTTCCTCCTTGGCATTATCCCGAATTAAACGAGCAATACACTGCTTATTATTATACTTATTCTCTAACCGAGACTGTACCCATTCTGCTTCATCGTAACTATTGGTAATGAGGAGAAGACGTTGGCGATCGCCCCATATTTCCCCATTTTCCTTTTCCTCCTCTTGTAGTTCCTGAAAGATACCATTCAGAAAAGAAGGAGCACGCCCCGACTTCTTACAAATAGCAGCCACCATCTCATCATTAGCTATTTTCCGCTTGTCAGATGGTGGCCCGAATACTCTGATATAATTATTCTTAGAATTCATTTGAGGATTAAATTCAAATTGACTATCTTTAATACCCTGATCCTTGGTTTCTGTAGGTTTTAATAAAACTGTGGGTTTGGGGGTAAGATGATAAGCAGGGCTACCGGGAACATAGCTAGTGCCGGAAATGAGCACTGTATGGGGTCCATCTTTATCGTCAGCAGCAAAAAGTTGGGGGAAATGGAGCAGTAAATACCTCCCTATTCCTACATAGCGGAAATACTCCAGCTTCCCACTGTTATTCTGGTTTTTACTGTATTTAAAGCCCAAAATATTCCCCACAGGAGAGTCTGGAACAACGGGGAGATAGTCTTTTGGAGGACGATTTACCAGAGATGGGTTTAAATCCTCTCCGTCAATTTCCCCCACACCTTGAATTGCATTGAGATAATCCACCAGAAAACCCAGCTTATTATTCAAGATAGTAATCAAAATAGCAAAGTGAGTGCGAACCAAGAGTTCCTCTAATTTTTCCTTCTCAGGAATAGGTATTTGCTTATCCTTCAACCACTGCTCCCACCAAACCTGGATTGATTCTCGTTGCTCTGGAATACTGTCACTATTGGTTATAGTCAAAGCTATTTGTGCTAATTCTCCCCCAACCTTATTATTGAGAGGGTTGCGGAAAAAACTGTCCTGGGTTGCCAAAAATTCTTGGCGCAGTTTTCGTTCCTCATCCTCACTACCTTCTTGTACGGAGTTTGGCAACAATTCTCCCACCATGCGACTGAAAAGAGAACGCCCAGTAAAAGTATACTCTCCCAACCAAAGATGAACCCGTTCGTCGTAGAGCAAAGGAATAATGCTGTTGATAGCTTTTTGAGCGTCGTGTTGAGCGTTGCACCAATTTCGATACAGATCGTTCCTCATATTGCGACGATTACTCTTGTAAACGGGGGTATGACTCTGTCCCAGTCGATTTAACAATCCTTTCGGGGTATCATCTAAGAGGGTTTCCGAGGGAGCAAAAGCTTCGTCTAACTGCACCTGCACCCGATCTGCTTCGTCTACAAAGAGAAAATTGCATTCCCGATAAACTGCTTCAGCAAAGCGTATTCTTTCTGGAAACAGCTGTTTGGGAACCCGGGTATGAATTAAACTAGCGGGAGTCAAGATCCAAACCATGGAGTCACCAATATCCTGTTCCAACTGGTGACGAGGACAGGTATAATAGAAAGAACAGGTGGAATTATCCCTCTTCCTGTCATACTCTGAATGACCATCCTCTCTTTCCCGCTTTTTGCGGTTCTGAGAGGATTTTTTTTCCTGATCATCCTTTCCTTCCTTCTTTTGATAGAGACTGTGACAGGGTTCCTCTCCAAATTCCCATTTCTCAGCTTGAGACAAACCTAACAAGGGACAAACCGAGCTGAACCAACGATGTGCGGGGTGGGTTCCTCCCTCGGTAATGGTGTCTTTCTCTCCAGAACCCGCTAAAATTGGTTGAGCTACTTTGGCTAAGTGTTCAGGGCGATTTTGTCCCAAAATGGGTGCTGCTGGAATTCCCAATTTGTGAGAGAATAGAGAAGCTAATCGCACTGACTCTACCACATCATTCACTATCAAACCACACCGGAGTCCCCGTTTTGCCAAATGATAAATGAGAACCTGGAGCAGGGTAGATTTCCCCACATTCAACAAACCCACAATGTGAACAAGTTGTTCTATTTTCAGCTCCGTACCCGGCTGGAAATCTTCCCCCTCCTCCTGGTACAAGTGTAAAGCTACTTGAGAGAGACGCTGATGATAATTTTCCGCCTTTTCCGCCTCCTTTTTCAGTTTATCGTCCATTTCCTGGGCTGATTTGAGTAAATCTTGGAAAGTAACAGTAGAGGAAGGATTTCTTTCGCGGGTGCTCTGAAAAGTTATAAGAGGAGAAGAGCTAACATTAGTTAATGCTTCCTGGGGAATGGAGAGAGGAATTTCCTGAGGAGACTCCCCTTCACGTTTAATTTCAGCATACCACATACCCGGTTTAGCTAGCTTGACTTCTTCCTTATTGTGTGGTGGAGTTTTCTTGAGAGTTTCTTCATATAATTCTGGCCGCTTTTTCTTTTTGTAGACGCTAGTTTCTATTTGTTGTGGTACATCATCTACCTGGTTTAACTGAAACCTCCGCAACCTTTCCGGTACTTGGATATACTCCTTCAGGGAGTGTTCCCACTCTCTTCCTTTCCGACGCAAGAGATAAAAACGTGCCCTTTGAATCAGTTGCCAATTTTCCTGATTCTTCATGCTCTCCACGGGAAAACGATGACCAGAAAGCAGAGCAGAAACAGCAGTAGCAGGTTCTTTTGGTGCTACCTTTTGCAGCAGTGTTAGCCCCAGTTCCACCTCAGTTATTAATTGAGCCAGCCCCTTGAGTGACTTATCATTTTCCTGAGTATATTTCTTGAAATCACGGTCTTCACGAATATATTTGCGAAGTTTTTCACCCCACTTAGATGTATCACGCATAGTTTCTCCTATTTTATTTGTTTCACGCAGAGGCGCAGAGGCGCGGAGAGGGATTTTGAGTCCACTTATATACTAACACCATTATTGTCCATAGTATCACAGGATTTAACAATTTTTTTAGCTTCCCTGATAATTTCACTAATGAACTTCAAACGTACCCCTTTTAGTTCCTTGTGCAGTTCCCGCCTTCTTCCCTTAATGCGCAAATCATCTTCTCTTTCATCGGGAAAAACCACAAAAGTTTTGTCAGCGCCAGGGATATATTGTACCTTATGTAAACGTTCCTCATGTAAATAAGACCAATCTTTCACATCGATCGCCCAAGTAACGCCGCTCTTAAACTCCACCCGTAAATCATATTCATCAATATCTGGCCAAAGAGTGACCCCCGCCCCCAGTTTTTCGAGTTCATTATAAAGCTGAATTTACCAAATTCCTGGTAGGGTAACGAAGCGGTGTACCCCACGAGGTACCGCTTTATACTCTCCTGCTTTAATTGTTTTTCCTTCCCCTAGCTTTTGCTTGACACATAGTTCTTGGCAGGTATCATTATAACAGCGATAACTGTTATCGGAGCGTTTTCGCTGGTAATAGCCACAACGGGGGCACAAATGACATTCTTCCTCAGCTGTCAAAACATTTAAATCCTTGTAAATTGCACTCAATAATTCATTATTTATGAGTCTCAGCTCTTTCAAGAGTTTTGTGTTATATTCTGGGTAGAAGATAACAGGTTGCTCAATAATCATCCTGCGAAACGCTCGATATGGTTCATGGAGCTGCTTTTCTCGACATTCACGAAGTACCTCTTCCACAGCCTTCTGCTCTATCTCCATTTGGGTATTAGAACCTTCCACACTCCATTCTTGAGCAAAATCGGAAACACACCCATCCTTTATAAGAGTCTTGTCGGGGTTAAGGTATTTGATTTCCTTACAAGGGAACCACTCACCTAAAGGTTTCGTAGCCAAATCCAAAAATTCCGGCAGGTGATGAGGAACAGGTTCCTTTCCCTTTACCAAAGATAGAAGAAACATTTGGGACATGCCAATTCTTAGGGGTTTCGGGATATATGTCCGTTTATTCAGTTTTTGTGCTTCCCATTGCATTAACCCAGTAGTGAGATAACGGAGGGTTTCTGTCGCTGAGGGTATGGGGTTGGACTGTTCTGAGGGTTTTTCTTGTACCAATTGCATTAACTCACCAAAATATACGGGAGTAGGGAAGCCCCGTCTCTTTAGAGCGGAGAGGAACTACGACACGAGCGGTTTTAACCGCCGTCAAACCCCCGCAGAGGTGGGGGAAATTGTTGTATCCCCCAAACCTCCAATTCGGTCGTAAAGTTTTATGTAGGGTGCGTTACTAACGCACCAGCCCACGATAATAAAGTATAGATTATTTGGTCTCTGTTGTGCAATATTACAACCAACCTCAAAATTTGGGCCGGTGCTTGGGAGGCGCAAAATTAATCTAATTGTTGGCAATTTATTAAAGGGAGCACGCCTAACACACCCTACACCTGTTCAAATAAAAAACATGGCCATAGTAACCGTCGAGAACCTAACCAAAATTTACCCTGTCCCCATCAAACAACCGGGATTCAAAGGAACCCTAGCCCATTTCTTCCGTCGCACCTATCGGGAAATCAAAGCAGTTGAAAACATTTCCTTCCAGATCACAACAGGAGAAATCGTGGGTTTTCTCGGTCCCAACGGTGCGGGGAAAACCACCACCTTAAAAATGCTCGCCGGACTAATTCACCCTTCCATGGGCAATTTGCGGGTCGCTGGCTACCTCCCCTTCCGTCGCCAACCCAAATTCTTACAAAAGACTAGCTTAGTCATGGGGCAAAAACAACAGCTCCTTTGGGACTTACCCGCTCTAGACTCCCTGAGAATAAACGCTGCTGTCTATCGTCTTCCCGAGTCACAATTTCAGCGTCGACTGGGAGAATTGAGCGAAATGCTCTCCCTAGAAGACAAATTAACCCAGCCCGTGCGCAAACTTTCTCTCGGGGAACGGATGAAAGCGGAACTCCTGGCAGCCCTATTGCACCACCCCCAAGTTTTGTTTCTGGATGAACCCACTTTAGGCTTAGATGTAAATGCTCAAGCAGCAGTGCGGGACTTCTTACGAGTTTACAATGAACGCTATGAAGCTACTATTCTCCTCACCAGTCACTATATGGGGGATATTACTGCCCTCTGCAAGCGAGTAATGCTGATCTATGAAGGTAAATTAATCTATGATGGCAGCTTAGAAGAACTATTAGCAAGGTTTGCTCCCTACCGAGAGGTGAAAATAGAACTAGCCCAACCAATACCAGAATCTAAATTAGTTCAATACGGGGAATTAGAATCAGTAGAAGGAAAGCAAGTGCGTTTTTTCCTGCGACGGGAACAACTTACCACTACCGTCAGTCGCATTCTGACAGACATGGAAGTGTTAGATTTAAGTGTAACCGATCCCCCCATCGAAGAAGTAATTGGTCGCCTTTTTCGTCAGGGTGATGGGGTGATATGGTGATAGGGAAAAGAAAATATGGCAGAAAAAAACCAAAAATTCATCAATAACCATGAAGATTTAGAAGTGTATCAAATTGCTTTTAATACGGCTATGACAATTTTTGTGATTTCCAAAGAGTTTCCTCAAGACGAAAAATACTCCTTAATCGACCAAATTAGGCGTTCTTCTCGTTCTGTTTGCGCTAATTTAGATTAAATGATGCTGAAGCTGAAGCAGCCGAAAGCCAAGTCTGACTCAAATTTGCTGTCAAATGCCAATATTTGGATGTAGAAAAAGGAAGAGAACTTTATAGTCAATACAACCAACCCATCAGTTTATTATGAAATGGTTATTTAAACAAGCAGTAGCATTACTTTCTGTATACTACGCTCATATGGTAGAATACCGGGCAGAGTTATTTTTATGGGCACTTGCCGGTTCTTTACCGATTATTTTAATGGGGGTGTGGACTAAAGCAGCAGGGGAGGGAAACTTTGGTTTAGAACCAATGGATTTTGCCCGCTACTTTATCGGTGTATTTATTATCCGTCAATTCACCGTTGTTTGGGTTATTTGGGAATTTGAAAAGGAAGTAGTGGAAGGAAAACTTTCCTTTGCTTTATTACAACCCATAGATCCAGTGTGGCGTCATGTAGCCATGCATTTGTCGGAAAGAGTCGCCCGTTTATCTATTATAGCATTATTGGCGGGTTTTTTTTTCCTCCTCTATCCAGAAGCAATTTGGTTCCCCAGTATCCCCAATATCTTGCTTTGCATTCTCGCTACGGCGATCGCCTTTACCCTCCGTTTCTTGCTCCAATATACCCTAGCCATGTTCGCTTTTTGGACAGAAAGAGCTGCTGCACTGGAGCAAATTTCTTTTTTATTTTACTTGTTTCTCTCAGGTTTAATTGCTCCCCTGGAAGTGTTCCCACCCCTTGTCCGGGAAATTGCTCTCTGGACTCCATTTCCCTATTTTATCCATTTTCCCGTCGCACTAATAATCGGCTTGCCAGTTAACTTCCAGCAAGCTATGTCCGTAATGTTAGCATGGGGATCGCTGTTTTTCTTCCTCAACCGCTGGCTTTGGCGTCGCGGAATCAAAAAATATTCCGGCATGGGAGCTTGAAACACGTACCATGATAAGTACCATGATAGTGGTCATTTCTCTGCCTCCTTCCGGCGTTCCTGCGCCTCTGCGTAAAACATACTTATTTTATGACAGTACTTTTTTCCCCCTCTTCTACAGCCACAAACTCAATGTGGTTCAATAAAGTAGTGACAAATGTAAAGAGAAGGAAAGGCAGGGATAGGATCAAGACGATACCCACAGCAGCGAAAGCATAGATTTGACGGGTGCTACTCCAGAGGGCTAAGGTAGTAGCCAAGGTGATAAAAATTACCATTAACCAAACGATAATCTGAGGGTAGATATCCCCAAAGGTGAGGGTGCAGATGGAGCGATACTTCTGTATTTCTTGAGTCATTGTTTGAATCCTTAAACTTTCTGGTATTCTTTCATTATATACCAATAATTCTATATTCAATCAAATCTAAATATTTTTTTTCCAAAACAAAAGAAATTTGGAATTTATCTCTATTTTCCCCACAGGGGTAATAAGATAGATAACAAAGCCAATGAGGAGGTTTTGCAAAAAATGGTAGAGAATTCCATTGTTAAAGAGCGGGATTATACTCTTATCATCGATAAGAGCGGTAGCATGTCTACAGCAGACCTCGATAGCGGTAAAACTCGTTGGTTTACAGCTCAGGAGTCTACCCTAGCATTAGCCAAAGAATGCGAAGCAATCGATCCAGACGGAATCACCGTCTATCTGTTTTCCAGTCGCTACAGACGCTACGACCACGTAACCGCAGATAAAGTAGTGCAAATCTACGAAGAAAACGAACCTATGGGTCGCACTGACCTAGCGGGAGTACTCCAAGATGCTCTGGATAACTATTTTGAGCGCAAAGAAGCAGGTGTGGCTAAACCTAATGGGGAAACCATGTTAGTCATTACTGATGGGGAACCAGATGACCGCAAAGCAGTAATGAAGCTCATTATCGAAGCATCCCAAAAAATTGACCGGGATGAAGAATTGGGTATTTCCCTGATTCAAGTGGGTAAAGATAAAAAAGCCACTCGCTATCTCAAAGCCTTAGACGACGAGCTGGAAAATGTGGGGGCGAAATTCGACATAGTGGATACAGTCACTATCGACGATATGCAAAATATGAGTTTGACACAAGTCTTGCTCAACGCTCTCATCGATTAATAAATCTTTGCGTCTTTGCGTCTTGGTGGGTTTCGCGCAAAGGCGCTGCATGCGCAAAGGAAGATTGAACAAGATGCTCGACTTAGCTAAACTGGCAGGACAAATTCCTGGTATTAGCCAACACTTGCAACAAGAAGGGTTAGCCAATCGTGAAAGATTGCAACGGGCCACTGAGTTGCTGGGACAGGTGGGCCATAGACAGGAGGAGCTGGTGCAACAGCTTCTTGAGTGGCGCGATCGCCTCATATTTACCGCCGCTACTCCCATAGAACCCATAGATACCTCCATACCTATCCCGACACCACCAAAAAGTCATAGTGTCTTCGCTACCGATGGTTCCCAAATTTCCCCTTCTCACCACGAAGTTACCTATTGCTATTTAATCAATATCGGTCGAATAATGCTCCACTATGGTCAAGGTTTGTTTCCCTTGCTGGATAGTATTCCGGAAGTATTCTACAAACCAGAAGATATCTATATCTCGAAACAGTGGGGTATCCGGGTTCAGGAATGGATGGGACATCGACGCACTGTCTCCGAAGCGCAGATGTTGGCAGAAATGGCTTGTCGTTGGGTGCGTCCTCCTGGTGAACACTATCATATTCCCAATTTGGCTATGGTAGATGGTTCTTTAATCTACTGGTTTTTGGAAGCCTTACCCCAGCCTGCCCGGGAGCAAATCCTTTCTCCCATTCTCGCTGCTTGGGAAGAGTTGCACAAAACTAACATTCCTTTAATGGGTTATGTCAGTGCTTCTCGCAGTATAGAAGCAGTTAACTTTCTCCGTCTCCCTGCTTGTCCCTTTGATAACCCTAATTGCGTTGTTAATTGTGGTAGTATAGAGGAAAAGAAGGAGTGCGAAGTTATTACCCCTTTGCGGGATACTACCATTTGGGGTCACTTATTAGAACCAGGACAAAGGAGTTGTTTGTGGCGCAGCAATTCATCTATTCTCCACTTATACGACGAACCTCTCAGAGTCTATTTTTGCTACGTTAATGTGGGTTCGGAAGTTGCTCGCATTGAAGTTCCCGCTTGGGTAGCAGAAACTCGGGACTTATTGGACCAATCCTTGAGTATAATGTTAGCACAAGTATATAAAGGCTATGGCTATCCCATTGCTTTAGCAGAAGCTCACAATCAAGCAGTAGTTCGATCCGGCGATCGGGCTAGTTTTTTTGCCCTCTTAGAACGAGAAATGATTCGAGCTGGGATTAAAAATGTGGGTACTTCTTCCAAAGAAAGTACCAAACGTTCCACTATTGCTTAATTCTTCCCCACACCCTACACCTTTCTTCTCTTTCCTCTCTTTCCTCTCTTTCCTCTCTTTCCTCTCTGTGTCCTCTGCGTCTCTGCGGTTTTTCCATTCTTCAGCAGCCCCGGGCGCACAGCCGTGCGCCCCCAAACCCTATTAGGTGCCTACAGTCCAGGAATTAATATACTCCTCTTGTTCCAGTGTCAGGCTATCGATGGCGATTCCCATAGCCTGCAACTTCAACCGAGCAATTTCCTGATCAATTCCCTTGGGAATAGAATGCAAACCTGCCTCTAACTTGCCCTTATTCTGAACCAAGTACTCACAGGCTAAAGCCTGGTTAGCAAAACTCATATCCATCACCGCACTGGGATGTCCTTCTGCTGCTGCTAGGTTTATTAACCGTCCTTCCCCCAAAACCACAATGGATTTTCCATTTTTGAGCTGGTATTGTTGGGTAAAGTTTCGCACCTCTTTCACCTCTGTAGCTTTCGCACCCAAGGCTTTCAGGTCAATTTCGATATCAAAGTGACCAGAATTACAAATCATCGCCCCATCTTTCATAGCCCCAAAATGTTCCCCCCGAATCACATGCTTGTTGCCGGTGAGGGTGATGAACAAATCTCCTTGAGGAACAGCCAGAGCCATAGGCAGTACCCGGAACCCATCCATGGCGGCTTCAATAGCCCGCACAGGGTTAATTTCCGTGACAATAACGTTAGCCCCCATGCCTTTGGCCCGCATAGCAACTCCTTTGCCGCACCAACCGTAACCTGCCACCACCACAGTTTTACCTGCCAGCAGCACATTAGTGGCTCGAATAATACCATCTAAAGTAGATTGACCGGTACCGTAGCGATTATCGAAGAAGTGCTTAGTTTCCGCGTCATTCACGTTCATAGCGGGAAAACTGAGCACCCCGTCTTTGAACATAGCCAACAGACGAACAATACCAGTGGTAGTTTCTTCCGTAGTACCGATAATATCCCCAAGTTGGTGCTGCCTTTCCTTAACCAAGGTAGCAGTCACATCGCCCCCATCGTCAATAATAATATTGGGTTTGTGGTCCAGGGCAATTTCAACGTGACGGTGATAGGTCTCGTTATCTTCCCCTTTGAAAGCAAAAACCGGGATTTCGTAATCTGCAACCAAACAAGCAGCTACATCGTTTTGAGTGGAGAGGGGGTTGCTAGCAATGAGAAGAGCATCCGCACCACCTGCCTTGAGAGCGATGGCCAGATTTGCCGTTTCCGTAGTAACATGGCAGCAGGCAATGAGGCGAATACCTGCCAAGGGCTTTTCTTGGCCAAAACGTTCCTGAATTTGCTTCATTACGGGCATTTCCCGCGCCGCCCATTGGATTCTTTGTTTCCCTTTGGGTGCCAGGGATAGGTCTTTTACCTCGTACTTCAGCTTAGTAGCAGTGGCAGTCATCTAATTTCTTTCGATACAGCAAATATCATTGTAGCACGTACCTTGACAGTTACCAGTTACCAGTTACCAGTTACCAGTTACCAGTTACCAGTTACCAGTTACCAGGACGCCTTGGACGGTTGCTTGCGCAAAGCTTGCGCAAAGCTTCGCAATACCAGTTACCAGTTGTAGACCGAACAACGTTTTCATGGTTTTTTACTGCGATCGCTCATATATAATAAATTGTAGGGTGTGTTAGTAACGCACCGAACAACGTTATAATGGTTTATTGTAGCAGCGATCGCCCTCAAACAGTAACTGGTAACTGGTAACTGGTAACTGGTAACTGTCATGGTACGTGCTATAGTTTCCTCCCTTGTTAAGGGGGGATTAAGGGGTGATCCTACCCAATATCTCATCTCTCATCATGCCTTATACTGTCAAAATCAGGGTTAGATTTCGCTTCCCTTCGACTAACACGAGGTGCAATATCAATGGCTTTTTGCAGGTTATCTATGGCTGGTTCAACTTCTCCTTGTAAAGCATAGCAACAAGCTTTGCCATAATAGCCACTCTCATGTCACAGTCAGCAAGAGCTTCACTCCCTGGCCAAAATAATGCCCCGATTAGCTCTGCATAACACTTCTTGAGGTTCCAGATTGATTGCTTCATCAATCGCTGTCATATCTCTCTAAATCATCAAGTGCGTTCCCTTGATTATACCAAGCTTCAAAAGATTTTGGATTGAGGGCGATCGCCTTTTGACAATTGGACAACGCTTCCTCATATCGCTCTAGATTAAGCAGTGCAGCACCTTGATTTACCAAAGCTTTAACAGATTTTGGATTGAGGGCGATCGCCTTTTGACAACTCTCCAGAGCTTCCTCATATCGTCCCACACTTGCCAACAAGGCACCAATACTTGAAACAAGCCTAGACAACAGCTGCGGACGGCAGTAAGTTGAGAGTTGTTCAGTCTGGATTTTTGCTTGCAAGACCCAATCAGTCTTTTCCCTAGACCTATGACAACGGAAAGACTTACATATCAGTCCTACAGTCTGACCCAAGCCATTTTCCAAATCCCCAACATATGCTAACAGAGATTGAATAGATGCTGCAACTGCTTCTTCTGGAAGAGTATCCTCTAGGGCATTCAAATGAATAGGTCTCACAAATATAGGGATAATTTCGAGCCTCCCCAGCCTCATTTTGACATACAAGCTATATCTTATCACCTGGTGGGGGATGAGGTAAGATGGGCTTATATTTATTAGAGTTGTTGGGAAAAGTGCAGCAATGATGGAACAAGAAATTGGAAAATGGCGAAACTATGAGTGCACTTCACTTGCCCCAAGGGATTATCCAGCAGGTAGGATGGAAAGAGGGAGAAACCGTAACTCTATCTCTTTAGGCAACCGGGTGGTCTTATCCCCAGCTCGACCCAAGTACGATCTCGACGAGTTACTCGCAGTAGCTCTCCCCGAAATGCAGCACGATGAATTAGACTGGGGAGATCCAGTAGGAGAAGAGCTTTGGTAGGGATTGAAGGACGCACTCCCAAGCGAGGTGATATCATCCGACTACAGCTGAATCCGCAAATCGGCAACGAACAGGCAGGTTATCGTCCGGTGTTAGTCATTTCCCCTCTTGCTTACAATCGCATCTCGAATCTGATTCTGGTTTGTCCGATTACGAGGAAAATAAAGAGTAAAGCACGATAAGAATGAAAAAGGAGACAAAAATGAATTCCCACGGCGGTGTAATGAACACTTACGGACGCTTTCCCATAGCCCTGGAAAGAGGAGAAGGTTGTCGGGTTTGGGATACAGAAGGACGGGAATATCTGGACTTCGTAGCCGGAATAGCCACTTGTACCCTAGGTCACGCTCACCCAGCCCTAGTGGAAACAGTAACTGAGCAAATCCAAAAATTACACCACGTCTCTAACCTCTATCATATCCCAGAACAAGAAAAATTAGCAGACTGGATAGTTGCAAATTCCGTCGCTGATAAAGCATTCTTTTGCAATTCCGGAGCAGAAGCCAACGAAGCAGCCATTAAACTAGCTCGTAAATATGCCTATAAAGTGTTGCAAATTACCCAAGAACCTGTTATAATAACAGCCAAAGCTAGCTTTCACGGACGCACCCTAGCCACCATTACAGCTACCGGACAACCCAAATATCAACAAGACTTTTCACCTTTAGTATCCGGATTTGAATACGTTCCCTACAATGATATCCCAGCAATTGAAGAAACCCTCAACAAAAATCCCCAAACCGTAGCCATTATGTTAGAACCCCTACAAGGAGAGGGTGGAGTGGTACCAGGGGAAAGGGAGTATTTCTTGCACTTACGGAAAATTTGCGACCAAACCGGAATTCTCCTCATCTTAGATGAAGTACAAACGGGAATGGGACGCACAGGTAAGTTGTGGGGCTACGAACACTTAGAAATAGAACCAGATATCTTTACCAGTGCGAAAGGTTTAGCAGGAGGAATTCCCATCGGAGCCATGATGTGCAAAAAGTCCTGCGATGTCTTTGAACCCGGAAACCACGCTAGTACCTTTGGTGGAAACCCTTTAGTCTGCGCTGCTGCTTTAACTGTAGCACAAACCCTGGAAAAAGAAAACCTACTCCAAAACGTCCAGGAGCGGGGGGAACAGTTGCGGGGTAAATTGCAGGCGATCGCCCTTAAATATCCCCATTTATTTACTCAAGTGCGAGGTTGGGGTTTAATTAACGGTATGGAACTGAAAGAAGACAGTCCAACCACTGACCTAGATATAGTTAAAGCAGCAATAGAAGAAGGCTTATTGCTAGTACCAGCAGGTCCGAAAGTACTACGTTTCCTACCCCCCCTGATTGTTACTGCCCCAGAAGTAAAAGCAGCGGTACAAATACTAGAAAAAGTTCTTGACAAATCTAGTAAGTCGTGGTAATGTTATATTGAATTAAATACTTCTTTTGTTAATCCAAATTATAATATAAAGATATAGCAATGTCAAGAAAGAAAGAGCCTTGTCTCAAACTATCTTATTTACAGATCGCTTCAGTGCGGGGGAACAACTAGCCCAATTAGTCAGCCAGGAAATTAGCCAGGGGTCAAACCGGGCAATATCCCCCATTGTCTATGCTCTGCCCCGGAGAGGCATTCCCGTGGCCATACCCGTAGCCCGGAAGCTAAAATGTCCCCTAGACATAATAATAGCGAAAAAAATTACCACTTTCTCGAATCGCGAATTAGCAATTGGAGCAGTAACAACCGATGGAAACGTTCTTTGGAGCAGTCCCAAACTCTTAAAAAGAATCAGTTGCGACCTCCTCAATAAATCTCGGTCTCTCGCTCTAGAAAAAGCCCTAACCCAAGAATCGCAATTTGCTAGCTACCGTCCCCAAGTCAATGCTGAAGGGGCGATCTGCGGTAGCAGATCCGGTGTTTCACCCCGGATCGCCATTCTCGTAGATGACGGAATTGCCACAGGAATGACCATTCTAGCTGCTGCTGAGGCAATAAAGGCTAATCATCAAGCAGCCCAGGTATGGATCGCCTCCCCAGTTGCGCCCCGACCATTACTCCCAGAACTGAACCAGTCCTGCAATCGCCTTCTTATCTTAGAAACCCCCTCTCCTTTCTTGAGCGTCAGCCGTTTTTACTTTAATTTTGACCAAGTTACCACTTCTGTTGCTTTAGATTATCTACAACAATACAATCAGCAATTTTCGGCAGCCCCAAAGAGCAATGTCTGAAACCTTAGCAGTAACAGTGGGTGGAATCATCCCCATTCAGATTAACAACATAGAGAAAGTAGAACTACTGGAACTACTAGGAGTGGGTGGTTTTGGCTCATCTTGGCTCATCTTGGAAAGTAAAAGACTCCTCGAGAGACCACCTTTACGTTCTCAAAATCATACAGGGAATCTGGGTAGCTCAATGGTAGAGCGAATTTATCGAGAAGCCACCGTTGTCATCCCTTCAGAATATATCATATCGGCCATCGACTTACCCCAATGGGACGAGCGCACATTTTTAATCCTATTCGATTGACACTCCCCGCGATAAATCGACGGGGATTCTAAGCGGTTTACTTCTTTTTAGCTAGCCAGATTTTAATCCTGGCTGGGGCGGTCAAACACCCCCTAGACACTCTGCTTAAGTCTAAATTTAGCTTAAACATTATGCTTACTTTTGTCGTCAATTTGGTGGGGGGCTCAGACCCAAAGAAGAACATTTAACTGGTAACTGGTTACTGACTAACTGGTAACTGCTGATAAGGCTGATAGGGCACTGCACAAGGATAACAGGGATAATTGTCAAACATATTTGGGAATAATTGCACAATTTTCACGAACAGAGGGCAGTTTACTCAAGGAGACTTGAGAATGAAACAGCCCTGCCCTTAGTCCCCGGGGGGGGTTCCTCAAAATCCCAAATCAGCTTTAGCCGCAGCTTCGGCAGCAAATACTTCTTCATCGGACTTCTCTTCCCAAGCAGGATCGCCAATTTCCGCGTAAAATTGTCTGTCGTAGGGACGAGTACGGACCACAACGGGCATGGGTACTGCATGACCGAGAACTAAAGCTTGCTGCTTCGAGTCGAGTTTCGCCAGCACCGAGCGCAAGCCTCCAGCCCCCGCAACCCCGGTAAAAATGGCATCCGTATCTTTTTCATCGTTGAGCAAGCAAGTTATGCGAGTGCCAATTTGGGACATGACCTCCTTATCAATTCCCGAGGGACGCTGATCTACCACCAGGAGAGTAACGAAATATTTGCGCATTTCCCTGGCGATGGTGCCGAAAATAGTTTGGTTTACCGTGCTGGGGTCGAGAAAGCGGTGAGCTTCTTCAATGACGATAGCTAACTGACGGGGACGATCCAAGGGATTTTTACTGTTCAAAAAACGTTCCGACTTTTGTACATAGCTGCCATGAATCCGTCTGGTAATCATATTAGTGGCCAGCATGTAAGAAAGCATGTTGGACTGGGAACCAAACTCCACCACCACATGCTTACCAGCATCCAGAGACTGCAATATTTGGTCAATATAATTGTGAGCACAAACATTGCGCATATATTTCAAGTTATTCAACCGGGTCAGTTTCCGCTGTAGCGCCTGAATTGCCCCCTTATGACCTTGCTTTTCTTCGCACAACATGGTAATATCCTCATTGGTCATGGTGAGCAACTGGTGAATCCAGGATTTGCCAAACTCGGAGTAGAGAATATTAGCATTGTCCATACTTGCTTCCGAAAGACCCAATTCCTGGCGCACCAAAACCAAGTCTTCAATCTCAATTTGGTCGTAGCTGAGGAAGAGAGGTTGAGCATGGGGGACACCACGACGTTTGGTAGACTTCTCGTCGAGGGTATAAATTTCGATTTGTCCGGGAAAGAGCTGACACAAACCTTTAACGGTGCTGAATTGTTTCCCCTCGCTCACTGCTTCCCAACCATATTCCGAGTGCATATCAAAGATGAGGTTCACCGCTGCTTGTTTACGGATAATGCCAGAAATTAAAAGGCGAGTGAGGAAAGATTTACCCGTACCAGATTTACCAAATACCCCGTTACTGCGCTCCACAAAGCGGTCTAAATCGATGCAGACGGGGACATCCATATCCACGGGTTGACCGATGGAGAAATTGCGCTTGTGGGGGTTGTCTTCCCAACCGAAGACAGTGCGGAAATCCTTTTCTGTCGCTTCGTACACTGGACTGAAGTGACTGGGAATGGTTTTCACAGGGAGCAGTTGCAGCTCTGAATAGGAGTCGGCTAAAGTTTCCGCCAAGCTAAGGGAGATGGAATTATTGTTACCATTCAGGGAGAATGAGTCATGGTGTGGGGCAATTTCCGAGGGGGTAAACATCAACATGGGGGAGATTTCAATTGTACCGTAGGTACTGCTCCCTGCGAGGACCTCCCGCAAAAAAGTTTCCTCCGCACTGGGGGGGTGAGCCATAATTCTAGGACTGGAAGTAGCGAGGCGCACATCTGTTACAAGACAAAAAAAGCGCGATCGCATTCCTTGGACGACGAGAAATTTCCCCACTCGCATATCTTCTACAGAGACATCTGCCTCTAATCTAACTTCCAATCCTTCACTCAGGGAACCTTGAATGACCGAACCTAATAGTCGTGTTTCATTATTCATGCTATATATCATGATAATATGGGAAAATATTACATAGCCTAAAAAGTATTTCAACAAAGGCTATTTTATTTGACTACTCTGGAAAATAATTGGCATCCTTGCGGGCGCAAGCCTTGCGACCCTACAAGAGTTTTGTGGTAAATCATCAATTTCCTATTGATGATTTTTATAAGGTAGCCCGCAATTCAGATTAAGGACTGGACATTTTGACATTGATAATTAATTATTGATAATGGTTTCAATTGCTCGCAAAAATCTATTAGAAGACTTACCTCGCTTTGTAGTAGCCCAAGCGGGAATCATGTTCGCCGTAAGTCTAGTTACCATTCAAACTGGTATCCTAGAGGGTTTTACTCGCTCCACCACCCAACTCATCGATTCTACCACTGCGGATTTATGGGTAGCTTCTGAAGAGATGGTTCATTTAGAATTAACTAAACCCCTATTGTTCAGACAAGTAAATATCGCCCATATGGTTAATGGCGTCCAAAAGGCAGAACCTCTAATCATGGGAGGGGGTCTATGGCTGACCCCCAAAGGAAAGCTGACTCCTTTAAGGACATTCGGATTTGACCCTAAAGGGGAGTTATTTAGACCCCAAACTACTGCCGGTTCCTTGAAGGAATTACAACAACCCTATACAGTGATGGTAGATGAATCTAAATTGAGATCCCTGAATGTCAAGATTGGGAGTTACGCCCAAATCCGCTCTTTACCAGCTAAATTAGTTGCTATTACCCAGAATACCCAATCTATAGCCTCTAGTAGTGTTGTATTCACCTCTTTAGAGAATGCCAACGCCTATATTTATTCTGCTTTCAGTTCTAAACTGGACTGTAAATTAGAAGGAGAGGGGATTAATTGCACTACTATTTACGAGAAGTCTGACGATGCAGATAGTTTTGAATTAGCAGAGAATCTTGAGACACCGGAACCGTTATCTTCTACCTCCTCCATCGCCTATATTTTAATAAGAGCTTCAGAGGGGCAGGATTTGGAGGTACTGAAACAGAAACTTGAAGCAGCACTACCGGGAACTCGCGCCTATAGGACGGCAGAAATGTCTAAGAAGACGGGGGATTATTGGAAAAAACGAACGAGAGTGGGATTTATTCTCGGTTTGGGAGCGACGGTAGGGGTGATTGTGGGTATGGTGATTGTGGGACAGATATTATATACTTCTGTCTCCGACCACATTAAGGAGTTCGGTACTTTAAAAGCTATGGGAGCGCCCGATGGGGTAATTTATGGAGCGATCGTGGAGCAGAGCTTGTGGATGGCAGTTCTGGGCTATATTCCCAGTATGGTTCTTTGTCTGGGTTTGAGTTATTGGGCACTAGCTACCGAAGGCGTAATCATTTTAATCACTCCCCTCAGCGCTGTGGGAATTTTTGCCATTACTGTAGTGATGTGCGTCGGCGCAGCCCTTTTTGCGATTCAAAAGGTGACTCGGGTGGATTCAGCCATTGTCTTCAAAGCTTAATAAGTTAGACTATAATAGAATAGATTGTGTAGTTTGGGTAGTTCTCTCTACTGCAAGATTACCCATTCTGGCTTGGGATATCTTTAACAAACAACAAATCACCAAACGCGGTTTGGAGGCCGCCGCTAACCCTACGGGTATAGCGGGGGGAGGAAAAACCGCACCACATCTTTCTATTTTTGTGCTAGAATCTCATCCTGTGAGTTTTGAAGCAACCGCGTACTTTGCGTCTTTGCGTGACAAACTTGGATGAATCATAATGTCTCCATTCAAATCATTCGGGAAGCAATTGCCCTCAAAGCCTCTATTGCTATTGAAGACTTAACAGGCATCAGAGACAGAATCAATACACTGGCCAGGAGAAAAACCGGGAGGCGGCGTTTTAATTCGTGGGCTTTCTATCAGCTCAGACTGTTCCTGGAATACAAGAGCATCCGGGAAGGGATAAGACTGTTAACCATTCCTCCGGCCTACACGAGTCAAACTTGCCATAAATGTCTCTCTATCCATCCGGTACAAGGTAAGTCTTATAGAAGCGGCAAGAGGTTTAAATGCGGTAGGTGCCCCAACCAGTGTGACGCTGATTTGAATGGGGCACAAATGATTCGGTTATGGGGCTGTGCAGTAAACCAGCCTAGAGGCTCGGTTGGATTGGCTTGCTCAATTCTACCAGGGCTACCAAAAGCCCACACATAGCTCTGCGCTACAGTGTGGGTAGTTTACCTTCGTTCGCCCCTCGCCTTTGAAACTTTAACTAAGGATGAGGAATGACTAATTGCCAAATTGCTGACTTTTATCCCATTCAAAAGTTAGTGGCTGTTAAGAATAAGCAGATTGCCATCGCAGCTATTGGGGTAAAAATGGTCTACCAGTCTGGTGGGGAACTTTTCCACGCCCTCAAAGACATCAATCTGAATATTCATCGCGGGGATATTCAACTGTTGATGGGGCCTTCGGGTTCTGGTAAAACTACTTTATTATCGATTTTGGCAGGCATTCTCACCCCTAGTGGTGGTCGAGTTAATCTCTTGGGAGAAGAGATTACGAAAATGTCGTCCAACCAATTGTCTCGCTTTCGACTGGGGAATATTGGTTTGATTTTTCAGGGCTTTAATTTATTCCCAGCACTTACTGCTTTGGAAAACGTGCAATTGGCGCTGAAGATTAAAGGTATTAGGGGAAAGACAGCGAAAGAGCAAGCTTTGAGTTTATTATCCCAAGTTGGGTTGGCAGATAAAACTAATTTACGGCCTCGTAACCTTTCTGGAGGACAAAAACAAAGAGTGGCGATCGCCCGGGCTTTAACCGGATCGCCCCAGCTCATTATGGCAGACGAACCAACTGCTGCTCTCGATTCTCGTAGCGGACAAAGGGCGATAGAGTTACTGCGTCGTCTAGCAAAGGAAGAAGGCTGTACCGTTCTTATTATCACTCACGACCCCCGCATTATCGATGTTGCGGATCGGGTAGTTCATTTAGAAGATGGCATGCTGGTAAAATAAAAACCAGGTACTATGGTACCTGGTAACTATCATGGCTTGGTACTGTAATGGTACCTAGTGAGTAACTGGAGCTAATTTGATATTCTTAGCTAACCCCAGCAATTGCAAAAATCGAATTGTCATCCAAGTAATATCGATTTCCCACCATTGCAAGCCGTGACGGGCAGAATATTGGAAAGCATGGTGATTATTGTGCCAACCTTCCCCATAGGTTACTAAAGCAACCCACCAGCAGTTTCTGGAGTTATCCTTAGACTCGTGACTTTGATAGCCAAATTTATGAGTTGCGCTGTTGACGAACCAAGTACAGTGGAATACTACCACCAGTCGGACAAAAATGCCCCAAATGACAAATGGCCATCCTCCTAAGAAATAGAGACATAAACCTAAAGCCACCTGAATGGGGACGAGATACTTTTGGCAAAACTGATAGAATGGGTCATTGCTAATATCTTGGGTATAGCGGGGGACTTCCTGATTAGCTGGAATGTGGTAAAGCATCCAGCCCAGGTGACTCCACCAAAAGCCTTGATTAGAATCGTGGGGGTCGGGATGGGTATCGGAATACTTATGATGTATCCGGTGCAAGCCGATCCAGTCAATCGGTCCTCCTTGACAGGCGAGAGTCCCGCAGAAAACGAGAACATATTCCAACCATTTGGGAACTTCAAAACTGCGATGAGTTACTAAGCGATGAAATCCCAAGGTAATGCCGATTCCCGCAGTGAGCCAATGGAGTAAGAGGGCAACGCCCACTGCCCCCCAGCTAAAGTTACCGGGAAATAAAGCTAATAAGGCCAAGATGTGGATCGTGGCCATGTAAACGATGACACTCCAAGCAGGAGCTAGTTTATTCGATGTAGCAACAGTCATGCAGTAATTTTAATGTTAACTTGTTTGGCCTAACTTAAGATTTTTTTGCTAGATATGCATTGCATAACTAATATTGGTAGCCGCTGATTTTATCTAGACTTCACTCTTGTTTTTCGATTATAAGGATGATTAGCAATTAATTAGCAACAGCTACCACCTTAACTTATGAACAGCGCCAAGCTGCTTCTAGCAGCAGCAGAAAAGACACTATTACCCATCTTTTCCGAAATCGACGCCCACGTCAAGCAAAATATCAAAAAAGTTCTCCAAGCCTTCCGCCATCATCGCGTCGGCGTTCACCATTTTGCTAGTGTTAGCGGTTACGGTCACGACGACTTGGGGCGGGATACCCTAGATAAGGTATTTGCCCAAGTGATGAAGACAGAAACAGCAGTGGTGCGGGTGCAGTTTGTTTCTGGAACTCACGCTATCTCCTGCGCTTTGTTTGGCGTACTCCGTCCTGGGGACGAAATGCTCGCCGTTGTCGGTTCCCCCTATGATACTCTCGAAGAAGTTATTGGCCTGCGCGGTAGTTGTCAAGGTTCTTTAAAGGATTTTAACATCAAATACCGACAATTGCCTTTAACTCCTCTGGGAACAGTAGACTGGGAGGCACTGGAGACAGCGGTAAGGGAGAATACTCGGTTGGTATCGATCCAGCGTTCCTGCGGCTATTCCTGGCGGCCAAGTTTATCTCTGGGGGAAATTGAAAGGATAGTACGGATAGTCAAAAAGCAAAATCGGGATACTATCTGCTTTGTGGATAACTGCTACGGGGAATTTATTGCCGAGCAGGAACCGACGGCGGTGGGTGCGGATTTAATGGCTGGTTCTCTGATAAAAAATCTCGGTGGCACAATTGTCACCGCTGGGGGATACCTGGCGGGGAAAGCAGATTTGGTGGAAGCTGCTGCTTGTCGTTTGACTGCGCCGGGAATTGGCAGTAGGGTTGGGGCGACTTTCGACCAAAATCGCTTGCTGTTCCAAGGTTTGTTTCTCGCCCCTCAAATGGTGGGAGAAGCTCTGAAAGGGAGTCATTTAATTGCTTATATCTTCGATAAGCTGGGTTATGAGGTCAATCCTTTGCCCCTAGTACCCCGTCAAGACCTAATTCAAGGGATTAAGTTAGGTTCTAAAGAAAAGTTAATTGCTTTCTGTCGGGCGATTCAGCAACATTCCCCGGTGGGTTCTTATCTTGACCCCGTTCCTGCTGCTCCTGCGGGGTATGAGAGTCAATTGGTCATGGCTGGAGGGACGTTTATTGATGGCAGTACGTCGGAGTTTTCTGCCGATGGACCAATGCGTCCACCTTATGCCGTCTTTTGTCAGGGTGGGACTCATTGGACTCACGTGGCGATCGCCTTGGAAGCTGCCATTGAAGCTTTGGGATGAGGTCCGGTGAGAGAGTTCAACAAATCAAAAGTAATCACGACGAACCAACAACAAACAACTAACAACTCACTCACAAATCAATCCTCTCGATAAAAATCGTCTAATATGTTGCTAATTTCAGATAAAGCCATATCTTGCTGGTCTGACTTTGAATAAATTGCTAATAACAGAACGCTGGTGGTCGATTCGATTTGATAGATGAGTCGATAACCAGCACTTTTCCCTTTTTGGATGTTACTATTTTTGATTCGTACCTTGAAAACGACATAGTTAAACCCCACTCCAGATATCCGAGCGCCTACAAAATTTCCGATTTGGAGTTGGTCAATGACACTGAGAATATCAGAGCGTATATTGCGGTATCTTTTAGCCAGGAGTCCCAGTTTTCTTTTGAATTCAGGAGTAAAGTCAATTTGGATGCTCTGGGGTTCGGACGGTTCAGTCCGCATCAATTCCCTCCCACATTTGAGAAAGGGGTAAGCGATCTCCAGCTCTTGCCTCTTCTAATGATTGGCGAAGACTCGCTTTGACTGATTCTAGACTTTCATCATCGGGGTCGGAAGTTGTTGTCTCAAACAAAATGATGACTCGCACGGGAGATAAACTAGTGATTTCTATGGGTTTATCTAGAGATAATTGTCCTTGTTCGTCAACAATTCCTGTTACTTCAATTGCTCTCATCTTATCTCCCATTTGATGTGGCTCTGACTCTCTGACAATTAAGCTTTAAGTTTTGACAACTCCTACAGGACAAGCTACGTTGGTACCTCCTAAACCGCAGTAACCGTTGGGATTTTTTGCTAGATATTGCTGATGGTACTCCTCTGCATAGTAGAACTCGGTAGCATTGAGAATCTCGGTGGTAATTTTGCCATAGCCAGCTTTAGTCAGGGCTTCTTGATAAGCATCTCGGGAAGCTTCCGCCAGCTTTCTTTGTGCTGGAAAATAGGTATAGATACCAGAACGGTACTGAGTACCAGTATCGTTCCCTTGGCGCATTCCCTGGGTGGGGTTGTGGTTTTCCCAGAAGACTTGTAACAATTGCTCGTAGGTGATGGTCTTGGGGTCGAATACTACTAGCACTACTTCATTATGACCTGTCATTCCCGTACAGACCTCGTGATAGGTAGGGTTCTGAGTGATACCTGCTGCGTAACCTACGGCGGTGATAAATACTCCAACTTGGGACCAAAATTTCCGTTCTGCGCCCCAGAAACAGCCCATACCAAACATGGCTAATTCCATGGTATCGGGGTAGGGTGGTCCGAAGGCATTGCCGTTGACAAAGTGTTTGGCTTGTACTGGCATTTTCTCTTTGCGTCCGGGTAAAGCAGACTCTGGACTGGGTAGGGTCAGCTTTTTACCAAATCCGAATAACACCATGGGTTTTTACTCTCGTATTTTTATATATAGGGTTTGGGGTTTGGGGTTTGGGGTTTGGGGTGGGAAAGATAGAGACCTAGGCTCGCCACTCTAGACCCTGTATTCCGAACCTATCAACCCACAGACAAAACCCCAGACCCTTCTTCTTACCTACTATTATAGCTTCTAGATTAATCAAAATCCTGTTGAAAAGGCAGCAAAATATTTGGCGAACAATCCCCCTATCTCCCTATCTCCCTATCTCCCTGCTACCTAATTAATTTATTGGGTATTCCCCGACAACCGCCAGGAATAGTCGCCCTGGTTCTTTCTCCACCCCAATAACAGCAATAATACCGCTGTTCTTCGCTCATTCGTTTCACCCCAGTGAGATTGGCATTTTCCATCACTGCCCCCGTATGAGCACCAGTGTGGTAATCTGGACTGTGGGTGCGACTTCTGGGACTGGCTGTTTCCAGGGTACTGTAAAAGAGACGAGTTCCCTTCAAGTCCGCACCAGCTAGGTTAGCTTCTGAGAGAATGGCACGACTAAGGTTGACTTGGACTAAATCGCAGTTACTTAGATTGGCTCTCACCAGATTAGCATCGCTCAAATCGGTCCAGCGCAAATCCGTACCGAAAAGGTCCACTCCCGCTAGCATTACCCCTAAATCAATAACTCGCACCCCATGATTCCGATCTTCGAGATAACCTCCAGAACCATCGAAAATCGTTCTACCTAAACGGCGATCGCGCTTTAAGGGAGCGAGTAATTTAGACTGGGAGAGGAAACGGAGGATTTTCGCTTTTCCTGCACCATCAACGCTGCTAAGAATAGCTGCGGTGCGCCCTTCGGCGATGGCTCTTTCCTGGGGCCAGTCTTCCAGCAAACCTTCGTCATTGAGCATCAAGTCGGAGATTCCCTGGAAATAAGTATCAATGGTTTGTTGTTGGGTAATGCGGTTTTGTTGAATCGTTAAGTCTCGGGAAATGACATATTGCTGCCAAGCCACGTATACTGCTAAGATGGCAATGGAAATTTGGCCAATGGCTCCGATCCATTCGGCCCAAGATCCGAACTCGTCGTATTTAAATTGGTTCAGCCAATTGCTAGCGCTGCGGTAAATACCCAAGTATTTAGCTAAACCACCTATTCCTACCACCAAACCAAGGAAGGCAATGAATATTTTCCCATCTTCAGGGGTAAGTAATTTGGCCAACCAGCGTAGGAGCAAGGGTAAAATAACGCGAGCCCCGAGTAACAGGGCTACTAATGCCCCCGAAAAGCCAGCGAGGAAAATCTTTAACCACAATCCTACTATCATCAGGGCGATAGCTGTGAGAATAATCCAGGAGCGGTCTAGTGACTTATCTTGTAAGTAAGTCTGTTTTTTGATAGGAATTGAATTATCTTCCTTCTTATTTGGGATGGATGAATCGGACTGCTTCTGGTTACTGGTCACTGGCTAATCGTCGCTTAAATAGTTTTTATTAAATTAGTTGATGCCTAAAAAAATTGTTATTAAATCGTAAAATATAAAATTATAATTCTCAAGGGGCGACAATGCTTTCCCAGTCTGGGCAAAAGCAAAATTTAACTATTCATGATGCTTGCTTACTGTTCAAGACAAACCGAAAAACGCAAAATAATAAAGAAGTTTACAATAAGGTCAGGGTAAAATGAAAGTGTTTAAGTGTAATTGGTTGATTTCTCTGGTCGCTTCCCTAGGTCTATCTTGTAGTATAGCTACACCAGGATGGCCCCAGGCACTCGTTCCTTATACTCCCACCTTGGATTCGGAAAAGCTGAAAGAGCAAGGAGAGGCACTATTCCAGGATACAATTCAACTGGCCAAATCCCAGCAGTTTCAATTGGCATTTTCCTACGCAAAACTAGTAACTCAGTTAATTCCTAATGATTATCGACCCTGGTTTATTTTGGGAACTATATCTGTCCAACAGGAAGAGTTAGAGGAAGGAATTGTAGCCTTAAGACGGGCCCTCAAGCTCGCTCCCAAGGAAGGGAAAGCCGGTATTTTATTTACTCTAGGCTCGGCTTACTTTAGCCTCGGAGATTATACCGCTGCCGTAGAAGAATTAGCAGCGGGATTAGAGTTAGAGCCTAACGCCCCAGAAGCGCTGTTCAATTTGGGCAATTCTTATTTTAGGCTCAAAGAACATCAATTAGCAATAGCCAACTATACTGATGCATATAGCCAGAGTAAGAAGAAATTCTGGCCGGCCATTAATAACGTTGGACTGGTTAAATACGAACAGGGAGATGTAGCTGGGGCGATCGCTGATTGGCAAACAACCCTCTCTATCGCTCCGGAAGCAGCAGAACCTCAGCTGGCGATCGCCGTCGCCCTCTATACTCGCGGGGAAAAAGATAGGGGTTTAGCTTTGGGAGAAAAGGCTTTGGCCAGTGACAGTAGCTACGGGAAATTGGAGTTTCTCAAAGAAAATCTGTGGGGCGATCGCCTGCTAAAGGACACGGAAATATTTCTCAATACTCCTGAAATACAAGCAGTTCTGGGGATAATTTAAAAATAAGCCGCAGGCGCGGAAGCGCGGGTTATTATTTTGGTAACATTTCCCGGATCTGATGGACAAAAAATTCGTGATCGACCACGGGCTTGGAAATATAACCATCGGCACTACTTGCTTCAAGGAAGTTTTCCCGATCGCCTTCCATTGCGTGAGCTGTAACCAGAATAACAGGCATAGAGGCTGTCTTGGGGTTATCTTTCAACATCTTCGTGATGGCGAGCCCGTCTACAGCTTTACCCTGGTAAACGCTATGAGATAGGGATACGTCCATTAAGATAATATCCACCTCCCTTGCTTGGGCCATGCGCAGTACTTCTTCTACGTCTTCAGTTCCTTGAACTTCAAAGCCTCCGCGCTTGGTGAGAATCTTGGAAAAAACGCGAAAGTTGATCGGATCGTCTTCTACAATCAGAATGGTTGTCATGGATATTTCTGTCTTGAAGTAGTATAACTAACATTATTTAGTCATCAAGGGCAATTCTAATTATCAGCCTCTATCTGCTCAAAATATGGATCTGCTGGCAGATCTGCTGGTGAAAGTGTAACAGTCCGAAAAGAATACGAACCGTGCGGACGACTATTGTTGGTGCTACAAATCAGGAAAGAGACACTCATGGCAAAACAGCTTAATTTTGTAGAGACTGGTCAGATAATCCCCACAGCATTGCATGTGGAGATGGAAAGGTCATATCTAGAATATGCCATGAGCGTGATTGTGGGCAGAGCGCTCCCGGATGTTAGGGATGGTCTCAAACCAGTTCATCGACGCATTCTATACGCTATGTACGAACTGGGTCTCACTCCAGAGAGACCTTTTCGCAAATGCGCCAGGGTGGTAGGAGATGTTTTGGGGAAATATCACCCCCACGGAGACCAGTCAGTTTACGATGCTCTGGTACGAATGGTACAGGATTTTAGCAGTCGCTATCCCCTGGTGTCCGGTCATGGGAACTTTGGCTCCATTGACAATGACCCGGCAGCAGCGATGCGCTATACCGAAGCCCGACTGGCTGACCTTGCTCACTCGGCAATTTTACAAGAGGTCGCCCTAACAACAATTGACTTTACTGCTAACTTCGATGGCTCCCAACAGGAACCGGTAGTATTGCCGGCCCAACTCCCCATTTTGTTGCTCAATGGCTGTACGGGGATTGCTGTGGGCATGGCTACTAATGTTCCTCCCCATAATTTAGGGGAAGTAGTAAATGGGTTAATTGCCCTCATCGACAATCCGGAACTGCCAGATGTTGAGTTATGGGATCTAATTCCCGCTCCTGACTTCCCTACAGGAGGCGAAATAATAGCTAATTCGGGCATTCGCGATGCCTACAGCACGGGAAGAGGTAGCTTTCCACTGCGGGGAGTGGCAACCATAGAGAAAATTAGTAGGTCGCAGACAGGTAAGGAAAAACATGTGATTATAGTATCCCAACTACCCTATCAGGTTAATAAGGCGGGTTGGATTGAAAAAGTTGCCGAACTGGTCAATAAGGGGCGTTTGGAAGGAATTAGCGATATTCGAGATGAGAGCGATCGGGATGGCATGCGGGTTGTCATTGAACTGAAACGGGATGCAAGAGGCGAGGCTGTCCGGGAACAACTGTACCAGCAGACTGCCCTCCAAGTAAATTTTGGGGCGATCCTGCTGGCACTGGTGGGGAATAAACCCTGTCAGCTCTCTCTCCGCCAGCTCCTTCTTGAGTTCTTAAAGTTTCGGGAGCAAACTCTGCGGCGCCAATATAATCAAGAACTAGACCAATGTCGATCCCGCCTCCATTTACTTGAAGGTTTATTGGCTGCTTTGCAGAATCTGGATGCGGTAATTGAAATTCTCCGCCATGCTGCCGACGGTACTACTGGTAAAAAATCTTTACAAGAAAAGCTGGCTCTGAGCGCCGAGCAAGCAGATTCGATTTTGGCCATGCCAATGCGACGGCTGACTGGTTTAGAAAGGAACAAATTGGCGAAAGAGCATGAGGAGGTGCGGACTCGGATCGTCAAGTTGGAAAATTTACTGGGGGATGCAAGAGAGTTTATGAAGGCGCTGAAACAAGAGTTGCGCAACCTGAAAAAGAAATTCGGCGATAAAAGGCGTACTCAAATAAGAAAAGAGAGGTCTGAGGTACGCAATGCAAAATCTAGTGTACGCACAGAGCATGGTGTAGATAAAACCCTAGACCCCAGACCCTATACCCCAGACCCTTCTTCCGATGTCGCTATTACTCACCAGGGATATATTTATAGGCTTTCAGCTAGGGCTGAAAAGAAAAAGTCCAAGGAGGTGATTAAAAAGAGAGAAGACTTTATCGTCGCTCAAGAGAAGGTTGGCCCGAGTCAGCAATTAGTGTTAATTAACGACAGGGGTAAAGCTTATCCTGTCCAGATTAACAATCTCTCCTCTGTGAAAACGATGAAAAAGAGCCTGCTGAGTCTCTTACCTGAAAAAGTTGTGGCTCCGGAAACAGTTATCGTCGCCCATTTTGGTCTCCCAGAACACCAAAACAGTCCCTTCGATTTGATTTTACTCAGCGCTACGGGCCGAATTAAGCGGTTTCCTCTTGGAGAATTAGCTAATCTCAGCAATCGGGGCATGTCCCTGATGAAAATGCACGAGGAGGATCGCTTGCTTTATGTTTGCTTGGCACGGGAAGGAGAACACATGGCGATCGCTACTTCTGAGGGACGAGTGGTGCGCTTTGCCATTGATAATGAGCAATTACCCGTCAAGGGAAATCGCGCGAAAGGATGTCTAGCTTTACAGTTGCGCAATGAGTCCTTAGTTGGCTGCGTTGCCTGTAAGGAATCGGCAGATTTGTTACTGGTTTCCCAATTAGGATACGGTAAGCGTTTGCCAGTAAATGCCGTAAAAATCGCCAATCGAAACAATATAGGATTTTCTGCACTTAAGTTTACTGACCCTCTCGATAATTTGGCGGGGATGGTATTAGCTAAATCATCCACTGCTGTCCTCTGGACAAATGAAGAGCGAGGTGTGCGTCTGTCAACTGATAAGGTCTCTAAATTTGGCAGGGAGGAAACTGGGGAGCAGGTTATTAAACTCAAACCAGAGGAGAAGGTTGTTTTTGTTGTTTAAATTAGTGTTTCAAGCGCTCAATTGTTGTCGAAAGGCAGCATGTTCTTCAGAAGCTAAACCTGTTTGCAGGGTAGCTAAAACTTGGGGCATATCTCCTGCCAAAAGCACCTCCACATCTAACCAAAGTCCTGGAAACCTAGGGCTACGAATCACCCCACCAGCATCTGGTGTCAAGGAGATGTATTCTCCTCTTGAGAAGACAAACCAATCTAATTCACCATCAAGTACCCGCCAAACTATGTATTCTGGCACTGCATTGCGGCGATATACTTCTTTTTTATCCCAGAGGTCAATATTAGCTGTGCTGGCTGCGATTTCAACCACAAGTTCTGGCGCTCCCTCAATGTAGCCATCAGCACTGAGGCGAGATTGTCCCCCTCTTGACCCATCGATTAGGAGTACAGCATCGGGTTGTGGTTCGTTGTCCAGATCCAGCCGCACGGTGGGATTATCCCCCAGACGAACACCAGGAGTAGCAATTTTATAACTCCACAGCCAACCAATGAGATCGCTGTGGGGTTCAGCATGAGATTCAAATCGCAATGGTGATGCCATATAGACAATTCTTTCAATTAGTTCAGCTTTTTTAAGGTGGGGCATAGCCTGATAGCGCCGCTCGAACTCGTAACGGGTCAGGAAGTCGCCATTTTCTAGGGGTGGAAGAGTTTTTTTTGTCTGTGAGATCGCTACCATGGTTTTATTAGGTTAATAGAAAGTTTGCTTAACTTAGTTAAGTATGCTAAAGTAGCCCAGTAGTCCACCTGGCGTGGACTTCCCTACAAGAGAGCAATTTTAAGCTGGGCGGGAAGTCCGACATTGATTAATGGCGGGTATCTACCATTCCCTACACCCGCCCGTAGGGGCACAGCATTGCCGTGCCCCTACAGCCAACCTTTCCAATCTTCGTTAAAAATAGAAGTACCGGGAAAGGCAGTAGGATTGCCACTTTTATCTATTTGCCGTCGCAGTAGTTGTAATTGGCGGTTTTTGGGGGAGACATCTTCTACTAACTGATAAGGGAAGATACCTTCTTCTAATGCAAAAACGGCGGTCATTCCTGCTGCTACACCAGAAGACCATTCAAAAGAATGGACTCGATAAGCAGCAGCGGCAATATGACTGGTGGCAATACTTTTACCCGCTACTAACATATTATCGATTTTCTGGGGAATTAATGCTCTTAGGGGTATCTGAAAGGGATAAGCTTGTCCTGCACCCTGGCGCTCTCTTTCTCTTTCGGTGTTTCCGGGAGTTTCGGGGGGACTCTGGTTCATACAAGGATGAAAATCGATGGCGTAGTGACCAATACCCACACTATCTGGATAAATTCTGGAGCGTGGGCGCCTTTTTACTTCTTCCAATGGAATATCTCCTAACATTACATCAATTACATCTTTCCCTGCTAACTCAATCCACAAATCCCGATAGGTGGAGGGGGACAAAGTATTGCTATAGTATTCATCTCGATAGTTTTGGCGGGAAATATCCAGTTCGGTAATGGTAAAACCTTCCGGATAACTCGAAGAAGGTCTGCCAATAATCCGCCTTCCTTCTCGAATATAAGGGTATTTGGATAAGCCATGGACTGTCCCCATAGGAGAAGATAAGCCTGAGAGAAAGCGGTAATTGGGGTGAGGCTGTTTCACTCCCTCTCCTAAGCGGGAGTCGGTGGTTCCGGCGACGAGCCAATAAAAGAATCCGAGGGCATTTTCTTCTCCCCGTCTCAAGGTTTCAGTGCGTAAGCCCCCCAACCAGCCTCCGGAAGCTAATTGACCGCTAGTTTCTAGTTGTTCTTTGGTATAGACGAGATTATCCTGGGCTGTTCCGGGACGGTAATCATTACCCCAAGTCCAGTTTTGCATAGAAATGTCCCCTGGGGTGGGAACAGTAAAACCAATACCACCAAATTTATCCTTGACCCCTGTTTTGGGACTCCAAATGCGACGATAGGTGAAGACAAGGTCGAAACTGGCTAACCTGGATAATTCGTAACTATAATAGGGGGCATAATTGGGATAAAAGTCCGGCATTTGGTGGGTTTGGGGGGTTTTAGTTGCCTCCATAGCAAAGGTATAGGTAAAACCTTGGGTACAATAAGGATCACCTGTTTCGCTGGAGGAGGAGGGTTCCACAGGGGAACGGGGATCAACTCCCAAGCGGTAGGGAACGTCAGCGAGGGCAATTATTTCTCCTGTTTCTGTAGCATCGATGATATACTGTGGTGTAAAGCTGATGATGGTTTTCTCGAATCCTGCTGAATCTCCATAGCGATACCAATCTTCTATATGTTGGGAGAGGTGTTGGGTTTGGTTCCCCTCTTTTGGTTGGTGTTCAATGGCGATCGCCGTGGTAATTTGTTTACCAGTAGAGTCAGTTTCCAGTTCTTTGATGACGGTGTTGGGAAACCATTTTAGGGTACCTTTACCCCGTTTTGCAGCATCTTGCAACTGCTGGAATAATATTTGGTGGGCGTCTCGGGGGAGAAAACAGGATACACTCACCCAACAATCCCCAGGATTGAGTTTATCGTAGTATTTGGCAATGCGATCTCGCAGTTCCAAATATCCTCGGGGATAGAAGAGCCGCTCTCGCTGGGTAGGTCTTTCGTCTAGGGCTGAGGTTCCTTGGGAGGATATTTGTCCTCCTACCCAGTCGGTGATTTCCGTCATACAGATGGTTTTGCCTGCTAGTAAGGCTTCATAGGCAGTAGCAGAGCCTGCTAGTCCCCCTCCTACTACGAGGATATCACAAGTTTCGGTTTTGTCTGGGGTTCTGGGAGGTGCTGCTAGGGTAGGTGGAGATAAAGTTTGGCAGAAGACGAGACTGAGGGGTAGGGAAAGGAAATAAGAGAGGGAGCGGTTGTCTTGGTGCGCTTTCCACCTTGAATTAGATTCATCTGTGAGGGTGCGACCGCTTGTTACGTTTTTCAATGCAAATGGCCAATATTTCATCTAAGAACCTCTGAAACAATGGAAACTGGGCAATTTATCTAATGAGTGTAAATTATATATAATTTTAGCTGCATATTGTTGTATCCTGTGGGAGAGGAGAGCAATTGATGCTACACTGGGGAAAAGGAAAATGATTCATCAATGGTACCATCAAAATAGAAAATGCTCACTCGTCGCGTTTATCGAAGGTTATAGCCACAATTTTAGCAAAATTAGAGTTAATTACCCTGTCACTTTACCGTTTTTCCAGATTTTATATGCCAGCAAAAGATTTCTATCATGATACAGTTAAAACTGCCTTAATTAAAGACCAATGGCTCATTACCGACGATTGCGAAGCTTTGCGTAAGCAACCGCGTAAGCGTCCCGCCCTTGGCGTCCCACTGTCACTCAAACTGGGCAAAAAGGATTTTTATGTGGATCTAGGTGCCAGTAACCTGCTGGCAGCAGAAAAAGAAGCCCGTAAGATTGCAGTGGAAATTAAAAGTTTTACAGGTCGTTCAGATATTAATGATTTAGAAAAGGCATTGGAACAATATATATTGTATCATGATATTTTGACAGAAGTAGAGCCATCACGGGAGCTATTTTTAGCTGTTCCTAATAGTGTAGCTGAGGATTTGTTTGAAGAACCCGTGGGTAAGCTACTACTTAGAAAACGTCGGTTAAAGTTGATTTCTTTCGCTCCACAACAGGAGGTAATTAAGCAATGGATCTTGCCAAATTAGAATGGTATCGTGAAGTAATTGAATCTGTATTGAATGAATATGCAGCATTACCCTACTCCTATGCTAAAATTGAGGCAGAGGTTGTCTTCGATCGCTTGCGCGATCGCTATTTGTGGATGGATGTAGGTTGGGATGGCGATCTGGGGGTGGGGCACTAAGGTGCCCCACCCGCCAGATCTGTTACCACAGATCGCCGTATACATGGCTGTTTAGTCCATATTGACATCATTGACGGTCAAATCTGGATTCAGCGGGATGGTACGGAGGATGGTATTGCAACTGATTTGGAGCGGGCTGGTATTCCTAAAGAAGATATTGTTTTAGGGTTTCGGTTGCCAGAAATACGACCATATACTGGTTATGGGGTTCCTTGCAAATCCTAAATATGCTAATATTTCAAAGGACAGTCTTAGTGGGTAGTTTCTACCCTACCAAGATTCAGCGATCGCTCCTGATTGAATGTTAAAATGACTCTTCTCCTTCGGACCTCTTTTTTTATTTAACCGCAGATTAACACAGATAATTGCGAAGCTTGGCGGGAATTGATAAATACAGATACATTTGTTATAATTGAATGAGTATTATGTCTATTGTAACTAAAAAACGTTTTTCTCTCCAGGAATATCACCGTCTTACAGAAATAGGATTCTTTAAAGAAAATGACAGGGTAGAATTAATTCGGGGAGAAATTATAGAAATGGCAGCTAAAGAAACAGCTCATACTGTCTGTTGCAGTAATTTATTAATGGCTTTGGCGGTGCAGGTATCTAACAGAGCAAAACTACGATGTCAAGACCCTATTTTACTTCCTTCAGATAGTGAACCAGAACCAGATTTTGCTATTGTGAGAAATCGAGAGGATGATTATCTTAAAAGTCATCCTACTTCTGAAGATATATTACTGGTAATAGAAATTGCTGATTCTTCTTTAGATTATGACCGACAAATTAAATTACCTCTCTATGCAGCAGCGGGAATTAGGGATTATTGGATTGTGAATCTATTAGACAATCAATTGGAAATTTACCAAAAACCTTTCCAAAAACAGCCAGGAAGTTTTGATTATAGCAAAAAACCAATATTTTTACCTCATAATACTATTACTTTACCAGGATTTAAGTCTTTAGTGCTAAATTTGAATCAAATTTTTCCCGTATTTCATCAATGAATTATTGTTGGGTGGGCATTGCCCACCATTGTGGGTTTTGGTTTTGGAGATTAGACGATCGCTCCTGATTGAATGTTAAAGTGACTCTCCTCCAGGTTAGCGCCTTCTACTCCAGTTAGGATAGCTAAGTCGTTCTCGTTAAACCCAACCACAACACCGTCGTGGGTGCGGTCAAAAGTAGTTGATAGAGTCTCGTGAGGACTTATCTCCGTCTGATCAGAACGCCCTACGGGCACCCCCCTTATCAAGGGGGGATCTTGGGGGGATCGGGGGGATCTTGGGGGGATTGGGGGGCTGGGGGGGATCCACAGTCTACTCTGAGCAAAAAAATTCACAATATTTTACCAACAGGTTTTGACCACACCCCACCGTCGTTGGTGTCAATAATAGTTAAGTCGCTAAATTGCTCAACTTCTATTATACCACCAATACCCAGAATATCTTCTTCTAAATCGAAGTCTCCATCTTGACCTAAGATTCGATCTGCCGTTCCTGCTAAGAGCAAGTTCCAGCACCACCATAGAGACGGTTCCCTCCGTTCCCGATAGTAGCATCTAGGGTATCATTCCCTTCGCCGCCAAACCCTCGGTCATCAGTGCCTAAAAACAGTTCATCCCTTCCAGCACCACCATAGAAACGATTACCCCCATTACCGTCATTAGCATCCAGGATATCATTTCCTTCACCCCCAAATGCCCTATCTTCGCTGTCTGCCAAGATTTCATCTCCATCGGTACCGCCATAGATGCGATCAATTCTCCCTTGCTCCGGTGTAGCCAGAGCATCGATCAAGTCTGATCCTGCACCGCTGAAGACAATGTTGGTCGAGGAGGAAGAGGTGAGGTTGGATCTCCAGAAGTACCGGGAACTAGAATATATTGAGAATTTTCCAAGTCACTGAAGTCAATTATCTGACGATAAGAAGGCTCCTGAAAGTTGTCAAAGGTCTCTGGGTTGTAGGTTCCCACATTTACAGTATAGCGATCGCCCCCAAAGTCTAGCACCGATGAGGAAAGGTCGCTTGATGGACCCCGCGAAGTCAGCGACGTTGCTCTCATGCTTCAGAGCGATAGCTAAAAGACCAGTCTGAGCTGCTTACACGGGCTACGTTATCGGCAAGCGTTCAAAGACCTACCCGCCGCCGGAGGCAGCTCTGGGCTGCTAAAATCTGACAGTTAAACATAGCCTGAAATTTCCAACGAGGAGGAATTTTCATGACCACCCATTTCATTACCGCTGAAATCGACCTCCAAGCAACTCCAGCTCAATTGCACCGGGAAATAGAAGCAGAATTACGATTACGAGGAGAACCCCTACGCTGGGCAATTACCAGCGTAGACAAGGACAAGCAAAAAGCTCATGTGGAGGCGATCGTTACCAGTGACCAATTGAAAATCAAAGAAAAAAATAAATGGTAGTCCTGGAATCAACCAGCTCGACTGCGCTCAACCCCCGCCATCAATGATGCCGGGGGTTTTCTTACTGCGGCTTTCATGGACCCTCGCAAAGTGCGGAGTTTCCAACGAAGGGAGTTATTTATGAAATGTAGTCAGCCAAACCCTTACCCTGAAAGCCACCTATCGAGCTTTATGGCAACGGGACTCTGTTTTAACAGAGGGACAATTGGAGTGATTGTTAAGTTTTGTATCATTTTCTTGTTTATCCAGAGAGAAGCTGTTAAATTTGAAATCAAAGCAACTGGTAAAGAGGTCTGATGATGCCTAATTTTCAGATCCGTGGTTTATCAATTTGTCTGACAATGCTGCTGGCGCTATAGTCGTGCTTTTTGTTTCCCATGAGGGCGAGGGCAGATTTACTGTCTCGTGTCACCCTTGAGGAGGAAGTAGCCCCATTCTCGGTATCATCCCTAGAGCCAACCCCGCCGACGGCAGCTCCCCAAGTGCTGCCTATTAAGGTGAAGACAGCAGCCCAGGAAAAGGATTTTGGCAGTAAAGACCCTCTGGTTGATGAAGGCACCCTCAATCTAGCCTCGGCTGAGGTAGAAAGGATTGAGGATAGTGGGGCTGGCAATACTTGGATCATTGGCGATAATAACCGGATTTATCAGTTCTTTATTAATCCCGAGCAGCAGGAGTTTCTGGAAAAGTCTTTAGAACTCATGAAAGAGGGCAAGACTCCGATGGAGCCTGTATCGGAGCCGAAACCAGAAGCTCAAGCTGCTGGGGGTGACGGGGATTATATTCCAGTAACCGAGGCGACGCAAGCTGCTCTGCAAAAAGCTATTGACGAAGCTATCGGAAGTGGGGAAGACACTATTGTGGATCTTCGACCCCTTGGTGAGGGAGCAACGATTGACCTGAATAGCCATCTAGACACAATAAAAGGATTCGCCCACAACATCTGGATTGTGGGTTATCGAGATAACCCCATTGTCATCGATGGTAAAAATAGCCAGATTCTCTCCATAGATGATGGCAATACAAATGGCTTCTTGGCTTTCTATGGCGTTGAGTTCACCAATGGCTTAGCCCAAGGGGGCGATGGTGAATACGGTGGCGGTGGCGGTTTGGGCGCTGGTGGTGCTTTATTTATCAATAATGGAACAGTCGTTGTTCAAGATGTAACTTTTTCAAGTAATAGAGCTTTGGGAGGAGACGCAACTGTCGGGACATCAACATGCCAGCAGTCAAATAATCAAGACTTGCCCAAAAAAGCTGGAGATGGAGGTCGTAGATATCCATATGGAAAGAAATCTGAATTATGGAGAATCGCTAGGTTTGGAGGAGAAGGTGGAGGATTTAATAAAACTGGAGATTCTTTCGAATTGACTCCTGGAACAAGGGGAAATAAGGGAACAGATAGTCAGGGTGGTGGTATTGCTGGAGGAAATGGAGGCCATGGACAGTGGGGAACTGGCGGAGGTTCTGGCGGAGGCGGCGGTGCCGGTATCAGAAGATCGTGGCCAAGTTCAGATAACTCAGGTTCAGATGGCGGTCGAGGAGGCAATGGAGGTTTTGGTGGCGGCGCTGGCGGTGGTGGCGGTGCCGGAAATGGAAATGATGAAGGTTATAACGGCTTAGGTGGTAGCAGCCAGCATTATGGAGGTAATGGGGCACCTGGAGAGAGGAATATGAATTCAGGCTGCACCGGTGACAACGGTTCTAACGACGGTACCTATGATGGGGGTCAAGGAGGGGGAGGTGCTGGCTTAGGTGGTGCCATTTTCGTCAGGGAAGACCAAGGCTCTCATCTAACTGTTAACAACGGTAACTTCTCTAATAACAATGCTCAAGGTGGTTCGGGTGATTCAAATGGAGAAAGTCACGGCAACGCTATCTTCCCTTGGACTGGCAATGAGGACACTTCCAATGGAAAAGCGCTTGATAATGGGTCTCAAATAGATTACGACACAGACAACAGCGACTTGCCGACTCTTAGTCTTTCCCTAGTCAATGTGGATGGAGATGACATCAGTACAGTCTATGAAGGGGAGCGTGCTATCCTGAAGCTCACAGCCTCAAAAGCATTCACAGAAGATACGACAGTTTATTTCTATCTCAGCGATACCGATGCCAGCGCAGAGCCAGGTAGCGATCCTGAGAATATCGAAGAGAATCAAGGCAAAGACTTTGCCTGGGGTCCAAAAGTTTTCTCCCAACTGACAGCAAGGAATGGGACGCAAAATATTTTCGTCAGTATTCCCAGTAGAGACGATACGAATACTGAAAGTGAAAACGACTTATAGAACCCATTTGAGATCTTTTTAAGTAGTGGCTAGCCTTTTAAGCATCAGTCGGACAAAACATAGACTAATCTTGGTATTAGCATGCTCAAGAGTCCTTTCAAAGTTTTTGACCAAACTCTTGCATCTTTCCATCCACGAATTAGTTCTTTCAATCACCCACCGCGCTTTTACTGGCACAAAACCGGTTTTTCCTTCCTTTTTCTTTTGAGTTTTTGATGGTTTACGGGAGACCTTAAATCTAATCTTAGTCATAATCGCCGGATAAATTTTATGTAATTCCTGGGTCAGTTTTTCTGGGTGATATCCATGGTCAAGCAAAATGGTAATCTTGGGGATGTTGACTGGTTTAGACTTGAAATAATCTATGTTTTTCGATAACATTTCAATCAAACCCACATCGTCAGATACCGATGCTTTGGTGCAATGACTAAAAAAAGGAAAGCCCAAAATATCTACTGCTAGATGTCTTTTAAGACCATTGGTAGACTTGTAAAAACAAAACCCTTTCGACTTTACACTGGCGTTACAGGTATTTTTTACCGCTTGGGAGTCAATGATGATTAGGGTTGTCCATTGCCCTTTTTTTTTAACTTGCTGACGGACTCTACTATGCAAGATATCTCTGATTGCTTCGATTACCCCAAGCGATCGCCACTGTTTGTAGTACCAAAATACTGTGGAATAGGGGGGCAAGTCTTTGGGTAAGTCACACCAATTACAACCATTCTTTAATTGGTACAAGATACCATCTAAAATCTGCCTTTTACTCCATTTTGGTGGTCTTGTCTGTTTCTTTTTGGGCAACAGAGGTTCTATTATTTTCCACTCCCCGTCTGTCAAACTACTTGAGTACGGCATTTTTTCCCTATTTTACTCCACAACAGAGATCTCAAATGGGTTCTATACAAGGGCATCCAGACTTACATAGATAAAGCACTAGAAGGGGACGAAAACTTCACGGTGGATCTCCTGCCTGGAACAGGGTATAAGCTCGACGAAGACTACTCACAGCAAGTCATTATTGAAGACATCAATTACCAAGCAGAGATTCTCCAAGATCCAGATGAGAACAAAACCTGGACAACAATCTGTGATGCAGCAAATGCCCTAGAACTTGGTGAGGAAGGCTGTAATGGCATTGCTGAAAAACTTGCCGAAGATGAAGAAATCAGCCTTGAGAAGCTCAAGGGGTTAGGCTATGTCACCGTGCAAGTTCAACGAGAAAATGGCGACAGTACTGTGAATGGTGATTTCTTCAACAACGCCCTAGCAGCGGGTCTTCCGGTTCACTACACCATCACCAGCAATAGTGATTCCCAACTAAATAATGGTCCCGATGAAGACTACTTTGCCAACCAACTTAACTACAACGACACCAGTAAATACGACGAAATCTACAGTGCCGTTGTGGTATCGGTGACTGAAAAAGACGATCCAGCTCCAGGTACAGCCCGTATCTACTTCGCAGCCCTACCGGATGCTCTGAAAGAAGAACCAGAGAGTTATACCCTGTCACTGGACGATAGCTTTATCAATCTTAGTTACAATCCCGACAACTTCTGTACTGAAGAAACATCTGAATATTGCTGGGCCCTCAGAAACGCCCCCGACGAAAACTACCAATTCTACGTTACAAGAGCATCGGATACGGCAACCTTCACCATCAACGACAGTGGAGAATTTACACCCAGTATCATAACTAATAACAATATTGATGTAAAATAGTTGATGCTAACTTAGAGGATGGGGATAATGCCCTGGTGCCAGATGTCAATGAGAAGGTGAAGTTCTGGGTGAAGCTAGGCAGCCAGCCTGGGGATGAGGTGACGGTTACTCCCCAAGGCGATAACATCACCTTTGAACCTGCTGCCCTCACCTTTACCGAGGAGGACTGGTATAGCTACAAAGCAGTGACCGCAACTGATGTAGCAGCAGAAAACGAGATTCAGGTGAGGGTCGCCAGTAGTGACTCGAACTACGCTGGCCTGGAAAGACATCTGACCCTGGCAGATGAATACATCAAGCTAAAGATTACAGAAGGAAATACCCCAGACGTCCAAGAGCGAACAGTAACCCTCAATGTGACCTCTAGTGTAGAGATTTACACCGAAGGAAGTTTGGAAACGCCGGAGTTTGTATTGACTCTGGGTCAGCCTCTCCCGAAAAATATTGATGTCAGCTATGAAATTATCATGGAGGGTGAATCACCCGATGATGGGGACCAGGTAGAGGACACGGTAACACTACCTAAGTACGAGCAAAGCGCTAGCATTCCTTATCCAGTCCTTGATGACGACATCGTTAATGGCGATCGAACAGTCACAATCACCTTAAAGAGCGTGGAACCCAGCGAGGGAATTTCCATCGTCGGCGACACCGCACAATTCCAGGTGAAAGACAACGACAAAGCCAAGGTTATTATTACCCAGCACCTCCCAGCAGAACCAACTGAAGGGGATATTGCCACTTTCATCCCTGAAATAGAGGTTTTGGGCAAGGCTAATGGCAGTCTCGTTATTCAAGAAAACGACCCCCTGATTAAAGACATTGTTCTGACACCCTTAGAGCAAGGGAAAGGACTGAAGACAGCCTCCAACAGCGATCAAGGCTTAACGGTGGAAATTGCCCCTGTTGAAGCAGATCCCGAAATCCCCCAAACATACATCACCTTCCCCGATACTGCCCTAGAAGCAAAATTAGTTCCCGACTTTGATATCCAAAGCATCCCCGCCAACAGCTACATGCGAGCAGTGGGGCTGCTGACGCCAACTGAAGATGGCGACTACACCTTCACCCTGGATTCCTCAAGCTCTGCCGAACTGTGGCTTAACTCCTTTGGTTCAGATGCAGAGGGTAAGCGATTGATTGAATCTGATACGCCAGTGAGCTTGAAGGCAAATCAGGACTACTACATCGAAGCTCTGTACAAAGGTGGCGAAGACACCGGTGATTTAACGGTTAAGTGGAGCGACTCTGGCAATTCAGGTAGCGTTATCACCCATGAGAATTTAACTCCCTTTTCCATTGACAATGGTTTCCTAGTGGAAGAATGGGATGATGTCTTAGGGGTATCTGTTGATGAATTCATTCAGCACGAACTCAAAACCCAACCTCAAAGCACGAAAGTGCTAACTCGCTCCTTAGATCTAGCAGCCCAGGAGAGTAGCCAAGTTGGCCGTCGCGTCAGCACTTTGCTAACCCCTTCAGAAAGTAGCTACTACACCTTCTGGGTTGCTTCCAATGGAGATTCACAGCTGCGCATCCAGCCCGAAGACGAAGATATCAGTAAGGTAGACCCGATCGCCTATGTGGATGGGGATGAAATCTACGGAGTCGTAACAATAACACCGCCGAACTCGTCTTTCCAAGCCAAATTAGAACTAGAGCGAGAGCGCGATCGCAACGATGACTCCTGGGAACTTAAATTCAGCTCGGAGAATAGTACGCCATTTGGGCGTCCATCAGATGGGTCTTTAACAACATGGGACGAAAATGGTAACCTGATATGTAACACCACTGGTGGTATATATGAGTTTGCTTATAGCGAGCCAATTAATCAGGAAGGAGGAAACTTTACCTTTACTATTGACCCTCCTCTGACGACGCCAGACGAGGATGCATGGTATGCAGAGGATGCAAAATGCCAAGACAACACGGGAGGAACACCTGACGATGGCGTATACCCTGACTACATTGGCAATAGCCTGACCTTCTATTTCCAGGACAATTATCCTTATGGTAGTGAATACAACGATATTCAGCTTGATGGTGTTGATTTAAGTACAGCAGAAACGAATTTCCCCGATTACCAGGAGTGGGATTGGGATAGTCAGCAGCAACAATCTGACCCGATTTATCTGGCAAAAGGTAAGACTTACAACCTGGAAGTCCTGCAAGTCAACAGCAAAGGTGAAGACCATCTCTCTGTTGCCTGGCAGCCTCCCGGCGCTTTAGGGCCCCAGTTGCTTTTAGTCGATGAGACTTCTCTCCCCTCTACAATTGTGCCCATTCGCCTATTGATCCCTGAGCATCAGTTTATGAAGGATGGCACCCATAACGTAAATCTCAGTCTAGATGATCGCCCTGTCACTATCTTTGGCGAGCAGTACACTGTCTCCAGTGTCACCCTACAGGAACGGGCAAGCCTCAGCTTTACATCTGGTTTCCAGGCTGCTGTTGAAGCGGATAAGGAAATCACTTCTGTACCAGCCCCAGTGGATGTAGAAGTCCGGGACATCACTGATGATCAACAGACCCTAAATCTGACAGAGGAACAACAGGGACGTCTCAGTTTGGAATTAGCTGCTGCACCTACAGTCGATGTGGAAGTCTATCTGGAATTAATAGGAGAAGGCGCCAGTGATAAAATTGAGCTGCTTGACTCCGAGGGAAATTCCTTGCAGCAACCTTTGACATTTACTCCTGAAACTTGGAATGAACCTCAATTCTTAATAGTCAGGGCTCTACCAGACCAGGAGGAAGTCTCCGTCGTCACGATTATCGCAACTGACAGTCCTGGGGGGAATAGCTCTCGCGATACCAGCTACGATGAATCAATGGTAGAAGTTCGGGTATTTCCTGCCATCTTGGAGGATTACTCTCCCATTACGGTCAAAGCGAATCAGGAAGTCGATAGTGTTGACTTTGGCGATCCGACAAACATTACCGTTACTTACTACCCCGATTCCGAGTCTGACGAAGATGGTTCTCCACTTGAATGGAATTGGGAATTGAAAAATGGAGACCTCGTGGCTAGTTATGGCACAGAGATTCTGCGGTTAAACATTCCCGAACTTGAGGATGCCCAGTTCCCGATTCCATCAGGGAGCGCCCCGATGGTCAGCGTTACAACTACCGTACAGGGTGAAGCGCTGAAAACCGCTAACTGGCGTAAAGGCAAAGTTACCATTGAAGGTATTACCGTTGAAGCAGTTGACAGTGAGGGACCGGCTGAAGCAGAGGTGATGGTAACCCTGGTAAACGGGCAACCCACCGTCGAGGCTCATGCCCGCATTCTCGGAGATGTGGATACTGACAATCCGGTCAGGTTCTCCTACATACCCCAGGGAGAGAACCAACAGCCGATTGAAGCAGCCATTGGCGAGACCCTGATCACCGAGTTTGGTGAGTTGCAGGTGCAGGAGACTGGAAATTGGTTCTTTGAACCCAATCTCCGCCTGGAGGGTGATGAGACCATTGAATTCACCGTGTACCCAGAATCGGGGGATGAAGAAACCGTAACGGTGCCCTTAGACGACTACGCTCGACGAGCCCAGATTGCCACCAGTCAAGTTGCCCTCCCCAATGCTGAAGCCAATCGGGCCGAACTGACCGTGCTCGACGCCAATCAAAATTGTGCTGGGGATGACAAAATAAATACGGTGTGCGAGAGCGACGGTTCAGTGACCGTCAAAATTACCCTTGAGCAAAATGTCGATCGGGATATTGAGGTCTACTACGACGTTGATGAAGGCAACATCACCGACCCTGGCAACATCGCCTTAAATTTAAGTCCTGTAGACATTCCAGAATTGGAACAGAGCCGCGCCCTAGAGCTGGAGAATGGGCTCTCCCTTGAGGATCCAAACCTCACAGCAGAGATGTGGGTACGTCCTGCCGCTCTCTCAGAAACTCAAGGCTTGCTGGTTGGCGGTAACGCTAAAGACAGTAGTGAGTCAGCCCTTTTGGGACTGAACGAGAACACCTTGACAACTATTTCCGGCTTCAGTGCAACTCTACCGGAAGGAATTGAGGCGGATACCTGGTTCCACATTGCCTATAAGGTCTCCGAAGCAGGGCAAGTCCTGTACGTCAATGGGCAAAAGCTGGCTAGCGACACGAAGACCGCCGAAATTCCCGAGGTACTGAAGGCAATTGGCCGAGATGAAAACAACTATTTCCATGGTGTCATCGACGAGGTGCGGATTTGGAATGTCGCCCGCACAGATGGGGAAATCCAAGCCAGCCACACCACGAGCCTAGATATCAATGATGCCAGTGTAGAAGCACATCTGATTGGTTACTGGACCTTCAATAATCTGGATCTGGAAAACGATGTGAATGACACCACGAAGGCCGATCTGAAAGATGAAAGTGGTGAGCTAGTCAATGTGCAAGACCCAACGGTTGGCCAGGTCATCTGGCAAATACGCCAGTCTGCTACGGAAGGCGAAGACTACGGACCCTTGAATGGCTTTGCTAGTCAGCAGCTTAACCTCTTCAACCTGGATGGGGACAAGCTGGGTGGGCGCACCACCTTTACCATTGCTGACTTCAATGGAGATACCCAGCCAGATGCGGCAATTGTAGATGGCCTCGGCGAGCTGTGGATGTACACCAACAAAGGCCTCAAGCGGGACGGCAAAGCACTGTTCAAAGCTCAACGCCTGGGGATAAACCTGGATGTGGCCACCCCCATCACTGCGGGTGACGTGGATGGCGATCGCGACATCGACCTCGTAATAGGCACTGCTGATGGCGAGGTGCATCTGATTGAGAACCGAGGAAACCAGCGGTCCTCTGCCCGGTTCCAGGGTCCAAAACAGCTAATGGTGGCAGGCAAAGCCCTGAAGATGGGGAGTGCCGTATCCCCCACTCTGGCAGACCTGAATGGGGATGGCGTGCCTGAGCTGGTGACCATTAGCCAGGAGGGTCAAATTGCTCACTTTGAGATGGGCAAAGCCGGGGTGAAGCGCAGTAATGCTGTGCTCCTGCCCCAGATGCCACCAACGCAGCAGGGTTACTTGCTACAATTCATCGATCTGGATAAAGATGGGGACCTAGATGCCTTAGTGGACTATGCCCGCAATCAGCCGGGACAGCGGCCCGGTGGATACCGCTACTTCAAGAACTACGGCACAGCTGAGCAGCCCTACTTCGTGGAGGCTCCCCATGACCTGATTGCCTACTACCTGCGGGGACTCGACAATGAAGTCACCTATGGTGGCATAACCCTGCGTCACCCCTACGACCAGGTGGAGTTCTATAACTTTGCCGACTGGGATGGGGATGGGGATTTGGATCTGTTCCAGAGCGACAACAAGGGCCTGATTCATCTCCGGTCCAATAACCTCAACTCCGTAACCATTGAAGCGGGCAGCAATACCGGAACCATCACTATCCCAATAATTGATGACGACGAGGCAGAACCGACAGAATTTATCAAACTCAGACTTGTAGATGGTCAGGCAGGTAGCCCAGACTACTACGCTGACGCCAACAGCGGTCAGGTAGTCATTGAAATTGACGACAATGACGAGGTTGGCATTGCTGTCTTTGATGAAAATGGGACAAATGAAGTCACAGAGCCGATCTATCTGGAGGAGGAAACCGAGTCAGAGGAGACCTACACGGTGAAGTTGGCTAGCCAGCCCACCAGTGATGTGTATCTCACAATTACGACCAACAGCCTCCACAACGGTCTCGTTGCCAAAGAAGGGGGGGAATTCACCGACAGCATTCTGCTCTACTTCCCCCCAGATGCTTGGGATACCTTCCAAACGTTCCACGTCAAAGGAGTCAATGACGATTTCGACGATGAGGATGCTCCCTTTAGCTATCGCATGGTCGGTAAGAGTGCTGATTCCATGTATGACAATTTAGTCAAAAACTTGGAGGCCATCAGCGTCAATAACGATACCGCTGGGTTGAGCATGACCTTTGATAGTCTACCCGAGGCTGCCCTTGCCGAAGGCGCAATCCACACAACAGAAGGGGAGATCAATACAGTCAAGGTAGCCCTGACTAGTCAACCCTTCGTGCCCGTCACCCTTACCTTGGCCCCTGAAGATACTCAACTCAGCTTCTATCCCCAGCGGCGCATTGCCGAGATGGTGATGAAGGATGAAGTTACCAAGAAATATCAGAAAACCCTCGCCTTACGGGGAACTAGCACGACAACTGAAGGTCGCTACGGCACCCTGGAATGGGAAGAGAATGGTGCCTTCACCTATAACCAAACCACCCCAGCGGATGCAGCGAACCTCACCGAGAATTTCTCCTACGGGATCGACAATGGCTACGGCAGCCTCAGCCACGATGTCCTCACCATTCCTCTACCATTCATTGACCCTGATGAGTTAGAGGAAGGTGAAGATCCACCGCTGCTGGAAGACTACACAGGCAATCTGTTCTTTAACCCCAACCAGTTGGCTGGGGAGCCCATGCGGCTCACCTTTACACCCCAAGATTGGAATCTGGAGCGTACCGTGGCTGTAGCTGCCGTAGATGATGACTTAGTGGAATACAACCACGACAGCCACATTCAGCTGTTGCTAACAGATCCAAACCTCCCTGTTTCCGGGGCTTACGGTACCCTGCGCTGGAATCCGGATGGCACCCTTAGCTATACTCCACAGCCAGATCTGGTGCTTGCAGAGGGACAAACATCCTTCACAGATCGGTTCTTGTTCACCCAGAGTGACGATCCAGCGAATCAGCATTACCTCAACCACACCCTCGACTTAACCATTACTCCTGAGGAGTTAGCGGAAGAAGAAGAGGAAACCTATAAGGTTGTAGGAGTCGTTGACCAAAATCCCGACTCCAGCTTCGAGTTATCGGAAGTGCTAGACGACAACGATGTTGGAACTGGCACATTCTCGGAAAAGCTGCCTGGAATCGACGAGGAGAAGGGTCCCCAGCTGACTGGGGTGAGCCTGACACAGCAGGATCCAGTCTACGCGGCCTATTCTGCCAATGTCCTAACCGTCAACATTGAAGATAATGACAAGCCCATTTTGCGGGCTGGAGTTGACCTCAATGCGACGGAAAATACCCACCCGGGTTACTTCACCCTCAGCGTGCTGGAAGCGGTGGGGTATCCCGGTGGTTTGCCAGTCCACTACACCCTCTACGGTACGGAAGATGAAAAAGGTGCCACTGCTGAGCGCCGGGAGGAAAATAATGGAGATCCAGGGCCAGACTTCCAGGGCTTTGAAGGAGAAGAAATTCAGTCCGGCACCCTCTACATTCCCGAGGGTAAGACCCGGGTTAATTTCCCCATCTTCCCCATCGACGACTTCACCCCTGAAGAGTCCTTAGGGGCTCGCTACGAAAAAGTGATCGTCGAAATTACACCCCCCACTGAAGAGGACTATTATGTCCTGGATCGGCGGTATCCCGAAACTCAGAAAGCAGCAGTCCGCATTCTGGATAATGAGGAAGTCGGCCTCAAGTTTGTGTTGCCTGAAAGTGGCCTAGCTATTGATGAAGGGGAGTTAAATGGCTTCCGGGTAGGGCTGAAATCTCAACCCCAGCAAGAGGTGGAGCTGAAGTTCTACTACGACTCCATTCTTGCCAACAATCAGCCCGATCGCACCTTCCTGGAGGTTCCATCTGTCACCTTCTCCAAAAATAACTGGAATCAGTGGCGGACGGTGGATGTGGGCCTCTTCAATAACCTGATTGCCAATGACGGTGACCTGGCCCCCCGATATACCGACATCTACTACACCCTGGGTGAGGATTCCCAAGATCCCTTCTACAACTCCTTCAAAGGTGCTCTGAATTTGAGGGTGGACGACGATAATGGTGAAGTTGATGCTGTGGACGGAATTGTGGACATTTCTGATACCACCGGCGAATATGGAACCATCACCCTGACAGACGTTGCTGGGGATTACTTAGGGGACTTCGATTACGACCTCACGGTTGACATCGACACCCTCACAGAAGATGAAACCTTCCAAGACATTGGCAAGGTATTGGATGTCTTTGACTACACCTTCCATTCTGAAAATGGGGATGATTTTGAGCAACAACTAGCCGTTGAAATTCGCGCCCTGAACCAGACTAACCTGGATGAGGATAAAGTAGGAAAACTGCTTGAAGGAGATTTCGGGGGCCTCACCCTAAACCAAGACGGAACCTACATCTACGACCTGGATCGAGACAAGATCGCTGATCGGGTCGGCGAGGCTAAGAACTGGACTGTCCATGACTCCTTTGTCTATCTCCTGCACTCTCCTGGGGATGATGACGAGCCTGCCATTGACACCCGCTATGCCTTAAATATCGCCATCAGCCATGACGGTGAAACCGGCGAAGACTCCGCAGTCGTGAATGGAGAACTACCTGTTTGTAACACGGATCCTGTCATTGAGACGGTTTGTGATGACCAGGTCAGCGGTTCGGTGGTGGTTCAAGAAGAGCAGTCCGTCCGTGCAGCTGAAGAAAAACCTCCTGAGGTCACAAAGGTCGGACGCACCACTCCTGTCCCCGTGGTTACCAATATGTATCTCCGAGATAGGGAGGGTAACGACATCAGGGATAAGGACGACGAGCCAGTCTTGGCAAACCCCATCTTCGACACCAACCACATTGGCAGCGTCGAAGATTCTCTCCCCATCCCAGATGGTGGCAATACCGAAATTACAGGAACCTACGGTACCCTCAACATCAGCTCTACCGGGGAGTACACCTATACCGTCGATATGGATGTATTGACAGCAGGGCTGGAGGACTATGATGACCGGACCGTGCACGATCGCTTCCGCTATCACCTCAGCGACAACGCCGATGGCTATCTAGAGCTGGTGAGTGTCTACCAAAGTGCTACACCAGAAGAGCCTGAGAGGGTCTCTGTTCTAGCCAGTGGCTCCTCCCTAGATTCTGATGAAGACGACAACACAGTCTTTAAAGGCAGCCTAATCAGTTTAGAAGATGAAACTATTAAGGCCGACCGCATTGCTCCAGCCCATTCTACGGTCTACCTACAGGAGCAAACCCTTGACCCGGTGGTTATGGCCGAGGGCTTAACCAATGCCCTCAGTCTCCTGCAGGATGCCCTATACGACACGGATATCCCCTTGATGGGGCGTCTTGGCGGCGGTAATGGGGGCGAGAATGCAGGCACGAATAACAGTTCCCAAAGCCGCATTCCCGGCTTCTGGGATCGCATGTTAGCGATTGTGGAAAGCAGCATTCTCCAGGAACCCCACTTCACCACTAAAGAGCTGGAAACAACCATGAAAAAGGCGTTGAATGAGGCCTTCGGCAGTGGTGGAGTGCCAGTGCGGGTGCTGAAGTTGGATACAGAGAAGATCCTGCTCAAGATGAGCTTTGGCGGCGGCTACGGTTGGACCAGTAAGGAATTTGGGGACAAAGAGCCTCCACTCTCCGAAGAGTTGGACACGGATGCCGGGGTGCCAGACTTATTTACGGTCCAAGGTCAGTTCGGGGTAGGGTTCCGGGCCGGTTTAGATTTGGTACTGGGTCTGAAGTTCCGCTTCTACGAGCCAGAACTAGACGATGATGGAGAACCCATTGAAGGACAGCGAAAATACTCCCCCAGTATCTTCGTGGTGGTGGATAAGACGGCCCTAAATAATCTCATGGGTACTCCTGACTCCCAGGGCACCGAACTGTATCCCATCCAGACGGAAAAAGGTCCGGTCTTGCCCAGCGCGGTTGAATTCGTGCCTGTACAATTTAATGACGGAGGTTTAATTAACCGAAAAGCTCCACCTCAAGGTACGCTCAACGCCAACCTTCCAAACAACGTGCGATTCCGATGGCATTGGGGTGAAGCGCAAGCTGACTTGCCCTTTAAGAGCGTGAACTTTGGCGGCTCTACCAGTTTTTGTCAGGTGCCCTCTGAATGGAAACCATATGAGTGCCCTGCTAAACCGGCGGCAAGCAAAATCGTTGGTTACTACGTCGATAAAGATAAGCAGCAGTCTGTCAAAGCCATCGAAATTTCTCTGGAGCAACCCCAGGCGATCGAGGCCAACGCCCATACCGAATTGCAAATGACAGCCATAGCAGACCCAGATCATCTGCTAGAAAGCACCACGGCACGCCTAAGTGGCAAGCGGGCCCTCGTCATTAAGGCACTAGATTACCTAAAGCAGGGTGTTAAATTCGATGACGCAGAAATTTTGGTGACAGATATCTACAGGGAAACCTCTCAGCCTTTGAAGACCTCATTTACAGCCCAGGTGAAACTAAAGACGGATTCCACAGTAGGCAGCGTGAGTCCCCAACGCTATGAGGCTTCCTTGAGTGTGGATAGCACCAAGCCCACCCCTGAGATTCCGCAAGACACGAATTTACTGCTGGCTTCAGCGACCAGTGCAGACGAGACGTTAAGGTTTGAGGCCGATCGCCTTACGCTCTCAGGAGATGAGCTGAATAAAACCGAAAATATCTATGCCCGAGGCAAACCTTGGGAAATTGAAACCAAAAACGGCAAGATTAAACTCGCGTCCAAACTTCGGGCAAACAAATGGCAATGGGTAGTGACTTATACCGCTGCCGGTCGCGACACCATTGACTGGGGGGATGAACGAGGCTATCCCGAATTTTTCAAAGATGTTTCATTCACGGTTAAGGATGCTGATGGAAGTCAATCGCAAGAGCTCAAGTACACGCTCTCAGGCTTGACTGGACCCAAATTCACCGAAACGCCAAGCAAAAAGGATGAAACAAAGCTAGACCCCGTTACGAAGATATCTGTGGAATTAGGCGCCAACTTAGATTTCGGCACCAGTGCTAAATTCCTATTCATGACCGCCAGCCTCGATCAGGCAGTAGAGGCGCCAGCCAATCCAGCCGAGGGTAAAGAAACCCCCAAGGTGTTTGAGGAACTGGTGGCCCAACGCTCGGACCGCGACCAGCTTGTGGATATCCCTGCTACGACCGAGCTAATTCCCATTCCTACGACGGAAATATATGGCGATCATGGCACCCTGTTGATGGATCAAGAAGGTCATTTCGGTTACCGGCTAGCGAAATCCTTGACGATGGACGATAATTACGATCTGAACTGCGTCAAAGACGCTCTCCCCCCGGAAGATCAAATCCTCTGCACGCATATCCTGGCAACTACGGATGGGAATACACCCGCAAATTGGAGTGACCCAGATGACGGAACAGAAGGTATCTTGCCATTCATGGGCCGTAAAGCCAGCTGCCCGGGTACTTTCGAGAGCGTTGTCGCTGGTACAACCGACTGCACCATCTCTTCGGAAAAGATCGTTATCTCTGGCAAGAACAAAGACGACCTGAAGTTATATGGGGTACCTAGCCTAGAGTCGGCAGCTACTGTTGGAGGTGCAGAATGGGGCGATAACTCACCTGATGAAAGCACCGACTGGACGGATATAACCGACTTGGACAATTCCATGACGCGGCATCAGCTCTACCAACATGTCCAATCTAAAAATGCATACAGTGCCTATGGAGTTGAAACGCTGGAGGACGAGTTCTACATTCAAACGAACCAAGACTACGGCAGTAATTTCAGGAAGTTAGTGCTCACGATCAAGTCCGAGCATAACTTGGGGTTTGAATTTGATGGCGATCTAGACCCTGATTATCCGTTCATAGGTCACGATTTTAATGGAGATGACACCGACGATGGCTGGATAAATGGATGCCTCTTTGATTTAAGTTTCGGAGGATGCGACCTCCACAATCCCACAGTGCCGACGGTTGAAAGGGTCGGTCCCGGTCAGGTGCAGCCTGTAGCTAAGGCCACAGTCTATATCGAACTGGCTCTGAAGGATATCAGCCCAGACGATCCATACACATCAGTGGGCTACCCCTACAAGAATGATGGTTTGTTGACCTGGAGTGAAATCCGAGATGCCAAGAAGAAAAACTTTGTGCAATTTGGAACCAATGGCGGTGCAGCGTTCTTATTCAAGGTAAATGCGGGCTTCACCTGTTTGGATAATGACAATTCCTGCGGTAATGCCACTAGTATTAGCGAAGGGGGACTGCCTTTACCCAATGCCCAGTTCAAGTTGGGGATGGACTTAAACTACAAATTACTCCTGGATAAGGGTGACGGCATGCGGCGAGGCGGTCAATTTGCCATCGGCATTTACGACCTTGGGGTGGATCTGGGGGAAACGATCTCCGAAAAGATGGCGCCGATCATTGTGAATATCGATGAAACGCTCGAACCCATAAAACCAATCGTCAACGCCCTCAATGAGGATACGAAGTTCCTGAGTAAGATCGGGCTTCAGGGCTTATTTGACCAAGATGGCGATGGGAAAGTAACGATTCTGGAGATTCCAGTTACCCTGGCGACCCTCTTTAGCAACTCTCAACAAGGTCAGAAATATGCCAACAAGCTTAAGACCTTTAATCGATTTGCAGATTTCATTGCTGGCATTGGCTACTACTACTCGGTATTCACAGATTTGGCTGCCGCTCTCAGCGGAGAAGATCTATTTGAAACCGACATCGTTTCCTCAGATGGCTATATCGTCAGCCCCAATGAGGTGCATGTAGTACCCGAAAGCTTGGGAACTGGCTCTGGATGGGCCCTGACGAGTCCGAAGTTTGTCCCCTATGCCGATGAACTGGGGCATATCATCCTCGGGTCAAGCAAGAGCTTTGCCTATGAAAAGTCTTTTGGAACCAAGGTCAGCACTTCAACGATTACGGAAGTTACGGCTAAGGCCAACCCAGAACCAATTACCAACAGTGCCAACCACGGCAAGCTCGGTACGGTGAAGAACGCCCTGCAAGCCATGCAAAACTGGCAGTACCTGACCTTCCCAATTCTGTCGAACCCCTTGGACATGCTGAGGCTGATCTTTGGCGAATCTGCCACCTTAGTGCAGTTTGATGTGCCCGATTTCGAGCTCAACTTTGACATCAGTAAGTCTTTCAACATCCCGTTCCCGTTCGCCAGTGGTATTGTCAAATTTGACTTGGATCTAGGTACAGATACCGACTTTGCTTTGGATACCTATGGCTTCCAGCAGTTCATGTGCAACGATAAGAACCCCACAGGACTGTGTTGGGATAAACGGGAGCGAAATCACCCCGAGTACATTGTCAACAGCATCTTTATCCCGGACTGGACCAAACAGAGCTATGATGGGGGCGATCCTGGCTATGATGATCGCGACTTCTGGCGTGGGAGTTCTAAAGAGGTGAATGGCACAACCATTGCCGATAAGAATGAGCTTTACGGCAACATTAAGGGCGGCGTCGGCGGAGGCATTGACCTCGGAGTAGCCAGCGGTCACGTCCTTGGGGGTCCCGGCATCGGCGGAGGCTTTGACCTCTTGGATGTAGGCGAGCTGGCCCTAGAGCCCATCTATGACGGTAAGTTTCGAGCTTTGGATTTCTATGACAGGATATCTGACCCCTTGAGCCTCTTCGATTTGCAGTTCAAGTTCTACATCTTCCTAGACATCATCATCAAGTCTTTTGGCGCAGTGGTCTGGGAGAAAACGTTGGGGACATTCCCCCTCTTCGAGTTCAGCTTCGGCGGAGCTGATGGTTCTCGCAGCAGCTTCAACTTGAACGGCAATCCAGTAGTTGGCAGCACTATCTTCTTCGACACCAATGGTAACCTTCAGCCGGATGCCGGTGAACCCCTGACCTTCAGCGATAGTCAAGGTCGATCTGCTCTGCACATTCCGTATGTGTTATTCGATAAGAACGACGATGGCGTCATTGACGAACAGGATGGTCGGATTGTGATGCTCGACGGTGTCGATGCTGTGACAGGGGTACCTCTGAACAAGCCGTTGGTGTCAGTGCCGCAGGCGAAGGTGATTTCACCGCTAACCACCCTCACCAACCAACTTATAAATGAGGGGCTATCTCCGGAAGCGGCTGAGGCCCAGCTTAAGACCATCTTGCGCTTCTCGGAGGTGCGGTAGCCCATTTGTCATCTATTCACTCACTTGGCATTGCCTTAGCTAGTGATATCAAATCCGGTTAAGGGTGTAGGGTGTAGTGTAGGGGAGAGAGGGAATCCAGTAGTCCACCTAGCGTGGACTTCCCTATGAACCATCAATTTATTCGCGGGCGGGTCAGCAGCGAAGTGTCCTAAACTGCAATAGTAGTACTATCGGTAGTGGTATACAAGTAGTGATTTTGGAACCTTCAACCCTGGTGGTGCCTTCCGCGAAATCACTACATCTACAGGACTACCAAATAAATCTATCAAGAGATATATTAATTACTGCGAGAGGGAAATTTGTTTCTGAATTTAGAACATTATTGCTTCCCACTCCCAATGGGTTGCAAAAAATTGGTGACAATTTATTTTTCGATTCTCTCTACTTCTTTTATCAAAAACAAGCTTCAAAACAATTGTTATCTAAAGTTATTGTACATTGCAGATGTTTTGAGACTATAATAAAAGTAAGATAAAATAAAAAAAAGAATGTCGAGATAAATTCATGCTAAGTACTGCTCTCCCTACTCGCTCTGCTTTAATTCTTACTGGGTTTCACGCTTTATCGGATCCCCTGCGATTGCGGGTACTGGAATTACTCCAGGAACGGGAACTCTGTGTCTGTGAGTTGTGCGCTGCTCTGAATGTTTCGCAGTCGAAACTATCCTTTCACCTCAAAACCCTCAAAGAAGCTGCTTTAGTTAATCCTCGTCAAGAAGGGCGCTGGGTTTACTATAGTCTTAATGTACCTCAATTTGCTGTCTTGGAGGAGTATCTTGCAGCTTATAGTAAGGCGATGGCCTTACCTGCTCGTCTCTGCCAAGACTAAGAGGGAATCGAGTTTATTGTACATACGGTCAACTTTTAGTCTATATACCTTTCTATGATAATTGGAACACGAGAACCAAAAGCGGAGTTACAGTCCGGAGAGCAACGGGTGGTGCTGAGGGGTATCTCGTGGAAAGCCTACCTACAAATCTTGGATGCACTCCCACAATCTCGTGGTTCTCGTCTCACTTACGATGATGGAATATTAGAGATTACTGTGCCTTTAGAAGATCATGAGTTTTTCGGTCGTTTAATTGAACGCTTTATTTTCACTTTAGTTGAACTTATGGGAATGAGGCTAAAAACCATGGGTTCAACAACCATGAATTATCCTCAGCTCAAGAAAAGCGCAGAACCTGATAACGCTTATTATATCCAAAATCAACCCCTAGTGAAAGGTCGGAATGTGGATTTTAGGACGGTGGATCCGCCTCCTGATTTGGTGGTTGAGGTGGACATTACCCATACTGATATTGCCAAAAACGAGTTTTACGCGAGCTTGGGAGTACCAGAATTTTGGCGGTTCGATGGCAAGGTGTGGCGGGTTTACCAACTTGAAGAAGGAGTTTATAGGTCAGTTGAGGTGAGCAATACATTTCCCCAGGTGCCCAAAGAGCTGCTGTATAGGTTTCTGGAGCAAGCAAAAGAGGATGAAATTGCTGCGGTGCAGTCATTACGGGCTTGGTGGATAGAGCAACAATGAACAATTTGGCGCCGTAAAGATAAGCTATAATGAGGATATTATATGAACAAGTCTGAAGAATGGGAATTAAAACTGCACCCTCGTCAATCAGAAACAATATCTTTAGAGATCCCCACCCACCCCCATCCCCTCCCAGGAGGGGAGAAGAGGGGTGGGTAGAAAAAAGTAGCTAATAGTCGCGATATGTCTTTTAAAGCATTACTCAAATTTTATCTTGGTCAAGGTTGGCGACAATACTTAGCTCAATTATTTTACCATCGGGTTAGGTTAGCAACTGAGAAAGTTCTAGCTAACCCGATCCAGTCAGAAGAAGAAATATCTAACATTATGACAGAAATATGCTCAGAAATAAATTTTTAGCCGTAGGGTGCGTCTTGGCGCGATACATCTTCGGACAATCCGCTAATTGTACAATTCATGATAGTTAGCTATATCAATCTTATAAATTCGTTTATTTTTGGCCACTCACAATTTCTTCTGGGCTCAACAACTCCGATAAGTGGGTGATCACCATATCCGGTTGAATCCCTTGAACTCGTTCTTCGGTCTCCCTCTTTCTCAGGGAACGCTGATCCCCTGCAAACAAAGCAGTTTTAAACCCCAACTGTTGCGCTGGATAAATGTCATTGAGCATGTCGTTGCCTACATACAAAGTCTGGCTCGGTTCTATTCCCACCTTCTGCAATTGGGCCTTTAACAACTCATACAGCCCCACCCCTGGCTTCGCCATTCTTTCTCGATAGGAATACACACACAAGTCGGAGTGAAAGGGGGGCAGGGGATCGCAATCTGAAAAAGGTTCACCTTGCAAAGAGTCTTCTAAGTCACTGTTTAAAAAGAAGCGTAACAACATAGGGGTGAAAAATTGAGCATTGGAGACAATCCCCAATTGCACCCCTCTTTCTTTAATCTCTGTTAAGACTCGTTTCATCTCTGGCATGGGAAAGGTTGGGTTGTTTCTAAATTCAAAAGCCATGCTCAAAGTCCGAAAGGCGAACTTTCCTATATCCTTTGGAACATAAACCCCAGCAGTTTCTGATCTCCTAGGCAATTTCTGATTGCTCCGCAACCGCCAAAGGCGTCCCACCTCTTTCCAAACTTCCTCGATCAACACCTCTGGAAATGGGTTTCCGGCTTCTTTGGCCTCTGCGTGATGGCGAGCAATCGTTTCTCGATACAGTTGAATGGCTTCTTTTCCAACCACCTCATCCGTACAAGGAGCTTCCCAGTAAAACCCTACTTCTTTAAGTGCTTCAGCAGCATACTGAGCTCGGTGATGGGTGTTTCCAATATCCCCGGAATCCGACACCAACAAGGTTCCATATACATCAAAGACAATGCTGCGAATGCCATTTAGTTCATCAGGGCTTAAACGGCAAAGAGAGGGTTCTCCTGTGGGAATAGGTGTGAGTTCTGATAATCTTTCAAACAAGTGTTTCATAGAGCCGTATCGTCATGGTATTTGCACGTTCAGTTATTTTTGAATGAGGTAAAAATTCTCAGAAAATAGAAAATGTTCCACCCCAGGGTTTTGTTGTCGAGCGGTTCTCCTAAGTTCTTTTGCCCAGGTCCTTCCAAACCCATTTTCAGTCTCTCTCTGGATCCCTTTTGGCGTTGCCAGTTCTTGGTATACTTTCCGCAAGCTCTTTCCGTAAGCTCCCACTCCAAAGCATTTCTGAACCAAGCGGCGGTTGTGTTGTAGCACCGCTTTTGAGGGGGGATCCCATATTCGCTCCAGTTGATTGAAAGCAATCAGTGCCTGACGATCCCCATCTTTTTTCAGTACTTTTTCGATCACTTCTCGCTGCCGCCCTCGATCCAAATGCCCAAAATCCAACCAATCCTTGGAGAACTTCTCTCTGCGAATGCCTTTTACCAAACTCTGGGACAAGTCGGAAGACCCTTCCAAAGACATTTTTTGATAAAAGTCTCCGATCCACTCTACATACTCCTTTTCCAGCTTCTTCACCCCCGAAACCCAGCTTTTAGGCACGCGAATAGAGGAGTATAAAGAGTCTAACTTCAATCCAAAGGAGGCAAAGTCTTGCGTAACCATGGGAATATTTCGTCCGATCAAAGGCTTGTGGTGGAGCCAAGGTTCTAAAAAGCTCATGCCAAACCCTTCTACCACACTCGTAGTCACCCAGCGATCCGCCGCTTTTAGTAACCCTTCAAAGGGAACCTTATTCCCGGCCTCAAAAATAGTGGGAAGCTCACGGCTCTCCGCATATTCTTGCCAGAAGTGATAACTGGGAAGCTCCACCTCATTGGTCGCTGGCTGGGAGAGTGCCCAATGGCTTCGCTCTTTAAATAAGGCACTTAGTAACACCCACTCCCCAATGTTTTTGCGACGAATGCCCCTCACGGGATACAAAACGAGAGGGTGATCGTTAGAAATGTTCAACCCTTCTCGCACTTCGCGGTGCTGTTTTCTTGTAGAGCTAGGCGAATGAATAGATACAGGGTTTAGGAGAGCGTGAACTCGCGACCTTGGCAAGAAACTCCTCAAAATGTTCCCGTCTCGAGAGTTGATCACTCCGTAATGATAGTTCGGTAAGGAAGGGTATAAAACATCCCCTATAGAATAGCGAAACACCCCTTCTACAACTTCTAGCAACTGCTCGTAGTTTACAAATCGCCCATCTTCTGCAAAATCATGGCAGTGGTTGAGCACTTTGCGACCTTCCCAAGCCATTTCGTAAAGGGCCACATTAAGCAAAGGGTTTTTCCCTAGGTTTAAGTTGTGCACGTGAAGAATGTCTCGCGGCCCTACTTGTTCCATCAGGAAGGACTTGAGTTCCACCTTGTACTTGCGCAATTCATTTACCGAGAAGGGCCTTTTCCGAAAATCCAAATAATCCAAAAGGGGATTGACATGAACAGCTCCCTTAGACACCCCAGAAGGAAGGTGCTTAGGAGACCTCCCCAATAACAAGCGCACCTGTATGGCATCCTCCAATAATTTACCCGATGATTCTCGATAAGACTCAATCTGGGAATGAATGACCTTCGTCACCCCACCGATTTCCAGGTGATGATGCAGGATACAAACTCTCAATGTTATCGGCCTTTATGTATTTACAGTCCCTTCTAATCAGATAGTTCTTTGTCCAAAGTCCAATGGACAATCTACAAGCCGTAAAAAATCCTCTTTATTGAGATGACATTGCTTTGCTATCTGCGCTAGCAAATTATCTGGAATTTCTTTCATCTTTTTGATATGGCTTGTTTTAGTCTTGATAGTTGTTCTTTTCTCTGACAAGGTGACATAGACAAAATAATTAAAGTGTCCCGTAGTCTTAGGGCATCAGCCGCTAGCTCATTTTTATCAACCTCCACATAAGTATCCCACATAAAAGCCATTTGCTCAGCAATTTCCGGTCCCTGTTTTTAGCAAAAACATAGAGATTTAACTCTTTCTGCTTCACAGTCCACCGAGGTATGAAAGTTAACGGTTGTTTAAATCGAAAATACTGCTGATTCCAAGTCAATTCTTCAATTGTAATTTGGGAAAGATCTACGGTTTCTCTCAGTTTCATATAAGACATCTCCTGGTTTTGCTCCGTCGGCTTAGGTAGTAGGGTGGGCAATGTTTTAATTAATTTTGAAGGTAGTAGTTTGACTGCGTAACAGGAGAGGTGTCGTGAGCGATCCCATGAAGGGGGAATCAAATAGGGTTCGCCTTTCTGTTACTCTGGTTGACCAAAGCGACCTGTGACTCGCTCGTATTCATCCTCCAGCAGCCACATTTTGCTCTCTTCGTAAGTATCGCTGTAGTTTTGTGCGGGATTTTGAACGGAGAATTTACCCGACCGTTCTTTAACTAATATCAGAATATAGGGTGGGGAAAGCCAAGGATAGACCCAGATTTCGGTAAACTCCCATTCTGGTTCTGATGTTTGGGCAAGTTGGGTTGTTGCATTCTCAGGATTTTGTTGGGCGCGGTCTGGTACGAGGTATGACATGGTATTTCCCTGTGGTTTTTTTGATTTTTATTTCTCCATAATGGAGAGCAATTTTTGTTCCATCTAATTTTAGAATATACCCGATTGGCTCGGCCAAAAATAATCCATAGCGTTCGTATTTGTCTTCTGAATCGTCGGCTCCTGTCCGCTCTCATTTTTTCTGAATTTCGGATGTCACTCTCTCCATTGTATGGCGATTTTTAAATAAATATACTATTCCTTCTGTTTGCAGTTCTCTTTGGGATTTTTTTGTTTCGGGGAGATGCTTGTCAATAAGACTGGTTCTGTTTTCCAGATAGATTTGTCGGTCAATACCACTCATATCGTTTTTTTAACGAGCAGTCTAACTATAACATAAAGCGATCGCATTTCTAGCAAATAAAAGATCGGTCGCACCAAGGGGGAATTAAAACAGCGATAAGCGTAGGTTGGGTTGAGAAACGAAACCCAACACCCAAGGAGATTTAAGCTATCCTTTAACCAAAAGTCTAGAAGTATTGCTGGGTGGGGAGAGGTTCTGTACAACAATCCCCCAATCCCCCCATCCTCATTGTACTTTCAGAGTGCGGAGACGATTGAGGGCAGCAGCTAATTCAAAATGGCGGAATATAGCTAAATTTCCTTGAGGAAACTCTGTCAGGATATCCAATCCTTTTGCTTCAATATCTGTCATGACTGCCATGAGAATTTCCGGAATCGTCCGTCTGCGGTCCAGATACTTCTCTTTAGCATAGACAATAGCAGAAGCGATACTCCGCAATTGGGCTGGATCCACAATCTGTTCTACAGCTGCTAAATCGATATCTTCCTCTCCAAAAGCTACTTCGGAAACATCTCGCACCTTTAACTTTACGGCTCGACGTCCCCTACTGGGGTCGATACTTTCCCCTAAAGGTACCCGAGGAGTAATATCTCCAAATTCTTCTCCTCCTTCCCCAATGCGTTCGTTGAGATGTTTTGTAGCGATCGCCTGGGCTTTTTCCGTAACGTTGTGAGGTTGAAAATTCTCCATAGCAATCACCGTGTCCGCCACCTCGAAATAATCCCCACTCCCTCCCATGACTAAAATAGTGGAAACCCCATAATCAGCGTACAGTTGCTTCACTTTATCGATAAAGGGGGTAATGGGTTCCTTATCTTTAGCAATTAACTGCTGCATACGGCGATCGCGAATCATAAAATTAGTAGCCGCTGTGTCTTCGTCCACCAATAATAACTCCGCCCCCGCTTCTAAGGCTTCGATAATATTGGCAGCCATAGAGGTACTGCCGCTAGCATTAGGAGTAGAAAATTTAGTAGTGGAACGACCTTGGGGCAATTGATTGATAAAGGGAGAAATATTCACCCCAGCAATGGAGCGCCCGTCCTCCGCCCGAATTTTCACCGCAGCGGGGTTGGTGACTACAAATTCTCGTCCGTCTCCGGGAATGCGATTGTAGACTCCCAGTTCCATGGCCCGCAGTAAAGTAGATTTACCGTGATAGCCACCCCCCACAATTAAAGTAATCCCTGTAGGAATCCCCATCCCTTTAATTAAACCCCGATTGGGACAATTAAACTCCACGGACATAGATGGAGGTGCTTGGAAAGGGACTGCATCTCTAACTAAAGGAGTGGGGTCTACACCGCTACTGCGAGGTAGAATGGAGTCATTGGCAATAAACGCCACCAACCCTCTTTCTGGTAACTGCTGACGCAACCAATGGGCATCTTCAACGGTTTCTACGTGCTTTTTAACCTTTTTGCCATTCAGGTTCGGGTATTTGAGAGCGCTATTCACTATATCCGGGATATCAACCACAAGCATTTCCGCAGCAGTACGTCCCAAAATACGCCGGGAGCGAGCTGGAAGTCCCACCAAAAAGCGCACTTCCAGATAGTGGTCGTTAATAACAGTGGCAGTGCGTTCCAGCACCTCTTGACCCGTATTAGCGATGGAAATCAGTCCGCTTTTACCAGTTCCCCGGAAAGAACTAATTTCTTTTGCAGCAGCGTCAAATTCCCGGGTGAGATAGTCCCCCAGAGCAATGGATCTGGTAGGGGACTGATAGAGTTCCTGGGGAAAGCGAGCAACTGATTGAGGGACTTTAACCCGCAACTTACTTGGGGAAGCGAAAGGATCCCCCTGGACGTGATCCACAATAAGGATAAAATCCGAGAACTGGTAACTTCCCTTGATATCGAGATAGGCTTTGTAGCCTCGACCGTCAAGATCTAATAAGGTAGAACGGAGATGCTTTTGATCTGCCATGAGTTTGGTAAGGGTATCCCACGAGGGAGAAAATTTGGCCTTTTTTAATTAAACCGGATTTTCTGCTCTATGTTCCCTAAATGGGAAGTATCCCCATTCAATTTCATTTTCCAGTTTCCGGGAGAACCCACCAGTTGCACTAAACAGCAAAGGGAAGCATTAATAGTGGGATTGGATCCTACCAATCCCCTTGCAGTTCCCACCACCGATGCACCATGACCCACCAGGAGGATATCTGAACTATACTCCTGGACCAGCTTTCTCGCCGTTGCTGCGGTCCGTTGCAGCATGATTCCCTCAGTTTCCGGGTATTGAGGAAGGAAACGGGAAGTATAAGTCCAGTCGATGCAAGGATATTTAGCAGCTAATTCTTCCTTGGGGTGAGTTTCCGGCATTCCTGTTATCCAATCTGGATTGAGCCATTCTGAGAGTCCTGCTTCTATTTTAAGGGATAAATCCAAAGCTATGGCAACTTCATTGGCGGTTTGGATCGTGCGAAGGAAAGGGGAAGAGAAGATATGGGCAATTTTCGTGGATTTTAGTCGTGCTGCTAGTTGCTGGGCTTGTAGGAGACCATCTGTGGAAAGAGGGGGGTCGTAACGGCGAACGGCTGTCTGGAACCATTCCGGACGAACGAAGTCCAGGCGGTTTCCGTGTCTTGCGATCCAAACTGTTTGCAACATCATATTTGACAAGTCTAAATTTCTTAAATTAAGGTAAGTAAAATAATAAATATTTGATTTATGATGCTTCTTTACTCTTCTTAATCAAACTTTCAATTATCAATTATAGCGATCGCCCTAATATTGCTATAACTGGTACCATGATACGTGTCATGGTACGTGCTATATCCTCATAGCTAACTTTTGCTACCCTATCTCTAAGACGAAAATGGCTCCAGCATATTTTCTACTAAAACCAGGAGGATAAAGCGGATGAAAAGGACAGACTTCAAAGACTACTATGGCATTTTGGGGGTGAGTAGAACAGCACTGGGTTCAGAAATCAAAAAGAATTTCCGCAAATTGGCGCTCAAATACCACCCGGATCGCAATCCTGGAGATAAAAAGGCAGAGGCTCGTTTTAAGGAAATTAGCGAAGCTTACGACGTTTTGTCCGACGAGGAAAAACGGAAAAAGTACGATCAATTCGGTAAGTACTGGCAGCAAAAATCTCAAAGAGGACCGACTCCTACAGGTGCCAGTGCTAACGTCGATTTCAACAACTTTGACTTCAGCCAATACAGTAATTTTGACGAGTTTATCAACGAGTTGTTCGGTCGCTCTTCTAACCCTTTTAGCAGCAGTACCCAAAGTTCCTCTTACCGCAATGGTACCCAAAGACAGTCAGTCTATAACAACTTTAGGGATTTTGGCAGCAACCCTGGGAGCAAAACTAATACCGACGCGGAGAAGCAAATTCGCCTTACCTTTGCGGATGCATATGGAGGAATGCAGCAACGGCTGAGAATTGGCAATGAAACGATTAAAGTGCGTATTCCTCCCGGAGCAAAACAGGGTACCAAGATTAGACTGCGGGGGAAAGGGAATCTCGACCCCTACACCCGTCAACGGGGAGACTTGTATTTAAAAGTCCAACTCATATCCCACTCTTTCTACCAATTTGACGGCGATAATTTAGTTTGCGAAGTTCCTATCTCCCCCGAGGAAGCTGTGTTGGGAGCATCGATTGAAGTTCCTACACCGGGGGGTAAAGTTACCATGACAATACCGCCGGGAATTCGTTCTGGTCAAACCCTGCGACTGCGGGGTAAAGGATGGCCGAACCCCAAAGGGGAACCCAGCGACCAGTTAGTGAAAATCATCATCGCCACCCCGAAAAAAATCTCCGCTGAGGAGCGAAAATTATACGAAAAAATCCGCGCCAGCCGCAGTTATGACCCTAGAGGCGAGATGAAATACGAACTATAGCAGTTACCACGTACCTTGACAGTTACCAGTACTAATGATTAGTTATAGCAATGTCCCGAAAGCTTTGTACCACAGTCATTGAGTAAATTTAGTGTCGTGGGTATCCAGGTAAAATTTGTAAATACCCCAGGGCGCACTGTTATATGTTTATGTAAATTATACTTAAATAAGTTACTTAATCATTACTATTGTCCTACGGCAACTAATAACTGCTCTACCCCCGCATTGGGGGAGAAAAAGGAAAACAAATGTTTATACTTAATTCTCCCAGACTTATCGAGGAAAAATTGGGCTGGTAGAGGTGCTCCCAATGCTTGACCCACTGCATAACTGCGAAAGACATGGCACTCTGGATTGCTGAGTAGGGGCATTTTTAGTCCTAAATCTTTTACGACTTGCCCACTCTGTTCCCTATCTGTACTGGTGATGGTTAGTATCTCCACACCTCGCTCCTTAAACTGCTCGTATGCCCCGTTTAGTTCTACGATATGAGGATAGCAGAGGGGAGAATAGAGTTTTTCGGTAAAAATGCGGGTAAAAGCGAGGAGCACTGGTTGCTTATCCCCATAGTCCGATAGCTTAACCTGGCGATCGTTGGTAATATCAGGCAGTTGAAAATCCGGTACGGTCATGCCTATTTTTAAAGGACTGGTAGCCGGAATGGGGAAAAAATTGGCTAAAAAGCGTTTATTAATTAAGTCTCTCAAGTTACTTACCATGGATATAATGAATTTATGACCCAAAACCCATCACCAAATTATCGGCAACGGCTGCGAAATAAGCTTTAGACTTCACCGGATCGGGAATCATGGTCTGATCCCCTTCTTGCCAACCGACGGGGCAAACTTGATCCGGGTTACTTTGCACGTGTTGAATGGCTTTGAGAGTGCGGAGGGTTTCGTCTACGCTCCGACCGAAGGAAAGGTTATTGATGGTGGAGTGTTGGATAATTCCTTCTTTATCGATGATAAATAGTCCCCGCAAGGCGACCCCCGCCTCTGGATCCAGGACATTGTAAGCAGTGCTGATTTCCTTTTTGATGTCGGAGACGAGAGGATATGCTATTTGCCCAATACCTCCTTCTTTACGCTCAGTTAGACTCCAAGCAAGGTGGGAAAATTCGCTGTCAACAGAGACGGAGAGAATTTCGGTGTTCAGCTGGGTAAATTCTTCGTGGCGATCGCTAAAGGCGATAATCTCTGTGGGACAAACAAATGTGAAGTCTAAAGGATAGAAGAACAAGACTACGTATTGACTGCGATAGTCGGATAATTTAATGGTCTTAAATTCGTGGTCGAAGACAGCAGTAGCAGCGAAGTCTGGTGCTTCTTGACCTACTCTCAAGCATTCGTTGACTGGATTAGTCATCTAAAACTCCTTACATTTATGAGAAACAGCCTCGTTTTTAGATCTCCAGCTAGCAAAGTTGTGGTTAACTTATCTGGCTGGTAATATGGATTCATATTGAGGCACTGTTACGAATATATCATACTCATATTTGATTGTGAGCATATCTTGACAGCAGGTCGGGCAAACTGCCACCCCCACCATTATCCCCTCACTTCTATCCATCCTCAAGCCATGGCGGCAGCTACAGCAGCGATTGCAGCGGATCGCCAGGGTAAGTTTTGGCAGCACCACGATGCTCTATTGGACCAACAAGATAAGTTGGGGGAGGAATTATATCAAGCCAAAGCTAGAGACTTGAATTTGGATCTAGAACAATTTAACGGCGACCCCGGCACTGCTTACTATTGAGCAGGACATCCAGCTCGCCCAGACTCTGGGGATTCAGGGTATTCCTTAAAAAAAATTTTAAAAATAGTCTCTCAAATACAATTTTGTGTGATAGACGCAGTAATTATGCACGTGCGGCTCGTTCCCTGTGAAAGCTGAGGCGTAAGCCAAACATAAGCAGGGGCTTGGTTTTGGGACATCGGGACTGTTAATCTAAGCCACCGAAAGGGGCTGAAAAACAGAACTCTGAGTCACTACCTGAGCGCTAGACCCGCAAGGGAAATGCGAGGGAAATTAGGAGAACTAAAGTGGAACTCCGAAACTCTAAGGCAGTGATTACCGAACCATGACAACTGAATGAATTATGAGAGTGAGGACACGGTCAGGAATCGTGAAACCAAGTCTCTCCCGCGTGGGAATCGCGTGAATCCTTATCTGGCCACAGTGAGGTTAATCACCAGGCTGAAGCTGGCAACAGGGCGGTAAAGTGCGACCGAACGGTTAGGTAGAGATACTTCCGCTAATAGGGAGAACACAGGGATAACTTAACGTGAATCATCTGAGAAAAGACCTAAGTTCCGACACTGTCGGAAGGCCGTTATATACGACAGAAGAGACACCGAATAAAGACTCGTAAGGGTAAGTGTTTGCCACTTACATTCCTGAGTTGGTAGTGGGTCAAAGGGTGAGTCCCCAAGGGTTCGTAACAATAGTTCATTCGGAACGAGTAAAAACTCGCTCGACTTCGACTAAAACAGGGGATTCCAAGCCCAACATGTGAGGTGGTGGGGCTGCTTGATTAACAGCCTAACGGAAGAGCGAGGGTAAGAGAGGGCGTAACTGCCCGAGGGTTTCTAAAGAGAAGACACACAATGTAATTATCAGAGCGAATTAAGGAGCTTAAGCTGTGCAAAGCACTAAGGTAGCCCCAATCGAATACCGCAGCATAGAGGATTTAAAACTTCACCTTGCAGTATTCCTGCGGGGTAGAAAGATAAGTCTGAAGGCTGACGATGTCTGGAAAGATTTGCCGTGGAAGCGATTCCGGGGTCAGGTCTTTCGATTACAGAGGAGTATCTTCAAAGCGCTTGCATACAATCAGAAAGTTAAGGTCAAACTCTTACAACGGCTTCTATTGAGAAGTCGTGCAGCTCAAGCTTTGGCCGTCAAACAAGTAACACAGCTGAATCAAGGGAAGAAGACCCCCGGAGTTGATGGAAAAACTGCACTCTCTACACGAGAGCGTCTGGTGTTGTGTCAGAGGCTAAATAAGCACTGGTACCACTGGAGACACCAACAACTAAGAAGGGTAAACATTCCCAAGCCTAACGGCAAAACACGAGGATTAGGCATACCAACAATAGCAGACAGAGCATGGCAAGCGCTGCTTAAATTAGCAGCAGAGCCAGCTTATGAAGCTATAGCCGGGGAAAGAAGCTACGGCTTCAGACCCGGTCGCTGTACTGCGGACGCACAGAAGCTAATATTTGACAACCTAAAAAGCAAGGCTAAGGGTAAGGATAAGCTGGTTCTGGAGACGGATATCAGTAAATGCTTCGACGAGATTGACCACAAAGTCATACTCAAAGGCGTTATCTTACCAACTGAAGCCAAACTAGGTTTGAAAATTGCGGTTAAAGCTGGTGTCCGTGGTGAATACCCCTCCAGTGTGAAGGGCACGCCGCAAGGTGGAGTGATATCCCCATTACTGGCAAATATAGCCCTAGATGGATTCGAGAACCTAGGGTCAGACCAAATTACGAGAACCCAAAAATACCACAAAGGTAAAAAGAATGGGTTTACAAAATCTGAAAGTATAAGGGGTATACGTTACGCGGATGACGCGGTCTTTATCTGTAAATCAAAAGCTGATACCAAAAAGCTGAGGCGAGATATAGACGAATTTCTCAAGTCCAGAGGGCTAAGAATAAACGAAGATAAGACTGAGATGAGGAGAGCTACGGATGGATTTGACTTTCTGGGATGGCGTTTTCGCGTCAACTCACGAGGAACATTTAAATCCGCACCGAGCCAAAAGAATTATGCGGAAATAAAGGCCAAAGTTAAAGCAACCTGGAAGAACAAAGAGTTGAGCACAGAAGCTCGGCTAAAGAAAATAGGAACACACGTTTTGGCTAAAATCTCTTTTTACGTTCATCTTGGGATGCGTGGTGCTGTTGAGCTATTCTGTACCTGCTTTTGCCCAAAGCTGCGAACCGTACTTTACCCCTACGGTCACAGACGGAAGTAGTCCCGCCAGTGGTTACTATTGTGACGATATATCCATGTATTGTTGTGCCAATCCCTATGCAGATGTAGAGGTGGTAGACGTTGAGTATCATTTGGATGAATATGAACTTGCCGAGAATCCTCCTATGGTTCTTGTTGCAAAAACGGTAGAGAATTGTTCTTCAGCACAGGTGAGTCAGGGTTTCACGGTCAACAAATCAGTCACTAAAACTTCATTGTTCCAAAACACCATTGGAGTGGGCCTAGAAGTTGGGCAAACGTTTTCAGTAGGTATTCCTTTCGTCTCTGGTGAGAGCAGCATTTCAATATCCAGTGCGGCGGAGCGGACCTATGGTATTGAGGAAAGTTATCAACAAAGCTATGAAGCAACCTTCACGGTAATAGTTCCGCCCTACTCAGCTATAGAGGCAGACGCAGTGCTATTCAACGGAAACCTTGATGTTCCCTATACGATGCTTCTGCGATCACCTAGCACAGGTCAAGAGTTTACACGAGAAGGGATCTGGAAAGGAGTTACAATTTGGGATCTGCACTCTGAAGCAAATGATATTGAAGATTTCGTCTGTGAGGAATAAGACCTCATAAGAGATTGTCTCAGAGTTCTCAGATGATTTTTCTAGGGTGCGTTGCCCCAGCGTAACGCACCTGAATGTTGTCAGAACAGCTTGAACACTAGAGGACAACTATACTTGAAACTAGATTAGGAGTAAATGCTCATGGGATTACAGTGGAATTGGCGTCAGCAGCAGAGGAAAGTATCCCCTTGGTTAGCAGCAATATTAGTCTTTTGTCTGACATGGCTGAGTTGGTCCGGGCCAGTGGCTGCAGAAAATGATAAGCTCGTAACGAAACAATTAGAAGCGGAAGTCTTGGAAATTATCCGCAGCCATCCAGAAGCGATCTGGAACTCTTTACAGACATACCTAGCCCAAGAAAAGCAGCAGAAGCAACAAGCCCAGCAAGCAATCTTGCAGCAGCTGAAGACACTTCCTGCAAAAGTTATTGGCTCCTCTCCTACTGCGGGATCGCCGCAACAAAAAATTGTTTTGCTAGAGTTCTCCGACTTTCAATGTCCTTATTGCGGCTTGGCTCAGGATACAGTGAAGGAGTTTATGACTGAACACGAGGATGAAGTTACCTTGGTTTACAAGCATTATCCCCTCTCCTCTATCCATCCTCAAGCCATGGCGGCAGCTACAGCAGCGATGGCAGCTCATCGCCAGGGTAAGTTTTGGCAGTACCACGATGCTCTATTTGACCAACAAGATAAGTTAGGGGAAGAATTATATCTTGCCAAAGCTAGAGACTTGAATTTGGATCTAGAACAATTTAACCGCGATCGCCAAAGCGATGGAGCACTGTTTGCTATTGAGCAGGATATTCAGCTGGCTCAGACTCTGGGTATTCACGGTACTCCTTTCTTCGTCATGAATGAGGAGACATTTTCTGGCGCCGTTCCCCTCTCCCAAATAGAGGAGATATTTCAACGACAAAAATCTCGTTAAACAAGTGTGGGAATTAATTGAACGATAGTGTTAGGGACGCAAAAGCTTGTAATTGTTGGGTTTATTCCCTAAACCCAACCTCCGACGCGACTACATGTTGCCTGGCTAACTCAATGTCTTAATTGTAACGCTACCACCCTCCACAGCTTGAATTTGCAAGTCGTAACCGTAAAGTAAACTCATACCGACTAAGGGATCGGTTTCAGCTTTATTAACAGGAATGTCGCGGTATTCGCCATCCCAAATAACCTTTACAGCATAAACCTCAAAAGTTATCTCGCTACCATCGCCTAATGTGCCACGATCAATTCCTGTCCAGGGCAAATTCAATGCAGTAATGATTTCGCTAGGCAGACTGAGGAAGCCGGTATATCCCGTGTCTATGACAGCATTAATTAGTTTCGTTTGACGGTTTTCATCCCTAATGACAAGGGAAATTGTTGCCTCTCGGCTTGCATTGACCACACCCTGCATCATATTGGCTTTCTCAGGCTCCGTGAACCAAAACGATGAACAACTCGATGTCCAATGCGAACGATCCAAGGTTGGGCATCTGGAATGCGCTTGAATAAGCGATCAGTGGCAGCCAGAATTTCGTCTGCGACCTCAAATGCTCCCGTTTCGATGTCGATCGCTACAATCTTGCCATGATTACCGGCTTCAATCTTTTGGCGGATTTCAGTCTCGTACCAGTGATCGCCCCGTTGGGCAAATTCTTCTTTGCTATAGCGAGGTTGCCGAACTACCATTACGTTGTTCTCCTCAATTGTTACCTTTCTGTGATTATAACCAAACCAGACACGCAAAAGCTTGTATAGCAGCCGCCAGGGGGATTGCGACACATTCAGAGGACGAACAAATCCTAAAACCCTTGTTTGATAAGGCTTTCTTCTTACCCCACACCTCACACCCCACACCCTACACCCCCGCGCAGCGCTATAGAACCCATTTGAGATCTTTTTAAGTAGTGACTAGCCTTTTAAGCATCAGTCGGACAAAACATAGACTAATCTTGGTATTAGCCTGCTCAAGAGTCCTTTCAAAGTTTTTGACCAAACTCTTGCATCTTTCCATCCACGAATTAGTTCTTTCAATCACCCACCGCGCTTTTACTGGCACAAAACCGGTTTTTCCTTCCTTTTTCTTTTGAGCTTTTGATGGTTTACGGGAGACCTTAAATCTAATCTTAGTCATAATCGCCGGATAAATTTTATGTAATTCCTGGGTCAGTTTTTCTGGGTGATATCCATGGTCAAGCAAAATGGTAATCTTGGGGATGTTGACTGGTTTAGACTTGAAATAATCTATGTTTTTCGATAACATTTCAATCAAACCCACATCGTCAGATACCGATGCTTTGGTGCAATGACTAAAAAAAGGAAAGCCCAAAGTATCTACTGCTAGATGTCTTTTAATACCATTGGTAGACTTGTAAAAACAAAACCTTTTCGACTTTACACTGGCATTACAGGTATTTTTTACCGCTTGGGAGTCAATGATGATTAGGGTTGTCCATTGCCCTTTTTTTTTAACTTGCTGACGGACTCTACTATGCAAGATATCTCTGATTGCTTCGATTACCCCAAGCGATCGCCACTGTTTGTAGTACCAAAATACTGTGGAATAGGGGGGCAAGTCTTTGGGTAAGTCACACCAATTACAACCATTCTTTAATTGGTACAAGATACCATCTAAAATCTGCCTTTTACTCCATTTTGGTGGTCTTGTCTGTTTCTTTTTGGGCAACAGAGGTTCTATTATTTTCCACTCCCCGTCTGTCAAACTACTTGAGTACGGCATTTTTTCCCTATTTTACTCCACAACAGAGATCTCAAATGGGTTCTATAATTGTTGGGTTAACGAAAAGAACGTCTGATTGAGAAGATAACAACATCCACAACCAAAATCACTTCTAGTAATAGGAGCCAAAGAAAATGCCATAATAGAGGATTTGGTGATCGAGTACCACTCATCAAACCTGAAAGTAAAGTCCAGAATAAGTTCAATATCAATAAAAAAGTGACACGCCCTATGGGATGTCCTTCTTTCCGTGGAGGCAATACCCAGTAGACAAACGTCAGCTGAAGTACCATAATAGTGAACAAAATTACGACTAGAGCAAGATTAGGAGGCTCATAACTGCGATCGCTCCTGTTGCTGCGAATCCTCAGGAGCCTGTCCTCACTCACTGCCGTTTTGCCCGACTGCTCACACCATTTTGAGGTGAAAGAGCAACAGGTGGTGAGAGAAATTATTGGCGATCGCCCAGCCTATAACTCAAAAATCATCACACAAAGCTAATATGGTAACATATATATTATCATAGATTATAATAAAAATAAAAGAATACATAGATATACAGGGAATCAACCATTTTTCAAGGGGGTTTAACCAATTAAACGCTCAAGCGGCTGCCAACACACGCAACAGCGTCAACCACTAGACCCGCTTTATCCAATAATTGGTTCACGGTAGCTATGAGCCACGGCGATAATATATATCTCATATCATTTAGCTTGTATGGGAACCGCCGGATCAGAATTCTTCGTGTTTTAGGTCTCACTTCCTGACCAGTTTCTTGAGCTTTGTAGTACTCAAAAGCATTCTCAAACTCAAAATTAGATTCATGGTTTATTTCCAAGTACGTCTTCGGCTGGAATACCCTTGACTTTCTCAGACTCAAACGCTGCCAACCTTCGTTCTGCCTCATCGTATCAAATATTATCAATCTTCTCGCTAGGCTTCTCAAGACTGAAATAGCTGAATGACAACAGTTCTAAGGGAAAAATGAGAATAAGAAATGGCGTAACTGCCACCAAATTTCATTAGATAGAGGAATTGAAATGACTATCACAACGAGTGAAAACTTAATACCGCAGCCAGAATGGCTGGTCTGGCAACTGGATTTAGTATTCAGGGGCATTAAGACTGACCGGAAGGCTGATGAGATGTGGAAAAACTTGCCATGGAAAAAATTCCTCCGCGATCGTCGTTGCGACGGGTTCCGGCGCACACCCGCCAGCAAACGCCCGACCGACAGGATTTTGGTCGGACTGCCTGGGAGCGGTGCGACAACACCTTTTGGGTAAATGGGCTCTCGTGATCCTCGTAGCATCCGCTCCAGTGAATTGTTAGGACGCAAAGGCTTGTGATGTTGGGTTTCCTGGCGTCTACCCAACCTATGAAGCAATTTGATCGCACTAATCAAACCATTTCGAAAACTTGTCCCAAATGGATGCAACAGATTTCCAAAATTTATTCCAGATCTCATCAAACTTGTTCCAAATATTGTCAGGAGGCATAGGCTTATCGAATTTATCCCAAACATCTTCTGGATGTGGCATAGGCTTATCGAATTTATCCCAAACATCTTCTGAATGTGGCATAGGCTCATCGCATTTATCCGAAGCATTCGATGAATTGGTATCCAATTCGCTCCACGGATCTGAGGTAGGTACTTTTGCGCTAGATTTAGAGGCCGGAAAATTTGGACCTCCATAGGCGTTGACAAAATCTTCAAGAGGTTGTAGCGATTGAATATCTGTTTGCCCACAAAATCTCTCCAACTCTAATGTAAAATGAACAACTTCAGCCGAAAATTTTTTTGGTTTTGTAAGTTGGGTAAATACAGGAGATGAGCGTGGATTCATTAAATCTGTTTTAGAGAAAAGTAGCCTTTCTTCCTGCTCTATATCTTCCCAAAGGTCTGGTTCTTCCGATATAGCAAGCAACGACAAATATATAATCAGTTCTGAAAAGTAGTCGGATTTGGGACTAAGGTTGATTACCTTGCTTCTACTCGGATGTTGATAGCCGTCTAAGCATTTAATCCTATCCTCTTCATTACTTAGTGGGGGAATATACAAGCTATCATAGTCAATTAAACATATATCTTCATTCTTTGTCAACATAATGTTTCCATGTTGCAAATCCCCATGAGATATATCTTCTTCATGCAAAGACTTTACCATTTCCAAGAACTCATTAGCAAGTTCACGAATACGGTCAGGGTTACGAATATTGTCAGAGATAAAGGTTTTGAAGCTTATACCATCAACCAGTGACCAGTGACCAGTGACCAGTGACCAGTGTCTGAATTTAACTGGTTACTGGTTACTGACTAACTGGTAACTGCTTCGCTAAAATGGATCCATTACCTGCCACGGTGGCGGGCTGGGATAGTATAATTGTAGATTGGAATGTTGATTAGGGCGCAAGCCTTGCGCCGATGGCGCACGCTCTACCTAACCTACTATTGCTGTTAAAAGTCGAATTTAATACTAAAAAAGCTATTTTACGGTATTATCAATATAATTAAGTTAAAATGACAGTTACCAACAACTATACCAATTAGATGCAGCCCACCGATCCGAGTAAATTTACAGAACCAGCCTGGGAGGCAATCGTTAAATCCCAAGAAATTGCTCGCCGCTATAAAAATCAAGATTTAGATGTAGAGCATGTCATGCTCTCTCTGCTGGAAGAAGAACTAGCGCAGACACTTCTGGAAAACTCGAAGATAGATCCATCCCGTTTGCAGGTGCTACTCACAACCTTCGCCAAGCGTCAACCGAAAGTAAATAATACAGAACAACTGTACCTCGCCTCCAGTCTAGATATGATGTTAGACAGGGCGGAAGCTTGTTGTAAAAGTTGGCAAGATAAATTTATCTCGACAGAACATCTCCTGGTTGGGTTTGCAGAAGACGATCGCATCGGTAGGCGTTGTTTACGCAATTTCAATTTGGATCCCCAAGACTTAGAAAAAACAATTAAGGAAAATCGCACTAAACAAATAACTGAGGAAAATTCAGCTACCACCGATTCCAACAACTCTAGTGTCCTTGAAAAATACGGGCGAGACTTAACAGAACAAGCAAAAGCAGGTAAACTGGATCCAGTTATCGGCAGGGATGAAGAAATCCGTCGTCTTATCCAAGTTCTTTCTCGCCGTTCCAAAAATAACCCTGTCTTAATTGGGGAACCAGGAGTAGGGAAAACGGCGATCGCGGAAGGGTTAGCCCAAAGAATCGTCAACGGTGACGTACCGGAGTCTCTCAAAAACCGCCAGTTAATCGGATTGGATATGGGCAGCTTGATTGCTGGAGCCAAATATCGAGGTCAATTTGAAGAGCGTCTCCGGTCAGTATTGAAGGAAGTAATCTCCTCCGAAGGACAAATAGTCCTATTTATCGATGAATTGCATACGGTGGTGGGTACCGGTTCTAGGGAAGGGGCAATGGATGCGGGGAACTTACTCAAACCCATGTTAGCACGGGGGGAACTGCGCTGTATTGGTGCTACTACCTTAGACGAGTACCGGAACCACATTGAAAAAGATGCCGCCTTGGAACGGCGGTTTCAGCAAGTTTACGTGAAACAGCCCACGGTGGAGGACGCCATTTCCATTCTCCGAGGATTGAAAGAACGGTATGAAGTTCATCACGGAGTCAAAATTACCGACTCTGCTTTGGTGTGCGCTGCAACCCTTTCTCAGCGCTATATCAGCGATCGCTGCCTTCCCGACAAAGCTATCGATTTAGTTGATGAAGCCGCTTCCTCCCTGAAAATGGAGATTACCTCCAAACCCACAGAATTAGAAGCCATCGATCGCCGCTTGCTCCAACTTCAGATGGAAAAGCTCTCTCTGGAAGGAGAAGAACAACCTCCGGCAGTAACTCAAGTCTATCTTTCTAAAGCTAAAGACCGTCTGGAACGAATCGAAGCAGAGATTGAGGAGTTGAAAGTCAAACAAAAACAACTTTCCTCTCAATGGCTGGCAGAAAAGCAAATGCTGGCAGAAATAAATGCCCTCAAAGAAGAAGAGGAACAATTGCGATTGCAGGTAGAACAAGCAGAACGGGCTTACGACTTGAATAAAGCAGCTCAGTTAAAATACGGGCGGTTAGAGAGTCTGGAGGAAAAGTTAGCAGCCAAAGAAAGCAAGCTGTTAGAAATTCAATCTACTGGCACTGCTTTATTGCGGGAACAAGTGACGGAAGCCGATATTGCGGAAATTGTGGCTCGTTGGACGGGTATTCCCCTCAATCGGCTGTTAGAGTCGGAAAGACAAAAGCTACTCCAATTAGAAGGGCATCTCCATCAACGAGTCATCGGTCAAAAAGAAGCTGTAACAGCAGTAGCAGCAGCTATTCGTCGCGCTAGGGCGGGGATGAAGGATCCTGGACGTCCCATTGGTTCTTTCCTGTTTATGGGACCAACTGGGGTAGGGAAAACAGAACTAGCCCGTGCTCTGGCGCAATTTCTCTTTGACAGCGAAGAAGCCATGGTGCGCATCGATATGTCTGAGTATATGGAGAAACACTCCGTCTCCAGATTAATTGGCGCTCCTCCAGGATACGTGGGTTATGAAGAAGGAGGACAACTCTCAGAAGCTATTCGTCGCCGCCCCTATGCAGTGGTGCTCCTGGATGAAGTGGAAAAGGCTCACCGGGATGTATTTAACATTTTACTCCAGGTACTGGATGACGGGCGGATTACCGATTCTCAGGGCAGAACGGTGGATTTCTGCAACACTATTATCGTCATGACTAGCAATATCGGTAGCGAACACATTCTTAATTCGGTATCGCAAAAAGTTAAAAGAGAGGAAATAGAGGAACAGGTTCTGCAAGCATTACGGGGACATTTTCGTCCCGAATTTCTCAATCGCGTGGATGAGTTGATTATCTTCCACAGTCTCAAGCGAGAGGAATTACGTCAAATTGTCACTATTCAGATTAAACGTCTGGAACGTTTGTTAGCAGAGCCAAAAATTAGCTTGGAATTGTCCGCAGCAGCCAAAAACTATATTGTCAATGTAGGTTACGATCCTGTATATGGTGCCCGTCCCTTAAAACGGGCGATTACTCGTGAATTAGAAAATACCCTCGCCACCAAGATTTTGGAAAATGCTTTTGTTCAAGGAGATACAATTGAGATTGATTGCTTGGAAGATACCCTCACTTTCAGTAAGAAAGAGGTAAAACAGTGACCTTGTACCATGACAGTTACCAGGCGTATGACCCACAACGGAGCCAGCTTCCACTTGGGATAATTCCTTAGGCATAGATGCTGTACTACATGAGGACGATTTTCTAGCCTCATCTGATGGGTAAAAGTTACCGGCTGTTAAGTCCTATCGTAGAAACCATATTAGCCCGTTGTATCTCGGGCAAAATGGTGATTTAACTGGAGCAGGAAAAGTCAAGAGATTGAAAACGGAGACCCCATGATATTAACTGACAAGTTTATTTATATACATATACCTAAGACTGGAGGAACTTTTGTAACTTCAATACTCGGCCAACTATATGGTCAAAAACAATCAGCAACTGGACTCAGCGGTTTGCTCGCCAGAATATCTGGCTATCTTCGAGGTTATATTGATACCGATAGAAAAGGCACCAAACACGAAACTTGCAGTCAAATTCCATTGGCTTTCAGAAGTAAGCCCATTGTGTCTAATACCAGAAACCCTTACGATTTATATGTATCAGTCTATGAGTTTGGGTGGTGGAGGCGAGAGTCTAAAGAGTTTAATCCAAACAAGAAGTATTCTTTCACAGAATTTATCAATATCCGCAATAAATTATCAGAAGATCAAGAGCTAAGATTTGATGATCTATTTTTAGGTTTCTTCAGCAAAAAATTTATCAAATTTTTTTTCAAGCCAGATAAGCAGCTATCTAGAATAGATGATAGCTATCTTAAAAATTCAACCTACCTAGAAGAGATGTTTCCTGTTCATTTTCTCAGAACAGAGAATTTGAATCAGGAACTCTACGAGTATTTACAGAGTGTAGGATATCCAGCCCAGGAAATTGAGTTTATTGTTGATGTTCCTAAGATATTACCGCCTCAAAGCATAAGAAAACAAAACCAAAAATGGGAAAATTATTATACCCCAGAATTGAAAAAGTGGGTGAGAATGAAGGAAAGATTGTTGTTTGCAATTTTTCCCGAATATGATATATAAGTAAGATAACCAAGATGCTCGCTCGTTGCAATGCTGGACTTTATCGTAGCCATTCCCACCTATAATGGCTCCAACCGCCGGCAGTTTTGGATAAGCTGAAAGCCCAAACTGGTACAGATAACCGCAAGTCAGCCAAGAGGGTAGATCCGGAAATCCGAATCAGTTTTTGGGGGCATCACGGGTACAGGTTAGCAGGGAAATGGCTCATAATCAAGAAGGAATAGCGTTTAAGGAATCTATATGGCTGTACTAGAGAAAGGTAATATTACCATTCATACCGAGAATATCTTCCCCATTATCAAGAAGTCTCTCTACACCGACCACGAAATCTTCTTGCGAGAGTTGATTTCCAACGCTGTGGACGCTATCGCTAAAAGGAAAATGACATCTTTGGCCGAGGAAATATCTGGGGAGGTGCCAGAACCAAAAATTACCATTACCGTGGATAAAGACAAGAAAACCCTCTCTGTCTCCGATAATGGTATTGGTATGACTGCCGATGAAGTGAAAAAATACATCAACCAAGTGGCTTTCTCTTCGGCGGAAGAATTTATCCAGAAGTACGAAAAAGGCGGTCAAGACCTCATTGGTCATTTTGGACTGGGGTTCTATTCTGCCTTCATGGTAGCGGGACTTGTAGAAATAGATACCCTATCCTACCGGGAAGGCGCTCAAGCAGTCCACTGGTCTTGCGACGGTTCCCCAGGGTTTGAATTAAGGGATTCTGAGCGTTCTGAGGTGGGTACAACCATCACCCTAACCCTGCTGGAGGAAGAGAAGGAATACCTGGAAAGTGCCCGGATTAAAAATTTAGTCAAAACCTACTCCGATTTTATGTCCGTGGCCATCAAGTTCGAGGGGGAGGTGATTAATAAGCAAAGGGCATTGTGGAAAGAATCCCCCCAAAACCTCACTAAACAAGACTATCTAGAACTTTATCGCTATCTCTATCCCTTCCAAGAAGATCCTTTGCTCTGGATACACTTAAATACGGATTATCCTTTTCTTCTCAATGGCATTCTCTACTTCCCCAAACTCAAACCGGATGTGGATGTGAATAAGGGACAGATTAAACTCTTCTGCAACCAGGTATTCGTCAGCGACCATTGCGAAGAAGTCATTCCCGAATTCTTGATGCCTTTGCGGGGTATGATTGACAGTACGGATATTCCCCTGAATGTGTCTCGCAGTGCTTTAACTAACCATCGTACTGTGCGTCGCATCTCCGATTATATTACCAAAAAAGTAGCCGATCGCCTCAAGTCTCTCTATAATGAGGATCGGAAGGAATACATCCGTTGTTGGGAAGACGTGGGGACTTTTGTCAAATTTGGCGCTCTCAAGGATGAGAAATTTAAGAAGCAGGTGGAAGACTTGATTCTTTATCGCACTACCTATCAATCAACTCCCACTACCCAAGATACTCCAAAGGTGCAAGTAGAATCTAAAGAGGGAGATGCGTGGGAAGATGTTAAGACAGAAGAGCAAGGGCAACCTTATACTTCCCTGAAAGAATATCTTGAGCGCAATAAAGAGAGTCACGAAAATCGAGTCTTCTACTGCACCAACCAGGATACTCAAGGAACCTACGTTCAACTCTACCAAAACCAAGGACTGGAAGTCCTGTTTATGGACTCTTTCATTGATACTAACTACTTTATTCCTTTCCTGGAACGGGAATATACCGATGTGAAATTCTCCCGGGTAGACTCGGAACTAGACAAAACCCTAGTGGAAGAGGATAAAGCGGGGGAAATGGTGGATCCCAACACCAATAAAACCCGCAACCAGGAGATTAAAGAGCTGTTTGAAAAAGCCTTGAATAAACCCAAGGTCAATATCCGCACCCAAGCGATCAAGTCAGAAGATTCTCAAGCAACCCCTCCAACTATGGTACTCTTGCCTGAGGCAATGCGGCGAATGCAAGAAATGACCGCCATGATCCAACAACAGACGATGGCATTTCCCGAAGAGCACATTCTCGTAATTAATACCGCTCATCCCTTAATTGAAAATATTTACCAAATGAGTAAAGGTTCTATCATTCAGGGTTCCGGTGAATCTCCTGCTGCTGCATTAGCTAAATCTGCTTGTCAGCACGTTTACGATTTAGCACTCATAGCTCAAAGAGCTTTCGATGCTGATGGAATGAAGGGTTTTGTTCAACGATCCAATCAGCTCTTAACTCAACTCACCAAATAGTCATTTCTCTCCTCTCCTCTCCTCTCTGCGTTCTCTGCGTCTCTGCGGTTCATAATTTTTTTCTCGCGCAAAGACGCAAAGGCGCAAAGGAGGGGTTGACAGCAATTAGACATCATTGCTATGATAATGATTATCATTTTCACAAATTGGCTCATGTTACGTCGTTCTTTACTTACTGCATTGACTTGTTTGGCGACTATTTCTACTCTTGGTTCTCTGGTATCTTGTTCCCAGAATCGGCAAGATGCCAAAATTGTGGCTACTTTTTTGCCGGTATATCTATTTACCCGAGGGGTAACAGGGGATATCCCGGTAGAGATTCTCATCACTCCCGGTGGAGAGGTTCATGATTACCAAGCAACCCCGGGAAATGCTCGTACCTTAGCTGAAGGGAGCATTTTGATAAAAAATGGATTGGGAATTGAAGCATTCTTAGAAAAACTGATTGGGGGGAACTCTCAACTGAAGCAAATTGATGCTAGTGAAGGGATCGAACCCATCTCGGAAGAGGAAGATGAAGAACATAAAGAGGGAGATCCTCACGTTTGGTTAGATCCAGTCTTGGCGCAAAAACAAGTAGCTAATATTCGAGATGGCTTAATTGCTGCGGATCCTGCTAACAAGGAAACCTATGGTCGCAATGGTGATGCTTATATCGCACAACTGCAAGAGTTAGATCGAGAATTTGCAGCCAAGTTAGCACCTGTAAAGGGTTGTAAATTTATGGTTTTTCACGATGCTTTCGTCTATCTCGCTCAACGCTACGGTTTGGAACAAATAGCAATTTTAGGAACTCCGGAAGACAATATCACTCCCCGCCACATACAAGAAGTATTAATGCTGGCGAAAGCCAATCAAGTTAAGGTATTATTGGTTGAACTTGGAGTGGAGGATAAGCGACTAGAGCAAATTGCCAAGGAATCAGGTTTACCTTTGGAAACATTGGATTCTCTGGAGTCTGGGGAAACGGATCCTCAATATTACTTTCGGGTTATGAAACAAAATTTAGCATCTTTGGAAAAAGCTTGTAAGTGATGATTACAGATGAACAAGCAGCAGTTAGGGTGCGCCATTTGTCAGTGCTGCGGGGTGACTATTTAGCCCTTGATTCCGTTTCCTTTGACTTATTACCCGGTACCCATACCGCCATTATAGGTCCCAATGGGGCCGGGAAAAGTACCCTGATTAAGGCTATTTTGGGTTTGATACCAAAAACATCAGGACAAGTTCTCATTTTTGGTTGCACCGGCAGAAGATTAAACAAGTTGAGACAAGGGATTGGTTATATTCCCCAAAAATTTCCTTTCCATGGCAGTTTTCCTCTCACTGTTGCTGAGTTTGTGGGTTTAGGGGTGCCAAAACAGGGATGGTTACTATGCTCCAGCAGAGAAAAACGCCGCGCTGTACAACAAACACTGGAACGGGTTAATTTGCGCCATTTAGGTAAACAAAAAATAGACACTCTCAGTGGTGGAGAACTGAAGCGAGTTTTGTTAGCTTATTGTTTGGTGACATCTCGTCGTCTCTTGGTATTAGATGAAGCTTTAGCAGGAGTAGATCAGACGGGAGAGGCAGAATTTGCCGTTTTGCTGGGTTTACTCAAAGAGGAACTAGGTTGGACTATCTTAGAAGTTTCTCATGATTTGGATTCAGTTAGACGCTGCTGCGATAACGTTTTCTGTTTAAACCGAAAGCTATTAGCCCAAGGTTGTCCCCATGTTATTCTTACTCAGAAAAATTTGCAACAAGTTTACGAGCAGTTACCACGTACCTTGACAGTTACCAGTTAGTAGTTAATAGTCATACCAATGGGAACTGTACTTATTGGAACTCGATTTCCGGCAAGATGTATTACAGTTGTATACTAGTTAAATCTGTAACTATGCCAGCGCTCACTGCTATATCAGATTGGTTGAGTCTTTTTAGTTTACCATTCATGCAAAGAGCTATCTTGGGGGGAATTCTCTTTGGTATTCTCGGGGGATTATTAGGTTGCTTTGTGATTTTGCGTCGTTTATCTCCCTTTGGGGATACTGTGGGTCATGGAGCGATGTTAGGAGTAGTACTGGCTGCCAGTTTGCAACTGCCCTCAACTTGGGGTTTAATTGGTTATACTGTTATTGTTGGTCTTGCGGTCACTTATTTAATTGACCGCACTAATTTAGGTAGCGATACGATTTTATCTATTGTTTTAACAGGTTCCATTTCTTTAGGGATAATTGGCTTACATTTCTTACAGGGATACCGGGGGAATTTACTTTCGATTTTGTTTGGAGATCTTCTGGCTATTAGTAATTTGGATCTAATTTTATTGTTGCTCCTGACAGGTATAACTATAGCATTTTTGTTGGGCACTTTACGGTCGCAAATTTTACTCACTCTCAATGCTGATTTGGCTAGTATACAAGGGGTTCCTGTTCAATTATACCGTTATTTGTTTATTATCTTACTTTCTATTACCATTGGTTTAACTGTGAGGGTAGTGGGTATTTTATTGGTCAATGGTTTTTTGGTGATTCCCGCTGCCACTGCTAGGCTTATTTGTCAGGAGTTTGTTCCTTTTTTAGCTACTTCAGCGGGTATAGGAGGAATGAGTGGAGTGGTGGGCATGGTTATTTCTGGTACTTTCGATTTACCTTCTGGACCGAGTATTATGTTAGTACAGTTGGCGGTATTTTTAGGTACAGTGTTACTCCGTCGGCAGAGTTAAATGAGGTATCGGGAGACACCTCTATTGTTCTAACCGTGCAATTAAAGGAATAGGGTCCCTGGGGAGTGTTGTTAATCAAGCTTCATTAAGGCTTTAAGCCGCTCCAGTTCCATTTTGAGAACATCTCGCTCCGCCGTGACCTTTGCGTTTTTAGCTTCAAGCACATCTCGTTCTGCCGTGACTGTTGCTTTTTCAGCCTCAAGCACATCTCGCTCCGCCGTGACTGTTGCTTTTTCAGCCTCAAGCACATCTCGTTCTGCTGTGACTGTTGCTTTTTCAGCCTCAAGGACATTTCGTTCGGCGACTTGTTGGGCTTGGTCTATCTCCATCAAACGCCTAACTGATAGGGGATTGAGCACTTCATCTACCGTTAACCTTAATTGGGGCAAGACCTTGGACAGGATCTGCTCCCCTTTCAGAAACTCTTCATCCTGGTAGGGACCACCAGGATAGGCTGAGTTACACACCCTAATGTGTTCCCGATTCCTGTTGATAATCCAGTATTCTGGAATCTGGATCGCGGCATACTCTTTGTGTTTCTTTTTATAATCCTCCGTCTCGTTCGTGCTAGTGACTTCTATAACCAGTAATGGGGTTTGGTTCTGCTGAAAAATTCCCTGTTCTCCCACTTGGGCAATATGAAGCCAATGCTCTTCTCGGTTCACACACACATCCACAATGCGGCAGGTATTGTTGTTAATCTTTACCCCCACTTCTTTCCCTGCCCTCAGTTGGGTTTGGGTATGGGCGAACAATTTGTTGAAGATGTAAACTAAGAACTCGCAGATAATAATGTGTAATCCAGCAGGTGGTGCCATAAGCTGTAAATATCCCTCAACCAGTTCGTAGCGATCGTCGGTCCCGTCTTCATAGCAGCAATATTCTTCAAAGGTGAAGATTCTGGGTTGAGGCGGAGAAATGCTTCCAACAGCGGTTTTGAGCGTAACAGCAGACATAGTCATGGTTTGTCCAGAGCAGCTTGACGGTTTCAGCTTGTATTATACACCTTCTCAATAGGTTTGAACTCATCAAAGGTCCTATGTCAGACGAGATATATAGGGCCCAAGCGCGGGTTAGTCGTCGGGGTAGGGGGTACGGGAAAGATAAAAGCCTTAGAGAACAAGGCTTTTAGAATGTGTTCATCATGGGAACGTGTCAAACACCAAGAATGGGTACTGCTATAGCGCTATAAATTGCCCCACCCATGAATTATCCGTGGGTGGGGCAATGAGTTTGTTTTAGAATAAGAAGTCGCTTTGGACAGTACCCGTGAGAATATCATTCCCCGGTGTGCTGAGAGGATCTAGCTCCTGGGAGTTGATGCCCCCATTGTTTGAGCTGCCAGTTATGGTCCCCTCACTGCCTTCTAAGGCAAGGAACGAGACAGACTCTTCGGTATGCCCGGTCTCATCATCTGAGGATTGCTCCTCATCAACATGGACATCAAAACCAGAGTCGGTAATTGAGTTAATTCTTAAGTTGGCTGTATCTGGATCGTAAAAAGATCCAAGCTTAGCGATGACAGCAGGGGCCCCATCAAAGGTTTGCCCAAAGTTAACGGTGGATTGAGTATGATTGTGAGCACGAGCTGTGGTACTGCTCAGGAGGGAGTCGGCGGCGCTACCTGGGTCGATGGCTAGCCAGCCAATGGTTTCAGAGACGTGGCCGCCATTATTGAGTTCCTCCTCTTCCTGCATGGCTACCTGGAAGCCAGTGACAGATTGCCCTGTTGTACGGGTTGTCACCCACTGTGAACCATTAAAGGTCTGAACCTGGCTGAGGATTGTGGGTGTCTCTGAGAAATTATTGAGCGCTACAGATTCGAAGCCGGCAGAGGTCAATTTCCGTGACTCGATGGTGCCAGCAGAGATGCGAGTCCCGTCACTGAGAACATGCTCCCCTGCCTCAAGGACAATAAAGGAAACGGATTCACTGACATGGATATCGTCAAGATACTTCGGTTCCTGAATGCGAAGCTCAAAGGAGTTGCCAGAGACCTCACGGAGTCGGACACCAGCGGGATTACCACCGTTAGAGGAGGGATCAGAGACAATCACAACAGGATTGATAAAGGATTGATCCAGGGTGACCGTCTGCCAGTTATGGTCTAGGGTGATTGAGCCATATTCAGCAAAGGAGACAACGGGTGGGGGAGTGTCATCGTTTTCAATGGTACCAGTTCCTTGAAAGGTGGTAATAGCAGCACGAGAGACACTGTTTAAATTGACGAAGAAAGTTTCATCATCTTCAAAAGTTGTGTCCCCATTTACCTCTACAGTAATGGTTTTGCTCGTCTCTCCTGGGTTAAAGGTTACAGTTCCATCGTTATCGATGTAGTCTCCATTTGCTACAGTAGCTGTACCGTCGTTAGTGCTGTAATTAACCTTGACTACTTTATCGCTCACCTTAGATAAGGTTACCGTAAAGTCGTAAGCTGTGGTGCCATTATTTCCTTCTTGGTGAATAACAGGAGTAGAAGTAATAGAGACGGTGAGAAGGTGAATGTCATCATTTAGAATTACTCCCGGTTTAGCATTAGCTCTTAAGTCAATTATCCCATTACTAACACTATTGAGAGTAACGATAAAACTTTCATGACCCTCAAAGCTTGTGTCCCCGTTTACCTGTACAGTAATGGTTTTGGTCCTCTCTCCCGGGTTAAAGGTGAGAGTACCATCGTTATCGATGTAGTTCCCATCTGCTACAGTAGCTGTAATGTCGTTAGTGCTGTAATTAACGGTGACTACTTCATCGCTCACCCTGTTTAAGGTTACCTCAAAGTCGTAAGCAGTGGTGCCACTATCTCCTTCTTCCTGGTAAACCGAATCATAAGACTGAGAAATTTTAGAGATAGGTAGTGGTGAGTTATCGTCGTTGATAATCCTTTCCCAGCCATAATTAGCAAATGAGTGAATCGTCGCATTATTAGCACTGTCTAGGGTGACGTTAAATGATTCATCATCTTCATCGTTTGTGTCTCCGTTTACCTCTACAGTAATGGTTTGCCTCGTCTCTCCCGGGTTAAAAGTGAGAGTACCATCGTTATCGATGTAGTCCCCATCTGCTACAGTAGCTGTAATGTCGTTAGTGCTGTAATTAACCGTGACTACTTCATCGCTCACCTTATCTAAGGTTACCGTAAAGTCGTAAGCTGTGGTGCCCCTATCTCCTTCTTCCTGAATAGCAGGGTAAGAAGTAATAGAGACAAACAGTGATATGTTATCGTCGTTGATAATCCTTCCCCTGGAAAAATCACCATATGAGTCAATCGTCGCATTATTAGCACTGTCTAGGGTGACGTTAAAGTATTCATCATCTTCAACAGTTGTGTCTCCGTTTACCTGTACAGTAATAGTTTTGCTCGTCTCTCCCGGGTTAAAGGTGAGAGTACCATCGTTATCGATGTAGTCCCCATCTGCTACAGTAGCTGTACCGTCGTTAGTGCTGTAATTAACCGTGACTACTTCATCGCTCACCCTGTTTAAGATTACCTCAAAGTCGTAAGCAGTGGTGCCACTATTTCCTTCTTCATGAATAGTCAAGAAAAGATTAATATAGACAGACAGTAGTGGGTTATCGTCCAGTAGTGGGTTATCGTCGTTGATAATCCATCCCCCGGAAAAATCACCATATGAGTCAATCGTCGCATTATTAGCACTGTCTAGGGTGACGTTAAAGTATTCATCATTTTCATCGTTTGTGTCCCCGTTTACCTGTACAGTAATGGTTTGCCTCGTCTCTCCAGGGTTAAAGGTGAGAGTACCATCGTTATCGATGTAGTCCCCATCTGCTACAGTAGCTGTACCGTCGTTAGTGCTGTAATTAACCGTGACTACTAAAATATTAACCCTCTGAGAGCCTCGGAAAGAGTTGCCCGACGCAACGGAAACAACAATATTCTGTGCAGCTAGAGCTGCGTACTCGTCGGAAAGACTGGTGGTTATGAACCTGTTGGTACTACCACTTGCTAAGGAGATATTGACGCTGGCTACATTGTAGGTGTCAGCCTTGTTTACTACCCATTGTAGAGCTCGTTCGATAGCGTTGCTCCTCTTGCCAATAACTTTGAGGTGAATGATGTTTGCCCCTGGGGCGATACCAGCAGCAGTCCTGGAGACTTGGGTACCGTGTCCTCCTACGTCGGCGTCTGCATCATTGTCGCCGACATCGTAGCTATAGACGATGCGATCTGCCACTCCGTCACCGTCGTTATCGGGACCGAATGCCTCGTGGTCCAAGTCTATTCCTGTGTCTAAGATAACAATACTGTAACCGCTGCCATCAATTCCCGCAAAACGAGCATCCCGTTGGAAGTCATCCAGGTTAATAAGGGAAGCAGCCTTAGAATAGGTTGCGCTGGAGGTGGAGGTTGAGACCACAGTACCAGTGGTGTAGACTGCTACCTCCGCTCCTTCTGCCGACCCAGTGTCTCCTGAACTTGGATCTGGGGACGAAGATGGAAAGGTTATTTGGCTTGCGAAAGGGATGATTTGGGTCAGAGAGTTCCTATCTATGGTTCCTGGAAAAAGATTTTACTTACTAAAGTTATAAAGCTTAAAACCTAATATTTTTAATTTGGGCAGTAAGTCCTCTGGATCGTTAGTTTTTACTTCAATGTTTACTTTTGTACTTGTTTTCCCCAGTCCCAGGGCGTCTTGACTACTTCCCCCTTCTTGGGGTAGTATAGTAATTTCAAATTCACCTAATAAATTCTCATCTAGACTAATCTGAGATTTATTGTTGTTTATGTTTATTAAGTTAGTATTTTCAGGCATTTTTCTTCTCAACTAATAGGGTATTTTAGGCAAAGCTGCTTTTCCTGAGATTATCTACCTAATCACATATTAGCAAGAATTGGCTGTCAGCACCCCGCGAAGTCAGCGACGGGGCTTCCCAGATCGGAATTCTTCGCGATCGCCTAATTCTCAATAGTCTCACCCTATTATCAAGAATGTTGGGAAGATTATCATTATTATTGAGAATTAGCCCCCTTATTGATTCTTGCGCTTACCCTGCTCACTGCTCACTGCTCACTGCTCACTGCTCACTGCTCACTGCTCACTGCTCACTGCTCACTGCTCACTGCTCACTGCTCACTGCTCACTGCTCACTGCTCACTGCTCACTGCTCACTGCTCACTGCTCACTGCTCACTGCTCACTGCTCACTGCTCACTGCTCACTGCTCACTGCTCACTGCTCACTGGTAACTGGTAACTGGTAACTGGTAACTGGTAACTGGTAACTGGTAACTGGTCACTGGTCACTGTCTTTTTTATTCCGGAAATAGTTTATACCTCCTGCTGCTACTATACCAATAATTCCTGGTATGAGACCAAACTCAAAAGGTACCCGAATTGATGATGGTGGATCTAGTTCAAAATCTATTGGAGTTACAAGTGATTCAAAAGCTATTTCAGCTATTGCTGGGGGACCTTCCCCACTCTCCAAATGAGTACGCGAAATATATAGGTGAACAAATTGAGTTTCGACGGGGTCGAAAGAAAATGTCTGAGGTGTAATCCGTTTCCCGCTTTCTGATCTGCTTGCAACAAAAACTGTAGGTGGTATTATCACACTTCCGTTGTTCACGTCATTATCTTCATCGACGTGGAACCCGAAGTGTCTTATGGCAAGAGTGGTAGAAACATTCCAAAGCGCCATTCCTTGGATCATGTGTAAACCACCCAGGTCAAAAGTTAAGTAGCCGTAGCCTAGTGATCCCCTATCAGTAGCACCAACCCATGCTGAACCGTTCCTCTTATGCGTAATCTCAGTTACCCCATTAAAGTTAGTTACTTCACTTATATAACCTGATTTTAACCCACTTTGGTCAATCATGTTAGTTATTGGAGCAGGTTCGACGTTTCCACTTGACGTAGAACTCAAGTTCAAGAAGCTAACAGAAACTGGCTGTAAGATAACAGAACTAACAGCATGAGCAGCGCTGGGAGTAAGGAGTGCGGCAGCAGTAATCCCTATAGTGGTTGCTAGTGTATTTTTCATATTTAATAATCCAAAAGGGATCCGGGGGAGGGCGAAGCTTCCAGAAGGCATTGACACTCGTCGTACTGAAGATGGAGGGATTCTTAAGCCGTCCAAAAACGAACTCCATCAGGGGAAGTTAATGGGCCCCTATTTAGTTGGTTAAGGTTAAGCCTCAGTTTTATGGTTATTTTTGTGTGGGGACTCGTTTCACAATAGTTAGATTCGTCCGGGACGCCAAGGGCGGCACCTTCGGTGTTCTGTAACAGCGTTTTGCTTTGAATCTAGGATATTTGGCTAATCCATTGAAAAAGCGCTGATAGGCAAAATCTACTCCTTTTAGAGTTGCTTGGAGAGTTTGAGCCCCGAATTCTTTATATTCCGGCCAAACTTCCTTGAATGCTGGCAAAGAGTTCTGCTGCTCGAAATAGTCCACTGAATGTCCAACCCACCCCCCAACCCCCCTCCCAGGAGGGGGGCGAAGGGGGGTGGGTTGAGTTCGGCGATTAGCGATGGCTGCGTTGTATAGCTCACAGTGCATCTTGCGAGCTCTGTGCAATTTACGTTCGCTCTCGACGCTTGGATATAATCGATAGGTTATTCGACGGGTTGGCATACAGTTCGGTCTCTTTTTTTTAGCATAGCACAGTAAAACAGTGACCAGGACGCCAAGGGCGGGACGCCAAAGGCGGGACGCCAAGGGCGGTTGCTTGCGCAAAGCTTCGCAAAGCTTCGCAATACCAGTTACCAGTTACCAGGCGTATGGTGCGGGCTTTGGTCCCGCACCAACCTTTTTCACTCCACCAAACGGTGTTTACTGCACCTACCATTTGCGCTGACGGAGATACTTCCCTAAGTAGGGGGATAATGGATTGTTTGTGGGGAATAGTAATATTGAATCCCACTAAATTAATTGCTTGAAAACCGGCGATCGCCTTTTCTAAGTCTTCTCTTTTCACGGGGAAGGGGAGATACACATAGTTTAGATTTAAATGGGCTATGGCTGCATTGTGCATTGCTGGGGAAAAGCTATGTTCCACCGGATCGCCAATCACTCCTAGTAATTTCGTTTTTCCTGTTATCATAAGGAAAGAGGGAATAGTGAGTAGTTTATATTTTACGTAATAACTGTTAAATATCAAGTAACTGGTAACTGGTAACTGGTAACTGGTAACTGGTAACTAGTCACTAGTAACTGGTAACTGGTCACTGGTAACTGGTCACTGCTATTGCGAAGCAAAGCGCAAGCAACCGCCCTTGGCGTCCTACTGCGACTTTCGAGCCACACCCTTTTTTCGTTCCTCTTTCATTATGCCAACAAAATTGCCCACCTCATATTATCTATAATATCAAATAGGAGCGAGAATTAACTGTGATCTGGATCAACATTTTGATCAAGATTTTGTAAAGTTTATCATAGTTAAACAAGAGACCACTTGCCCAAATTAAAATCTAATTAGAAGAAGATGAGAGAACATTAAAATTATCCGTTATTACTTATTTCCTATTAAACAACAATGAAAAATAAGAAGAGGGAACGTCTGATTATCTTTACCCGTTACCCGAAACCGGGAAAGACGAAAACGAGAATGATTCCCATATTGGGACCAGAGGGCGCAGCTTCTCTCCAGGGTGAGATGACAGAATTTACCTTAAAGCAAGGACAGAAAGTTCAGCATACTCGGGGATTATCTTTAGAAGTCCATTTTGCAGGTGGAAACTGGAAGTCCATGGAAAATTGGTTAGGTTCTGATCTAGTATATCACCAACAATCAGAAGGAGATTTAGGAGAACGAATGGATTCCGCTTTCACCCTCTCCTTCCATGAAGGAATGACTAAAGTAGTTATCATTGGAATTGATTGTCCCGGAGTTAATAGCTCCATTTTAGCTCAAGCTTTTGATAGTCTAAGTGAATATGACCTGGTTCTCGGTCCTGCAAAAGATGGAGGTTATTATCTCATTGGATTAAAGTGTTCGGTTCCTGAGTTATTTCGCGGTGTGACCTGGGGAACAAGTGCAGTTTTGGCTCAAACCATTCAGATGGCAGAAAAGTTGGGTTTATCTTTCTCTTATTTGGATTTATTGGCGGATGTGGATCGTCCGGAAGATTTGCCTATTTGGGAATACTCGCGCAAAGGCGCAAAGGCGCAAAGGTTAGGATAACACTTTATATAATCCCCAGATAGCCATAGCTCTTAAGTAATGACTTGCTCGGAAGGTTCCCGCAGTAGTAATGGCTTCCGGTGTCCTAAATTGTAATCCATTGTCATATATTTGCCTCACTACAGTTTCTGCTATTTTCAAACCTTCATCTACCATTTTTATTTGGATCATAAATGCCGCCAAACCAAAATTAATTCCGGTCCAAACTTCCAAAGGATGGGTAGCATGGGGATTTTCCGGGGAACCATCGGGTTTCACCCCATTGGCAGCTCCAAATTTTCCGTCATGAAACTTCAAGAAACAAGCATCGTAAACCTTCCTCAAGGTAGATTCTACATAGGAGCGTTCCACTACATGGGGCAATTGCAATAACTGGGCGTAAAATTGACCACACAACTGATCCGCCATGACTAAATCAGAACCGCTCTCGCTATCCAGGCGGTAATATTCCCCATGCCAAAGTGTCTCTTGATAGATAGGTCGTGCTTGGATTAACCAATCTTGATAAGTAGCGATCGCCCTCTCAATTCTTTCGGGGTCAAAACTTCCCTGACGTTGAGGATAGATACTAGGATTTTCCTTTAAAATCTTCCCTATGGCCACTGCTGCTTCCAAAGCTGCAATCCACAATCCCCCACAATAAGCGCTAATTCCCTTTAATTGCCAATCGTCGAAAGTCTGATCCGGTGCCCCCCCATTTTCGGGAATGCCATCTCCGTCTTTGTCAAACTGTTTCAAATAGGCTAAGGTTTGGACAATCCCGTCCCAACATTCCCAAAGAAACTCCGTATCTTCAGCCCCAGTAAAGACAAAATCCCGATACACCTGCAAAACAAAATCGCAACCCAAATCCTTCCACTGATTACAATCTTGATAACTGGTATAATTAGTCTTTTCCCAAGGGTGTTCATTGGGTGCCCCTAAATCGTGAGGAGTAGCCCCTGGTACCTTCCGCACCGCCATGGCTTGATTATAACCTATCTGCCGTAGGGTATCATCTCCTTGGGGAATGGCCCGGGCAAACGCTTCTAACACTGCCTTATCTAACCTGGGCCATAATATAGCCAAAGCAAAAGAACCGTATAAGCGCACGTCCAAACTTTCATACCAACGATAATCTATACACTCCAGCACCCCAAACTGCCCCACCGGGTCATTTGCCGTGGCCCCAGTCCAAAGACTGCCCCCTTGAGCTAATAAATACAGCTCATTAAACAAGGCCATTTTCAACCAGTTAGGCAAATCTTGACGCCCTAAAATGGGGTTTTGCCAAGCTTCAATGCTTTCTTTCCACATAGCAGAATGTTTCAGAGCAGTTCTAATCATAGGCCAAACATTCTTCCCGGTGACACCGAAAAAATCTGTGTAGCGACGATAATATTTTACTCCAGGAGCAAATTCAGTAATAGGTAAGTCCCAAGCGAGAATAAAAGGAATCTTGCGGGTTTTCCCAGGACGGATTGTGAAGCGAACGGCGATCGCCCCTGCTATTTGTTCACCTGGTGCAGCTGGGGTTTCGTCTTCCAGATCCGCTAAAGAGCCATTCATAGCAAAATTCTCCCAAATATCCCTCCCATCCCCCACAGGATTCCAGCGGTTGTGAGAGAATACTTCTACAGCAGGATTGGTAATCGTAGCAATAGACATTTGCCCTTCTCCTGCACCAATGTCCTCATGAGGACGGATCCGGTTAAACAAGCAGCCCACCCGATGAAAGTCTACCACCCACTGATTAAAATTCCCCGTACTATCTCCCCAGCGAGGTTGATATTCATAAACCGGACTGCCATCATCCCGTACTCTGACTGATGGTTCCTTAATGGCATTAGTAAACCACCCCACCATATTTTGCCAGGTGAACATTATACTCATAACTACAGATTTAGCAGTGGAGTTATGGGCAGTCCACTCAAAGATAGCGATGGGATAGCTAGACTCTTGATAACTTTCTGCCCAAATGGGGGAAAATTGTTCGCAAACTAATTCTGATTTAAAGACCCCTGCATAAGTAAACCAACTGCGGGGATAAAGAGCCGAATAAGTCCCCTTTTCTTCAGGATACCATAACCAGGAGGAATTAGTTCCATCTGTAGGAAGTTCCGTACTCATAGCATAAGCTTGAGCCGGTCCACCTTCTGGCTGCTCAAAAACGCTAAATTGACAGGAGGGAAGACTGCGAAAGATATGTTCTCCCCCGTCAAGGTGCCAAAGGTTGAAGTCCCCTCGGAGGGAACGACCGATGCAACCAGCACCAAAACCCCCTAAAGGCATACCGTGGAAAGGACCATCATCTAAATTACTCTCATAGCGCACAGTGTAGGGTTTTTCCCAGCCACGACCTATGGGACGAGACCAAGCACAAGAGGGTAGAGAGGGGATCGATGGATAGTTAATCATGGCTACCATTCTACCCTATGATGGAACAATCTGGGGAAAATTTGGGCCAAAAAGTTGAAAGTTGTAGGTTGGGTTGAGCACCAGCGAAACCCAACACGGATTGGTGCTGTTGGATTTCGTGCCTCAACCCAACCTACTATGACGGAACAATCTGGGGAAAATTCGGGCACAAAAGTTGAGAGCGATGCAGGTAGTGCCCAGAGTTGATAGAATAAACGTAGGAGCCATGACTATCCCGATCGCCCACCAAGTATAAACATGAAAGAAAAGAGCAAGAGCTAAGATAGTTGCAAAAACTGCTGCTCTTTTAGTTTGTCGTCCCAGGAACCACAATAGTAGAGTATAACTAGTGGCGAGCAAATTAGCGGGAACGAGAACAGCGCAAATGGGAATGCAGTAGTGGCGGGAAAATTCAAATAAAGTCATTGGTAAAGTATAGCTTGTACTGTCCTCAAAATACCCCATCTCTGCGCTGGAGCGAGTCTCCGAGCGGCTACCTGCGCCTCAGCGTGAAACAAATAAACCAGTTCTCAGTTTCTGTACATATTGACCAGTCTGATAAATTTGTAATCATCTTGATACCAGCTCTTTAAATTTTCCACCGCCTCGTCTTGAAGACTTCTATCCAAATGTTGAGGATTTCTGTGTGCTTCAATGTCATTCTCAGGAAGCTTAACACTATCAGGTAGACCTAGTTTTAACCTTAATTTTCCCCAATCTTCTGTAAGACTTTCCTGAAAACCCACAAAAAAAATATCCGCTAATCTAGAAAGGTAGTATTCCTCACTTTCAAACCAATCCCAGTAAGAAGTGTTCACGTGTCCAATACCTCTCATTGCTTTTTCCGCTCTTGCTCTTTCTTTTTCATCTTGAGAGGAAAGAGCAAGTCCTAAGTCATTGGGAGTCTCAAAATACTCAAAAGCGATCTTCTCATTTTCACTCCAAGGGCAATTATATCTGGGTTGCCCCTTTCGTTTTCTACTATAAAATCCACTGGTAAATCGAGTTATTGGATCTCGCAAAAAGAAAATAACACCTTCACCTTTAGGCACCATTCTTAGTGTCATATTATGACCATACGACTTAATTATATATCGCTCACTTATTAAGAACAGTTGCAAAGTCTTCTTCACCGCAGTACCACCGGTTTTACTAATATGCAGGAAATGCAAATATTGCCTTCCTTGTATTTTATGAATTAGCCGCTTTGCCTTCTTCTGAATGCGGGATAAAACATTTCGATGTGATTGAGGCATATTTTATATGGGATCTCCTTTGAGTTTAAGAATGGTGATAATTTTACCACAGAGAGGATTGTATTGGATTTAATTGGGCCCTCTCTGCGCCTCCGTGTCTCTGCGTGAAACTTTAACGCTTCCGGCGATCGCGCTGCTCAATCAACTCTGCCATTTTAGCACGCTGTTGGGGAGTAAGCACCTCCCGAATAGCCAATATAGTTTCAAAACGTTGATTACTCAATTGGTTACGAATGCCCTGGATCTGCTGATGTTGTTGGCGCAACTGTTGAGGAGTACCAGTACCCGCCATGAGGGAGCGCATTTCTTCTCTTGCTGCTCTCATTTGCTCTTTGAGGGAGGACATATTTTCCCGTGACTGCTCTTTAATCGCTTTAATTCGTTCCGATTGTTCCAGGGTCAAATTCAATTCTTGCAACCAGCGATCGCCTGAATCGCCATCGCGCCCCCGGTTATGACGCCCATAACCGTGAGCAAAAACTGGTGTTTCCTGGACTTTAACTTGAGGATTTACCGGGGCAGAATTGATGCTAACTGGTAAAATCAGGGCTGCTGCTGCTACTGTTGCTGAAAGAGAACGACAAATCATGAAAAATTCCTCTTAATAACGAACCTTACCATTCAATATTAGACAATCTTTCTCCCTCTCTGTGTCCTCTGCGCCTCTGCGGTTATTTAAATCCCAATCTTCCTAACTCTCCCAGATAAGCTATAATAATTAACAAATCTTTAAAATTCCAAGCAATCCAGACAAATATATGTCTCTTCCCATTCGCAACCTAGCTATCATAGCCCACGTAGATCACGGTAAAACCACCCTCGTAGACGCTCTCCTCAAACAGTCCGGCATTTTCCGCGAAGGGGAAGAGGTTCCGGACTGTGTAATGGACTCCAACGCTCTGGAACGAGAACGGGGGATTACCATCTTATCCAAAAATACCGCAGTCCGTTATAAAGATACCCTCATCAACATCGTAGATACCCCCGGACACGCCGATTTTGGCGGTGAGGTGGAACGAGTACTAGGAATGGTAGATGGCTGTATCTTAATTGTAGACGCCAATGAAGGTCCCATGCCCCAAACTCGGTTCGTCCTCAAAAAAGCCTTGGAAAAAGGACTGCGACCCATTGTGGTGGTGAATAAAATCGACCGTCCCCGTGCGAACCCGAATAAAGCTGTGGATAAAGTCTTCGATCTGTTCGTGGAACTAGGTGCTGACGACGATCAGTGCGATTTCACCACCCTCTTTGCTTCCGGTTTAGAAGGGTACTGTAAAGAAGACTTAGACGCAGAAGAGACGGACATGGAACCCCTGTTTTCGGCCATTATCCACCATGTACCCCCCCCAGCAGGAGACCCGGACAAACCTCTGCAACTGCAAGTCACCACCCTGGACTATTCCGATTATCTCGGACGTATTGTCATTGGCCGGATCCACAACGGTAAGATTAAAGCAGGTCAACAAGCTGCCATCATAACAGAAAGTGGAGAAATAGTCAATGCTAAAGTTAGTAGGTTAATGGGTTTTGAAGGACTCAAGCGGGTGGAATTACCCGAAGCCACTGCTGGTAACATTGTTGCTGTGGCAGGGTTTGCAGACGCTAATATTGGAGAGACCATTACCTCTCCAGAGAATCCTCAAGCCTTACCCTTAATTAAGGTGGACGAGCCTACCTTACAAATGACGTTTTCCGTCAACGATTCTCCTTTTGCCGGTAAGGAAGGTACTTATGTTACCTCCCGACAGTTGCGGGATCGCCTCTTGCGGGAGTTAGAAACCAATGTAGCCCTGCGGGTAGAAGAAGGGGACACCGCCGAGAAATTCTTAGTTTCGGGTCGTGGAGAATTACATTTGGGTATTCTAATCGAAACTATGCGTCGGGAAGGTTACGAATTTCAAGTCTCCCAACCCCAAGTAATTTACCGCGAAGTAAATGGTCAACCCTGCGAGCCATATGAGTATTTAGTCCTAGACGTTCCCGAAGCAGCGGTGGGTTCCTGTATCGAAAGGTTGGGACAACGGAAGGGAGAAATGCAGGATATGCAGACGGGAAGTAACGGGAGAACTCAACTGGAGTTTATCATACCCGCCCGGGGTTTAATCGGTTTCCGGGGGGATTTTATTCGCCTTTCTCGGGGGGAAGGGATTATGAATCATAGTTTCCTGGAATATCGCCGACTTTCTGGGGAATTGTCAACCCGTTACAATGGGGTTATTATTGCTTTTGAAGAAGGAGTCGCTACTTTCTACGCTTTGAAAAATGCGGAAGATCGGGGGGTATTCTTTATTACTCCTGGAACCAAGGTTTACAAGGGTATGATTGTAGGGGAACACAACCGCCCTCAAGACTTAGATCTGAACGTGTGCAAAACCAAACAGCTTACTAACCACCGTTCAGCTACGGGAGATGAATTGGATCAACTGCAAGCACCAGTGCAGATGAGTTTAGAACGTGCTCTAGAATATATAGCTTCTGATGAGTTAGTGGAAGTTACTCCAGAATCTCTGCGTTTGCGGAAGATGAAGGCGAAAAAACTAGCACGACGTTAGATAAGTAGGGGCAAGCTTCTTCCGCCCCCATGGTTCGTAGGTTCGTACTTCTGGATTATGAAAACACAACCGCGAGAAGTAGTCTTATATAAAGCAGAAGATGGTAAGTACCCCTTTGAACTTTGGTTGGATGCTTTGCGAGATAGACAGGCAAGAGTTAGAATTAAAAAATGACTTGATCGCATTGGACTAGGCAATCTGGGAGACTTTAAGCCTGTAGGCCAAGGGGTTATGAAACTCAGAATTAACTATGAAGCAGGTTATCGAATCTACTTTGCTCAATCGGGAGCAATAATCATTCTTTTGCTCTGTGGTGGGGATAAAAGTAGCCAAAATCGAGATATTATTAGAGCACAACAATACTGGACTGATTTTCAGAAGAGACAAGATGTCAACTTATAAAAGCTACCATTCTTATTTAATCAACTCCTTAAAAGATCCAGCAGAAGCGGCTGCTTATTTGGACGCTGTCTTGGAAGATGGCGATCGCGACCATATTTTGCTAGCATTGAAGAATGTAGCAGAAGCTCGTATGAGTGAGATTGAGGCTTCTCAGCAGACTGATGATGATTGGGAAAATTGTTACCAGTCCCTTATTCGGGCAGAGATGCCAGAATTTCTTGTAATTGCAGGACTATTAAATGGGTTAGGTTTGAAACTGTCTGTAACAACAAAAGAAGAGCAGGCTGCTTGATAAGACAATGGGTTCTTCCCCGGCGGCGATCGCCCATATTCCCACAATTCAGGGGATTGCTCGCCACACTTTGATTGTATTGTCATAGCTACCACTTACAAGAGTACTTCCATCGGGACTTATTGCTACAGAGTAAACAGAGTAAGAATGTCCTGTAAGAGTAGCTTTTAGCCTCCCAGTAGCTAAATCCCATATTTTGATTGTATTGTCCCCGCTACCACTTACAATAGTACGTCCATCGGGACTGATTGCTACGGAGTAAACATAGTAAGAATGTCCTGTAAAATTACGTTCGAGGAAAATCTTAGGCTTTGCATAGGAGATAAGATTTTGTTGGGAAGGGGAAGGAGGAGGGCTTGGTGGTTGTACAGGAGGAGGAGTAACGGGAGGTATAGTGGGAGGAGGAGAAGAAGAAGCAAGACGGAGATTTAAATTAATTCCTGCACTCCCTGTTTTGTTTAAAAATATTTGGATGGGAATTCCCAGATTAAATCCATCCTTAATGGGGGTTCCATCTTCTAGCCTGGTTCCTTCAGCTCTACCATGAATACCAATAAGGTGTCCCCTTTCATTCAGCACTGGGCCCCCACTCATGCCTATTTTGGTTATATTGGTATAAATGAAGTTGTAACCTTCTGGATGATTAGGGTTGATACTAGCTATTTTTCCTTCCGTGATGAAGAAATCCTGTTCAGTTTCTCTTCCAGGATGGCGAAAACCTCCCACATAAACCGTTGCCAGGGCTGGAACTTTGTTGGAGTACCCGATGGTAGTAATGGGGTAATTTCGATTACTGGTAAACTCTATCACAGCCAAGTCTACACCAGGTAATTTTCTCATCCTGTAGGTATTGACTGCATGAAGCTGTCCGTCATGAGTAGTGATATGGGTTTCTTCTCCTGGATTAGTGTCTTTGACTACATGAGCAGCAGTAAGAACAAAATAGGTATTTCCGTTCTTGGCAATAATTGTACCAGAACCGTGAACTGGACCTTCGATTAAAACGGTAATTTCTTTAGCCACTATAGAGGGGTTAGCTCTCACTATTTGTGGCACGGTGAGGATAATTGCAGCGGCGGTAGCGGTACCGATAATAATTGTGGCTTTGTTCATATTATAAGCAATTCATTCGCGGGCGATGATTATAGCGGATTGGCGATGCTTACCAAGAAGATAACATCTTATAATGGGAATGTCAAGGGTTTTTTTTTTTTTTTGGGAAATTTAGGTGCTGTTGGGACTGACTAAGCCCAACCTACGGTATAATAGTATTGTCTAATCGCAAGAAGAAGAAGATGATACTCACAGAACTTGAAATAGCAAAAGTCATGGAGAAAACTAAAGCTGCTTTTCCTAACTTTACTGATTGGGAATACAATAATGAAGTAAATAAAGAATATTTTGGCTTTTCTCTGTGGGGTAAGTTTCTTGTTGACCCAGATGAATTAATGTCTCCAAGCTTTTTTATCACCTTGTCTACCTATGAAGAAAAGTGGGAATGTCACTTGACTATGGGACAGCATTCTTATATGTGGTATTCTGCTGATGTTGGTGATGCTCATGTACTTGCTACAGAGCGTTGTGATTCATATGATGATGCTATTGCAGCACTTAAGAAGGCAATTTTAGAATTATTTAAAGCTTTCTCTGTAGTTTGAGCAACGTTCATCTGTTATCATAAAAAACCACTCTGGAAGTAACAGCGATCGCCCTATAGCAGTAAAACAGTGACCAGTTACCAGTCCTGCTCATGCCAACCGGGGCAGTCAGGCAGTTACCAGTTACCAGTTACCAGTTACCAGTTACCAGTTACCAGTTACCAGTTACCAGTTACCAATTACCAGTTACCAGTTACCAATAAGTGGCTTGCCACCAAATAAGTGGTGGGGGCCTCAAACCCAAGGTTGAGCTGCTACCATGGTACGTGATTACTGGTCACTGGTCACTGTCATGGTACGAGGTAACTGAAAGGTGGGGGCCTCAAACCCAAGGTTGAGCTGCTACCATGGTACGTGATTACTGGTCACTGGTAACTGAAATTTTACATATCATGAAAGTGACCATAAAACATCTATATTCATCTGCGGTTAAAAATTAAAAATAACCCGGGAAGTAGCAGCGATCGCTCTAAACATATATAGTAGAAGGTGGGCAATGCCCACCCTACGTTAACGGGGTGTTTTTTGTAAATCAGGTCTTTCTTCAGGAACGATGGCCCCTTTAACTGGACAGACTTCTAAACAAATACCGCAGTCAATGCAGATATTAAAATCGATCCAATACCAATCAGTTCCTTTAGCATTTTTACCTGGTCCTTGATGAATACAAGCAACGGGACATGCAGCGGTGCAGTCGGCTATTCCTTCGCAAATTTCAGTAGCAATACTGTGGGACATGGTTGTTTCTTTTGTTATTAGTGGTTAGCTATTGTTCAATTTGGCGATTAAATTTTGATAAATATCAGAGCGATCGCCAAAGATATAATTGGGGGAAAATCCGGTAATATCCCTCCCTCCTACTCGACGCAAATGTTCTACAGCCGCAGAAACATCTTTCTTGGAAACTACAATAGTAGCCCCATAGCAATCATCTTCTGCTCCGTAAACTTTAGCCACAGTAGGTCCAGCTAAACCTGCTAAACCAGCTATGTCCAAGTCCTGCATTAGTTTTTGCCCAATCTCTTCTGGAGAATTACCTCGTACATTAGCAGTGAGGGAGATGTATTTTTTCCCTGCTAGCTGGGCTTCAATTAACTCTAACATTACCTTGGTGGTGACTAACTTCTCTTTATTTCCTTTTAAGGAGTTTCTATTGCCAATTAAACAAGCTTCTGACTCAATGATATTCCCGTCTACGAGCCGCTTTAAGCGATTTTCTCTTAAAGTGGTGCCTGTGGAGGTTATATCAACGATGGCGTCGGCATAACCCATGCTGGGGGCTGCTTCAAGGGCACCGTGGGCTTCTACTAGGGAGAAGTTGACAATCCGTTTGCTGTAAAACCACTGGCGGGTTAAATTGGGATATTTAGTAGCAACCCGCAAGTCTCGACCCTTCTCTTTAAATACTAGAGTCAAGTCTGCTAAATCTTGGCTACTTGTTACGTCGATCCAGCTATCAGGAACTGCCAAAACTAAATCACAACCACCATAACCGAGACGTTGGCAAATAACTATCACATTGTCATAATCTTTCCCATTTTCCCTCACTACATCGTAACCTGTAATTCCCAGATCCACACTTTCTTCTGCTACTTTGGTAAAAATATCAGCAGCTCTTTGAAAGAGCACAAAGATACCTAAAGCAGGAATAGTACCAACATATTGTCGTTCGTTGGGGCGAGATACTTTTAAGCCAGCAGCGGCGAAGAATTGTCTGGTATCCTTATCTAAAGCGCCTTTACTGGGTAGGGCAATTTTCAGATTACTCATCATTCTCTCTCCTCATAACCATGACTGCTTCCTCTAAAGGTAATTGTTGTTGTTGGCGAGTTTCCATATTTTTTACTACTACAACATTTGCCAATCTTTCCGCTTCTCCCACTACAATAACAAAGGGAATGGTTTGTTTGGCGGCATATTTTAAACTGGTGGACAGGTTTTTCCCCCGCACCTCCAAAACTACCTTCAGCCCCTTTGAGCGCAACTTTTCGCCCACTTCTATACTGTAGGAGTATTCAGCAGCACTAAGGGGCACAATTAAAGCATCTACTGCCCTCTCTTCTACCACTGGCAATATACCCTCACTTTCCATGGCTAACCTAATTCTCTCAATGCCGAAAGAGAAACCATTAGCAGGGATATCATTATTCCCTCCCAGGGTTTTCACCAAATCGTCGTACCTACCACCACCACAGAGTTGCCGTTCTTGACCTAAAGTTTCGTGATGGATTTCAAATATTGTCCCGGTATAATACTGCAAGCCACGACTCAAGCCAAAATCCAACATAATTCGATTTGAGTCTATATTGTAGGAGGGCAGTATGGCCAAAATCTCCTCTAGTTGTGCTAAACTCCCACTATCCATATGATAACTTGCCAACAACTGTCGGGCTGAGGGGAGAACTTCCTGGGGTTTGCCTTGCAGTTGTGCTAATTGTTCCATAAAATCTAAGGCTTTCAACCACAGTGGCTTTTGATCTGCTCGCTGAATTTTCCCCATCAGACTATTAGCTATTTCCATTTTTTGGCGGTTACCGACTAAATTAACGTTAGTGCTCTCTAACAGTTCCAAAATAGTTGCCTTAGCCTCTTCCTCGTCCAAACCCTGCAAGATATGTTGTAGCCTTGGGGTTTCTACTAGGTTGTCTGGGGGACAAATCTCTTCTAGAGCTGCTTCTAGAGCTGCTCTTCCCACCTTGCGCAACTCCTCCATTTGACTCTGGAGGAAGTTCCCCAGACGTCTTTCCAGGGGCATAGTTCTCAAAAACTGATTCAGCAGGGAAATATTTCCCAGCACCACCCGGTAATCTTTCAATCCCAACTTATCTAAACTCTGACAAGCTAAGGCAATCATTTCTGCATCCGCCATAGAACCCGCTGCACCGATAGCTTCTACTCCCATTTGGGTAAACTGGCGATATCTGCCCCGCTGAGGCTTTTCATAGCGAAATACCGGTCCTGAGTAGTACAAACGGACTGGTAGGGGTTCTCCTTGGAGTGTGGTCTGGATATAGGCACGAGCCACTGAGGCCGTTAGTTCTGGACGGAGGCAGAGACGGCGATTATGATAGGTAAAGTCGTACATGCGGGAGATTAATTCTTCCCCGGACTTGCGCAAAAAGAGTTCCGTATACTCAATCACAGGTACGTCTAGGGGACGATAACCAAAGGACTGGAAGCAAGTGCTGAGTTGATTTTCGATCTGCTTTTGTAGTCGGTAAGTTGGCGGTAAGACGTCGTTTACACCTCGGACTGTTTCTACTTTCGGATTGCGCATATAGTGGGAAACTGCCGCTGGATGCGGATTATAAATCAGCCAACCATTATACTATAGCACTATGGCACCCTAGAGCACCTTAGAGGAGAACAACTCGCCATGAGCCAAGATACGAAACAAACTGTCATTGCTCCATCTATTCTTTCAGCGGACTTTAGCCGTTTAGGAGCCGAAATTGAAGCGGTGGATGCTGCTGGTGCAGACTGGATTCACGTAGACGTCATGGATGGTCGATTCGTCCCCAATATTACCATTGGTCCCCTGATTGTCAATGCTATTCGTTCTTATACCAAAAAACCCCTAGACGTCCACCTGATGATTGTGGAACCGGAAAAATACGTTGCTGACTTTGCTAAAGCAGGAGCAGATATTATTTCCGTTCACGCGGAACACAACGCTTCCCCCCACCTTCATCGCACTTTGGGTCAAATTCGGGAATTGGGTAAAAAAGCAGGAGTTGTGCTCAACCCCTCCACTCCCGTAGAATTTATCGACCATGTGCTGGATCTCTGCGACCTGATTTTAATCATGAGTGTCAATCCCGGTTTTGGGGGTCAAAGCTTTATTCCTTCAGTAGTATCCAAAATCACCAAACTGCGTCAAATGTGCGATGAACGAGGACTGGATCCCTGGATAGAAGTAGATGGGGGACTCAAACCTGACAATACCTGGCAGGTATTGGAAGCAGGAGCAAATGCCATTGTTGCTGGTTCTGCTGTGTTTAAAGCTCCCAGTTACAAGGAAGCAATTGAAGGAATTCGCCATAGTAAGCGTCCTGCTTAGGGTGTAGGGTGGGCATTGCCCACCAATTGCTTGCCTACCGAAGTTAGCTAAAGCGGCATAAATACTCATTGACAGAAACTAAATCTCGCCCTATAATTGGTTGACAGTGGGGCTGGGCGTGTTCCTCACTATAAAATGCCGTAGAGGGAAAGTTTTAAGTACCTCGAAGGAAGTTCTCCTCGTCCTTCGGACGACTGGGAAGCCTGCACCATACCCCCGCCATTAATCAATGCCGGGGGTTGGTGTAGGAGCGTCACGATTCCAAGCTCCCTACAAACGGGATTTCATCCCATAGCAGTTACCAGTGAGCAGTTACCAGCAGGTGTAGGGTGGGCAATGCCCACCAATTTGACAGAATAGGGTTCATAGTAGTTTAATGCAAATAATGCATTAATCAAATCGAGATAATGCATGATATTAGTTTTTTTGTAACGCAAAATACAAAATTTGTCAATCGAAAGCCAATATTATCTTAACATAAACTTTTGTAGGGTTGACAAATTCATGGTAGTAGCAGTAAAACAGGCTAAGAAACCAGCAAAACTGAATAAATTTGAAAAATTTAAAGCAGAAAAAGACGGACTGGCAGTAAAAGAAGAACTGGAAAATTTTGCCAAATTAGGTTGGGAAGCTATTGACAAAACCGACCTCCAACATCGTCTCAAATGGTTAGGAATATTCTATCGTCCTGTAACTCCAGGCAAATTCATGCTGAGAATGCGCACTCCCAACGGTATTCTTACCAGTAAGCAAATGGAGGTACTGGCAGAAATTGTCCAACCCTATGGAGAAAATGGTTGTGCTGACATTACCACCCGACAGAATATACAACTGCGGGGAATTCGCTTTGAGGACTTACCGGATATTTTCCGTCGCCTTCAGGAGGTGGGAATGACTTCAATTCAGTCGGGAATGGATAACGTGCGCAACATTACCGGATCCCCCATGGCGGGAATTGATACGGATGAACTTATAGACACCCGTACCCTGGTGCAAGAAGTCCAAGATGCCATTACCAACAAAGGAGAAGGAAATTATGAATTTACCAACCTACCGCGCAAATTCAATATTGCCATTGAGGGGGGTAGGGATAACTCGGTTCACGCTGAAATCAACGATATCGCCTTCGTTCCCGCCTATAAAAATGGAACTTTAGGTTTCAATGTTCTTGTGGGAGGCTTTTTCTCCGCCCAGCGTTGCGCAGCAGCAATTCCTCTCAATGCTTGGGTGCAGACTAATGTTGAAGTAGTGGACTTGTGTACAGCCATTTTAAGAGTATATCGGGATAATGGTTCTCGGGGTAATCGCCAGAAAACCCGGATGATGTGGTTAATTGAAGAATTGGGGCTGGAGAATTTCCGAGCCATGGTGGAACAAGAATTGGGACATTCTTTGGAGACAGGAGCTGAAAAAGACGAAATCCATTGGGAAAAGCGAGATCACATTGGTGTCTTTAAACAAAAGCAACCCTGTTTAAACTATGTAGGTTTGCATGTTCCCGTGGGGCGACTATATCCCCAAGATATGTTAAATTTAGCCCGACTGGCTGAAGTCTACGGCAATGGGGAAATTCGTCTCACTGTAGAGCAAAATGTCATTATTCCCGGTATTGCTGATGAAAAGTTAGCTACTTTCCTAGCAGAACCATTGCTGCAAAAGTTTGCCATTGAACCCAAACCTTTAACAAAAGCATTAGTTTCTTGTACTGGTGCTCAATTCTGTAATTTTGCCCTCATTGAAACGAAAAATCGAGGTTTGGAATTAGCCCGCGCTTTGGACGAAGAATTAGAAATGCCTCGCCCAGTGCGGATTCACTGGACTGGTTGTCCCAATTCTTGTGGGCAACCTCAGGTAGCAGATATTGGTTTAATGGGAACCAAAGTGCGCAAAGATGGGAAATCTGTGGAAGGGGTGGATATATATTTAGGGGGTAAAGTGGGGAAAGATGCCCAACTGGGTAAATGCTTCCAAAAAGGGGTGAGTTGCGAAGATTTAATGCCTGTTTTACGCAATCTTTTGATTGAGAAATTTGACGCGAAACCCTTGTAGGGGCAGGGTTTTCCCGCCCACTGTTATTTTGGTCCGCAGATGGGTACGGATGTTTTGCTGTGGGTTGGGTTGAGGAACTTTCCACAACAGCGTCAACCTACGGCTATTTTTCTAACTGGGCGATCGCTATAATGTTATATAGCCAGTCTAAATGCATTCGTCCCCTTCAATAACATCTCCATCTGGCACTTTTGCCAGAGCATCAAAGAATGCCCGTTCGTCACTTTTTTCTGCCATATTATTGAGCAAATCATCTGCCTCCAAAGCAGATATTTTCTCAGCAATCGCAGCAACAAAGAACTGGTTTAATGACAACCCTTTCTTCTGGGCTATTTTCACAGCAGCATCTTCAAGATGGTCCGGCAGCTTTAAAGAATGTTGGCTCATTTATTTTTCCTGTTTTTAATAGCTTGCAACAAATCTCTTGGTTTAATTATGTTAATGCCAAAATGGCTTTTTACTTGCTTAAAATCATTAACATTAAAAGTAATAATAGCTTCTGCGCCACCAGCCAAAGCCAGCTCCAGCAACATGTCATCTTTGGCATCTTGCAAAAATGGTCGCCATAAATAATAGATTTTTACATGTTTGGAGTATTTAGCAAATATATTCAATATAGCATCAATGTCATTGGCATTCAACTTATGTATTTGTCGCTTTAAAACATCTTCGTATTCTAGCATCAAAGGTACTGAAAGCATGGGGTGATATAGTCTTTCTGGTAGCATCGATACAATCTGAAAAGATGCTCCTTTTCGAGATTTTAAGGCAGCGACCAGCACATTTGTATCAATTACGATTTTCATAAATTCAGAAGATAAGAAATTTAAAAGTATACAGGTGTTGACAAAGTGGTGCGCCCTTCCCCTTACTTTAACTTCCTAGAAATTTCTTAACCTGGGCGATCGCTATAATGTTATATTGAGTTATAATTTATTAATCTGGCTTCGCTGAAATGTCAACATAACCTAGGAATGTCTTATTTTCAACACTATACCGTAGCTTTGAGTATTAATTCATCGCCTAAATTGAATTAATGGTCAAAGTCTCCTATCCCAATATTTTGCTATCCATTATCCAATTGTGCCATGATTTTAGCCATATCCAAACTCCCTATCATTTACCCAGAAACCGACGGGAAACCCATGTCTGAAAGCGACTTTACTCGTGATTACCTGTTTTATGGCGTGAATGTGTTGCAGTATTATTACCGCCATCAGGAAAACGTCTATGTATCCGGTAATTTGTTTATCTATTACAAAAAAGGTGTTTCCGACGCCGTAGTTTCCCCTGATGTGTTTGTTATCAAAGGAGTCAGCAACAAGAAACGCCGCGTTTATAAAGTTTGGGAAGAAGACAACAAAGCTCCCAACTGGGTTTTAGAAGTGACATCTAGTAGTACCCGCAATGCTGATAATCTAGAAAAACCGCAAAAATACGCTTACATGGGAGTAGCAGAGTATTTTCAATATGATCCCACAGGAGAATATTTGCAACCTTGTCAACTGCAAGGCTTTCGTTTAGTAAATGGAAGGTACCAATTAATAATACCAGAGTTTGGACAAGAGGGAATGCTGTCAATACCCTCGGAAGTTTTAGGGCTACAGTTACACCTTATTTCAGGGGAATTGTGGTTCTATGATCCACTGACAGAGAAATTTTTGCCCTCATACTCCCAAACACGAAGGCTCCTTACACAAGCCGAACAGCAGCGGGATGCGGAGGCTCAAGCTCGCGTACAAGCCGAACAGCAGCTTGCACAAACCCAACAGCGACTTAATAATGCAGTTTCTCAATTACTGACAACAGGAATGACTGTGGAGCAGGTTGCCCAAATTTTAGGTTTATCTATTGATGAGGTGCGTTCTCGCTCTATCTAGCAATAACAACTACTGGGAAGTTTAATTTTTTGTTATGACTTTACCTATATCCAAACCCCATATCATTTACCTGGAAACCGACGGTGGACCCATGTCTGAAAGCGACTTTACTCGTGATTACCTGTTATATGGGGTGAATGTGTTGCAGTATTACTTTCGCCATCAGGAAAACGTCTATGTATCGGGTCATCTGTTTATCTATTACGAAAAAGGTATTCCCGACGCCGTAGTATCCCCTGATGTGTTTGTTATCTTTGGAGTCAGCAACAAGAAACGCCGCATTTATAAAGTTTGGGAAGAAGACAACAAAGTTCCCAACTGGGTTTTAGAAGTGACATCTAATAGTACCCACTATACTGACAGCGAAAGCAAACCGCGAAAATACGCTTACATGGGGGTAGCAGAGTATTTTCAATATGACCCCACAGGAGACTACTTGCAACCTCAACAACTTCAAGGCTTTCGTTTAGTAAATGGAAGGTACGAACCCATAGTACCAGAGTTTCTCCAAGAGGGGGTGCTGTCAATACCCTCAGAAGTTTTAGGGCTAGACTTACATCTTATTTCAGGGGATCTGCGGTTCTATGATCCTGCTACAGAGAAACTTTTGCCCTCATACTCCCAAACACGAAGGCAGGCTGAACTTGCCCAACAACAGCTTACACAAGCCGAACAGAGGCTTAATAATGCGGTTTCTCAATTACTGACAACAGGAATGACTGTGGAGCAAGTTGCCCAAATTTTAGGTTTATCCATTGATGAGGTGCGGTCTCGCTCTTAGGCAAGGGCAAAGTAGACGTAGGGTGGGCATTGCCCACCGACGAGGGTTTCACGCAGAGTCGCAGAGACGCGGAGGAGGGAGATATACCGTAAGGATGCAAGATATGTATCTTGATGATGAAGAAAAAGAATAAATAGGCAATAAATGTAGCGAACTATACATATTAATCGATGTAACAGTGTGATTATTCGAGAAAGAAAAGAAAATCATTGTTGCTCAATTATCATGTCCAAGGAAAATGTAAAAAAAAATCCAAAAATGTTGTGAATGGTATTGAGATTGAAAATGGGTGGGCAATGCCCACCCTACATTGATAAATTATCAGGAAGGTAATAAATGCTAGGAGAAATGTGGTCATTTCGGGGTAGATATAAAATACTCCATCTGACTTGGTTTGCATTCTTTCTCTCTTTTGTAGTTTGGTTTAACTTTGCCCCGTTTTCCACTGCCGTGAGAGAGGCTTTTAATCTAGAATTGAGTCAGGTGAGAACTATCGCCATTTGTAACGTGGCTTTGACAGTACCAGCGAGGGTAATTATCGGCATGCTCTTGGATAAATATGGCCCAAGAATTACCTATTCTATCTTGTTAATATACGCGGCTATTCCCTGCGTAACTTTTGGTTTGGCCCAGAATTTCAGCCAGTTAGTTATTAGCCGTTTGGCACTGAGTATCGTCGGTGCAGGTTTTGTCGTTGGTATCCGCATGACAGCGGAGTGGTTTCCCCCCAAGGAAATTGGTTTAGCGGAAGGAATTTACGGGGGCTGGGGCAATTTCGGTTCCGCAGCAGCAGCTTTTACCCTCCCCACTATCGCTGGTTGGTTAGCTTTTGGCGGTTCTGGTCTCAACTGGCGGATAGCAATTGTAGGGACTGGTATCATTAGTGCTATCTACGGTGTGGTCTACTTCTTGAACGTCCAAGATACTCCTCCCGGGAAAGTTTATCAGCGACCCCCTAGTGCGAGAGGAATAGAGGTGACTACCAAGAAAGACTTCTGGTTCCTAATGCTGATGAATGTTCCTCTCTCGGGGATTCTCATGGTGCTATCTTGGCGTTTAAAGAAAGTGGGTTTCTTCAATGAAGGTGCATTTACGATAGCTATCCTTGCCCTACTGGGTTTGTATCTGTTCCAAGCTTACAATTGCTGGGCAGTGAATAAAGACTTGCTCAGTGGAAAGAAGAAATATGCTGCTGAAGACCGCTATAATTTCTCCCAAGTTGCCATTCTCGAATTGACTTATATTGTCAACTTCGGTTCCGAGCTAGCGGTGGTTTCTATGCTCCCAGCGTTCTTCGAGGGGACTTTTGACCTAACCAAACAAGCAGCAGGGGCGATCGCTGCGAGCTATGCCTTCATGAACTTGATGTCCCGTCCTGGTGGGGGAATACTGTCAGATAAACTGGGTAGCCGTAAGATGACCATGGGAGTCTTAACAGCAGGTTTAGGTATAGGTTATATGTTGATGGGAACTATCAGTAGCGGTTGGTGGCTACCTGGTGCTATCTTACTAACCATGGCTTGTTCCTTCTTTGTACAAGCAGCAGAAGGTTCTACCTTTGCTATCGTTCCCCTGGTGAAACGGCGCATTACGGGACAGGTAGCTGGAAATGTGGGGGCTTATGGCAATGTGGGTGCTGTTGCTTATCTCACTATCTTCAGTCTCTTACCTGAATGGGTTAGTGGTGGTAAGTTAGCAGGGTTATCTGAAGCAGAAAAAGCTGCTGTCATTGCACAATCTAATACTGCCTTCTTCCAGGTAATGGGAGTAGCAGCTCTCATAGTTGCCTTTTTGTGTTTCTTCATTCTCAAAGAACCGAAAGGTTCCTTTTCTGAACACCATGAAGGGGAGGTGGAGAAGGAATTGGTTGTTTCTCATTAGCCCATCGCCCGCGAATGAATTGCGGGCTACGTTATCAAACCCCTTCAGGGTTGTAGGGTGGGCATCGCCCACCGCGCAATGCCTGGTTGGATCCCCCTAAATCCCCCTTATTAAGGGGGACTTGAACTGTTTAGCATATATAAATTAATTAATACAATATTTTGTAAAAAGTTATGTTAACGCTTTTGTTTCATGAAAAAATTAATTCCGTCGTTGCCATGTTTTTAACAAAAGGAATGCAATAATACTTACTATAATCATCACAAGAACGAGCGCCCATGGACCCGCCAGGAGTTTAGTAACCACAAAGTAGACTGCAATCCCCCAGAAAATAAGTTTGATGAGCAAGTTTAAGTATAATTTTGCTTGAGCGATTTGTAGCGCTTCACGAACTTTTGGTGAGTCTGGGTGGAGTTTGGTTAGGGCATTTTGCCAATGTTCCATAGCTTTCTTGACCTTATCTTTGTTTTTGTAGAGTAAGCCTAGATTAACAAGAGTCATACCTTCACCATGGCGATCTCCCAGTTCCCGGCAGATTTTCAAACTCTGCTCATAGTTATCAATAGCGTCATTCCAGCGTTCCTGGGATTGGTAAACTAAGCCTAAGTTCATGAGGGTTTTCCCTTGCCCATGGATATCTCCCAGTTCCCGAAAGATTTTCAAACTCTGCTCATAGCAGGAAATGGCTTCATTCCAGCGACTCTGGGAACTGTAAACATTGCCCAAGTTGTTGAGGATACCGCCTTCATCATGAATATTCCCCAACTTTCGAGCTGCATTGAGAGCTAACAGATGTGTTTTTTCCCAGTCACTCCAGTGTGCTCGAATATCAAAGAATTTACCAAGACTAAACCCCAGAGAAACAAGTTGGTCCCAGTTTTCAGTGTTGTGGAGTTGTTGAGCTATATCTACCCAGTTTCCTCCTTCTTGCTCAAACCAATCCAATGCTTCCAAAGGCAATCTTTTCTCGAATTTCTCTGCTAACTTTTCCATTCCAGAAGCAAGTGACTGTGAAAATTTCCGACAAGGTTTCCTCCTCCTTCAAAACCCCACCAGCAATAGCCAAAGCCAAAGGTAAACCCCCACAGAGGGAGACAATGGTTTTAGCAGCCTCCAACTCTTCCTCAACCCGTTTTGCTCCCAACTGCTTCTTCAGATACTCCACCCCTTCCTGGGAAGACATTACCTCTAATTTCAGTAACTTTGCTCCCCCCAAACTCCCCAAAGGCTGACGACTGGTAACAAATCAGCCACTGTGTGTCAACCTCTACTTTCTGCACCGAAGGGGGAACATCCTCAGATAGGCGATCGCCCTCAAAAGCGTCAAACTGATTTGTCATAGTATCTTTCAGCGATGGTTGGTGAGCGATGTCTGGTGAGCGATGCTTGGTGGACGATGCCCACCCTACGGTATCTTTTATAGTACACCATCTGGGAAAAATTCAGCGATCGCCACCACCCTTATAACTCTCCATCAGGGTTTTAATATAGTCATCCCTTCCGGTAAAATCCTCAAGATCGCGAGGGAACAAATAAGGATTTGGTTTTGGTTAACAGTAGCTTTGTCACCAACAGCACCAATAATACTTTTGAAGAATTTATAGCTATTTTGTTCATGTTCCATAGCACTTTATTTCTTCGTTCCAATATTCATTGTAACATGAGCGTCATCACCTTTCAGTTACCAGTGACCAGTAATCACGTACCATGGTAGCAGCTCAACCTTGGGTTTGAGGCCCCCACCTTTCAGTTACCAGTGACCTTGTACCATGACAGTGACCAGTAATCACGTACCATGGTAGCAGCTCAACCTTGGGTTTGAGGCCCCCACCACTTATTTGGTGGCAAGCCACTTATTGGTGGAAGGTAACTGGTAACTGCCTGACTGCCCCGGTTGGCATGAGCAGGACTGGTAACTGGTAACTGGTAACTGGTAACTGGTAACTGTTTTACCAATCGCCCCAATTTGACTCTTCTCAGCACTGTTTTTTTCCCCTCTGCCAAAATTTCCTCTATCTGTGCTACCAAAACTGCATTTTCTGGAGCAGTCAAGATTTTCTTCAATTGTAGTCGAAAAGAAGCGATCGCGTCTTCATCTTCAGGATTATTAGCCACATCCTCTGCTGCTTTCAAAGCTGATTTTCCTGCTTTCCTGGTTCTTTTTCCCCAGTCTTCCGATCCAACTTGAACCAAAAAGGTAGACAGGGTGCTAACCTCTATGGTCAACTTTTTCTCTTAGATCCTCCTTTATAGAGTGGGAGTAAAGTAAACCCTGTAGGGGTTTGACAAAGTAGCCCGCAATTTAGGGCGGGTATTATTGGCTAGGGTACCAAGCGTAATCTGCGGTTAAATCGCAAAAAAAAGTCGTTATAACTACCAACAACAATCCTAGCTCAATATCCCCCTTGAAAAAATATAATGATAATTAGGGAATAACCCTTGACAATGTTAAATCGAGTTGCTATGATAGGTAAAACTAGCAATTTATGTAATCCAATAAAAGATGTCAAATTCTAGTTCCATCGCCTCCTTTTCTACGGCTTTAAAGCACTATGCTTCTACCCTCAAGACCATAGAACAAGCTGAGTCTCCTCCGTCCGATAGCACGATTCTGGCCTTGCTCTGTGCTAGGGATGCCTTGGCCAGCGCCTTATCAGAATTGGCTTTGTCAGAATCTTCCAACTCGAGGGAAGAGCCGGCAACAGGAGAAACTGAAGCTATTGAAATCGTCAAGGAATTAACCCTTCTTTACCAACTCGATCTGAAACTGAAGCAACAAGCCCCCACGATTGTTGCTCATGGCCATTTGGCGGATTGGCGCAACAGCTTGAACCCGCCCCCAGAAGCGTGGTGGTGGCGTCTGGAAACCATCGAGATACCGAAGGCAGAGGAGATTAACCGCTTCAAGCAATATTTGAACTGGATTTTTAACGGGTTGACTTTACTCGGACTGGCAGGGGTGGCCACGTTCGCTACGTCGTTTATTCAATTGTTTGGCGCAGGAGGCTTTGGTCCCCTGGAAAGTTTTGGTCTAATTGGACAGTCCGGGTTATTGCTGACGGCGGTGGGTTCCTTGGGTGGAGAAGGAAAAAAGAAGATTGAGGAATTTTTGCAAGTACTGGGGGTTCCACGGCGATTTTTCTCTCTATTTTCCTTGACTGTCTCTTCTTTACTATTTCTGGGATCTGTGTTCGTTTATCGCTCTATACCTAAGATCGCCGAATCCTATTTTGACAGTGCCCTCACCGCCTATGAGTCCGGTAAATTTAAGCAGGCGGAGAGTGACTTGAAACAAGCCCTCCGCCTGGATCAGCAAAATGCCAAGTTTAACTTAGGGTTGGGATCAATCTATGAAGCTCTGTCAGAAAATGAGGCGGCGATCAAACAATATGAAATTGCTTTAGGGAAAGGATCAATCCGCGCAGTCAACAATCTGGCTCGAATTCATTTAGTGCAAGGAGATCTGGTTAAGGCAGAAGCTTTGTTGCTTGTGGGGCTCCAAGGTGCAAAACGGCAACAGCAAGTGGGTAATGAATATCACCTTTACAAAAATTTAGGCTGGCTGCTCTTGCAAAAAGGAGACTATGAGGCAGCAGAACAAGCTTTGGAGCAGGCGATAGAAAGGGAAAACGTAAACATGGCTACCCGAGTCGGAACCGGATTGTCCTATTGTTATTTTGCTCAAACCCAGGATAAACTTGGGCAGACACAAGCTGCAACCCCTTACTGGGAAGACTTTATTAACAAGGCGATTCCAGAAACCTTGGCAGAAATGGAATGGTTTATTAAAATAGGAAGAGAGGATATTCTCCAGCAGATTGACCTGACAGTGAGATATAGAACCCAATATGAGCAATGATATGATAGGATAAAGGAGAAAGCAATTCCCCCCCCGTAAAACAGTGACCAGTTACCAGTTACCAGTTACCAGGCGTATGGTACGTGATTACTGGTCACTGGTAACTGAAAGGTGAACAAAAATGAGTGATCAGATCCTGAGACAACTTTATAACGTGTTCGATCCACTGCGACCTCTGAAACCAGGGGATTCTGCTTATGTAGACTGTAGGGAGGTGCGGGGAGATGGTGATATTCTAGAACAGTTGGGGAGACCGATTATTTTGTCCGACGAGACAACTGCTCAATTGTACACGGGACATAGAGGAGCGGGAAAATCCACGGAATTGTTAAGATTGAAACAATACCTGGAGGAGAATAAGTTCCAGGTTATCTATTTTGCTGCGGATGATCAGGATATTGATACGGAAGATGCTCAATATACGGATATTCTTCTAGCTTGCACTCGCTATATCCTCTCAGAATTGCAAGATAGTGCTGATGCTAAACCTCTGGTGGAATGGTTAAAAGAGCGGTGGGAGTCTCTGAAGGATTTGGGTTCCACGGAAATCTCTTTTGAGAACATTAGTTTGCAGGTGGGTATTGGGCAATTTGCTAAGGTAATTGCTCTTTTGCGTTCCGCTCCCAGTAACCGTTCTCGCATACGTCAGGAAGTGGACAATCATACCCCTTCTCTGATTGATTATTTGAATAACTTTATTACAAAAGCAGCTCATAACCGCAAGACTCAGTATAAGGGAATAGTTTTGATTGCGGATAATTTGGATCGCATTGTTCCTTTATATCACAAGGAGAGCAACAGGAATAATCACGAGGAGATATTTATCGACCGGAACCTACAACTGCGGAAACTCAAATGTCATACCATTTATACTGTACCCATATCCCTAGTCTATTCTGATAAGGGGACAGTGTTGGAAGAAGTATTTGGTTCTGTTCAAGCATTACCCATGATTGCTCTATTCACTCCCCTTGGGGAACCCTACCCTCCAGGAATGAACAAGCTGAAGGAGTTAGTTAGAAAACGGATTGAGCAGGTGGATTCTAACCTAACTTTTCAGGAGGTGTTTACCAATGAAGCACTTTTAGAGAAGTTGTGTTACATGAGTGGAGGACATGTGCGCTACTTGATGCTTTTGATGAAAACTACTTTACAAAAGACTCTGAAGTTACCTATTCAGAAAAAAGCAGTCCTGAGTGCTATTGCTTCCTTGCGCTTAACCTATCGTCGTGCTATAAGTGAAGATGAATGGTCTATTTTAGCAGAAGTACACCAATCGAAAAGGAAACCCAATCATAAAAAATACCACAAACTCTTGTTTAATCGTCATATTTTGGAGTATCATTGGTTAGAAAAAGGGGATATTCAACCTTGGTACGATATTCATCCTATTATTTTTGAGATTGAAGAATTTCAAAAAGCTTGCCAACAGTTATAGCAGTTAGTATATATAATTATTCAACAACCTATGACATTATTATATGGGCAAATCGAACATAGAGAAGAATATGAAATGCTCCTCCGTTCTCTGGGTTGGACGGAAAGTTTTGCTATCTTTTTTGTGGAGTGTTTACCTAATCAAGGAGAGAAGGTAATCCGACGATTACAAGAAGATTTGGCTCAAAAACGGTTCGGGATTTTGTCTTTTACTGAAGAAGTGAAGACTCTCTACGATAAGATAGAGCATTTGACTCAGAGAGAGAAAGTTGATATTATTTTGATAATCGGGTTGGACAAATCCCTGCACCCCTACATCAAGGAAGGTTATGGAGGACAAGGAAATTATTATCGGGAAGATACTGTACCCCCCATTTTAGCTCATTTAAACTGGCAAAGAGAACGGTTTCGGGACAATTTTAACACTTGTTTGGTGTTTTTTCTGCCCAAATTTGCCATTAAGTACTTTATTCGTCGCGCTCCAGATTTTTACGATTGGCGTTCTGGTGTTTTTGAGTTTCCTCCAGACAAAAAGCTGCTCCAAGAGTCATTACAGGAAATGGAAAAGCAGTTAGGATGGGAAAATATAGAGGGATTAACCTTTGAAGAATGTCGCCACAGGATTGTAGAAATAGAAGCTTTGCTGGATGAGGATTCTGTTCAGATGGATTTATTGTGTAAACAAGCACTGTTACTCTTGAAAATAGATCAGTCTGAAGAAGCTATTGCTCGTGTGGATAGGGGGATTGCTCTTGAACCTGATAATCCCTTCCCCAGGAATCTACGAGGTTTGTTACTCCTGAGTTTGGGTAACTTAGAAGCAGCACTAGAGAGCTTTGATAAAGCCATCGCTCTCAAACCAGACTACCATCAAGCTTGGAATAATAGAGGTATTCTCCTCAAGAACCTAGAGAGCTTTGATAAAGCCATCGCTCTCAAACCAGACGACCATCAAGCTTGGAATAATAGAGGTGTTCTCTTAAATAACCTAGAAAGGTACACAGAAGCACTAGAGAGCTATAATAAAGCCATCGCTCTCAAACCAGACTACCATGAGGCTTGGAATAATAGAGGTGTTCTCTTAAATAACCTAGAAAGGTACACAGAAGCACTAGAGAGCTATAATAAAGCCATCGCTCTCAAACCAGACGACCATCAAGCTTGGTATAATAGAGGTATTCTCCTAAATAACCTAGAAAGGTACACAGAAGCACTAGAGAGCTATAATAAAGCCATCGCTCTCAAACCAGACGACCATCAAGCTTGGTATAATAGAGGTATTCTCCTCAAGAACCTAGAAAGGTACACAGAAGCACTAGAGAGCTATAATAAAGCCATCGCTCTCAAACCAGACGACCATCAAGCTTGGTATAATAGAGGTGTTCTCCTAGATAACCTAGAAAGGTACACAGAAGCACTAGAGAGCTATGATAAAGCCATCGCTCTCAAACCAGACTTCCATGGAGCTTGGTATAATAGAGGTGTTCTCCTCAAGAACCTAGAAAGGTACACAGAAGCACTAGAGAGCTATGATAAAGCCATCGCTCTCAAACCAGACTTCCATGGAGCTTGGTATAATAGAGGTGTTCTCCTAGATGACCTAAAAAGGTACACAGAAGCACTAGAGAGCTATGATAAAGCCATCGCTCTCAAACCAGACTTCCATGGAGCTTGGTATAATAGAGGTGTTCTCCTAGATGACCTAAAAAGGTACACAGAAGCACTAGAGAGCTATGATAAAGTCATCGCTCTCAAACCAGATTACCATGAGGCTTGGTGTAATCGAGGTTTGGCTTTGGTTAACTTAGGAAAGTTCTCGAAAGCGATCGCCTCTTATGACAAAGCCATCGAAGTAAAACCAGACTTCCATGAGGCTTGGTATTATCGAGGTTTGGCTTTGGATAACTTAGGAAAGTTCTCGGAAGCGATCGCCTCTTATGACAAAGCCATCGAATTCAAACCAGATTACCATGAGGCTTGGTGTAATCGAGGTTTGGCTTTGGTTAACTTAGGAAAGTTCTCGGAAGCGATCGCCTCTTATGACAAAGCCATCGAATTCAAACCAGATTACCATGAGGCTTGGTATTATCGAGGTTTGGCTTTGGATAACTTAGGAAAGTTCTCGGAAGCGATCGCCTCTTATGACAAAGCCATCGAAGTAAAACCAGACTTCCATGAGGCTTGGTATTATCGAGGTTTGGCTTTGGATAACTTAGGAAAGTTCTCGGAAGCGATCGCCTCTTATGACAAAGCCATCGAAGTAAAACCAGATTACCATGAAGCTTGGTATTATCGAGGTATTATTTTGGGGAATTTAGGAAAGTTCTCGGAAGCGATCGCCTCCTATGACAAAGCCATCGAATTCAAACCAGATTACCATGAGGCTTGGTGTAATCGAGGTTTGGCTTTGGTTAACTTAGGAAAGTTCTCGGAAGCGATCGCCTCTTATGACAAAGCCATCGCATTGAAATCAGACTTGTATCAAGCTTGGTATAATAAAGCCATCTGCTATAGTAAGGAAAATGAGATTGACTTAGCTCTTGAGAACCTGCAACAAGCAATCAATCTCAATCCGGAATGCCGAGAAATAGCCAAAACTGACTCTGACTTGGATAAAATGAAGTCAGAGAGGAGATTTCAGAGATTGATTCAATAATTGCTATCATAAGGAAACTTATCAAAAACAACGACCTGTTATGAGCAAGCGAGCGAAATTCCAAGCAAAAGACCCCGAAGCTTTGTATAATAAAGGTGTTACTCAGGGGAATTTAGGAAACTTGACGGAAGCGATCGCCTCCTATGATAAAGCCATCGCATTCAAACCAGACGACCATGACGCTTGGTATAATAGAGGTCTTGCTTTGGTTAATTTAGGAAAGTGGGATGAAGCGATCGCCTCTTATGAGAAAGCCATCGCTCTCAAACCAGACGACCATGAAGCTTGATATAATAGAGGTATTCTCCTAAGCAAAATGGGAAAATATGGAGAATTGATAGATAACACTAAAAAAGCTCTAGAAATTAATCCAGACTTCTGGAAATACATCCTGGAGCAAAACATTGCTTATATAGAGAAAATAATAGCAATGAAACCCAACTCATTAAAATCTTGGTGGATGAGATTGTGGTTGTTAATATTACGTGTTATCCTAAAAGCACTGTAGGTTGGGTTGAGGTACGAAACCCAACTACACTCAACAACCTCCTAGAAAACGAATCTCTATTTATACACAACCCAAAACCATGATTAAGTCTATTACCAGAGAGGATTTTTACAAACTATTCCAGGAAAGCGAGCGTCAACGTCAGGAAACAGAGTGTCGTGCAGCGGAAACAGATCGCCGTTTTGCAGAACTAGCAGCAGAAGAAGCTCGCACTATGAACGAGCTGAAAAAAGGAATGTAGGATGCGTTACGCTGATAAATTCTGCCAAGGCAGCTGCTACTAACGACAGCTAACGCATCCTACGGACTATGAACGAGCTGAAAAAAGTGGTATACAAGTAGTGATTTTTGCACCTAGAACCCTTATGTTATATGAGCAAAATCACTACATCTACAGGACTACCACATTTCGTTCAAAGGTAAAAGTACCTATATATGGGCGCGGTCTTCCCCCATGATACTAATATAACAATTAATTTCATTTTTGTCAACCCATGCAGGGGAAAATTTTAAAAATGTGTTCATCTGCGGTTCCTTTTTCCATGAATGTACACCGCGATCTCTCTCTTATCTTCCTCTGCGTACTCTGCGTGCTCTGCGGTTCATCAAAAAAACAATCCACTTCTCTCTTAGTTACTGACTAACTGGTAACTGCTGATCAAGAGCTACCCCTCTTGTCAAGGTTCCAAAATTATCCTAAAAATGCAATAGACCCCCATTTTCCCATCTTCGGCAACCTCCCATGAAACGAATCTCTATCCTAGGAGCCACTGGTTCTATTGGCACCCAAACCTTAGATATTGTTGCTCAATACCCCGAAAAATTCACCATCGTCGGATTAACAGCTCATAGCAACATCAACCTATTAGCAGCACAAATTGAACAATTTGCCCCAGAAATCGTCGCTATCGCCACAGAAGAGAAACTACCAGCATTAAAAGAAGCGATCGCACACCTCCCCAAATCTCCTATTCTTGTTGCAGGAACCAAGGGAGTAGAAGAAGTAGCTCGTTACGGAGACTCCGAAACCGTAGTCACGGGTATTGTGGGTTGCGCTGGCTTGCTGCCAACCATCGCCGCTATTAAAGCAGGTAAAGACATTGCCCTCGCTAACAAGGAAACTCTCATTGCAGGCGCCCCGGTAGTACTGCCTTTGGTGAAACAACACAAGGTTCGCCTCCTCCCAGCAGACTCAGAGCATTCCGCTATTGTTCAATGCCTTCAAGGGGTACCAGAAGGAGGCTTGCGGCGCATTCTCCTCACTGCTTCTGGGGGCGCTTTCCGGGATTGGCCAGCGGATAAGTTAAGCCATGTGACGGTGGAGGATGCCCTCAAGCACCCAAATTGGTCTATGGGAAAGAAAATTACCGTAGATTCTGCTACCCTTATGAACAAGGGACTGGAAGTAATTGAGGCTCACTTCCTCTTTGGTTTGGATTACGATAGCATCGATATTGTGGTTCACCCCCAAAGTATCATTCACTCTCTCATTGAACTGCAAGATACTTCCATGCTGGCTCAGTTGGGTTGGGCAGACATGCGCTTACCCCTCCTCTATGCCCTCTCTTACCCTGAGCGAATTCATACTAACTGGCAGCAGTTAGACTTAGTGAAGATGGGTAGTTTAACCTTTACCGAGCCCGATCGCCAGAAATATCCCTGCATGGAATTAGCCTATGCTGCTGGTAGGGCTGGGGGGTTAATGTCAGCAGTTCTCAATGCAGCTAACGAACAGGCAGTAGCTTTGTTTTTAGAAGGTAAAATTGGCTTTTTGGACATTCCTCGCTCCATTGAAATAGCTTGCGATCGCTACATTTCTCAAAATAGTGCTAACCCTAGTTTAGACGATATTATCGCAGCAGACCAATGGGCAAGACAAGCAATTAAGCAGTTATCAGTTAGTCAGTAACCAGTTACCAGCTCTTTCGGATAAAAAAATGATGTATAACTGTGCTCCTAAAAAAAAAATCTAATAATTTTTACTGGTTTAGGGTTATTGCTCTTAAATTTAGGAGTTTATTTTATTACGGAAGGACTTTGGTTTGAGTCTCTCAACATAAGTGAGACCTTCCCAAAACGTACTATTACTCAGGTAGCTTTATGTAGCATTACTGGGGCTATTTCCCTACTCTTCCTCTTAGGAAACTTGGCGATCGCCCAGCGCCTCCCCCAGAGTTACCCTTTGCAGCGCCCAAATAGGCGAGCATATATAACCCCACCCCCCTCACTGAGGAGGAAACCAACAACAAACTTAAAAATCCTCCTACCAGTAGTACTAGCTATATCTTTCCTCATCACCCTCATCCTGATCCACTGCCTGCAAACTGCCTTTACAGTATGGCAAACAGGAGCACCCCTAGCCCCCCTTAGGTTTGCGAGGTGGTACTTCGCTCCGGTCGCCCTCTTGATTCTGGTTTTACTCCTCAAGGTTGAAACTAGCATACAGGCCATATCAGTAATCATTAGTGTCTGCTTCGCACTTATTCTGGGGAGCAACTGGATGGTAGTATTGCCAGGGTTTCAACACAGGGACTTCGGTAGCCTGGACCCTCTCTTTAACAAAGATATCGGCTTCTATGTCTTTAATTTACCCTTCTGGCGATTGCTGAATTTTTGGCTCGGGGAAATGTTTCTCTTTGCCTTGCTCGCCTCTACTTTAATCTATCTCTTATCTGATAACAGTCTCTCAGAAGGTAAGTTTACCGGCTTTTTACCATCTCAAGTGCGTCATCTATTTGCTTTATCCAGTCTTACCGTCATGTCGAGAGCCTTCCATCATTGGCTCGCTCGCTACGGATTACTTTATTCCACTGGGAGTGTAAATTATGGTGCTGGTTACGCTGACGTTAAAGTGCAGTTGCCTGGTCAGACCATTTTAGCTTTTCTGGCAGCGGCGATAGCTCTCTTCTTACTCCTGGGAGCTATCAAACAATTTCACAGCAAGTTGCTCGTCCTGAGCATTTTAATGTACGCCATCGCTCTCTTAGGCAATAGTGGACTGACTTTTGCGGTCCAGCGCCTGGAGGTACAGCCCAATGAATTAGCAAGAGAGGAACGTTATATCCAACAGACCATAGCCTACACCAGGTCTGCTTTCGCTCTGGATAAGATAGAGGAGCAAACTTTTAATCCAGAAGGTACACTCACCGCCGCAGATATCCAGCAAAACTTTCTCACTATTGAGAATATCCGACTCTGGGATACCCTACCTCTGCTGCAAACTAATCGACAATTGCAACAAATCCGACTCTATTACAAGTTTCCCGATGCGGATATCGATCGCTATACTCTGCAAGTAGAACGATCGCCACAGGAAAAAACAACGGAAAAACAACAAGTCATCATTGCAGCTAGAGAAATGGACTCCCTATCTCTACCGGAAAAAGCCCAAACCTGGGTAAACCAACATTTAGTTTACACCCATGGTTATGGCTTCACACTCTCTCCAGTGAATCGCTCCGGTCCTGGGGGTTTACCCGATTATTTTGTTAAGAATATCGGCAGCGGACGGGAAATGGGTGAAAGTGGCAGCCTATTAACAAGTAGTAAGTCCATCGAGTACAGTATTCCCATAGGCAAACCCCGCATTTATTACGGCGAAATCACTAATACCTACGTCATGACGGACACCCAGGTGCAGGAGTTAGACTTTCCCGATGAGGAGGGCAATGCTTACAATACCTACAATGGCACTGGGGGCATACCCATAGGCAATACCCTCAGACGGTTGCTCTTTGCAGTCAGACTCAAGGACTGGCGGATGCCTTTTAGCCGTAACCTCACCGGAAACACTCGTCTATTATGGCGTCGTAACATCAATACGAGGGTTCGTACTATCGCTCCTTTTCTTCGTTTTGATGAGGATCCCTATTTAGTAGTTGCCGATGCAGGGAAAGGAGGGGAAAACTACCTCTATTGGATGATAGATGCCTATACTACCAGCGCTAGTTATCCCTATTCCGACCCCGGGGCGAACCAATTTAATTATATCCGCAACTCTGTCAAGGTAGTAGTGGACGCTTATAATGGCAAAGTTAACTTCTATATTTCTGACCCTGAAGATCCCATTATCCGCACTTGGAGCCATATTTTCCCGGAACTATTTCAACCCCTGGAGAATATGCCAGCTACTCTTCGCAGTCACATCCGCTATCCCGAAGACTTATTCAACATCCAAAGCAAGCAATTACTCACCTATCACATGAGTGATCCCCAGGTCTTTTACAACCGAGAAGATCAATGGGAGATACCCCAGGAAATCTATGGCAGCCAATCTACTGCTCTCGCTCCTTACTATCTCATTATGAGGCTGCCCGCTCAGACGTCAGAAGAGTTCATTCTTCTCCACCCCTACACTCCCATTCGTCGTCCCAACTTGATTGCTTGGTTGGCAGCTCGCTCTGACGGGGAACAATACGGCAAGCTGTTACTCTACCGATTTCCGAAGCAAAAGTTAGTTTACGGTCCAGACCAAATTGAAGCTCTGATTAACCAAGATCCAGTAATTTCTCAACAAATCTCCCTCTGGGACCGTGAGGGTTCTCGGGTGGTTCAGGGCAATCTCTTGGTTATTCCCATAGAACAATCCCTTCTCTATGTAGAACCATTATATCTGGAGGCAGAAGAGAATAGCGTGCCGATTCTCGCCCGGGTAATTGTGGTTTACCAAAACCGGATTGTCATGGCAGAAACTCTTCCAGAAGCCATACAGGTGATGTTTAAGCCGGAAGCTGAGTTTGCACCGACAATTATTCGTTCTCTGGACGAACTTCTGGAACAGTTACCGGCTCCCACAGAGGTTGACACACAGTAACTGATTTGTTACCAAATAGCAATCCAAAAAAGTCTATATTATGTTGTATTAGTAGGAGAGACTTTCACCCTCACGGTTATTCAGAAATCAAGGAGCACATCCCATAGGGCGTGTCACTTTTTTATTGATATTGAACTTATTCTGGACTTTCCTTTCAGGTTTGATGAGTGGGACTCGACCACCAAACAGTAGGGTGGGCATCGCCCACCTGCAGTGGTGGAAAGAAGCAGCATGACAATGTTACTGGCTTGATTGAACCGCTGAACGCCGCAACGCAGAGAAAGATAAGAGAGAAGGTAAATTTAAACCCTGTATGGGTTTAATAAGGTAGCCTGCATGGTTCGCACACTTCTAGCATAACCTGATAATTCAAAAACTGCCCTACAGCGGTATGAAAATCACTAATCGCTGATGGTGAAATGAAATTCTTAATTTCCACAGCTATTTTCTCTTTCTCCCGTTCTGCTGCAATTAAGCGCTCTGCACCCAAATCAACTTTAACTGTAACTTCATTCCACTCTAACTCTAGCGGGTCATGGGTGATAATCCACTGTTTTTTGATTAGACCCTGTTTAACTGCTTCGTGAAATAAATCTTTACGGGACATAAAGGTTGTTTTGGGGATCGCTCTTTCTCCATTATATGGAATGAGCACTGTCATGTTAAACGCTGACGAGGCTAAAACTATCTACGCTGAGCTGATAACTGTTAACTGCTATACAAACTAGCCACATATTCACCATAACCATTATAAGGCAAAGTTTCTCGTATTTGCCAAGTCAAATCAGGACCAGAGCTAATAAATTTTTCCTGCGCTTGAGACCAACGGGGATGAGGTTTATTAGGGTTTACATTCGCCTCAAAATCATATTCTCTAGCATTCAAGGTATTCCAAAAAGTAGCAGGCTGACGCTCTAGAAACTCAATTTTGACAATGGATTTGGCCCCCTTAAAGCCGTACTTCCAAGGAAGAACCATGCGCAGAGGAGCGCCGTGCTGTTTAGGCAAATCCCTGCCATAAATACCCACAGCGAAAAATGCCAACTCATTGGCCATTTCTTCTATTCGCAAACCCTCAGTATAAGGCCAAGGTAAGGAACCAAAAACAATACTCGGTCCCTTGGTAATTTGCTGGTTGTAAAAAGAAGTAAACCGAACAAATTTTGCTTTAGCAGTGGGTTCCACCGCTTCCATTAAAGCTTTCATAGGAAAGCCGATCCAAGGGAGCACCATAGACCAAGCCTCCACACAGCGAAAGCGATAGATCCGTTCTTCTAAAGGGAATTGCTTTTTCAAACCATCAATGTCGTAAGTGCGGAGAGATTTAACTAACCCAGTAACTTCTACTTTCCAATTTTCAGTGGGCAAATTTTGGGCTGGCTGCCAAATATTTTTACTTCCGCCAAACTCATAAAAATTATTGTAACTTCCCGCCAGATATCGATCTGTCTCTTGTCGGTCTACTTTGGTAAAAGCCTGATTGGTGGTAAATTTTAACTTAGGTAAATCCAGAGTCCTTTTCAATGCTATCTTTGAATCAGGAGAATTAGACGAATTGCAGCCTATTATAGGCAAACTTGCAACCATACCTACACCAACCAAAGACTTGAGGAAGCCACGACGGTTGTAATAAGCCCGTTCTGAAGTTACTGCACTTGCGGGAATTTCCCAGGATTTCCGAATTCGTGTAGGTCTCATAAAAGGCAAATGATTGAACTAGTGGCACAATAGCTGATATTTTAGAACATCGGCCATGGATAATGTAGGGGCGCACCCGCAGGAAGATGATGCCGAGTGCGCCCCTACAGTGTCAAGACAGGGTTCCTGGTAAAGAGAAAACAGATCCATGAGCATCACCGATTCAGTGTTAGCAGAGCTGCTGCAATTCATACCCAGTTTGCGCTCACAAATGTATTTCAAATCTTCCTTGACTGCTCTTTCCCACGCTATGGAAGATTTAATTTTACATGGTAAGATGCAGCCCCTAACCATCGCCAGCTTTCAAAAGGAGCGCTTCTATCGTCAGGAAGCTCATCGATATCGGCGCATTGGGAAGATTTCCTCTCAAGTATATATTCTCTCAGCGCCAGAAACAGATTTTGTCAACGGCAGCGGGGTCTACGAAACTGTAGCCTTTGCGCCAACGGACGAGCTGTGTCGAGAATGGCATTTAGTAGTCATCTCCCAGCAGTATGCGGGTTGCTTAATCTGTCGAGAAAAAACACCAAGCACCACGGAAAACAACCAAACAGCAGACAATAGCCGACGCTTTGAGGGTATCTGGACCCAGGAGCGCCAGGTGAGCGAGAAAGCAGCCACAATATTGCTAGAGCGCATCTTGACCTATCGACCGGAATTGGCAGATAAAATCGAACTGGCACGTAGGCAATATTTACAGCAGCCGGGGGGAGCAGATAACAGTTCTGAGCCTTTCGTCGAGCGACTGGTTGCCTATTTACAAGCAGGTCAGTATAAGTTAATCAAAGCTAATCGCTCACTTGTCGCCAAAGAAGAGAAAGAAAGGCTGCTCAACGACGTTATGGTTGCAATTAGGCGATCCCTGGAACCAGAAGAAATCCTGCAAGTAGCCGTGGAAAAGCTTGGACTTGGACTAGGAGTTTGTCGCTGTCTGGTCTACCGCTGCGAAGAAACCGATGCTAGTGCTACTATTGAGCATGAATTTGTACGCCCTGGTATTAGCTCGATTAAAGGGAGAACTTGGCCTATTCGTAATAATCCCCTCTTTCGCGAAGTGGTAGCATTGAGACAGTCCTTGAGCATTGACAATACATTGGCGGATTCGGGCATTAATACCATGCCCCCGGAACCAGATTCCTTACAAGAATTGATCGGAAGTTGCTCTATTTTCGCTCTTGTGTTAGTGCCAGTTCTCTATCAAGACAAACTCCTAGGTTGCGTTGAATTACACCATTGTGATCCCATCCCGGTGGCCTGGAAACCCGAAGATATCGCTCTGGTGGATGCTGTAGCTACTCAAATCGGCGTTGCCCTAATTCAAGCAGAAGCCTACGCTAACCTGCAAGACCTGAATCGGCAACTGGAGGCGCTGGATCGCACTCGCTCTAATTTGGTGGCTATTACTGGTCACGAGTTGCGCACACCTCTGTCTACGATTCAAGTGTGCTTGGAAAGTCTGGCGTCAGAACCGGATATGGAGCCAGAATTGCGACAGGTGATGGTGGAGACGGCTCTCAATGATGCAGAGCGGATGCGTAACCTGATTCAAGATTTCCTTACTCTCTCCCAACTGGAAAGTGGTCGGGTGCAATGGCATTTGGAACCTGTTTCTTTGAATGAATGCATCGAATTGGCAGTCAGTAATATTCTAGCTCGTTACCGCCAGAGAAAGATGGCCCAGATTCGTTTGATGGTATCAGAGCAACTGCCTTTGGTGCAAGCGGATGGGGAGTGGTTGGTGGAACTGCTGGTCAAGTTGCTGGACAATGGCTGCAAGTTTACACCTGAAACAGGTTGCGTCACCGTAGCCGTTAATCCCCATAGCACTAATTCCCAGCAAGTTACCATTGCTGATAACGGTCGGGGTATCGAATCAGATCGCCTGGAAAAAGTCTTTGACCGCTTCTATCAAGAAGAAGGATCTTTGCGTCGCAGTGTGGGTGGTACTGGTTTAGGTTTAGCAATTTGTCGTCAAATTGTCAAGGGGTGGGGGGGAGATATTTGGGCAGAATCCCCCGGGAAAAACCAGGGCAGCCAGTTCCACTTTACCTGTTTCCATCCCTCATGAGTTTCACCTATCACAATTGTACATTATGAGGAAAAATAACAAACTGTTACAATTATTGACAATATTAGTAGATGGGGAATATGGTCGTGATAGGATTCCCAAAGAAAGTTTTGAGATAAATTATAACTATGGCAGAAGCACTTTCGGGAAATCCTCCCAAATTTGGCGGCAGCACTGGTGGCTTGCTCACTAAAGCCGAAGTAGAGGAAAAATATGCTATTACCTGGACTAGCAAGCAAGAACAGGTGTTTGAAATGCCTACTGGTGGTGCAGCAGTCATGAACGCAGGGGAAAATCTCCTCTATTTAGCTCGCAAGGAGCAGTGTCTTGCTTTAGGAACCCAATTGCGGACTTTTAAACCTAAAATTTTGGATTACAAGATTTACCGGGTTTATCCTAGTGGGGAAGTTCAATTCCTCCATCCAGCAGATGGTGTCTTCCCAGAGAAGGTCAACGAAGGTCGGGAATTTAACGGCAAGGTTGACAGAAACATCGGCAGCAACCCAGAACCAGCTACCCTGAAGTTCTCTGGTAGGGCTACCTACGAAGTATGATGCAGTGAAGTTCGCACTTCATAGTAGTCATGAAAACGGTTGGGGCATCAACCGTTAGGCGAGGTGATGTCAGTCAGGCAAAGCCTGCTATTGCTGCCTTACCCTTGAAGAAGTGGGGGAGCTGGGGAGTAGGGAGTAGGGGAGATTTGTTCACAAGATTTTCTCCCTCTCTCCCTCTCTCCCTTTCTTCTTTGTTACCTCGCGCGGGGGAGTATGTCAATAAGTATGATAATAAGCGCTTTTTACATAATTAATACATCTAGTATGTAAATAAATGTAAAAGCATGATAGAGCAAGATTTAGAGCATTTTTTATCCCTAGCAGAGGCTGGTAACTTTGTTCCTGTTTATCAAGAGTGGGTGGCAGATTTAGAAACCCCCGTGTCTGCTTGGTATAAGGTTTGTGCGGGTCAGCCTTATAGCTTTCTCTTGGAATCAGTAGAAGGGGGCGAAAAACTGGGGCGTTACAGTTTTTTGGGCTGCGATCCCGTTTGGATACTTGAGATAAAAAGAGAGCAAACGACTCAAACCTACCGAGACGGAACGTTGTTGGAATTTACAGGGAATCCCTTTGATATCCTCCCTCAATGTATAGCCCAGATCCAGCCAGTGCAATTGGCAGAACTCCCCCCAGGGATAGGGGGTTTGTTCGGCTTTTGGGGATACGAGGCGATTCGTTGGTTAGAACCGAAAGTGCCGACTTATCCTACCACAGAAGGGGATTTGCCCGACGGTATCTGGATGCAGGTGGATAATCTAGTTGTATTCGACCAAGTAAAGCGCAAGATTTGGGCGATCGCCACTGTTTGTAGTACCAAAATACTGTGGAATAGGGGGGCAAGTCTTTGGGTAAGTCACACCAATTACAACCATTCTTTAATTGGTACAAGATACCATCTAAAATCTGCCTTTTACTCCATTTTGGTGGTCTTGTCTGTTTCTTTTTGGGCAACAGAGGTTCTATTATTTTCCACTCCCCGTCTGTCAAACTACTTGAGTACGGCATTTTTTCCCTATTTTACTCCACAACAGAGATCTCAAATGGGTTCTACATGGCATACTATAATTTTAATGATTGGCAAATTATCGGCTCTTCTCCAGAGGTAATGGTTAAAGCAGAACGGGGGGAGAATGGCAAGATGAAAGCAACTCTACGACCCATCGCCGGAACCAGACCGAGGGGGAAAACCCCATCGGAAGACGAATCTTTGGCGCGAGATTTGCTCCAAGATCCGAAAGAAAGGGCGGAACACGTCATGCTGGTGGATCTGGGTCGCAACGATTTGGGTCGCGCCTGCGTCAAAGGGAGTGTCAGGGTAGACCAATTGATGGTCATTGAGCGCTATTCCCACGTTATGCACATAGTCAGCAATGTGGTAGGAGAATTGGCTCCGGATAGGTCCGTGTGGGAGCTGCTAGGTGCTTGTTTCCCCGCCGGAACCGTCAGCGGCGCTCCAAAAATTAGGGCGATGGAAATTATTCGGGAATTAGAGCCAGAAAGGCGCGGACCTTATTCTGGGGTCTATGGCTATTATGACTTTGAAGGTCAGCTCAACAGCGCCATCTCCATTCGCACTGCCATAGTCCGTCCCGGAAAGAGCGGCCAACATCTAGTATCGGTACAAGCAGGGGCAGGAATTGTGGCGGATTCCCAGCCAGAAAAAGAATATGAGGAGACTATTAACAAAGCAAGTGCATTTAAGATAGCAATTGAATGTTTGAATTGAAGTGAGGAGTTAAAAGAAATTAGCTATAAGCATAAATAATAACCTAAATATAACAGCAAGTCAATAAGATTTTTATTTATTCATAGTAAATTAATGTTTTACAAGTGCACTAAATCTTCTCAATTTTTTTTGTGACGCCGGAAGATTGTGAAAGAGATGGTAACTGGACAGAAACTTATCCACGGTTTAAATAGCTAAAAGGCTTACAGGTAAAAGGATACAGAAGTTTCTGCTCTTTTATTTGGGGGCGTCCGTGAAACGGAGCTGTGCTCTCGCCGTCGGTACACCCCACACCCCTCAGAAGCTGGTAACTGGTAACTGGTAACTGCTTTGTGCTACTCTAAAAAGGTTATTTAAATTCGCACATCTAGGACTTCGGGTGTTTCTCAAATAGAAGAAATCCCCCTAGGTGGAGGATAAACCCGAAAAAGGAGTAAAACCGATTATGTCAGTCGTCTCCCTAGGAGAATTATTAGAATCAGGAGTTCATTTCGGACATCAGACTCGCCGTTGGAATCCGAAAATGTCTCAATATATCTTTACGGCCCGCAACGGTGTCCATATTATCGATTTGGTGCAGACAGCCCAACTGATCCAATCGGCTTACGAGTACATGCGGAACGCTTCCGAACAAGGTAAAAGGGTACTTTTTGTTGGCACCAAGCGTCAAGCAGCAGGGATTATTGCTCAAGAGGCTAGTCGTTGCGGCGCTTACTATATTAACCAGCGCTGGTTGGGGGGTATGCTCACCAACTGGGAGACAATTAAAACCCGGGTGGAACGGCTCAAAGAATTAGAACGTCTGGAAGAAAGCGGCAATATCGATAAAAGACCAAAAAAAGAAGGGGCTGTTCTCCGTCGCGAGTTAAGCAAACTACAAAAATATCTCGGCGGTATTAAAACGATGCGGAAAATTCCTGATATTGTGGTTATTGTAGATCAGCGCAGGGAATATAACGCTATTTTGGAATGTCAGAAACTGTCTATTCCCATTGTCTCTATGCTGGATACTAACTGCGATCCGGATATTGCCGATATTCCTCTTCCCGCTAACGATGATGCCATTCGCTCAATTAAACTCATCGTCGGTAAGTTGGCTGATGCAATTTATGAAGGGCGTCACGGTGAAGTGGCAAGTTCCTCAGAATACAAAGAGTTTGAAGAAGCAATGGAAGAGATAGAATATGCCCCAGGAGATGAAGCAGAACCTGTACTCGCTCCTGAAGTAGATCAAATCGAAGAGTAGCCCTGGTTACCTCCCCCTAGGGGGAGGCAAGTAGTTTTTGTGTATTATATTTGTAGAATTGTAAGAGGAGTAACATGGCGCAAATATCGGCAAAACTCGTTAAGGAACTGCGAGAGAAAACTGGCGCTGGTATGATGGACTGCAAAAAAGCGCTGCAAGCAAGTGATGGAGATCTGAAGACAGCCACTGAATGGCTGCGAAAAAAGGGGATCTCCTCAGCTGAGAAAAAAGCAGGTCGGGTTGCTGCTGAAGGTTTGATCGACAGCTACATTCACACTGGAGGACGCATTGGTGTCTTGGTGGAAGTCAATTGTGAAACTGATTTTGTTGCTCGTCGAACAGAGTTTCAAACCCTAGTGCGGAACATTGCCATGCAGATTGCAGCAAATCCTAATGTAGAATATATTAGAGTTGAGGATATTCCCCCTGCAATGGTGGAAAAAGAAAAGGAAATTGAAATGGGGAGGGAAGATTTGGCTGGTAAACCAGACAATATCAAGGAAAAAATTGTTGAAGGTCGAATTAAAAAACAGCTCAAAGAAATTACGTTGCTGGAGCAACCTTATATTCGCGAACCTAGCATGAATGTGGATGAGTTGGTCAAACAAAGTATTGCTCAATTGGGTGAAAACATCCAGGTACGTCGTTTTACTCGCTTTGTTTTAGGTGAAGGAATAGAAAAGGAGGAGAGTAACTTCGCTGAAGAAGTTGCAGCTCAAGCAGGTAAATAAGAGCAATTTACAATAGGCAAAAGCAAGAAAGAGAGCTTTTTTCTTTTGCCTTTTTATCTTAATTTAAGAGTCATGGCAAGAACAATTCAGCACATTAAGAATGATTTAGCAGCACTGGAAAATACAGCGAAAAACATTTCTCTTGAACTCTGCGGAGTTTATTGGGATTATTTAAATATTCTCAGTCAGTCAGTGGCTAAACAGTTAGTAATGGCAGGCTATCAGATTGCTACTAAGGCATATCCAGCATATTTCCTGCGTTTATCTTTGAATCAAAAACAACTACTACAGCAAAACCTGCGCAATATTGGGAAGCAACTACAGCAAAAGCTATTGCAATTAAAGTCGGATACTGACCTAGAAACCCAGCAGATGCTACAAAAAATGCTGGAAATATTACCCATGGTAATAAAACCAACAAAACAGTCTGGGGATACACCAAAAACACCTGATACAGAAGCACAAAGAATAATTAATCAGCACTTATATAACCAAATGAAAGTAGTTTCAGAGACAGATTTAAGTAATCCAGAAAGATTGTTTCAGATACAGCAATTACTAGAAGAAGGAATTAGTCAAATTTTAGAAAAGATGTCGGCTGAAGCAAATAGATCCCTACAACAAGCGAGAATTTTAACCCAGAAATTGCCCCCTAATTTTCTCCAAGTAGCGGTGCAAGCTGAGGAAAAGGGTTCGGCAATCAGCGGACCGCCAAATATGTTAAATTTACTTGTGGAAACGGAAAAGGATAAAACTGGCGAAAAGTCCACCATTACTGAAGTTACAGCTATCCGGATGCGTCGAGTGGAAGTTGAATTAGCTGATTCGACTCTGAGCGCTCAACGGAATCTAATTCGCAATCTGGATGGGAAAATTAGTACCATTAGACAGCAATATCAGCTGCGTCAGAGAGAATTAGCCGTTGCTGAAGCTGAAGCAGCATGGCGTGCTTCTTGGTATGAAGATTAGATCTAGCACGTACCTTGATAGCTGCCGGTTGTGATAGGTAGTTAGAGTAATCTGCCGAAAGTTTTGTACAACGGTGATTGAGAAAATTTATTACAGATGTTGTTTAATCTGTAAATACGCCAGCGAGAAGTTCTATATAAGAAAAAAATGAAAAAGATGAAAAAGATGAAAAATCAACTAGATTGGGAACGTTTAAATAAGGCTTTAGGGGTGGAAGCGGAAACTGGTTTTACCGATTTGATGGGTAATAAGTATCGCTTTAGCGAATTTCTAGTACTCAGTTTCGGTGAAGTCTTCCTCAGTGTTCCGCCAGCTGTACGCAAACCTTGGGAAGACATAGGGGAGAGATTTACCCGCTATCCCCAGTTAAATCTTGCCCAAAGACAAAATCTGGTTGCAGATACTCGTAGGTTTCTCCAAGAACTACAATACCAGATAGAAGAGCAAAAAAAACCCCCAGAAACTAAATTAACTGTTTCCCGTTCTCAAGGCAAACATAGCTCCGTTAGTCTGAACCAACCTCTAACTAAGCTTAAGGAAGTAGGAAGCAGTAGAAGTCCTTATTTGGAACGTCTCGGTTTGACTACAGTGCGAGACCTACTCTTCTATTATCCCCGAGACTATATTGACTATGCTCGTCAGGTGAATATTGGGGATCTGGTACCTGGGGAAACTGTGACTTTAGTGGGAAAGGTGAAATATTCTCACTGCGGTAGTACTAAGAATAATAAAAAACTGACCATTTTAAGTCTAACTATTGAAGATAACAGTGGTACCATTAAACTGAGTCGTTTTTTTGCTGGGACTCGTTTTAGTAATCGGGGTTGGCAAGAAAAAATGAGGCGCCAGTATCCAAAAGGTTCTGTAGTGGCGGCTTCTGGGTTAGTGAAAAAGAATAAATATGGTGTTACTTTGGATAATCCGGACATAGAAGTTTTGGATGCTCAAGGGAGAACAAATTCTCTGAAAGTAGGGCGAGTATTGCCTGTTTATAGTCTAACTGAAGGGGTGGCAGCGGATTTGGTGCGGCGAGCAGTTCTGGAAGCAATGGGGGCTGTGAAACAACTGCAAGACCCTTTACAGGAAGAATTACGCCATACCTACGGATTGATTGGTTTAGGTGAGGCGATCGCCAATATTCATTTTCCCGCTGACCCTAAGATTTTAGCCCAGGCAAGGCGACGATTGGTGTTCGATGAATTCTTCTACTTACAATTGGGATTTCTCCAGCGACGCCAAGAGGAAAGAAAGGGGAAGAAAAGCGCTATTTTTGTACCCAAGGGGAAACTGATTGAGCAGTTTAATAAGTTATTACCTTTTACTTTAACTAATGCTCAACAGCGAGTTGTGAATGAAATTCTCCAAGACTTGCGCTCGGAGGAGCCTATGAATCGCCTGGTACAGGGTGACGTAGGTTCGGGTAAAACTGTAGTGGCTGTCTTTGCTATTTTAGCAGCAATTGAATCCGGTTATCAAGCAGCTTTAATGGCTCCCACCGAGGTTTTAGCTCAACAGCATTACCACAAATTAGTAACTTGGTTTAATCTGTTACATTTGCCTGTAGAATTGCTCACAAGTTCCACTAAAACAGCTAAAAGGCGCGCGCTCTACCATCAATTAACAACGGGAGAATTACCCTTATTAGTGGGTACCCATGCTTTAATTCAAGACCCGGTGCAGTTTCAGCGATTAGGTTTAGTAGTCATCGATGAACAGCATCGCTTTGGAGTGCAGCAAAGGGGAAGATTGTTAGCGAAGGGGCAGTCTCCCCACGTCTTAAGCTTGACTGCCACTCCCATTCCCCGCACCTTAGCCCTCACATTGCATGGGGATTTAGATGTGAGTCAAATTGATGAATTGCCCCCCTCCAGGAAACCGATTCAAACCACAATTGTAACTGGGAGACAGAGAAATAAAGCCTATGAATTAATCCGACGAGAAATTGTCCAAGGAAGACAAAGTTATATTATCTTTCCCCTCATTGAAGAATCGGAAAAACTGGATCTGCGGGCAGCGGTAGAGCAACATGAACGGCTTCGAGAGACTATTTTTCCAGAATTTCAAGTGGGGTTGCTTCATGGAAGGATGACTTCCGCTGAGAAGGATGAAGCCCTGAGTGCTTTTCGGAAGAATGAGACCCAAATTATTGTTTCCACTACCGTAATAGAAGTGGGGGTGGATGTTCCCAATGCGACGGTGATGTTAATTGAGAATGCAGAACGTTTTGGTTTATCTCAACTGCACCAATTGCGTGGTAGAGTGGGGAGGGGTAGTGATAAGTCTTACTGTTTGTTGATGAGTGGGAGTAAGAAACCGGAAACTATCCAGCGGTTGGGGGTGTTAGAACAGTCTCAGGATGGGTTTTTTATTGCCGAGATGGACTTGCGTTTTCGTGGTCCCGGCGAGGTTTTAGGGAAGCGTCAGTCTGGGTTACCGGATTTTGCCTTGGCGAGTTTAGCAGAAGACCAGGAGGTGTTAGTGGTGGCTCGTGAGGCAGCGGAGAAGTTGATGTTGGCGGATCCAAGTTTGAAGGGAGCAAAAAGTATCAAAAAGGAGTTAGAAATGCGTTATGAGCGCATGGTGGGGGGGGAGGTTTTGACTTAGGATTGTTTCGCGCAAAGACGCAAAGGCGCCAAGGAATTTTAGGGAAAAGGGTTGTATAAAGGTTGGTTGTTGTGATTCATTTTAAGAGTGGGAAAATGTGCCGCCTTATATATAGGTAATTAGAACCCAATCTCTCTCTTAATTCTTCTCTCTGCGTTCTCTGCGTCTCTGCGGTTCATCACTAAATTGTTATTCTCGCGCAAAGGTGCTGCATGCGCAAAGGAATTTTAGGGAAAAGGGTTGCATTTAGTTATAGTAGTGTGATATATTTTAAGAGTGGTTAAATAGGGTGCATTCTACAGGAATATATTTTGTGCTGCTCGTTCCCTGTGAAAGTAGCCGCTCACGGACTCGCAGAGAGCGCGGCGTAAGTCGAATATAAGTAGGGGCTTGGTTTCAGGCCAAAAGCGCAGCAAAATCTAGGTCACAAGACGAAATCGCTCTCAGCCAGTTCTTTGACCAAGTGGCAATGATAGGACGGTGTTATCGGTCTCTCTCAACTCCCATCGGCGTTCTCATAGAAGAAGACGCTAAGGGTAATGCCGAGGAAATTGAGCAACTAGAGCAACGTTTAGCAGCAATCACCACTAAGTAAAGAAGAGTTATCTGATGCGTTCTTCCTGTCTAATACGGAAGCAGCCAAACTAGAAGTTCTAAAGCAACAAAAAGAGTTATTGTTAGAGTGTGACAGAGACTGGGGGGGGAGAGAGGAAAAGAGAGAGAGTTTTTCACGCACCAATGACAAGGATGTTTGAATTAATTGGCAACTCAGTGCCCCCTTTGCTTGCTGAGGAAGTAGCAAAACCCATTGTCAGGTTAGTGCGGGAGTATAATACTCGTAATGTGTAGGGTAGGCAATGATGATATGGATTTTAATCAGTGGGTGTGGATCAGACCATTGCTCACCAGGCACTTCATCATTATTATATCACTGCTGGTGGACAAGGTAAATTTTAATTTAAACCAGGAGTTGTAAAATTTTATCCTTTATGGTCAAGTAGATGGGTGAAAAACATTGAGGATAAATCACTATGAGCAGTGATGATGTTGAGCAACGAGTTTTTCAGATTGCCCAGATTTTGCGGTGCTGACAGAGGAATTAGCGCAAGCATTGGAAGGGGCGAGTTGTTTAATTGTGATGCTTGATATGCCACCGCCGCAGTTAGTAGTGGAAGTAGTCAGCCCCGGACGGGAAAATACAGACCGAGATTATCGCTATAAGCGATCGCAATACCAGAGCCAGAAGGAATTGCCGAATATTGGATCGTTGACCCGATCCAGAAGCAGATTACAGTATTGACTCTGGTGGCGGGACTTTATGAAGAAGCAGTGTTTGCCGGGGATGATGCGATCGCGTCGGCGCTGCTGTCAGAATTGGGTCAAGAGTCACTTTTGACAGCAAGGCAGGTATTGCAGATAGGGACAAGTAAATAAAATACGGCTACTAATGCCAGAAATGGGTCTGCGAGCGCTCGACGATAATTGTTATGATTGATAAAGATCGCCAAACTGTGGTTATGGGAGGAATGATAGCATGACGAATGCAGTCAGTATCAGGGACGAGGTAACATCCTCAATCATGTCGTTGTCGGAATTTCTCAACTACGATGATGGTACAGATGCTCGTTATGAGCTAGAGGATGGGAGACTACTGTTTATGTCAAGCGAGAGCGATATAAATCAACGAATTGCAACGTTTTTGTTGATATATTTTTCCCAATTAGTGATTCCGTTTTATCGGTTGAGGATTGGGATAGAAGTGGCGGTGAGTGGGACTCGCTCGTCAGTGCGACTCCCAGATTTTGCGGTGCTGACAGAGGAATTAGCGCAAGCATTGGAAGGGGCAAGTCGTTCAATTGTGATGCCCGATATGCCACCGCCGCAGTTGGTGGTGGAAGTAGTCAGCCCCGGACGGGAAAATACAGACCGAGATTATCGCTACAAGCGATCGCAATATCAAGCCCGAGGAATTGCCGAATATTGGATCGTCGATCCGATCCAGAAGCAGATTACAGTATTGACTCTGGTGTCAGGACTTTATGAAGAAGCAGTGTTTGCGGGAGATGATGCGATCGCGTCGGCGCTGCTGTCAGAATTGGGTCAAGAGTCACCTTTGACAGCAAGGCAGGTATTGCAGGTAGGGACAAGTAAATAAAATACGGCTACTAATGCCAGAAATTTGTCTGCGAGCGCTCGACGATAATTGTTATGATTGATAAAGATCGCCAAACTGTGGTTATGGGAGGAATGATAGCATGACGAATGCAGTCAGTATCAGGGACGAGGTAACATCCTCAATCATGTCGTTGTCGGAATTTCTCAACTACGATGATGGTACAGATGCTCGTTATGAGCTAGAGGATGGGAGACTACTGTTTATGCCTTGCGAGAGCGACTTAAATCAACGAATTGCTTCTTTTTTGTTTGCCTATTTTCTGCAACTAGGGATAGAGTTTTATCGGTTGAGGATTGGGATAGAAGTGGCGGTGAGTGGGACGCGCTCGTCAGTGCGACTCCCAGATTTGACGGTGCTGACAGAGGAATTAGCGCAAGCATTGGAAGGGGCGAGTCGTTCAATTGTGATGCCGGATATGCCACCGCCGCAGTTAGTAGTGGAGGTAGTCAGCCCCGGACAGGAAAATGCAGACCGAGATTATCGCTACAAGCGATCGCAATACCAAGCCCGAGGAATTGCCGAATATTGGATCGTTGACCCGATCCAGAAGCAGATTACAGTATTGACTCTGGTGGCGGGACTTTATGAAGAAGCAGTGTTTGCCGGGGATGATGCGATCGCGTCAGCGCTGCTGTCAGAATTGGGTCAAGAGTCACCTTTGACAGCAATGCAGGTATTGCAGGTAGGGACAAGTGAATAAATTAGGGCTATTGAGTTATACCATCTTAGAAAAACAATGCTACAATTATTCTCAGGATTATTTTTTTAGTCGGTTTTAACCGACCTTAGCTATTAGCCGACGAAAATTGCTGGCGAATTACTTATTTATGACACTTGACATATATCTCAGGGATGATCTATAAGTGATGATGCAGAGTAGAGACTAATCGCGCAATGAATACAGAGGAACTGGTAAACTTTGCCGAGGCTGCCATCTCCCGCCAAATGGGCGTATCTATGAACGACCTGCAAAAGTTCGTGTTGCGAGAATGTTGCCAAGACCAAAAAAAAACCTACGATCGCATTGCCTCTGAATGCGGCTACTCTGCCAACTACCTGAAAAAGAAAGTCATCCCCCAGTTATGGTACCTGCTTTCACAGACCTTTAAAAAAAAAGTGACCAAAGCCAACTGTGGCTTGATTCTGAAAGAACGCCGAGGATCCATCTCCAACACAAGAGTTCCGCAGGTAAAGCTAGAATCCCCAGAGGGACCAGTGTCCCTAGGGTCTCCTTTTTATATCGAGCGTCCGGTGCTGGAGCAGAGCTTGTACGAGGAAATCCTGGAACCGGGGGCTGTAATTAGCCTGAAAGGGCCAGATACAATAGGCAAAACTACTCTTCTGACCCGAATACTGGCCTATGCCGAAACACAGCACTACCATACCGTCCGTTTGAATCTGAATCGCGCCGATAGCACTGTTTTGCCATCGCCAGTTCGGTTTTTCCGGTGGTTCTGCGCCAACGTGACTCTACAGTTGGGACTCGAAGCTCCTCTGGAAGAGTTAGGCTCCTATTAGCATGAGGAGCTCGGGACTTTGACCAACTGCTATGTCTATTTTCAGAATTATCTCCTGGCGCAAATCTCCCATCCCATAGTCTTAGGGCTGGATGAGGTGAATCGGTTGTTGGAGCATCCAGCCATTGCCCGCGATTTTTTGGCCCTACTGCAATCCTGGTGCGAAGAGGCCAAAGATTGCCTCGTCTGCCAACAGCTCCGGATCGTCGCCTGCCACTCTACCAATACTTATATTCGTTCAGATATCAATAAGTCGCCCTTGAATGTGGGATTAGTTCGAGAATTGCCACCATTTACCCCCTTGCAGGTACAGGATTTGGCCCAACGGCACCGATTGCCCCTATCATCTCAGGAGTTTACTCAGTTACAGTCTTTCGCTGGGGGCTTTCCCTATCTAACGCGCAAGCTCTTTTACCAAGCGGCCCGTTACGACCTGGACTGGAACCAGTTGCTCGCAAGTGCCGCCACCGATACGGGAATTTTTAGGGACCATTTGCACGCGCTCTTACAGGTTCTTCAAGACTATCCCGATCTTCTGGGGGCTTATCGGCAGGTGGTGACAGCAGAAACCCCGATAGTATTAGAGCAAAAACAGGCATTTGGGCTCATTTGTTTGGGACTGGTCCGGAAGGAGCAGAATCAAGTGACGGCTAGCTGCCAGTTGTATCGGCAGTATTTTAGGGACCGGTTGTAAGCTGGCATTTGACAAGGAAACTAAGGGCGATCGCTTCTTTCGGTGGGGCGTCAGCCCTTTTTTTTTGGGATTCTGCTGAAGTGCGATCGCCGGTGGTTGTGGTTCTGAGATCTTCTCGCCTCCTTCGAGGATGAAAAGGGCGATCGCTTCCAACCGGCGAATCTCATGCCAAAAAGGTTGATTTTAGATGCCCAAATAGGTGGATTTTGGGGGATTGACAAATTGCTTTGTTCGTGCAGGTAGGCAAAAAAGGTGGATGTTAAGAGCGAAAAAGGTGGATAAAGGTTGATTGTCACTCGGGATTTGGCGGACTATAGTGGAAATGTGACAAAAACCAGCCCCTATGCTGGGCCAAAGAGAGATATGTAGAGTCGAAATCGTACATCAAGGAGAAAAAACGATGGCTTATAGTGCAGAAGCGCTCAGAAAGATCAATGAAGATCTAATCAATTTAATACGCAAAGATCCAAAAGCTGAGTCTTATTTGCGCAAAAAAATTGCGGCTAATATGCCACAATCAGAGGATGATGATACAGAGTTGGAGGAGGAGTCAGGCTTTTCAGGCTTTATTATGAACGAAGGTTATTTTCAGTTTGGAACTCATGCTATTCCGGGAGATTACACGATTAATTATAAAAAAATACAAAAAGGCTTGAGTAATGTGGGTTTAAATTGTTCGGATAATAATGAGCAGAATATTAGCTCAATCGCAGAAACCGTAAGAAAATCTATTCCTACTCATGGCATGTTATGTCGTTATGCTGAAGATAGTTTATCGACCGAAGCTTCTAAATACAATTGGAAGATTGATGAGATAAACTCACTGTACGAGCCAACGGCTGCGCTAATGAGCAAGGCAGATGAAATCAAGAAAAGAGGAATTTATGTTGTCAATGAAACCCAAGTCGAACATACTCTTAACAAGACAACAATGGGAGCCTTTAAAGCTGCTTTTAGCCAAATAGCAAACACAATTGGTAGCCTTGGCAGCGATCATTTTGAACCTAAGCAATTAACCGCGCAAATTGCCCAAATGCTCGAGGACTTGACAAAAGTTGAACAAGAGGACTATCACAAGACCGATAAAGGTTTTTCGTTTTTAATGGGAAAACTCAAGGACCCCCTATAAGGGTAATCCACATTACAGCTCTAACGCTATACTCGGTTTAAACTGGAATTACGATTTGGTGATTCATAATTATAAAGACAAGAAAAAAGAGATTCACAAAACAAGTTACACTGTTAAGCGGCAATTTATGCTGTTCTCGTACTGTCCCAGTTTTGCTGACATATGCCGGAAGGTAGACGTTGTTGCCCCCCCTTGTGCCACCAAAAACACTTGATGCGGATAACATATCCCGCCAAATGGGCGTATCTCTGAACGACCTGCAAAAGTTCGTGTTGCGAGAATGTTGCCAAGACCAAAAAAAACCTATGATCGCATTGCCTCTGAATGCGGCTACTCTGCCAACTACCTGAAAAAGAAAGTCATCCCCCAGTTATGGCACCTGCTTTCACAGACCTTTGAAAAAAAAGTGACCAAAGCCAACTGTGGCTTGATTCTCAAAGAACGCCGAGGAGCCATCTCCAACACAAGAGTTCCGCAGGTAAAGCTAGAATCCCCAGAGGGACCAGTGTCCCTAGGGTCTCCTTTTTATATCGAGCGTCCAGTGCTGGAGCAGAGCTTGTACGAGGAAATCCTGGAACCGGGGGCTGTAATTAGCCTGAAAGGACCAGATACAATAGGCAAAACTACCCTGCTGACCCGAATACTGGCCTATGCCGAAACACAGCACTACCATACCGTCCGTTTGAATCTGAATCGCGCCGATAGCACTGTTTTGCCATCGCCAGTTCGGTTTTTCCGGTGGTTCTGCGCCAACATGACTCTACAGTTGGGACTCGAAGCTCGTACCGAAGAGTTAGGTCTGTATTGGAATGCGGATTTTCCTTGAAGGACAGCAAGACCTTAGATTAGCCATTGAAAAACCATCTGGAACTCGACTGCTCATGATGCGTATTCATCGCCATTCACTAGCTACAGGAATGACATTCCCCGATTCCAATGGTTTTGAGGTTAAACGAGCAGTTTTGCCAGGTGATGGTGAGAAATACCTCACCCTCCAACTCATTTTGACTAACCGTCGTTTTCAGGATATCTTTACTGCCCTCGTGGAGGACATCTCAGCCAATATTGCATCCATACCAGTGGAATCAGATGCAGTTCAATTCATGAATTCTCGCTTGAGACGCTGGCAACTATTTCTGGAAAGGAATGGATCGGACGGTCTTGGGGAAGAATCCCAACATGGACTTTATGGGGAGTTGTGGGTACTTCGTCAGCATGTTTTGCCTCAACTAGGTGCCCTAGGAGTAGAGTACTGGACTGGACCAACAGGAGCTGTTCAGGATTTCCAGTTTCCTGGTTATGCTATTGAAGTTAAAACCACTGTTACCAAACAGCCTCAGAAGATTTCCAACAAAGTGCGAACATCAACTTGATGAATCTGCGTCCGGTGAACTAACACTTTTTCACCTATCGGTTCAGGTTCAATCGGGAGTAGGGGAAACCCTAGCTGACATAATATTTAGCCTTGGCTCCTTACTGGGTAAAACTTCATCTTTCCAAAAGCGGCTTTTTGAAGCTGGCTATCTTGATGTGCACGCACAAAAGTACACAAATCTTGGTTACACATAGAAGAATCTGAAGTTCTGAGCAGAATTAGAACTCAATTTCTCTCCTAATTCTTCTCTCTGCGTTCTCTGTGTCTCTGCGGTTTATTCCAATTCTCGCGCAAAGGCGCAAAGACGCAAAGAAATTTTAGAGAAAAGGATTGCATTTAGTTCTAGTAGTGTGATATATTGTAAGAATGGGAAAATTTGGTGCTTTATATAGCAATAAAACAAAACCCGCATCTTTTCGCTGAACCTTGACAACTTAATCTATAGTATTCCATCTGTTTTTGCTCCGGGAGTGTCCAATCTAAGTTTTTAGGGAAAAAAATTAGGTAAAATAATGGAAACCCTCTCTGTAATCCAGGGAGAATCCATGTTTTCATTTTCCAAAGTTACCTCTTAATAAAGCTTTTATAACCCACATTCCGCCCTGAGTGTTATAGGATGAAGTGTGAAATATTGTCCTTCAAGAGGCAATCACGATCCAGAAGGTATTTATTGGAACGTCCTATAACCTATGTATCTTGCTGTCTATAATGTAAACTATTGTTAGAGAAAATATTTAAACAAATGAAGACCAATATTAGAGAGCAAATAGAAAAGCATATTAGGGGACTTTCTGCCGATACGGTACTGAATCAAATACTTGAGCAATTAAGTAGTCTGAAGCGAGAGGAATTACGTCAGATCCATCGCGCTGTACAAGAATATCTTCTACCCCAAGATGAAGAAAGGAAAAGAGAGGCTTTTCACCAAGCCCTGTTAGCTTCCGGCTTAGTTAAGCAGATTAAGAAACCATTATCCTACCAATTATCTGCAAGGCGACTGGTGCAGGTGCAAGGTAAATCCGTATCGGAGACGATTATTGAGGAACGTCGCTAGATGGCTATTTATTTCGCCGAAAGTTCCAACATAAAACCAGGCAGTTGAGGCTGGGTAGCAGAGCAGTGGCAGAAGCCTTCCCTCGCTCGAAAAGAATGGGCGGAAACTTCGAGTGTCCCGAAGGCGATCGCAATGAGTAAATCATGCAACCAGTATTGGCACCTCATATAATTCAATCTTGCTATCCCGTGTTACCAAAACCAAATCTTCCGCCATGGCTTGTGCTACCAACATGCGGTCAAAAGGATCGCGATGGTGCAAAGGCAATTCCTTGTAAGTCTTAATATGAGATACCTTCAGCTCAAGAATCTTACACCTAGCAGGTAAACTCTCAAAAAAGCTTGCAGGAACCGAAAGACGACCCAGGTTTTGTTTAATGCCAATTTCCCACAGGGAAACAATACTAACATAGATAACATTGTCTGGGGAAGCAATTGCCTGTTCAACTTCCGATGCAAGCTTTTTCGACTCAAATACCGTCCAAAGTAAAACGTGGGTATCCAGAAGTAATTCCATGATAACCTATTCTTCAATACCCAAGGCGCGGGCTTCTAATTCTGGCCAAGTATCGAAGTCGTCAGGAATGACAGCTTGTCCTTCCATGTAGCCAAGAAGCTGAGCTTTTGGAGTGGGGGGACAAGGGGATATTTTCACTAAAGGCTTTCCCATTTTGGTTATAATGATATCCTCCCCTTCACAGACACGCTCTACTATATCTGAAAAATTTGCCTGTGCTTCTGTCACTGTCAGTTTTGTCATTTCTGGCCCTCCTTGCTGATTTGTTAAAAGAAGTCTTTCAATATTATATAAGAATATTGCAATTGAATCATAGATTAGGACAAGATAGAATAGAAAAAAATTGTCGAAAAAAAAAATAAATGCCAGTTTCTTCCCGTTACGATTAAAAAATGATTTTCATTATTGATAATTAATTAGCTAAATCTTGCTAGATCTATCTTGAGACTTATAATTTAGAATTTTTAGCAGAATGTGGGTTTGAAAATATCGTATCCTAACTGCCTTCGTGGTTGCTATATTTGAGGCTTCAAGGAACTGAGTGAAAAATTCTTCATTTAGTCCAAGGTCGTGGGCCTTACTCCGGTCGCACAGCCACCACCTCAATTTCTACTAACCAACCGGGGTTAACAAGTCCCGCAACTTGCGGTATATTGGGCTGTTCTTTAGTTCCAAAAAATTGAGTATAGCCTTCCATAAATCCGGCAAAATCCATCCTGCCTCCATTGTTGGGGTCTCCTACCAAAAACACCTGCATTTTCACCACATCACCCATTGTTAAGCCCACATCGCCCAATACCGACTGAATACGCTTTAACACACGGGCACATCTCTACCTGTTACAGAGTTGAGCAGGGGTTTCCCAGAATTGTACCAATCACCCTACCCACCGGGGTAGAAAACGCACGCCACAGGACACAGATCCCCCAAAGACAGAAGAATCCGAAGCCCTGAGCAAAATTAGAACTCAATCTCTCTCTTAATTCTTCTCTCTGCGTTCTCTGCGTCTCTGCGGTTTATTCCAATTCTCGCGCAAAGGCGCAAAGACGCAAAGTTTAGTTGACAATGATTTTGAAGAGGAGAAATTGAGTAACCTGGTTCTTTCTAAAGTTATCATCGCTGACTAACACTAAATTCTGACTGCCGTCTGGTAAGATAGGACCTAGAGTCATACCTTCTAGATTATCTAATTCTATACCCAGTTCCCCAAAATCTAGAAGTAACTTCTTCTTTAAAGGTTGAATGGTGCTAGTATTTCCTTTTAGGCTAGGAATATTAGATATATCCGTAGCATTTCCCATGGCAATTTGAAAAATTTTTGCTCCAGTACCGGAAAAACCAAAGGTTCGCTCTAAACTGAGAAAATAACCTTCTTTTTCCAGGGCAGTTAACTCCGTGAGACCATTATAAATAACGTCGCTGGGAGCACTATCCAGGAGATAAAGATGTTCAGCAACTAAAATTGATTCCCCTGTGGAATTGATGAGATAGTGGAGTAGACGAATCGGTGCTCTGTTTTCTGGATCCTCTTCTGAATTATCCTGGAGCAGTGCTGACTCAGTGGCAGTAAATAAACGAAAGGTATCTGTTGTTGTTAAACTATGAGGTGAGAGGGTTAAAGCTTCAAAACCTAAGTTATCCCGCACCCCTGCTTTTGCAGTAGGTAAATACCGTTCAGGAATGGCTAAACTTTGCTGTAGTTTACCTGTCTGAAGGTCAAATTCTCCCACAAAGGGAGCTATTTTTTTATTGTTCACTCCTTCACTGGAGATAAATATGGTGGAACGACCAGAAATGGCAATTCCTTCCGGATCCAAAGTTCCCACCGGGTAGGGGTTCCCTTTTTCATCCGTGAGAAAGGTGACATTTTCCACCTCTATTTCCTCCAGAACAGTTTCACCTGTAGCAGTGGTGGTTATTCTGGGATTGAGTGTATAAAATCGAGATTGACTTCTGTCGTCAGAAAGGGCGTAGAAGCTTTGCTGTTGGGGATCGTAAGTTAAAGCAGATAATCCCCCAACACGAGTATTCTTAAACGTGGTCTTGGGGAGTTGATATGCACCGATAAATTCCAGGGAAAGGTCGAGAAACACCCGCTTCTCAGCTTTGACTTTTGTTTTGGTTGCACCACAGGCAGTTAAAATGGTTAGGAGAGTGATAGCTCCTAAGAGGGTTACTATTCTTTTTCTCAACTTATTTCTCATCTAATTCCTCTACCCTGCCATAACGAGCTGTTCCTAAATTATTTTGCCACGCCCACATCTGATCTCCTAGGCAAAAATGCCACCACTCCACTGGGTGACGAGAAAATCCACTATAACTCATGATTTCATTTAACAGCTCACGACGAAGGTGATATTGTCGCTCCGGTTCTTCAGTAGCGTTAGTATAATAGTTGGGGTGGGAGCGGGGACTCAATTCGTCTATAGCCGAACCCATATCCAAGGGCTGGCCATTTTCATCTACTATAGTAACATCCACCGCTGCTCCGGTACTGTGAGGTGGGGGAGTGGCAGGATCATCGCTGGGAATAGCCCACAATTTATATATTTCGGCCATTGCATTTTCCTGATCGGTTGCAGAAAGTTCATCCAGTGTTAATCCCCGTTGCCGTACTAGGTCAGTCAAGGTATAATCTACCATAAATTGCTGCACTGCTATGGGTCGATAGGCGTCAAATATTTGGATGCGCCAACGGGGATACAGTTGCTGCAATCGCTCTTGTGCTGAAAGCAAAGCATTCAGAACCCCTTGGCGGAGATAATAAGGCGATCGCCCCCCATAATTAGCTCCCTTCTCCTGATAGGGATGGGGCGATTCTACCGCAAACTGCTCCAAGGGAATTGCCACTAGGGGTTCTCCACATTCATGGATGGTAATTTTGTGATAAGGTTTCATTAAGAGACCAACTCAATGTAATCTAGTCATTATAGCGAAAGTACCAAAAACCAACACCAGGTGGGTAATTCAATCATATAGTGGCAATATAGAAATATTCCTGTGACAATTGCCCACCCTACGGCTTAATAACAATGGCAAAACTAGAATTACACCATCTAGAAAAGCAATACGATGCCAAAACTATTCCCGTAAAAGATATTACCATTGATGTGGAAGATGGAGAGTTCCTCTCCCTACTCGGTCCCTCCGGATGCGGTAAATCCACCCTGCTGCGATTGATTGCTGGTTTAGAGCAGCCCACTAAAGGGAAAGTCTTAATTGGGTCTCAGAATGTGAATGGGGTAGCTCCTGGGGAGCGGAATATCGCCATGGTATTTCAAAGTTACGCTCTCTATCCCCATATGACAGTAACAGAAAATATTGGCACTGCTCTCAAATTGCGCAAAACTCCCACGGAAGAAATCCAGCGTCGGGTACAGGAAGTAGCCAATCAGTTAGAATTAACCCATTTATTACAACGGAAACCGGGTCAACTCTCAGGAGGACAGCGTCAAAGGGTAGCCCTCGGAAGAGCTTTGGTGCGCAACTCGGAAGTGTTTTTACTAGACGAACCCTTGAGTAACCTAGATGCTTTGTTGCGGGAACAGGTTAGGGCACAATTGAAACAACTATTCAAGTTACAGCAGAAACCGGTAGTTTACGTCACCCACGACCAAACTGAAGCCATGACAATGTCGAGCAAAGTAGCGGTATTGTACGATGGTTTGGTGCAGCAATTAGACTCCCCTAGTCGCATTTATAGCCACCCAGCCAATCAATTTGTAGCTAGTTTTGTGGGCAGTCCCCAGATGAATTTACTAACTCTGGATATTGAAGGCAAGGACGCAGTACTGGGCCATTATAAACTACCTTTACCTTCCTTGTCAGCTCTACCACAAAAAATTGTCTTAGGTATTCGTCCCGAGGATATTCACCTCGCCCATGACCAAGTTGCCCAAACCATTGAAGGTCAAGTATATTTAGTGGAAGAATTGGGCAAAGAAAATCTCATTAGCGTCCGCATTGATGGATCCCAGATAACCTTACGTGCTCTATTACCGTCCGACCAGAATTGGGAAGGGGATAGGGTTAGTTTAACTCTCATGAGGTCGAAAATGCACTGGTTTGACACCGAGACTGGCGCTCGCCTTTAGTTACTCTCCCTCTCTGTGCCTCTGCCGCCGCCATTGATTAATGCCGGCGGTGAAACTTTCATCATCATCTTGAGTATAATACCAAGAAAATGTAGTTTGAGATGAGTCATGAAAATTTTATTCGTCGCTACTGAAGCAGCACCTTTGGCCAAAGTCGGCGGTATGGGCGATGTAGTGGGGGTTTTGCCCAAGATTTTGCGTCAGTTAGGTCACGACGTGCGTATTTTCATGCCTTACTACGGTTTTCTACCGGACAAAGTGGCCGTTCCGGACAAACCAGTTTGGTCCGGTTCAGCCATGTTGCAGGATTTTGAGGTCTACGAAACAGTCCTCCCCGGTACTGGGGTTCCTCTTTATCTCTTCGGACATAGTGTCTTCGCTCCCAAGCGGGTTTATTTGGGAGATGATGAGGACTGGCGTTTTACATTCTTTGCCAACGGCGCAGCCCTCTTTTGTTGGGAATACTGGCAACCCCAAATCGTCCACTGTCACGACTGGCACGCAGGAATGACGTCGGTGTGGCTGCACCAAACTCCAGATATCAAAACCGTCTTTACCATTCACAACCTAGCCTATCAAGGTCCCTGGCGGGGCTATTTGGAGCAAATTACTTGGTGTCCAGACTACATGAAGAGTAATAATACCATGGCTGGGGCTATTGAGTTATCCGACAGGGTGAATACTGTTTCCCCCACCTATGCTAAGCAAATTCAAACTATGGAATATGGAGAGAACTTGGAGGATTTGCTAGCCAGTGTAGGGAATAAGATTGTGGGGATTGTAAATGGGATGGATCCTCTCAGTTATAATCCAGCTACGGATCAACACATTGCCCAGACTTTCACCCCTGTTACCCTAGAGCAACGGAAGGTGAACAAGAGGAAATTGCAGCAAGAAGTAGGTTTACCAGTCAACTCCGAGGCTTTTTTAATCGGAATGGTCTCCCGGTTAGTAGAACAAAAAGGTATCGATTTAGTCTTGGAGGTCTTGACCCATTATCTCCAATGTACCGACGCTCAGGTAGTAGTTTTGGGAACAGGACAGAAAGAATATGAAAAGGGACTAGCTCAAATGGCTACTCTCTTTCCCGATTCCATGTCAGTCAAGTTACAGTATAACGAAGATTTGGGGCGACGGATCTATAGCGGTGCTGATGCTTTTTTGATGCCCTCCAAATTTGAACCCTGTGGTATTAGTCAAATGATAGCCATGCGCTATGGTTGTGTCCCCATTGTGCGTCATACCGGGGGTTTGGTGGATACAGTTATCGACTACAATCCCAACACTAGAACCGGAACTGGCTTTTGTTTCGACCGTTATAACTCTTTGGAGCTGTTTGCCGCTCTGGTTCGAGCCAGGGAAAGTTTCCGTGACCAAGATAAATGGCAGCAGTTGCAAAAGCGGGATATGGCCCAGGATTTTAGTTGGCAAAAATCAGCCCAGGAATATATTAAGATGTACGAGGAATTGGTATCTGAAACAGTTACCAACAACCACCAAACACCAAACACCCGGTAGGGGCACCCTACAAGGGGATTAAATAATCTTCGCCGGAATACCCACCGCCGTTTTTCCCTCTGGAATATCCCTTATCACCACCGCATTCGCCCCAATACTCGCTCCATCTCCGATGGTCACCGAACCCAAAATCTTCATCTGTTAAAGCTCCATACTGCCGGAGCAATTTCCCAGCACCTACAGAAGGCCATTGCACCGGGAGTTGGAGAAAAGGTTGGCAGATTTAATCGGAGGTGAAGACGCCGTCGCAGTACAATATTAGCCTTGGGAATTAATCCCTCTGATAAAGTATCGGTTTAACCAAATTTCCTGATGTGGTTTTGTTCGATCGCGCCTCTAGCTTGAGATTTGGCACAGCTAAAATCGTTGAAGAATTTGAACAAGGAAAAATAATCGCAACGGAAGTGGGAGGACGAAGAATTGTCATCGGTGGCTTATTCCACATAGGAACTTCTTTTGCAGCTGATGGAAATTTCATCACCAGTGACTTAAATTTCGGGCGTCTTTTCACACACCGGGATCCAGGACATATTGAGGTAGGTATTATCGCTCTCGATCCAAATACTGATATCGAGGTAGTTAAAGCCTATTTATTGACTAATTTGCCCGATGATGTTAGAGTGATGACCAAGCAAGAGTTCGTACACGAGGAAGGCACGGGAGCTTGGTAGCCCCGTCACAAAGCGAGCGGGGCGGAAAAGCGACGCGGCGCCAGGGGCGCAGTGAGGAAGGAAGACGCGAGTTCTGTCAAATAAATAGTATAATTGTTGCCATGAAGAATCCCAAACTCATAGGCTGCCAGTAGGTGCTCCTCCATCCCGACAAAGACCTCTCTGCAATTTTGGAGTACGCCTGTGGCGAAGCCAATAAAATCTATAACTGCGCAACCTACTATGCTCGTCAAGTGTTTTTCAAAGAGCATCGCTATGTCAGACAAGGGGAACTGTGTCGGCAGATGAAATGGAATCGCCACTTTGGTGCAATCTATGCTTCAGCCGCCCAACAAATTTGCAACGGTGTGATTGAAGCGTTTCGGAGCTTCAAAGAACTCCTGCGCTTGTTTAGCATTGGTGAATTGCATTTTAAGCCTAAGCCGCCCAAATACCGGAAGCCAGGACTGTTTACCCTGTCGTATCCTAAACGCTGGCTCAAGCTCACTGACCTGGGCATCCGCTGTCCACTGGGGAAAAAGGTTAAGGCGTGGTTTAAGATTGATTCTTTCCAGCTCCCACCGTAATACCTGGACTGGAACTCCATTAAGGAGGTACGGATTCTGCCTCGTAATGGCTGCTTCTACGCTGAATTCGTCTACCCAACTCAACCTCAACCGACCCAAGTTGACCCTGACCAGGCACTGGGGATCGACCACGGCATTGATAACTGGCTCACCTGCGTTGATACCCAAGAACATAGCTTTATCGTGGAGGGTCGCCACTTGAAATCAGCCAACCAGTTCTACAACAAACAGGTGGCTCACCTGATGGAGGGACAGCCGAATGGCTTCTGGTCAAAGCAGTTGGCTCGGATAACTGAACGCCGCAATCGCCAGATGCGGGACGCGGTGAATAAGGCGGCTCGTTTGGTGGTCAACCACTGCCTGGAACATGGCATTGGCACCATTGTTTTTGGCTGGAATCCTGACCAGAAGCGTAGTGCAAATATGGGCAAAAAGACCAATCAGAAGTTTGTCCAGATTCCTACCTCCAGGCTCAAGGAACGTATCAAGCAACTGTGTGAGCAGTATGGCTTACGCTTCGTTGAGACTGAGGAATCTTATTCTTCTCAAGCCAGCTTTGTTGATGATGATCCAGTTCCAACTTACGGTGCAAAACCCGACAACTGGACGCCATCAGGAAAGCAGATTAAGCGTGGGTTGTACCGAACTGCTGCTGGACATCTCGTCAATGCCGATGCCAATGGCGCGGCTAATATCATCAAAAAAGTAGCCGGAAGGTTGGGGATTAACCTTGACCAACTGGGTAGGGGCGTTTTGACTTCGCCTTCAAGAGTCCGTTTTTGGGCTGCTTGTGAATCCCCGTCACAAAGCGAGCGGGGAGAGTCAATTTGAAACAGAATATTGGGCTAATAGCACCCCCATCGGCTATCTTTTTGGCTTAGGTGCTATAATGGGATTTATTGTGGAGGCAGTCATTGTCTATCAAATTCTTTATACCGATGTCAATCATCACCTCAAACAGTATGCCACCTTGAAGGCAATAGGATATACAGACAGTTACTTGCTGTTAGTTGTTTTCCAAGAAGCTTTGATTTTAGCCGTTTTAGGTTATCTTCCTGGATTTACCATATCTTTGGAATTATACACCTTAGCCCAAAATGCCACCCCTGCTAATGCGCAGCCGCGCCTTAGCAGGCTACCAATTGCCATGAAGATAAACCGAGGGGGTGTGGGGTCGGCATCAACTGACCAGTTGATGCCGGGAGTGTAGGGTATGCTTATTTTGGGTTAGATTTTTTACTAAGGGTAGGGCAAGACTTGGTGAACAAGGTGGGAAAGTAGACCTCGGTAGGAAAACTGTATAACTTCAGTTCAGCAGTTACCAGTTAAATGTTCTTCTTTATTATCAACAGAGTACCCCTTGTCTTCTAATCTACCTTGTCTTGCCATAGCCACTATATTAAAAACCTACCCCAGTGAGGAGTAGGTTTTCTCCACCAAAGGTGCTAAATTGCATCATTAATTACTCGCAAAGGGAACAGCACCGTTTCAATAGCCGTAGTTGTATTCAGAACCAGGGAATAGTCATTGGCGTTCGGGTTATTTCGCAGTACCTGTCGCAGATCTGGGACACTTTCCAACACAGGTTTCATCAGACGAATAGTTTTGTTCACCGCATCCAATTTTATCCTGCCATTACTGCGAAACCAAGTTTTCATGCTCGCCAAAGCCAAAATAAGGTTCTCAGCATTGCTAGCAGCTCTTTCCCGTTCTATCCCCGCCTTCATAAAAGCAGTATTAAAACTATTGAACAGGGTTCTCACATCTTCCAGATCGGAACTGGTAGTACCCCTTTGAGCTAACTGCACCCTTGTAGTAGAAGCCACCAGTTGTCCCGACTCTAAAGGTAGGGAGCTACTGATACCAAGAAGATCCTTGAGCATTGCCCTTACCTCAATAAGACTGATGCTGGAGATCGCATTAGCTATACCCCAAGAAAACAACACAGCCTCGACTGTCTGGGTACCTCCAGTGATAGTAGTGACCTCGACTGTCACGCCCCCAGCATCGCTAATCACCGTACTTACTTGCGCCTGAATGTTTTCGGTAATTTGAACCGTAGTGGGTCTTCCACCAGAGCCTTCCCCTGACTGTACCTGGGTTGGGATTGCCTCGAATACTTCCGCAGCCACAGCGACACTCGGAACTGCTCCCGTCGCGTCGCTCAACGCTTCAAATACTTGCTGAATCGCCAGCGGAACGCCACCTTGTGGTGCACTGGTACTGCTATCGGTTTGACCGATATTAGTGGCATCGGAGCCGTTGTTAGTTTGAGCCAACCCTGCGGGGGTGCCCATGAATAACAGGGATGCCACTAATCCGAACTTTAGGGACGCATTACTTAACTTGTTTACTTTTATTTTGACCATGTCTCATGTGTGCATAACAAAAATATATTAAACGAATGTAAATTAATTTAGTGGATTACTTAGACCCACGAATAACTACACTGGTAACTGGTAACTCTACCGACACCTTAAATCACGCCCTATGTGGCTCAAAGACTTTCAAGCCATGGGGTTTGGCTCGTTGCGAGCAGCGAGGGTTTGGTGGGCAATAAGAAATTTACTCTCATTATAGGGTACCGAACGTTGTCCCAATTGCCCACCCTACGAACTGGTTACTGGTAACTGTTAAAATTGGATGGAACCACCAACACTAATAGAAAAGCGGGGATTGTCGTTCGCGTTGCCAGTCAAATCTTGAACAATAGGTGTAATTACCAGGGGGACGGAGGGGAAAGGAACGAAAGAAAGACCCGCATTCAAATCTTGTCCCGTCCAGTCGGCAAAAATACTCAGGGGTTCTAGTACCTGAACCCCAAGAGTACCAAAGACATTTATCGTATCCTCATCCAGATCCTCTATGTCGCGAAAACGACCGCCCCCCACACCTACAGAGAGACTCAAGCGACTAAAAGCTTCTCGCGTGCTAGGTTTCAGCTTAAATACTTTCCCAATTACGCCGTAACCGCTGCTAATACCATCGCTCGCATCCCCTAAAATAAGATTTTCAATCCCAGCAGCAATACCAACATCCCCTGGGAGAATGCGATGTAACTTAAAGCTAATGCCAAATGGGTCGAATAAATCCCCCCTGAAGGTAGAAAAAGAACTGACAGTTACTTCTAAGCCGACATAATCCGGATCCCCCAGTCCGAAACCGAAGGAAAAGGCTCCATCGTCCCGGGAACTATTGCGGGTTTCTGCTTGATAAGCAAAGCCAGCAAACGCCGACCTCCAGTAAGCGCCATAAGCACCAGGGGAACCACCGCTGAATGCGGGATTGCTCAAATATATAGTCCGCAGATCCGCCGTTTCTTCTACAGTTGCCAGTCTTCCCGCCAATTCGCGCACTTTATTGGGGTCAGGACGGGAAATTCTAGGAGAGGTTTCCGGGGGAGGTGTTTCCCCTTCGTCAGCTACTACAGTATACTCAGCAATATACCGGGCTCCTCTACTGTTGCTGGCAACAGGATTCAGTCGCCCTGCATCTACCAAAGCTTGATAGACTAGGGCCGCTATTTCTGCTCTGGTCGCTTGCCTGTTGGGATTGAGCTGGCGTGGGTTGGGGTAGCTGACCACAATATTACTTTCTGTTGCCGCTGCCGTGGCCTTACGGGCATAATTGGAAATTGCAGACCCATCTTGAAAATAATTTAAAATCCTATTCTGATTACCTTTCGGTTCTAGATTCAGTCCGGAAGCTAAAGCAACTAAGGCATTTACCCTCAGAATATTTTGGTTCGGTCCGAAGCGTCGTCCGGGAAATCCCTCCAGAAAGCCCATGCGATAGGTCCGTTCGATTTGGGTGATCCCCCAATAATTCCTCGGAACGTCTACAAACCGAATTGCCTGTCGTTGGGAAGGTTGATTGAAGGCATTGTTGAGGATGGATGCAAATTGCGCCCTAGTCACTCTTTGGTCCGGACGGAAGGTACCATCGGGAAAACCGGCAATAATTTCCTGACTCGCCAGGGTGCGAATAAAGTCTTCCGCCCAATGACCGCGAATATCATTTAGCTGTGACTGAGCTATTTGCTGCTCTGTTTCTGCTGGTAAAGATGGGACAGGTAGACTGTTTGCTTCCACCTGCTCGAAAGTACTGGCAGTAGCCTCTACCATCCAGTTAGTTCCTGCAAGCATAGATAATATGCATACTGCAATGGTGTAAGTTATTTTTTTCATATTTTTGCGTTAAGTGATGTATTAATGCTTACCGCGGTTATTGAGTTTGTTCCTTTATTTTATCACCTTTCAGTTACCAGTGACCAGTAATCACTTACCATGGTAGCAGCTCAACCTTGGGTTTGAGGCCCCCACCTTTCAGTTACCAGTGACCAGTAATCACGTACCATGGTAGCAGCTCAACCTTGGGTTTGAGGCCCCCACCACTTATTTGGTGGCAAGCCACTTAAGTGACTCCACCCTCATAGTTCATTCAGTAGCAGGCTGGGTTATCACTACCTTAGAGTTTCGGTAATCCTTTCAGACCACCTAATTTCTCTTTAGCTTTCCCTCGCGAGTCCACTAATCCAGGTAGGATTACTCAGGTTTTCAGCCAGTTTCCCGGCTTAGATTTCATCTGAGCTTTTAGCCTTTACGGTTAGTCTAAACCTCCCGTTAAACCAAGCCTGCTCAGGCGCGGCGCTCTGCAGGGGTTTATACTCGGCTTACGCCGCGACTTCATCTAGAACGAGTCGCACAACGTTTGATCCACTTCCCCGGTTAAAACACGGGGGATTCGGGATTTAAGCAGCAACCCTTCGGGAAACCCCGTCTTACATTGCCTAGCCCACCCACCCCTCTTCTCCCCTCCCAGGAGGGGATGGGGGTGGGTCCAACCTTTTTGATATTTATACTACGGCTGAATAAATTCAGCTTGCGCTTATATCCCCCGATTAAAATACGGGGGCTTTACGCTTTGCACCTCGTAATATTGTCAATGGGTGACGGCCAATTAATGAGAAAGCACCAGATGAAAATATTACTCTTTTGATCTGTTTGCTACTGCCCCAACTTTGATCCCGGTAGGACGGGATCGCAATTATCCAGATCGCCGCCCTCCTTTAGCTTTAGCAGAAGTTTATAGTCGCTACTTCCAACGTAGGGAACCAATTCCGGAGATGAAACAAATGATGGCTAAAGGTGGCGATAGGGTGGGGTTAAATTTAGCTGCGATCGCCGAAATAAGGGCGATGGCAGCCGCCGAATCAGCTGAATTTATCCTCGCTATGACTCCTTTACTGCGGGAAATTGGCGAACCAGGACCGAGGGATTACGAATTAAAAGCCAGGAGAAGACTCAGCTTATTTACTGAGACGGAACAAATTCCCTACATTGATTTTCTCCCTATTTTTCAAGCCGTACAACAACCAGAAGGGTTATATCGGGACCACATTCATCTGAGTCCGACGGGAAACAGACTCTGTGGCGAAACTCTCAGTAAGTCAATCCTAGAGACGAACCACCTCTCTGGGAACAGTCATAGTAGCAGATTGTAATTTCCTATTCTGCCATTCCGACTGCCAGATTTGAGCGTCTAGAGCAATTTTTTCAATCTCTCTTGCCAAACGCAATGCTTTAAGAGCTTGTTCACCGCCAACTGAAGGTTGTTCCCCTCCCCGAACACAGTTGACAAAGTGTTCTAACTCTGCGTGTAACGGCTCGATCTTGCTGGTGTAGACTTTTTCAATCAATCCATCTTGGCGATAGAGGACTTGACCGTAATCCGTTGTATAGTTACCAGTAGTTTGGCGATGAATGAGAATTTCCGAATCCAGAAAATCTGCTTCCGTCAGGGAATTTCTACAGTGGGCCGCAATGCGGCGAATTTGGCGGTGGGTTATTTTGCTGGCTGTCAAGCTGGCGATGGTGCCATTGGCAAAGCCCAAAGTAGCAGTAACGTAATCCAGATTACCAGAATTGGCACATCCACTGCCACTAGCTGTCAGTTTCACTACGGGGACTGCTGCTAACTCTAGCAGTAAGTCAATGTCGTGGATCATCAGATCCAACACTACGGAGACGTCGTTTGCCCGCTGGGAGTAGGGACTCATTCTGTGGGCTTCCAATGCTAGCAATTCTTCTGTCTTCAGAACTTTGCCCAATTCTTGAAAGGCAGGGTTGAAACGTTCTATATGGCCAACTTGGAGAATGAAATTCCATTCTGCTGCTGCATTGACCAGAGATTCAGCCTCGGCGATACTGGCAGCAATTGGTTTTTCTATTAAGGTATGAACTCCCCCTTGAAGACAGTCCATTCCTACTTGATAGTGGAGTCGCGTCGGTACGGCAATGCACACTGCTTCCACATAAGGTATGAGGTCGAGATAATTTTCAAAGAAGCGAACTCGATATTTGCTAGCAATTTCTAAGCCTCGTTCGATGTTAATATCTGAAACCCCAACTAATTCAACATCTTTGAGCATGCTGAGTACCCTGGTATGATGTTGCCCCATATTGCCCACACCAATAACACCAATGGGTATTGGTTTGGCCTGATTTCTTTGTATTTTGCCGTTTTCGAGTCTTGGCGACATAATGTTTTCCAATTTTTGACACTCCTCCACCACGGATGATTCAGTAGCTCGTCACTTCCTACCCCGCCCCAAGATGGTAACATAGCTCTTGCTATTGTAAAGAAAATTAATGTTTGAGCTGGTTTTCCATCTTCTGGTTGGGCAAGACGAAGCGTCTATGAATACGAATTTGCTCCAATTTCGGTCCAGCAACAGAAATAGCTGTAAAATCGATCTGGCCATGGTGTAGGGTTTCTCCTGGAGCGGGAATCTTTTGCCACTGGTACAGCAAAAAACCTCCTAGGGTTTGATATTCCTCCGTTAGAGGTAAATTCAGCTCCAAAATTTCGTTCACTTCTTCCAAGTTCATCCCTGCTTGCACCAGAAAGGTATTTTCATCCACCCTTTGTAGGGGCGCACCCGCCATCGATGATGCCGGGTGCGCCGATGGCGTTGCGGTAGAATCACGTTCGGTAACGTCGCCAATGATTTCGGCAATTAAATCTTGCAGGGTTACCAATCCAGCAGTGCCGCCAAACTCATCTACCACTATGACCATCTTTAATTGCTCCCGCTGCATTAGGGGTAAAAGTTCGCATATTCGAGTTGATTCCGGGACGAACTGCACTGATTTGACGAATGACTGAATCAGGTTTTGGAGTTGTAACTCTCCTCTGGCTAAAGGTAAAGCTAGGTCTTTAAAGTCAATAATGCCGCGAATATCGTCCAGGGAGTCCCCAACGATGGGGTAGAGAGAATACCCGGCGCTGGCTACTTCATGAAGCAGAGTTGAGAACTTAGCAGTATGGTTGATGGCTTTGATGCTAGTACGAGGGGTCATGACCTCTTGTGCTAGCACGTCTCCAAACTCAAAGACGTTGTTCAATAGCTCTCGTTCTTCTGCTTTTAAGCCTGTAGACTCCTTTTCAGTTGTGATAATTAATTGCAGCTCTTCTGGGGTGAGGAGATTGTACCTGGTTCCGGTATACTCAATCCTGAGCAGGCGTAAAAGACAGTGGGTAGATTGGTTGAGAATCCAAATAAAGGGATTAAAAAGACGAGCAATGGCTAAACTGGGAGGAGCGAAAAACCGAGCTAATTGCTCTGAATACAGCAGGGCAACTGATTTAGGACACAGTTCCCCCAGAACGATTTGCAGATAGGCGATGGAAAAAAAAGCCACGGGTATGGAGAGAGAATGGGCGATCCGGGCGCAGCCCGGATCTGCTACGCAGACCGCCATAGTTATCTCCTGGGGTAAGGGGAGGGAAGTGATGACTTTACCTACCAAAACAGCCATGGTACTTTCCCCGATCCACCCTAGAGCTAGACTGGAGAGGGTTATTCCTATTTGAGTGGTGGAGAGGAGGCGATCGATACTGTGTTGTAAGGATTGAACTGTTTGTGCCGGTACATCTCCCGCTGCCACCAACTGGCTAATGCGGGATCGCCTTACGGAAACGATGGAAAATTCAGCCGTCACAAAAAAGGCATTTAATCCAATGAGCAGGAGTACCGATAAGAACCGCAGCAATACATCTCGACCAGTCATGGGATTTTGCTATTGCGATGGTTCACTCTTCCCCACAACTGGAATTTTGATAATTCTGAGCTGGAGTCTTTGCTCGGGATAATCAGTGAGGGTCAATGATATCTCCTTCGCATCATTCAACAAAGCTGTGGGTATCCTCACCGTACCGCCAAAAACCTCCCCATTAGCGGGCAATTCCTTGGGTAAACCCTCTGTAATCGCACTTAAGGGTTTATCTTGGTCATCTCTGACATCCAAGAAACTATAGAGAAACCCTACCGCTTTTCTGCCATCATTCTTTAAGGTCAGCTCAAGCAAGAAAGCTTCCCCTTCTTGACTTGCGGTGACTACTTCCATGGTTACTTCTCCATCTTCGTTTGAAAGGGGAAACTTGGCCATCACATCCTCAGCTTCTGTTTTTGGAGTCTCGACGAAACTATCCTTTTTTTCTTCTTGCTTCTTTTCTGTTTCTCCTTTTCCTTCCTTAGTGTCGTGAGTGTGATTGTAAAACCTAACGATAACATCTCTTTCTTTGACCAGAGTCAGTCCTTTGCGAGGCTCATCGGTTTTTGGCGATTGCAAGGCTTTGCGAAGCAACCGCCTTTGGCGTCCCGCTCTTAGCGTCCCCACTAGCTTTTTCGATGGGTTGATATCCGGTCGTTCCAAGCCTTTTAGTGCTTTATGACCCATGTTAAATGCAAAGTAGGCACTTACGGAACCCGCTGTGAGCATCATGGTGAGGAAACTGAAGGTCAGCAGTACGGTTGATAATTTCATTGGTTTTTGGTTTTGTCAACTCGTTAGACAAAACTTGGTGGCCCATGGTATATTTTTGTGATAGACTAAAAAAAGAAATCAACCAGGGTTGGCCGAGCGGTTGAGGCAGCGAACTCATAATTCGCCCTAGGCAGGTTCAACTCCTGCACCCTGGATTTACTCTCTTCTTACTTACCTGGGATTGATATACTCAGGATTTGTCAGCAGGGAAGAATCGTAAGGATTGCGCAAATCCCGCGTCCGAATAATAGGATCGCTGGAAACTTGCTTGTGCATTAATTCTTCATAAAGTTCATTGATTTTCTGGGCGTCCCGAACAATTTCCTTCTCTGGATATGAACCCTCGGGAAATGAAGTGATACCAAAGATGGCATTGAATTGATGCCAGATGGTGGTGTTAGACATCCCACTTCCATAATTGTGATAAAAGGCTTCACTAAAGGCTTCCGAGGCGGTAATGGAACCTTCACTTTGAGCCATCGCACCGAAGGCGTTCAGCCCCGCTGCTAAACTGGCAACCAAGATTGGCATTAATTTGGTAAACTTCATCTTTGTCTTCCCCCTAGATAATTTTTTCGTCGAAAATGCGAACATTTATGCAATACTCTCAATCTAACTTTTGTCCAGTTACTGCAGATTTTACCTCTCTGCGCCAGTTTCTGTTAGATTTATTTTCCCGACTGGCTTACCGAGAAGGAAATTTTCTCCTCTCTTCAGGAGTCCGTAGCTCTTATTATAGTGCGATTCGTTCCTGGTGAAAGTAGCCGCTCGGAGACTCGCAGAGAGCGCGGCGTAAGCCAAAAGTATAAGCCAGGGCTTGGTTACAGGCTAAAAACTTAGATGAAATTTAAGCCTAGAAATGGGCTGAAAACCTGAGAAATCCTATCTGAATTAGAAGACCCGCCAGGGTATTCTCAAGAGAAATTAGGTGATGAACACGAGGATTACCGAAACTCTAAGGTAGTGATAACCGAACCATGACAACTGAATGAATTATGAGGGTGAGGCTACTGGTCAGCAATCAGAAAGCTAGTCCCTCCCGTTAAGGGGTAACGTGAATCCTTATCTGCCCACACTGAGGCTAGTCAGCCAGGGTGAAGCTGGGAACAGGGCGGGACCAGGTGGATAACAAAACGGATGGAAACCATCGCCGCTAATAGGGAGAGCACTGGAGTAACTTAATGTGAATCGTCTGAAAAAAGACCTAAAGGGCAACACTGCATAGCCGTACACAGCAGAAGAGAGACCGAAAAGATGCTCGTAAGGCTTTTATAATGGCACTTACACCCCCTGAGATGGTCATGGGTCAAAAGATGAACTCCAAAGGCTTGAAACAATAATTCTTTCGGAACGAAGAAAAACTCATCAAACCTCTAACCATGGAGTTAGCGGAAGCTGAAGTGACAGCAGTTTTAACGGAGCGATGAGGGTAGGAAGCGGCGTAATTGCCGCCGGGTTTCATTTTCATGAGAACGTACCGTGATTATCAGAACGACAAATTATAAGTCAATACCGCTGCTAATCGCTTTCCTGGAAGCCTTAATTTCAGGGTTAAAGGTAAGTAGAAAAGCAGACGATGTCTGGAAAGACTTGCCATGGAAGAAATTCCGTAAGCATGTGTTTCGGTTGCAGTGCGCTATCTATAAAGCTCAAAAGAACGGTAATAAAGCTAAGGTCAAACGCTTGCAAAGGCTCTTACTTAGGAGCCGGGCAGCCAAAGCGTTAGCTGTACGTCAGGTAACCCAACTTAACAAAGGGAAAAAGACCCCAGGAGTAGATGGAAAAGCTGCCTTATCCACCAAGGAAAGGCTGGAGTTATGCCAGCAAATACACCAAAAGTGGATGAGGTGGCAGCACAAGAAGCTCAGGAGAGTCAACATCCCGAAAGCCAATGGTCAAATTAGAGGGCTGGGCATCCCCACAATTGCCGACAGGGCTTGGCAAAGTTTGTTGAAACATGCAGCAGAGCCTGCTTATGAAGCAAGAGCCGGGGGAAGAAGCTATGGGTTTCGACCCGGACGCTCAACCCATGACGCCCAAAAGCTAATCTTTAGCAATCTCAACAGCGAAGCCAAGGGAAAGGAAAAGCTGATTCTGGAAACGGACATCAGTAAATGCTTCGATAAAATATCGCAGAAAGCGATGCTTAGAGGAGTGGTACTACCTAAGGAAGCAAAGGAGGGATTGAAAAGAGCCATAACAGCTGGTGTGAAAGGAGAATACCCCTCTAGTAGAGAAGGCACGCCGCAAGATGGTGTCATATCACCTCTACTAGCCAACATCGCTCTAGACGGATTCGAGAACCTAGGTGATGAACAATGGGAAAGGCGTAGGAAAAATGTCTTAATAAGAGGTATCAGGTATGCTGACGACGCCATATTCATTTGTAAACCGAATGCCGATATCCAAAAGCTAAGGTTGAAGATAGATGAATGGTTAACGGAAAGAGGCTTAGAAATTAATGAAGCTAAGACTAAGGTGAGTAAGGCAACGGAAGGATTTGATTTCCTTGGATGGCACTTTAGGGTGAACTCCAGAGGAGTCCTCAAGTCTACACCGAGTCAAGAATCCTATAAGCACATCAAAGAAGAAGTCAAGAGGACGTGGCGTAATACTGGTGTACCTGACAAATCAGGTGTGAAGAGAAACGCCGAGTCTCGGCTTAAGGAGATTGGGTCTAAAGTTAGGGGATGGAGAAACTACCACGAATTCTGTGATATGAGCAAGCATAGCCTATGGTTCTTAAACCGTTGGTTGTGGAAAAAGGTGAGAAAAGACAAAAAGCGCATGAAAGAGAAGGAAGCCCGAAAACTCCTCATAAAAAGGAGAGCGGGAAAAAGTTCAGAAAAGGGTGCGGCAAAACGTCAACTTACCAATATCGACATAGAGTTAGCTTTCCCCCCAATTCCCCAGAAAGTTAACGCCCATGTGATGGTTAAAGGAGCATCAAGCCCGTTTGACGGGAATCTGATTTACTGGTCTAAACGTGAATCAAAATTATATAAGGATAGCCCTACCGGAAGTGGGATACAAAGACAGAAAATGAGATGTGCCCAATGTAGCCTACCGTTTATGCCGGACGACACTGTGGAACTACACCACAAGGATGGTAACCATGATAATTGGAAACCATCAAACTGTGTCGCCCTGCACCGTGAATGTCATCAACATCAAGAGGTCTATAAAGACCGTATTAAAAAGGGCAAACGCGGAAGAGCTGCTTAACAGCGATGAAACCGGGGAGCCGTGTGAGGTGAAAGTCTCACGCACGGTTCTAAGCACGGGGGCGGTTGGATTAAACCCCAGCTCCTCTAGTGTAACTCAATGCTAAGGAAGTAACGCTCCATCCTCAGGGAAGTTTTACCATAGGAAGACTGCTACTATCTATGGTTCCGGAAGGTACCCAGGCTGTTGCTGGCTTGACTTTGGGGGCTGATCCCATTGTAGCAGCAGTTACTGTTGTTTCCGCCATAGAAAATCGACCTATCTTGGGGCTGATCGTGCGCAAACAGCCTAAAGAACATGGTACTAAAGCTTATATCGAAGGCCCCAGTTTGGTTCAGGGCGCTCAAGTAGTGGTCTTAGAAGATGTGGTGACTACTGGTAAGTCGGCTATGCTGGCGGTGGAACGTTTGCGGACGGCGGGGTACTCTGTAGATAAAGTAATAGCTTTGGTGGACAGAGAGCAAGGTGGGGCCGAGTTGTATCAGTCGGCGGGTCTGGAATTTAGAGCGCTATTTTCCTTGGTAGAAATTCAAGAAAATCTACATAATCATTCTAAATGATACACTCAATCTGGCTCCGGGTTATATTTGGTTAATATTTCTTATCAAAAAATAACCAAGATAAATTCCAAAATAATTAATATTTGGGGGGCGATTATTGGCTAAAATGAAAAGCAGATAGAAAAAATGAGGAATGATATGGATGCTATTTCTGACCGTGGCTTAAAGCAAATTAGCTGGTCCACTGTAGTAATGTTTGCTTTGGGGTTTTGGCTCAGTGGCAGCCTGCTTCTGGATTCGGTAATTATACCCAGTTTATCCGCAGCTGGCATGATGGCTTCCGCCGGATTTGCAAGTGCTGGTTATTTGATTTTTGGGGTGTTCAATAGAATTGAATTATTGTGCGCTGCTGCTGTCTTAACTAGCTTTTTAGTATTGCGCCGCCGGAACAACTTTTCTCCCTGGTCAGTTGTTTTAGGTGGTCTGTTGCTGACCATACCTCTGATTTATACTTATATCTTAACACCGCAAATGAGTGGTTTGGGGTTGCAGTTAAATCTGTTTGAGGAGTCGGTTACTAATATGCCTGAAGCAATGATTTTCATGCATTGGGGTTACTGGAGTTTAGAGGCAATTAAGTTCATCGCCGGTGTTACTTTGCTTCGCTGGTGTTATCGCAATTCTTGCACTTTATAACCCTGGCAGGGTGTGGGGTTAGGTGGCTGAAATTTTGGGAAAGTTTCACGCAGAGGCGCAGAAGCGCAGAGAGGCGGGGAGTGCTTATCCATGTTTCTATTAAAGCCACCGCACCCTAATTCTAACTCGGAAGAGGTTTGGTTAATGTTAAAAAAGAAGAAAGGTAAATCTCTACCTCCTAAAATGCTGGTTGGACTGGCAAAATTTGTCTGGACCACTCTCTGGAAGATAATGATGTCCCAACTTGCTCCGAGCAATAAGGAAGGGGAATATGTTCGCCCTGCTAGTCAGTTTCGAGGGGCGATCGGGACGGAGGAGGGTTTCCCTCCAGAAATGGGACGCTATCGTCTCTATGTGGGATTGGGTTGTCCTTGGGCACACCGCACTCTTGTGGTTCGCGCTCTAAAAGGGCTTGAAGAGGTTATTTCTGTTACTATTGCTTCTCCTTCGGGGGAGGAGGGTATTTGGGTTTTGGAAGGAGATAAGGAAGGTTGTAGGAGTTTGCCGGAACTTTATCAGTTGGCCCAACCGGGATATACTGGGCGTTGTACGGTTCCAGTATTGTGGGATACTAGCAGTAAAAAGATTGTTAATAATGAGAGTGGAGATATTATCGTCCTGCTCAACTCTCAGTTTAATCAGTTTGCCCAAAATCCGGGATTGGATCTCTACCCAGTGGAACTGAGGGAGAAAATAGATTTCTGGAATGAAAAAATCTACCATGGAGTTAATAATGGGGTTTATCGCTGCGGTTTTGCTCAAACCCAAACAGCTTATGATAAGGCTTGTGATGAGTTGTTCGCTACTTTAGATGAAATTGATGCTGTTTTGGCTAGGAGTCGCTATCTTGGTGGGAGTGAGGTAACTTTGGCTGATGTTCGTCTTTTTACTACTTTATTTCGTTTTGATGTAGTTTATTACGGGTTGTTTAAGTGCGATCGCCGTCGGATTCAAGATTATCTTAATTTGGGACCTTACCTGCGGGATATGTATCAACTTCCCGGGGTTCGGGATACTTGTAGTTTGGAGGAGGTAAAAAAGGATTATTACGGCAACCTCTTTCCTCTCAATCCCGGTGGTATTATTCCTTCAGGACCGGATATTAAGAACCTACGGTCACCTCATGGTAGGGAGGGAAAAGGAACCGCCGCATATAGCAGATAATTGCGAAGCAACCGCCCTTGGCGTCCGCAGATTATCGTGATCCACTATTATTAAAGCAGGATGGAATAAAGATGGTATTTCCACTCTCCTCTTTATTCTTCTCTCTGTGTTCTCTGGGCTTCTGGGGTTACATTAATCTATATGAGGTCTCGCGCAAAGGCGCAAAGCCGCAAAGGGGTAAGTTGAGACGTAGGGTGGGCAATGGTAATCTGGATTAAACTGGATAAGTAAGAAGATGGAGCGTTGCCCACCGCACCCTCCCCATTCCCTTTTTGTAAACTTTTATGACGGGATACCATATTCCCCAGAAATATACTATAATGATTGTGAATCTACAGATTTTTTATCTTCATGTCTCCTATTATCAGCATTTTCAATAACAAGGGCGGGATAGGTAAAACTACCTACATGTTTCATATCGCTCATTTTCTTGAGCGAAAGGGAAAAATTGTCCTAATGGTTGATTGTGATAGCCAATGCAATCTAACAGCTTATGCTCTTCAGAATAATGAGATTGAGCGTTCATGGGGGAAAGAGGGTAACAGTATTTGGCGAGTCATTGACCTAGTTTATTGAGGGATTGGAGATTTTCGCCGGCGAAGTCCATCTAAGATTAACTCGGAATGTTCAAATCTTCATCTAGTTCCAGGAGACTTGCTTTTAAGTAACTATGAAGATTTACTAGGTGATACTTGGAATAGTGCGAGAGGTGGCAGTGAACCAAGTTTACGAGTTCAGTCAGCTATTTATAGATATATAATCTGGGCAGCTGAGAAGGTTGAAGCTGATATTGTGATGGTGGATCTAGGACCCAACCTAGGAGCACTAAATCGCGCTGTACTCGGAGCTAGTGATTATTTTATAGTTCCCGTTTCACCTGATTTATTTTCACTTCGAGGGACTGAAAATCTAGGTTCTAAGCTTGAGGCATGGCGTGAAGAATGGGAACAATGTAATAATGCGTGGAAAGGTGAAGACTTAGTAGCTCTCCCCCATGGTAGTCCTGTATTTTTGGGCTATGTAATGCAGCAACATAATATTCGACACAATTCTGAAGGAATGACTAAAGGCTGGCAAATTTTTGGCGCTCGTATTAAAGACGCTATTGAAAACAATATAATTTCTAGATTAAAGAGTTATAAACAAGTATATGCTTCTTGGGATGATAATACCTTCGACTTGGGTAAAATCCCGAATTTACATAGTTTAATTCCCTATTCTTTAGAGGCAAGAAAACCCGTATTCGATTGCAGGTCTAAAGACGGTCTTGTGGGAAGACATATTACCATAGCTCAAAACTCAGTTCACCATTTTGAGCCAATAGCAAACAAACTTATGACTGTGATTGAGAATCAGCGTCAATCTACTCCCAACTAAATGTCCTATCTAATCTTCGATTTAACGGCAGTAAAATTAAGAGACCCCTACTGCTTTATTATAACACAAGTTATAGTTATAATGTATAAAGAGGCGGAAACTTCGAGTGGCCCTTCGCTCTTTTTCTCTCTGTGTTCTCTGTGCCTTTGGGTGAAACACTACTCAATATTATAACACATTTGTTTAATTTATTATATATAGTATGTTATATTCGTTTCTATGTTCTGAAGCCCACCGCGACAGAAAGCAATCTGAAAACCTAAAATATCATGCCCCCACCGACCCCAAAACTCTCTCTTTATGGACTCCTGCAAGAGTTAGATCCATCAAATCGGCCATTGCTGGTCAGTCCTGGTAGCCTTAATATGTTACTAGGAACATTAGTTGATTTACTCGAACCAGAGCAGCTTCCCAGTGTGATTTTGCTTAAGCAACCGCCGCACCAGAACTGGTTAAAGATTATCGAACCAATACAACTGCAATCTTTACCCAAAATCTATCTCTGCGATACTGAAGATATTAGGCCTATTTCAGCTTCAATTCCCATCATTCCCATTCAACTGGAAACCAATTCCAACCTACAACAGGAATATTTTGCCCTTGTCTTATCCTCTCAATTGAGTACTGTTATTGTGGCACGTTTAAGAACAAAACACCCAGAAAGGCTGGAAATGGTATCTAGCTTTGAACCATCGGTGATTCAAGACATTTTAGCAACCATCAAAACCGCCATCGCTGTTAACTATAATACCACTCCCTCAAGATTGTTGACAGAGACAATACCCTTACCCTCCCAATCCATTGCCAATGGTAAGATAATGGCAAATTTATTGCGCCAGTACATTCAGCGCACAGAAGAGGAAAAAGTAACTCAATTAAGAGATGAACTGGGGCAATTTATCCGCAATTTTGCAGGGAAATTAAGCATTCCCCTCACCCACATGAAAATCGCTTTGAGTCTTCTATCCTCAAAACAGCTGAAAAGAGACCAGCGTCAGCACTATTTGGAAATGATCCATCGAGAATGGGAGCGTCAACATGCTCTTATTTCCGGTTTAATGGAGTTAGCCGGACTAGATCTGAATCCGGAATCGGAATCTTCGGACCCAGTGTATCTAGAAGAGATTATCCCAGGCATAGTCAGCACCTATCAACCTTTAGCCCAAGAACAAGGTATCATGCTAGGCTATACTATCCCAGCCGGTTTTCCCCCCGTATCTTGTCCCGAATCTAAATTCAAACAAATTATCCTCCACCTCCTCAATAACAGCCTCAAATTTACCCCTTCTGGTGGTAGGATTCAGGTTACGGCAGCCAGGTCAAAGGAAGCTGTTATACTGGCAGTGAGGGATACTGGTAAGGCTATTCCTAGTAGGGAGATCCCGAAAATATTCAACAGTTTTTATCGCGGTAAAACTGCCGATAAAGATAGTATTGGAGCGGGGTTGGGCTTAACCATCGTCCAACATCTCGTTCGACGCTGCGGTGGTTCCATCGAAGTCGTTAGTAAAGAGGGTAAAGGTATGACTTTCAGTATTTTACTGCCTATTTTTGATTCGTAGGGGCATCGTCGATGACGCTGCTGGGATTACTTGTGTTAAATTAAATCTAACTAGTTGAGGAACTTTCCCATGACAGTTACACTAGATCTAGTTCCCACCCAGATTGATTACCCGGAGGAAGATGGTTTACCAATGGGGGAGCGATAGGATTAAATCCTTGCGCATTTATTTCCAAAACCGTCGGCATGTTTACGTTTCCGACAATCTCTTTATCTACTACGAAGAAGGGAATCCCGGGGCTGTTGTGGCACCGGATGTATTTGTTATTTTTGGGGTAGACAATAAAAATCGTCGTTCTTACAAAACCTGGGAAGAAGGGGAGAAAACCCCGGATTTTGTCCTGGAAATTACTTCCAAAACCACCCGCACTCAAGACCAAGGTCCGAAAAAAGGAACCTATGCTTTTCTGGGAGTGAGAGAATATTACCAGTATGACCCAACAGGGGATTATCTCCATCCTCAACTTCAGGGTTTCCGCCTTGAGTCGGGCAATTATTTTCCTATCCCTACTACAATTAGAGAGGATGGTACGGAAATTTTAGCTAGCGTTGTATTGGGGTTGGAGTTGCATGTTGAATCAAGAGCACTGAGATTTTATCATCCTAACACAGGAAAAAAATTGCTGACCTATGAAGAAGAGGTAATTGCCCGACAGAAAGCAGAAGAGCGATCGCAGCGATTAGCGGCTAAACTCCGAGAATTAGGTATGGATCCAGATACTATATTATAGTTGATTCGTAGGGGCACGGCATTGCCGCGCGCCTTACCGACTATTTTCCTTTCTGTTGATTCTTAGCCTGTTCCATAGCAATATCCTTCATGGCTTGGTAAGAATTCCGATTGGAAGTACCTTCGATGGCTTTCACCGCCAGATCCTGTACCTGTTTCTGAGTAGCATCCAGTTGTTTGGATAAAGTTTGAATCCGCTCTTCTTGATTGCGAATAGTCTGATGTAAAGATTCAATCTGCAATTCATAATTGCTGCGAGCACCTTCTATTTCTTTCTGGCGCAAATCTGACTTCACTTTAACTTGATAATAACCAATTGAGCGCCCTTTATCTTTCCCTTGTTTAATCTTATCTTCTAGTTCCTTTTCAAAAGCTTCTACTTTTTCCTTCGCCTCCCCATATTGTTTTTCTCGTTTGGCAATACTTTCCTCCCGCTCCTGCCACTGCTTTTCTTGCTCTTGTCGCGCTTCAGTTAATTCCCGGTAGAGACTCTTCTTGGACTCCTCGTATTCCTCTTCACTCAAATCTCGTTCTAGTTCTAAATTATACTTATATTCTTCCCCACTCCGTTCTTTAGTTTTCTGATAATGCTCATTCCGTTCTTTAATTTCTCGCTTGTGGTGTTCCTGCTCCTTCCACCACCCTTGCTTTAAATTCTGAATTTCCTGAGACAAGGTTTCGGTTCGTTCTTCAAATTGCTGGGTAGATACTTTAGACTCTGTTTCATAAGACTGAATCAAATTTTCTAAAGTATCTTCTTCAACCGACTCCAAGTGGTGCAATGCTTGCAATTGCTCTAATTCCTCTCCTACCCACTCTTGCAGTTGACTTAGGGAAGTTGCTTCCGTAATTAGTTGTTCTGACAAATTGCTGGTAGCGCTCCCAAAACCCAATTGCAGATTTTGTAAACTGGCAATAATCTGATTCATGTTATATTGACCAGGAGTAGTAGCAGCATTCATTGTTGTTTTTTCCTTCCCTTTATTACTCATAGTAGCTGGTTGTTGAACTACCGATTGCTTATCCCTTTGCTTTACTTGGGACTCTAGAGCAGCTTTTTCTTTCTTTAGGGCTTGAAAAGCTGCTAAAATTTCAGCCTTGGTGCTCTTCGCATTAATACTTGCCATGTTAATCTCCTTGAAAAATAAACTGGTCACTGGTCACTGGTCACTGGTCACTGGTCACTGGTCACTGGTCACTGGTCACTGGTCACTGGTCACTGGTCACTGGTCACTGGTCACTGGTCACTGGTCACTGTTTTGAAATGCTCGCATAGCCAAGTTTTGAGCTTGAGTAGTAGTAGCTTGGAGTTGACCGTTAATTTCCGTAATTTGTTCCGTTTGTCTGGTAATTGTTTCTTGGAGAGACTGAATTTCAAATTCATATCCCCGTTTATCGGCTTCCCACTGTTTCTCCAATAAATCTGCTTTAACTTTGCCTTCCCGTTCTGCTTCTTTAATCGCCTCTTCCTTAGCTGTATTATATTCCTCAGCTAGCTTATCCTCAAAACCAGCAATTTTCGCCTTATTTTCTGTAAACTCAGCTTCATTATCAGCTAAGAATTACTCCCGAGCAGCCCAAGTTTTTTCCTTATCTCGATTTGCTGCTGCTAGTTCCCTTTCTTGGAGTCGCTTCTGCTCTCGATACTCATCCATTTCAATTTTGCGCAGTCGCTCCGTTTCGTAATTATAATCCTCCTCTTCTCCTTGTTGTTGTTTTACCAATAATTCCGTCGCTTCAGCAATTTTTGCCTCAAATTCCTGTTGCTCTTTTTCCCAAACTTTGCGGGTTTGAGTCATCTCTTTGGTAATTTCTTCCCGCTGAGTGGTAGTGTTAGCTTCCAGAATGCTTAATTTAGCTTCATTTTCCTGTCGCAAGATATACAAAGCGTCCGCAACTAAGCGCACTTGACGCAGTTGTTGTAAATGTTCCCGACGGGTGGAGATCCCTTGTTTCAATTCATCTAATTTCCCCGATTCTGTCTCTAATTTCTGGGAAAGTTCGTCAATAGCACTGCCAAAATCCAATTGCAAGGCTGCCATACCATTGACTATGTTATCTATAGTATAGCCAGCAACGGTTTCCAACAATTGCTGATTCTTTTCTTTCTCCGCTTCCTGTTCCTTAGTCTCTACTTTCGACTCGCTCTTTTTCCGTTCGGTTAAGAGCTGGTTAAAGGCTGCCAGAATTTGGTCTTTACTCTCTTTTGGTGTAATTTTACTCATGAAAATTTTTTAGTCGTTGGAAACCCCGTCTCTTTAGAGCGGGGAGGAAAACGTTTAGCGGCTTTAGCCGCAGTGTCCCCGATGGGGGTGGGGGAAATTGTTGTCTCCCCCAAACCTCCAATTCGGTCGTAAAGTTGGCTTCGCCGTCTTGCCTCGCTTTCCAGCTCGAATTCGATTCGAGCTGGGTCGAGGCGCAAAGTTATCGGTCGGTACTTTCCCGGCAGCACTGCCTTACCCCTCGTAAAGCTGTTTAACCACCCGGTTCTAGAGCCTGAGACTAGCACGCTCGAGCGGGTAGGTCTTTAACTCTTGCCGATAACGTAGTCAGTTAAGTAGGATGCGTTAGCACACGTCTGGAGAAGTGTTTAAAGCTGACAGCTATGGCGTAACGCATCCTACGGCTGGTCAGCTATCCTATGAGGGAGGCACGAAGCCCCGCCTCTTCAGAGCGGGGTGCTGACTGTTGTTTTTTTTTCGATCCTATTTTAACCACAGAGGCGCAGAGGGCGCTGAGGGCAGAATATGAGAACACGTTAATTTTTCAATCAACACTACTATGATAACAGTTAGTTGAATTTTTGGTCAAGGGATGTTGAATTTTTTTTCATATTTCTTGATAATAAGCTCAAATGGTTACTGCCAGGAGGATACAGACCGTGGAACATAGTTTTGGGCAACTAATTCGCCAAGCCCGTAAAGACAAAGGATACAGTCAGAGAGAGCTAGCAAAACTGATCGGGCTAGATTTCACCTATCTCTCCAAATTAGAGAACGGGCGGAGCAATTATGCCCCTAAAGAAGGGGCGATCCGTTCTTTAGCCAATCACTTAGACTTAGATGAAGAAGAGCTAATTTTTCTCGCGGGACGCATTCCCCAGCAGGAAGAGGATTTGCTCAAGGAGCATTATAAGAGCATGCCGACTTTATTCCGACGAATGCGGGAAAACCCAGAATTTGCACGCAAAGTATTTCATGCAGCAAGACAAGGGGAAAAGCGGGAGGGGAAAAATTGAGTATCTTAAAGCCATTTCGCTTCATCCCCAGAATCGAAATCGAAGCCCAGTCTCTGGAGATTCTCAGACAAATGTCCCAAACCCCCAAATACGTTCCCAAATGGCCTCTGGACGCCAGTAGGGTAGGGGAATTTCTCGGCTTAGACTTAGTGTGGGACAAAATCGAGCCGGACGAATGGGGAAAAATTGCCGCCAGGATTTTGCCCCTAGAGGGGTTGATTGAAATCAATGAAGATATTCCTCGACTTCGGGGTGGTTTTGGGGAATCCACCATTGCCCACGAAATCGGACATTGGGTTTTGCATATCGATCGCCTTGCTGTGGAACGCTATTTGCGGCTGGCCAAAAAAGGGGTCAACATTAAAGTAGATTTCCTCTTGTGTCGCAGTGGGGAGGACTTAAAAGGGATTGAATGGCAAGCCCAGTATTTTGCTGGTTGCTTGTTGATGCCTCAGTATATCTTGGCTGAGCTGAAAAAGGGGAGGGATTTAAGCAAATGGTATCATCTCTATGGAATGGCAGAAGAGTTGGGAGTAACCATCTCCAATCTAACCCATCGCTTGCAAGATTTGGGTTGGATTCAGCTGGGGGATCGTTCCCGCCAAATCTACCTCCCTAAAGGTGTAGGGTGGGCAATGCCCACCAAAAGCGATTGTGTAGGGGCACGGCAATGCCGTGCCCCTACCGTGCGCCTACACAAATGATTTAGGATTGCTATTTCAATAGAATTAATGCTTTTTGTCGCATCATTTGGAAGATATTGTAAAAACCATTAGCGCGGGAGGGAGTGAGACTAACGGGGATACCAGTTTGGGTGATAAAGTTTGGGGTAATTTGTAAAACTTCTGCCGGAGTTAAACCGTTGACTCCAGTGATTAAAAAAGCCACTAAACCTTTCACTAACTGAGCGTCAGAGTATCCCCGGTAGAAAATTTTACCACCTTCCAAGTCGGCGGCAATATAAACTTGAGAAACACAGCCAGAAACTTTATTTTCTGGTACCTTATCCTCTTCTTCCATAGGAGGAAGTTTTTTTCCATAGGCTAAGAGTTGTTGATAACGCTGTTTCGGATCAGTTCGTTTCTTGAAGCGCTCTACTATTTTATCTAGTTGAGCAGGTAAAGCAGTTACAGTAGATGACATAATAGATGTATATAGCAAACCTAAATGATTTGAGCACTCCGCCCGATCCCACCGCCCTACGGCCACCCCCCGATCTAAGGGGGGCTGGGGGGATCTACCGTTAGTACTTGCACAAATGATTTAGACGCACTATAGCACGTACCAGTTTCCAGTTTCCAGTTGCTGTATTATAACAAGATATGACTAATTATAACAACCATCTCCGATAGATTTTAGCTAACAAATGTGGGCTCTCTCCCAATGCAGTCACTCTCGCGCAGAGGCGCTCCGGCACGGAGAATTAATAAACAGGCGCTTCAAGCGCTCATCCATATCATGTTATTCTCTGCGCCTCTGTGTCTCTGTGAGCTTCCATTAGAAAGTAACTGCTCTTTGTTCTATTTTGTCAGCTTGGTTATCGCTGTGTTTCCAATATACCTAATTAAAAGCCTTTTGGCAAACCCACCCCCCAACCCCACCCACCCCTACCCACCCACTCCTACCCCCTCCCAGGAGGGGAACCAGGAGAGGAACCTGGGAGGGGGGCGAAGGGGGGGTGGGTGCAAATCAACCACTGTGTGTCAACCCTCTCACCCCATCTCCCCATCACCCTATCACCCCATTATATAGGTGGATCCAGATAATTCTAGGATTAATGTTAATGGTTGTATTGACTGGTTGTGGTACCCCAAAACCCGACGGTGATATAGTGAGTAAGGCGATCGCGCAGCGCCACTCGAAGTTTCCGCCCGACAAATAGCCACTCCTGTTGCGGGTCTCAGTGAGCAGTTAGACACAGCAGTACCCCAGTTAGCCATTTCCGGCATTACTGTTAAACTAGTAGAAACCATGAAAATGGGTAAACTACCAACTTATAGCAGTCGCCAAGGCGATTGATACACCCTGGGTGACCCACCCCTCTGCTCCCCTCCCAGGAGGGGATGGGGGTGGGTTGGCTTCTAAGTTAGAACCCTTACCTGTCAGCAATTTTCCCAGCATCCTACCTGTCAAACTCATAACTGGTACGGGCACGGCACTGCCGCGCGCCCTTTCATATCGGGCGCGCCCTACACTGTCAAGGTACGTGCTATATCACCTCCAAGGAACTTATAACCTCCAGCTAGACCTGCCCAGCCAGCAAGTGCAACAAGAGCAAAACCCCTTTGACATCTATTTACAGCGACAAGCAGAGGGGAAAACTTGGCGCTTGCTCCGACGAGAAGAGAGAGAGGGGGAAAAATGGCTTAGTTACTCATTATACGATTAGTAGTAGGGTAGGCATTGCCCACCTTCCCACGTTATCTATCAAATCCTTGTTTAAACATCAATAAATTATTTAGCATAAACATGTGACAACCTTGACCTGTGGGCAATTTTCAAAACATCTACCTGGGAACTTACAACTGGTAACTGCCTGACTGCCCCGGTTGGCATGAGCAGGACTGGTAACTGGTAACTGGTAACTGGTAACTGGTAACTGGTAACTGGATGGTGGGCGATGCCCACCCTACGGGTTACTGTTGATTCGGTTTATAAGTGGAAGTAACCTCAAGTTCTTTTAACTGCTTCTTATCAACCTCGGAAGGTGCAGCGGTGAGTAAACAGCTTGCTTGTTGGGTTTTGGGAAAAGCGATTACGTCCCGAATAGATTCTTCTTTTGCTAAGAGCATTACCAAGCGATCTAAACCATAGGCAATACCTCCGTGGGGGGGTGTACCATACTCAAATGCTTCCAACAGAAAGCCAAACTTATTCTCAGCGGATTCCTTGGATAAACCGATGGCCTCAAATACTTGCTCTTGAACCTCCCGCTGATAAATGCGCAGACTGCCACCTCCTATTTCAACCCCATTATATACTAAATCATAGGCTTGGGCACGGGCGGTTTTCAGGTCTTCTAAATCTTCCGGGTGGGGAGCAGTAAAGGGATGATGTAGGGCTTGTAAACGCTTCTCATCTACTTTCCATTCAAACATAGGGAACTCCGTAACCCAAAGGAGATTAACCTTCTCAGGGTCAATTAAACCCAGTTGTTCCCCCAAAACTAAACGGAGGCGATCCAGGGATTTATTCACTGTTTGAGTATCTCCAGCCCCAAAGAGCAATAAATGACCTGGTTGAGCTCCTGTCAGCTCTAATAATTGTTGTTTCTGTTCCTCACTCAGGTTATCCTTAATGGCACCAATAGTCTCTAGTTCTTTTCCTTCTTTAACGCGAACGTAAGCAATACCTTTAGCTCCCGCAGCGGTAGCTTCAGTAAACAAGTCCCCACCGGGTTTAATCCTGACATTGGAAATGGTATCATTTCCCTGAGGAATAGGCAGTACTTTCACAATTCCCCCTTTTTTCACTGCCCCAGAAAAGACCTTAAAACCGCAATCTTTAACTAGGTTGCTCACGTCCACTAATTCTAAGGCAAAGCGGGTATCTGGTTTATCCGTACCGTAACGGTCCATGGACTCCTTGTAGGTGAGACGGGGGAAAGGGCGAGGAATGTCAATATTTTTGACAGTTTTGAAGACGTGAGCTATTAAAGCTTCATTTAAGGTGAGAATTTTCTCCTCAGACATGAAACTCATTTCCATGTCCAATTGGGTAAATTCCGGTTGTCTGTCTGCTCTCAAGTCTTCATCCCGAAAGCAACGAGCAATCTGATAATATCTATCGAAACCGGAAACCATGAGCAATTGCTTGAAAAGCTGGGGAGACTGAGGTAAAGCATACCAGTCTCCCGGGTTGACTCGGGAGGGAACCAAGTAGTCTCGGGCACCTTCCGGGGTGGAGCGAGTGAGAATAGGAGTTTCTACCTCCAGGAAGTTACCTTCCTCTTCTAGGAAGTGGCGAATCGCCTTAAATACTTGATGACGCAGGTGCAGATTTTGCTTCATGGAATGGCGTCTCAAGTCTAAATAACGATATTTGAGCCGCAAATCTTCCCTGACGGTTTCTGTCTCGCTAGTGGAAACCAAGAACGGAAGTTGCTTGTTCCTACTGTTGAGTACTTGAATGGTTTCAGCGTAAATTTCAATGTCTCCTGTGGGAAGCTTTGGGTTTAAAGACTCTTCCGGGCGCTGACTGACTTTCCCAGTAATTTGCACCACATATTCACTGCGTAGGGATTCTGCATCAGGATAGGATTGGGGAGTGCGTTGAGGATCGCTGACTATTTGGACAACACCAGAGCGATCCCGCAAGTCGATAAAAATAACGCCTCCGTGATCCCGACGGCGATCCACCCAACCGCAGAGGGTGACGGTTTTGTCTATATGATCTGTTCTCAGCTCGCCGCAATAATTAGTTCTCATGGATAATTCTCAATGAAATACAGCGTCTCTCAGGGTAGCAGAATATATGGCGCTTTGTGGGGGTGTTTGATTTTCTGGGTGGTTAAAGCTGATTTGACTTCCTCGATGGTTGCTCAATTTGTTCAACTTATGCCAAAATTGAAGCAATCTAGGAAATTAAACCGATCAGTAAAAACCAGGAGAAATATCATGGCGGTACAACGTTGGACAGATGAAATGCTGGATAAGTTAGCTTCTACTGTAGCTGATATGCGAGATAGTGTAGTTGACGTCAAAGATACTGTAATCCAGATGCGGGATAGTGTAGCTGACGTCAAGGATACTGTAGATGTTTTAAAACTAAATACTCAAGTATTATTACAAGTAGCAGAAAAACATGAGCGAGAAATAGAGGCAACCAAGCAAAAACAAGCCGAAAATGACAAAAGGTTTTATATTTTGCTCGAAGAAGTACGTTATTTGAATCGAGGAAAACAAGCTGACTAGATATATCCAAATTAGACATCTCCTAAAAAGAAACTCAAAAATTATTAAGGGTAGTGTAATTGTCCACATATTAGGATTTTGTGAGGATTTTAAATGTTGGAATATCAGGGGTAAACTTAGAGTATTGCAGGCGATCGCCGATTTTAGTGGTTAATTTCTCAATTGAGTATTAGGTTATTGAAATTAATCATTCGAGCAGCCTTCAATGTATTCTTGGAATTGTCAATTTTTTGGCAAGTTGCTAACAAGAAGCTGCTCTAATACCTAAAAAATCGCCAAAGAACAAGTTTTTTAAACTCTTATGGCTCTCAGCTCAAATGTAGTCCCAGAGTGGTCTTGAGGTTTTTAGGAGATGTCTATTGATGACGGCTTAAGTAATGGATAATGGCTTCGTGTCGCCCTGTTCCCAAACTTATAGACACTAATTCCCCATCAACCAGTTCATAACGGGTATCCGTTCCATCGTTATAAGTAAGATATTGGACCTCTTGCATAAATGCCAAAATTGCTGCTCAAAGTATTGCTATTGCGTAGCCAAAATCGATTTTTGCAAGAGGTCTATTATGCAACGCCGGATTTTTGAGCTCGTTGCTTTTCCCGGCGATCCCGTAAGCGCAACTTTTAGTTATCGCCTCTATGATAATAGTTTCAAGATTTATCAATGGACTGTATCACTTGACTGATAAGGCTGATAGGGCACTGCACAAGGATAACAGGGATAATTGTCAAACATATTTGGGAATAATTGCACAATTTTCACGAACCGAGGGCAGTTTACTCAAGGAGACTTGAGAATGAAACAGCCCTGGGTGTAGAGTTGAACTGGTTAATATTTAAACCCTGTAGGGCGGGAAGCTGGTAGGCGGGAAGTTGGTAGGCAATGCCCACCCTACGCAGGGAATAATGCTTTGCTCTGCTTAGCACCATAGACTTGCAATTGCTTGGTCATGAGGAATGAGAGGAAGGCGATCGCCCCCCATTGGGTTAAAAATGCGATCCAAAATTGCCCTGAGGTAATGTTTTCTGCCCCCACTACTGGTAGGATTGAGAATAGCCACAGAAAGGGTTGGTCGTTCGGGTCAATTTGAAAGAGGACAGCAATAATGAGGGGTAAAATCATTAATCCCCCCATCCCAGCAGTAGCCCAAATTGTCGGTTTGGGCATTGTTGCCATGAGGATAAGTTGAGCGACACAGGCATAAATTAAAATGACACTAATATGGAACAATATCCCCAAAGACAGATTGATTTTGTAGTAGTCGAAAGGGGATATGAGCAGTAGAGGGAGTAAGATTAATGAAGCAATGACTAAATTAATACCTATGGCTACAGTGGAAGGACTTTTTTCTCCCCAAACCAAATCCTTGAGCAAGTTGGGATTACCTTGCTTACCCCTTGTATTGCGAGAACGTGCCCAATCTTGTAATGCCTGGCGATGGTTGCTTAAAGCAGCAATTAAACCTAAAAATAGCATCAGTTCAAAGAAGAGGAGGAGAATAGTATTTCCTTGCACCTCATATTCTGCTACATTACTATGGGGTAAGCTAAATCCCGCCATGGTTGTCATTAAACTAGCGGTGAGCCAGTAACTCTGTTGTTTGCTCAAACTGGTAGCAATAGGGTTGTGGAAGCGACGCTTGAGTCCTTTTCCCAACCAATATGTCCAAACACCATAGTTGAGGAGAATAAAGAATATCCCTAATATAGCATTCTGCCAAAGAGACAAACCAAACCAGGTTATGTCGGTAACTTGCTCTAGGGGCAAATAATCTACTTCTGTAGCAACTGGGGTAGCATTAACGAGATAGGAGAGCATTTTTCCGGGATAAAACAGGGTCAACCAATCTGCTACATTGCCCATAGTTCCTTCATGTTCGCTCATGGTGAGGAAAGACATGAGCCACAGGAAAAACAACACCCCACCGCTAAATAACCAAGCTTGGAAACCCCCCAGTGCGGAACTAACTAAGCCGTAAAAGAGAGCACCACTGTAGAAAAAGGCGCAGCTAGCAATGAGAATGGTATAGAATGCTAAGAGCAAAATCAAGGGAATGCCAGCCCCTAAACCAGCTCCGAAATGTAAAGGCATGGCCAACATGACCAACAAATAGAGTATGATAGGGACGCCGAGTATTTTCCCTGAGAAAATGCTACGAGCTGATTGAGGGCTGAGACGAAGGAAATTGAGGGTGCCGCGACTTTCTTCCTTGGATAAGTCGGCAATGAGCAGATAAGTACCTCCTACTAATAAGGCGAATATGCCGATAATGCTTATACAGATGAAGATGTCTAACCACCACCGTTGCCAATTGATGATAACGTTACCCAGGGCATCTTTTAAGCATTCCGCTCCAGAATAGGAATCAGGAAAACTACCAGTGCAGTAGTGGTTAGAGGTGTTCCTAGTAATGGGGAGAAGACTCTCGTAGAATAAGTACAGTAGCAACTGAAAGCCGATGGAGATAGCGGAAGCTACGGCTATATTTCTCGTGTTCAGCTTTCCTTTCAATTCTCGCAATAGTTGGGGGTTCCATTCCCCTAACCGATCCATAATGGTAGATATCATGAGGATTAATGCTCCTAAGACACTTGTTTATGTTCTAACTTGAGGAAGATGGTTTCTAAGTCTTCCTGGGTGCAGTGGAACTCTGTCAGGGGGATGTTTGCAGCAACCAGGGACCGCAATAAGGCAGCGCTATCTTGGGTATTCCCAGAAAAGTTAACCTTTAAACTCCCCTTTTGGGGTAGTACCTCCCATGCTTCCACTAAAGGATTATTTTTCAATTCTACTTCTATTTCCTGAATATGCCCCAGGGTGGATAAGATAATTTGCTGACGAGACAAACGGGAATATAATTCTTCTAGAGAAGCGCTTTCCACCAAATACCCCAATTCCATGATACCCACGGAGGTACACAGTTCGGCCAAATCGCTCAGAACATGGGAAGAAATGAGAATAGTCATCCCTTCCTGTTGCAAAACTTTGATAATTTCCCGAAACTTCATCCTGGCAATGGGGTCTAAACCAGAAACCGGTTCGTCTAAGAGCAGCAAGAGGGGTTGGTGGATAATAGTGCGAGCAAGACTCAGTCGTTGCTTCATTCCCCGAGAAAGAGTAGCCACCAGACTGTGACGCTTGCTGCTTAAGTCTACCAGTTCCAGAATTTCAGATAACCTCCGGCGACGGTGGGGTTGCCTCAAGCGATAAAGTCGGGCAAAATAGTCCAGGTAGTCCCAGACTGTTAAGTCCTCATAGAGGGGAAAATCATCCGGGAGATAGCCTAAAAGCTTCTTCAGGTCTAGGTTACTGTCATCTCGTAATAGTCGTTCTCCATGAAGATAGATTTCCCCGGTAGTGGGTTCCTCTGCTGCTGCTAACATGCGAATGAGGGTGGTTTTCCCCGCTCCGTTGGGACCAATTAGTCCATAGACTTCCTCTGTTGCTACTTGTAATTCCACGTCGTTCACTGCAACGTGGCGATCGAATTGTTTTGTTAGTCCTTCAGTAGCTATGCTCAGCATGGTACTCTTAAATTTAGCCCCCTTATACCTTATCCCCAGCCTAACCTAGTCCTGCTCATGCCAACCGGGGCAGTCAGGCAGTTACCAGCTCGTAGGGGCGGGGTCTTCCCGCCCGACCCCAAAGACCCGTAGGGTGGGCAAGAATAAATTTTACCAAATAGGCGAGCCTATACCCCTAAACCTTGCTCACCGACAGCAAAATGGGGATGTTAATTTAAGGAGAAGGTATAGCAGTGCTAAATCATTTGTAAAAGCCTTAGCGGTGGATCCCCCCCCCGGTTCCCCAGCTCCCCAGCTCCCCACCCAGCAATATTTCTAGACTTTTGGGTAAAAGATAGCTTAATCAGGGGGGGAGAAGATAGTTATAAATCATGATAGATTGCTATGTCAAAGTTCTTACCCTGCACACCCTACACAGAAGATGTTACAATTGAAAATTGTTCACTGGTAACTGGTAACTGGTAACTGGTCATAATGCCTCAGGTAGTTTTAGTCGAACCGAAAATCCCCTCCAATACAGGAAATATAGCCCGTACTTGTGCCGCAACAGGAACGGAGTTGCATTTAGTTGCCCCTTTGGGGTTTGAAATCAGCGATCGCCACCTCAAAAGAGCAGGATTAGATTATTGGCCTTATGTAGATTTACACTATCATCATAGTTGGGCTAATTTTATAGCCATAGCGCAACAAAGAAGAGGAAGATTAATAGGCTTTAGCGTGGGGGGTAATTGTAGTTACCTGAGTTGTGAATATCAACCCGATGACTGGTTATTATTTGGCAGCGAAACCACTGGTTTATCCTCTACCGTTCTCTCTAATTGTCATCTTACCACATATATTCCCATGACACAAGCAAAAGTGCGCAGTTTGAATCTTTCTGTTAGTGTATCCGTCGGTTTATTTGAAGCTCGGCGTCAACTAGGTTATCTGAGTTGAGTGGAAAACAGCAGAAGTTAGAGAAAAAGTAGGGGAGAACGATTTCCCCTAGACTATCACCAGGAGATGAGATTGGTTGCACTTTTTTAGATCCAGGGTAAAATGGGATGACATTGAGACTTCCTGGGAACCAGTTTTAATACTAAGGAATGGTGGTAACAGATAAAACGACGACTACAAAGGAAATAGAAAATTACCTAAAAGTGAGTTATGATAGATCTAATTAAACAGAGAGTAAAAGATTTAGAAGATCACATTGAGCTTTCTCTAAGACTCCAGAAAGAATACGAAGAACAACAATATTTTAGTAATGACCCAAAGGATAAAGCTAGATGTAATAAAAATATTAACGATTTGAAGAAATTAATCGCTGAATACCAACAAGAGTATAATCAACTCAAGCAACAGCAGTCAAGAGGTTTCCAGTCTACTCCAATACAACCAGTTTCTCTTCAACTGGAGCAAATTACTGTTCCGAAGAATGATTTACCTGCTCGCTTGTGAGTCTACACCTTATTCATCTCGTAAACAAGACATTGAGCAACCTGAGCAAGAACCTGCACCAGAACCTCCTCCTGAGACAGAGTAACCGTAAGCTGACTGCGGTATTGCATGAGTTTTGCGCATCGCGGTTGGTATAAGAACAAAAAATGGCTATACCCAGATTTTACTTTTAACCTAAATGCTCCAGAGGGACATTTACCCTCTTGGAGATTGGCTGAGAAAGATACGTATAATAGCTGGAACCAAACTTTCAATGTTTGTAAGAGAAGGTAAGAGAGAAAATAAAACTAGTACAGATATCCCTAAGATTAGTAGCATTGACGGGAGTTGTGATATTTCATTCCGTTGGGATAAAAAATCCTCGGACATCAGTTATAGCCGCAGAACTTGCTAAAATCCTCACAATCAGGGAACTTTCTCCCACCGTCACATTTCCCCAAACCACTGATATCAATTCCGGTTGCATCGAAATTAATATGACTTGTCCGATAGATTTTAGCTAACAAATGTTCCGGGGCTCTCTCCCAATGCAGTCACTCTCGCGCAGAGGCGCTCCGGCACGGAGAATTAATAAACAGGCGCTTCAAGCGCTCATCCATATCATGTTATTCTCTGCGCCTCTGTGTCTCTGTGAGCTTCCATTAGAAAGTAACTGCTCTTTGTTCTATTTTGTCCGCTTGGTTATCGCTGTGTTTCCAATATACCTAATTAAAAGCCTTTTGGCAATAGGTATTTACTACTAATTTCCCAGGCAGTTTTTAGATTATCTGTGAGCAAACCCACCCCCCCGTAGCCATGCAAAAGGAGAGATAAAACATGAAACTAAGCCGTTATTCGTGGAAAACCTTAATATCATTTTTACTCAGCTTTCTGCTGGTAATTACCTTAACCCCCATAGTACAATCAAAAGTACCCCCACCCACCCCCATCCCCTCCCAGGAGGGGAGCAGAGGGGTGGATGAAAATGCAGCTACTACAGAAATAGCGCAAACATTCGGCAACTTTAACAATAACCGCTACCAAAAATTGCTGCAAGCAGATCAGTTCTACAAACAGGGGAACCTGCAAATGGCAGCTAGCCTTCAGCGTGAAGTCAAACCAGACTTTCCTCCCGCAGAACCCCCACCACCTCCCTTAGCAGACGCTGACAACCTCCCTCCCGCCGGGAGAGTTTATTTGCGCAATGCTCGGCGGGGTATAGAGCAAGAATTGGAAAGCAAAACCCTGATTTCCCTAAAATTACTAACAGAGAACTATCCCGATTATATCCCCGGACATTTACTCTATGTCCAAGCCCTGAAAAAGTACGAGCGCAACGAAGAAGCATTAGCAGCTTTAGATCGAGTAACCACCCTTTACCCAGACCAAACAGAACTCCTAGACGCCAAAATCGAGTTGCTCGGGGAAGAAAAACGCTGGCTGGAAGCAGCAATCGCCGCTCGTCAATTCACCTTCTCCTATCCCGATCGCCCGGAAGCATCTAAATATCGCCGCCTTGCTAATGAAAATCAACAACAGTACGATAAATATATCCGTCAAGAACTGATTGGTTTGGGTCTTGGTGTGGCGATCCAGTCCGCGTTGTTCGGAGACGAAGGTAATGTTCAATTAATTGAGATTTTGTTACAGGGAGAAGTGAAAGCAGGAGAAATCTTCGCCGAACAGGCAAAACAACAATTCACCCTGCTAGACAACTCCAAAGTACAGCAATACGTCAATGAAGTGGGACAGAAAGTAGCTAAATTAATGGGACGAGATGAATTTGAATACGAGTTCAACGTCATCGATGAACCGACTCTCAACGCCTTTGCTTATCCCGGCGGCAAGATTTTCATCAATTCTGGTATGCTCAAAATAATGGGTTCAGAAGCAGAATTAGCTGGTTTACTGGGTCATGAAATCGCCCACTCCGTTCTCTCCCACGGCTTCCAGAAATTAGCTACCAATGCTGCTCTGAGCGGTTTTGGTAAGCTTATTCCTTTTGCTGGCATTCTCACAGATTACACTAGCTTTGAGTACAGTCGGGAACTAGAAACTCAGTCTGACATATTGGGAACTAGGGTACTGGCTACTGCTGGCTATTCTGCTGATGGCTTACACAGCGTCATGGGTATCTTGAAACAGCAAAATTCTAGTTCCACTACCCCTTGGAATTCATCTCACCCAGCCCCAGCAGAACGAGTTCGCTATTTGGAAGAATTGATTCAAAACAGCGGTTATAATCGTTATGCTTATGAAGGAGTAGAAGCATATCGAGCCAACGTAGGAATTTGAAACAGTTATCAATTGGTGGATATATTTTACCATGGGTGGATTTTCCCGCCTAAAGGCGGGGAGCCACAATTTTAGTCTAGACGCACTACAGACGGTGGGCATTGCCCACCCTACTTGAATCCTTTACCTCTTTATCATGAAAAAGATAAATTTGACCTCTTTAATTGCTGGATTTGCTGTTGTAAGCGCTGCAACTCTGATTTCTCCAGCCAAGGCAGCAGCTTTTAACATCAATGAAATAAAGCAAAAAGCCAGAAAAATGACCGTGTTAGTTGAAGGACAAGCTCCCGACCCTGGTTCGGGGGTAATTATCCGTCAAGAAGGTAGTACCTACTACGTCCTCACAGCTTATCACGTCATGGCTACTACCAGCGAAGAAGCAGAAGTTACCACCTGTGACGGGTCAGTTTACGGGATTAACAAAGAGAAAATTAAACGTTGGTCTGAAAATATCGATTTAGTCCTAGTCCAGTTTAGCACAGAGAAACCACCAATAGACACTAAGAAGGGCAAAGATTTTCAGCCCGACTGTCAACCGGTCGCCGCTATCCTATCTAATTACAATTACCCACTCTATAAAGACCGCAATCAATCTTTATCTGACTCTTCTACTGCAAAAGAACCCTATATCTTTATAGCTGGATGGCCTCTACAAGAACAAAAAGAGTTTGTCTTTGAGTTTGTCTTTAACCCCGGTATCCTCTATGATAATGTAGGTACTTCTATTTCTCAACCAGAGATCCGCCAACAAGGCTACGAGCTAGTTTATACCAATCTTTCTCATCCAGGTATGAGTGGTGGTCCCATTTTAGATAGTAATGGCAGACTGATCGGCATTCACGGTAGAGCTGATGGAAAAGAAGTCTCAGCAGAAGATTTAAATGAGATTGTTGGACAAGGTTGGAATGAGTCCGAACCTGTAAGAGTGAAAATTGGTTTCAGTTTGGGCATTCCTATTCAGACCTTTTTACAATTAGATACCCAGGAAGTTTATTCCCTAGAATCATTTGCTCCAAAATCAATTTCTGCGGTGGATCTAGATTCTTGGCGCCCCCCAGTTTCTCTTGAAGATGAAAATAACCCTCTCTACTGGTTAGATCGGGGCAACCAGTTATGGCGCTTGGGAAGGGAAGAGCAATATATGGCGGAAGCATTGCGCCATTTCGACCAAGCAATCGAGCTGAGCAAAAACCTCTATTTAGCCTGGTTTGCTAAAGGTTTTGTCTTGGGATTTAATGGTCGCTATCTAGAAGCAGATGAAGCTTGCAATCAAGCTACGAAAATTGACCGAAATTTCTATGAAGCTTGGCGTTGCAGAGCAGAGGCATTACTGGAACTAAAACGTTTCGATACTGCTCTCGTTGCCCTAAACCGGGCGATTGAAATTGCTCCAGACAACCCCGCCGACTTCACAACTCAAGGAGAATTGAGATTCTTTTTAGAGCAATATCGCGGTGCCATAGAATCCTTCAATCAAGGAATTGAAATTAGACAGAATCTTGGATTACCAGAGTCTGCTTTACTGTATAATAATCGAGGTTTAGCTCGCTTGAATCTAAAACAATATGACTTAGCCCAGACAGATTTTGAACGAGGGATCGCCATTAACCCAAACTATGCTCCTGCTTGGGATAATAAAGGCTATCTGTTCCTGCTCTTGGAACAATATCCAGAATCTCTAGCTGCTTTAAATCGCTCCTTAGAACTAGATCCAGACAATGTTATTAGGTGGCACAATCGGGGCGTCACTCTCTACGCTCTGAAACGCTATGGAGAAGCCCTAGACTCCTTTGAAAAAGCCCTCAACCTTGACCCCAACTATGAACCGGCGATAGAGTATCGGGATGCTTTGCTGGAGCAATTAGGCAATTAATTATAGCGTTTTGGGTAATAGGTGGGCATTATACTATATTATAATTGTTATCCGCACAGGAATCTCAATCAGCACCCCGCGAAGTCAGCTCCGTGGCTCTCGTGCCCCAGACCGATAGCTAGTTGACCAGTCTAAGCCGCAACAAGCGGCTACATTATCGGCGGGGGGTTGACACACAGTGGTTGATTTGCACCCACCCCCCCTTCGCCCCCCTCCCAGGTTCCCCTCCTGGTTCCCCTCCTGGGAGGGGGTAGGGGTGGGTGGGTAGGGGTGGGTGGGGTTGGGGGGTGGGTTTGCCAAAAGGCTTTTAATTAGGTATATTGGAAACACAGCGATAACCAAGCTGACAAAATAGAACAAAGAGCAGTTACTTTCTAATGGAAGCTCACAGAGACACAGAGGCGCAGAGAATAACATGATATGGATGAGCGCTTGAAGCGCCTGTTTATTAATTCTCCGTGCCGGAGCGCCTCTGCGCGAGAGTGACTGCATTGGGAGAGAGCCACCGGAACATTTGTTAGCTAAAATCTATCGGGGTGGGTAGCTCTGGGCTGCTAGAATCCAGCAGTTAAACAGTTGTACGAGAGGTAAGACAGTGCTGCCGAAAAAGTACCGACCGATAACCTTGCGGTGCGGTGCATTTTCTTGAATCGAATTCAAGGTGGAAAGCGCACCCCTGCAGAGCGCCGCGCCCGCGCCATTAATCAATGCCGCGGGCGACGAGGCTAACATTACCGCCGAAAGGCGTGTTACTTGGCTCTACTGCCCTCACCCCCGCAAGGGGCTTACTGCGGATAAATCCGCCGAGTCGAACTTCATCCGCGAGTTAAAACATCGCGGTTTCCGTTCTCCCGAGAATTTTTCATGAGGAATTGGCTAACTATCTAATAACAGTGTGAACTATGGTAATTACAGACAAATTCATATTTATCCATCTGGAAAAAACCGGTGGGACTTTCGTAACACGACAACTACGTCACCTTGAAAAACTGTTGATTGAGGATACTTTTACGTATAAATTTCACCCGTTAGTTATGATAGCCCGGCTGCATATGATTATTGCTCGTGGGCTACTTGCTAGAAATCGCAAACTCGCACAACTTACAACCAAATACTTCACTACATACCTAGAGAGATATATCAACAGGGAAATACGCCTTAGGTCTAGTTGGGTGTTTGAGGTAGATAATGCAAATCATATCCCTTTATCGAACATAGATAAAATGCAGGTTCAAAACAAAAAAATAATGTCTTGTAGAAAAAATCCCTTCGATTTAGCAGTTTCAGCCTACTTTTACTGTCATTACAAAGATTGTACATGGGCATAATTTATCATAAACGATAAAAAACGTATCGAGTTGTCACGGAGGCCGGGAGTTTGGCGAGGTAATATACCTTTAGACAAAATTGAATACGCTGTCACACAACATAACCTAGGGATATTTTCGCTAAGGACCATATGTGTATTAGCACCGGACCCGGAATATATCCTTTCTCTAGCACCAAACGATTTCATGCAGTACTTTTTGACAAATAAATTTAAGGTTTGGTTGGATTTGATAAATACTACTTCCTAGACAATAAAAATTTAAAAATTTAAACCAAGAACTGTATGATTTTTTAGTTGCCCAAGGCTATTTCAGCCAAGAGAGTATGTATGTTCTCTATGCACCAAAAGAGAACACTAGCAGGGCATCTAAACAAAAACAAGCTGAATTTGGACAATTTTGGTCTCCAGAGTTTAGACAATTTTTCTATGATCGCGAGTGGGTTTTGTTTGAGATGTTCCCTGAGTATAAAACTGAACTAAAAGGTATTAAAGTTAAAACCTTACAAATAACCTGACGACTGCTATGAATGCTACTCTGCTAGTTGGACGCCACTGCTACGACCGGCACATTATCGTTTTGTTGATACAAACCGGCTATAATACAAACTGATATGAATCAATCCCCCATGGGCCGTTGGACACTGATCATACTTTTAATCTCCGTCATAGGTATAGGAGCAGTTCCGGGTTATCTGAAAAGAAAATGGTCCTGGCAGGATTTGCCCAAGGTAGAAAACCTAAATCCCTTCAGGAAATAAGGAGAAGATACACCAATCCTAGTGGATCCGGATGCAGATGGCCTACTTTTTTACCAGCGATTGGAACAGGAAAAAAAAGTATTTATTGTCACTAGGGTCAGCTCGAAGGAAGGAAAGAGTATGACCGCTTATAACCTAGCCATCACATCCTCAGCAGCGGGTAAACGTACTTTATTAATTGAAGGAGACCTGCGTTCCGCTTCCGGCGGTCAATATCTCAACGTTCCTCCCGTTGCTTCGGCAAGTATCGATCCCCTCAGCTACTACGGTTCTCAGAGTGATTGCATAACTATCGTTCTTGATATTGCCAATTTATACATTATCACTAGCCTCGGTCCACTACGTCACGTAGCAGCAATTATGGAATCCAATGAACTTGAAAGACTCTTTAGGAACATTCGCCAACTCTTCGATTTAGTCATAGTGGATACTCCTCCCCTGGAACACTGCAACGATGCTTTGCTCTTAGAGTCTATGAGCGATGGTATTATACTTGTAACACGACCTGGTTTCACCAATAACAATCTTTTGACCGAAGCAATAAACCAAATGGAAGAAGCGTTGGCAATAGGTATTTACTACTAATTTCCCAGGCAGTTTTTAGATTATCTGTGAGCAAACCCACCCCCCCAACCCCACCCACCCCTTGGGGGGTGGGTTGCTGTGCCTTTACTTCTAATGAAGGACACCGCATGGCAGGTTACCAGATTTAAGTGTCCTCTCAAGATTTTAACACCAATAAATTAAAGTGGTGAAGCGGTTTTTGCAAATACGCGGGGTTAAAACCCCTTGCTCGTTCCACTGGCTAATTCTCACTCGCGGCTTCTATGGTTTAGTTGTAGATCGTGCCTCCCCACCTCGGATCTAACTTAGGCGCAACCAGCATATAACCAGCCAGAGCTTCCTCGTCCTCTTGGGATAAATTTCTCAACTCTGGGAAAACATCAGACCTGGTGGTGTTCGGATGGACCAGATCGAGGTCAATTTCTCCATCGTAAGTGGTGGGATTTTCGATGTAATCCACCAGTCCTTCCAGATTATCCCGTGGCGGCTCTGCACCAGCCAGTTCGTCTAAACTCAAGCCAATATTGGGATTGGTTTTGGTTTTGCCCTGGAGATGGCATTTCGTACAATTGTTAATCCACAGTCGTTGTCCTTGGGCCAGTTGTTTATTGCTCAGGACAATGGTATCCCCAGCCTCGTTCAAAGGCACAGTGCGAGTACTTTCATCAACTTCCAGGGCAGCAGCACTGCCAACATTGAGTTGTAAGGCAAAAAATAAAGTTGCCACCACTATTAAGATTAATCGCTTCAGCATCGTTCTCCTCAAAAAATTTGTTTTCATATCAGCCAACTCAATCTAAAAAACAGCGGCGGGTAGAGCATTAACTGACCTAATCAGCTGTTTTTGCCCATAATATCCCGCTCCTCGGTCCCCTAGGGAAGATTGAGTGGTCATCATAAATATAATGCCATAGACTCGGGCACAATCCGTACTCTTAAATTTCTAACGGATCTGAGAAAGCCGTGAATAGGGAATTTGAATAAGCTTTTCGTCTTTTGTGCTTTTCCTAGACACAACAATCCTGCCAGACTCTAGAAAATAAGACAATTTACGCAGCGCGATTGCGAACCAATCGCTCTTAGCGTCCCATTCGGAGAACTCTAATTTTGCATTGTACCACATCAGACGACAAATTGTTCGCTCCTGCTGGGCAGTAATTTTTCCTATCGGTAATAACTTTCTCAATTATTTTAACTAAATTAATGGCCATTGTTATTTTCTAGCTTTTATAGATTGTGTGCTAGCTTAAACCTTGGCCATTTAACTTGGAAACCTATTAAATTCATGAAAAACTAATATTAACGGCCTCCTGCTAAAACTGAGTGGAGGTGGACCGTTTGGCCAATAACGGCGATCGCCGGGGCAGCAAAGTTTTTTTCTTCTACTTGCCCCATAATTGTACCGATTGTGCCGATTAACTCATCTTGTTCCGGTCTGGTTCCCCAGCGAATCAATGCTACAGGGGTGTCTAGACCTAAACCGCCAGCTACCAATTGAGGTAAGATATTACTAAGATTGTGAATTCCCATATAAATAACAATAGTTTCCGAACCCCGAGCGATGGCCTCCCAGTTTACTTGAGGTCGATATTTTCCCGCCGCTTCGTGTCCAGTAACGAATGTTACAGTGGAACTATAGTCCCTATGAGTCAAGGGAATGCCAGCATAAGCAGGTGCAGCAATACCAGAAGTAACCCCAGGCACCACTTCCACTGATACTCCAGCTTTAACCAAATCTTCCATTTCTTCCCCACCACGACCAAAGACAAAAGGATCCCCTCCTTTAAGACGGACCACAATCGCATTGCTCCGTGCTCTTTCAATCAACAGTTGGGTAATTTCAGACTGCAATTTAGAATGTCTGCCTCGCCGTTTGCCCCCATTAATTAGTTCCGCCTCGGGACGGATCGCTCCTAAAATTGCTGGGGACACCAAAGCGTCGTAAATCACCACATCAGCCTGTTCTAGCAAAGCTTTGGCTTTTAGGGTCATTAGTCCCGGATCTCCAGGTCCGGCACCCACTAGGTACACTTTGCCTATATAATGGGACTTAGTGGCGTTGGTCATATAAATACATCGATAATTAAATCTACCAATTCCAGATTAGTTTCCAGAGGGACGCTAAGAGCGGGACGCCAAAGGCGGTTGCTTACGCAAAGTTTCGCAATTGCCCAGAAGTAGTTGTACCTGGGGAAATACCCCTTAGACGTAGATGTAGGGTCGGCAATAACAAATTTAAATTCAACTAGATAAGTAAGAAGATAGAGCATTGCCCACCACACTGATTAATTTTAACCCAAGTACAAGTATTTTGTTTATTTAACAAGGCTAAGGCAAAACAAAGAATTAGATCCGAAAAACAACAGAGAGGTTGCTATAAGTGGAGAGAAGCGTAAGTATGTGAGTGTTGAGGAACGGGAACTGCGCCGATTGCGCGAACAAGAGAGTAGATTGCGATCTGTACAGCAAGACTTACCCGAACGTCTTAATGCTATCAGAGAAGAAGCAAATCGAGATCTGTTGCAACGTTTAGCTCCTTTGGAAGAACGGGCGCGTCAACAGGAGCAGGAAGCTCAGAAACTAAAAAGTAATTTGGCTAATTTAGAGCAGGAAACTCATCAACGACTTCAGCAGCAGCGACAAGAATTGCAGCACGCCATTAATAAGTCAGAAAGCAGACAGCAAGAAGCGTTGCAATCTGAAACGCGGCGCTTGCAAACTGCTATGCAGGAGGGATTTACTCAGCAACGCAAACTGTTTCTCAAAATTACTGCCGATCAACGTCAGGAATACCTAGAGCTAAATAAAAATCTCGACCAAAAGTTTACCAAACTAGTTGCAGAAGAACGTCAAGCACGGAAGCAGTTGCAGCAACAACTGGAACGAGAAAAGCAAGATAAGACAAGGCTAGCACAGGACTTGCTCCATGACGTAGAGACGATTTGGCAACAAATAGACTCCAACTACCAGCATCAACGCTTTGCCCCCGGTAAGCTAGTGGATCTCAAACGAGGGTTAGAAATGGCGCGCAGTAACATTCAAGCAGGAGTGACAGAAGCGGCAATTTCTACAACTGAGCAAACTTATCTTGACCTTGCCTCTCTGCGCCTGGAGCTAGAACAGAAAGAGCAGGAATGGCTCCTCCTCTACAATGCAGCTCTAGAGGATTTGAGAAACTTGATTGCAGAGGTGCGGAAAAATCGAGAATGCGAAGTAGAAATCGGACAAGGTGATGAATCCCAAAGGTTTCGTCTAGAGGTAGATTACTGGACAAATGGTCGCCTCAATAGGTACGAACAAGAACTCCGCCAGATTGAAACCCGCCTCCAAGAAGGTGAGTCGTCTCTGACGACCGAACAACTCGAAGAGGTAACCGAACAGATAAATAGTTTAGAACCTCGCTTAGGGGAGATTTTGGAACAGGCAAAACTAGAAATTCTTGGTTCCCAGCTAAGAGCTGAAATCGCCGATAAGGTCAGCGAGGTTCTAGAGGAAATGGGATACGTTCTCATGGATCCGGAGAATGATTTCGTTTATGAAGGAGGAGACATGCGCAATACCTATGTATTGAAGTTGAAGGATGTTACTGGAGGTGAAGTGGTAACCGTTATCAGCCCGAAAAAGGAATTCGGGACCAATCAGGTTTCGATTAACTCCTTCGGTACAATATTGCGAGATGAAACAGCTCAAAAGCAAAATGCTGAGGCAATTTTTAAGGCTTTAGACTCTGAGGGGATAGAGACAAAAGGTTCTCTGGAGTGTAACATTCAGCCCAGGCTGGACTATCAAAATATGGAAGAAGTCAAGCAGCTGCAGGTAATGCAACCAGAGCAAGAAAGTCAAATATCCCTGGTATAATCGAGCAAAAAAACAATGATTGTTGAGAGAGTTACGGCAGAATTAAATAACGATGCTGGCGATCGCTTCATCATTCTTTACGGAGCTAACACTAGCGACACCTTTTGCACCCCGGAGTTGCTGCTCCATGATATTGAATCGGTTTTGCATCGATATTTACAATCTCAAGGATATCAGCGCATTCTCTTCTATTCGGGGGTGAATAAGCTGTATTTCCTGGATGAAGAATCCCGCGATCGCTGTTTACCTTCTCAAGTCTCTAGAAACTCATCTCCACAGAAATCAAAAGACTCCTTTAGGGTAACGCCGGGACCGTTGGGACGGAAAAAAAGCCTGTTAGGTAGACGCAAGGGTTCTTCGGACCCATCATCTTCTCCTACCCCTTCTCAATCGCTCTCCAACCCTCAGTCTAGGTCGGTAATGCAGGATATCAGAGTTATTGAATTCTTTCACACTGTAATGGATAGCACGAAAGAAAAATCTGCCATCGTCTTTTCCGATACTGAAGGTTTAGAATACTTTGATAATCGGCGAGAGTTATTTGGGCGCGTTCTCCAATGGTCTCGCTTACCACCCAGCAACCACAATCTTTGTATTTTCATATTTCATCACGAGAATCGTAACGACCTGCGACAATTTTGTCAGCGCATTCAATTTACCTATCTTGAGAGTTTATTGATTAAGCGAGAACAAATAAGGAATGCGCTCAATATTTCCTGTTTGGGTGCTCCTATTGCAGATGAAGTGGAGCATTTAATTCATTATTTTCGACTTCATATGAAGAAGAATGTTGACTGGAGGACTATTCAACCGCTGTGTCGCTGGCTGGCTGCTGAAAATCGACCCTTGACTTACTGGTATGACTGCTTTAGGATGGTCAAGGAAATTTCTCTGGCTGAAGCAAGAAAACAAGGTTGGTTGTCAGGTAATGTTTCTACCGAGCCCGCTGGAGAACGCCTTGAAAGAATGGTTGGTTTGTCGTCGGTTAAGAAGGTTGTGAGACAGCGGGTGCAGGGATTGGAAGTAGAGAGGGCGCGTCAGCAGCAAGGAATAGTTAGGGAACCACCCCGCTTGCATCTGGTTTTCAAGGGAAATCCCGGAACGGGCAAAACTACCGTAGCGAGGTTAATTGGTGAAATCTATCGGGATTTAGGGCTTCTGCGACGGGGGCACATTGTGGAGGTGAGCAGACAAGATCTTGTGGCTGGGTATATGGGGCAAACTGCTCTGAAAACGAATAGTATCATAGATAGGGCGTTGGATGGCGTTCTTTTCATCGATGAAGCCTATACTCTCAGCAAGGGATCCGAGAATGACTTCGGAGAGGAAGCCATAGACACCTTACTCAAGCGGATGGAAGATGAAAGGCACCGTCTAGCTGTTATTGTAGCGGGCTATCCCAATGAAATGGATGAGTTTCTCAACTCTAATCCTGGCTTGCAACGCCGTTTTGCTACTCAAGTTGTGTTTGAGGATTACGCCCCCGATAAACTTATGGCTATTTTTCGCGGGCGTTGCGAGTCTGTCAATGGCGAGCTTGCAGCAGATTTGTCCCCGGCGCTGATGAACTTATTTACCTGACTCTATGAGGAGCGAGATGCCAACTTTGGTAACGCAGGACTGGTAGAGAACCTGTTTCAGGATATGGACGGTCAGCGATCGCAGCGTATCTGGGAGTAGAATCTCGATCTCTTGCAAGAACCATTCCAGTTAGAGGATTTGCCGTCTAAATACCGAGAACTCAGCCAACAGGGAGCAAAAGACGAAGATAATCTCCAGCTATTATTAGCCGAACTGGAAGGCATAGTAGGCTTGGAAAGCGTCAAGAGGGCAATCAGGGAAATTGTTGACAGCGAAATTGCTAATCAACGTCTGAAGGCAGCAGGATACGATTTTGGCAACTCTGTCGAGACAAAACATATGCTATTTCTGGGCAATCCCGGTACGGGTAAAACAACGGTTGCCCGTAAGGTAGGCCAAATTTTCAAGGCTTTGGGTTTGCTGAAGAAGGGACATTTTGTTGAAGTCGATCGCAGCCAGCTGGTAGCTGGTTACGTGGGACAAACAGCAATCAAAACCAAAGAAGTTATCGAATCTGCTCGCTCTTGGGGTTCTCTTCATCGACGAAGCTTATGCTCTTGCTCGTGGAGGCGATTTTCAGTCTGATTTTGGGCGAGAAGCAATAGATACTCTGGTGCCAATGATGGAAAACGAACGCCATCGTCTCGTGGTTATTCTGGCGGGATATTCCCGGGAAATGGCAGAATTTATCAACGCCAATTCTGGGATTGAATCCCGTATTGCTGATAAGATTGAATTCCCTGACTACAATGGTATGGAACTCTTTGAAATTTTTATCGGCATGTGCCAGGGGAATAAGTACATTTGTACTGATAAGGTGAAGGATAGGTTAAAAAAAGTTTTTTATAAAATGTATGTTAGTTGCTGCTCGTAACTTTGGTAATGGCGAGACGTGGAAAACTTTTATGATAAAATGGTCAAGCAGCAAAGGAGTCGAATGGTGCGAGATAACTTAACAGGAGAGGCGATGGTTACTTTTTCAGTTAGTGATATTCCTCGGTTATAGCATTAACTTACTTTTTAAAGTATTTATTAGTTATGTTAGTATAAGTTATTGTAAACTTTTCCCAAGCAATTGGCATTTTGGGGAATCTATAGAGTATAATTGATTAATCAAAAAAGCTAGTTTTCAGGATTTAATATCACATCCGGTAACCAGAACAAAATAACCGTAGGTTGGGTAGAGCGCAAGCGAAACCCAACAGGTTTTGGTGCTGTTGGGTTTCGTTCCTTAACCCAACCTACAAAGCTCTCATCCTCCTATCCTTGTAGGGGTAAGTTTTTTACAATTCGGTGAAGGTCAGACAAGGTGGAACTGGTCGGGAAAGTAGACCTCGGTAGGAAAACCGTACAACTTCGGTTCGGTTACCAATAGTATTAAAATCGTTGAAACGACCATTTTTCGTTCAACAATCTTCCTTGTCTTGCCAACACCCAAATATAGCAGTTACCAGTTACCAGTTACCAGTTACCAGTTACCAGTTAAGAGTTTGACAGGTAGAATGCTTTGAAAATTGCTGATAGCTTTGGGTTATAACGTTTCGAGCCAACCCACCCCGAGGTCAGATCCCCCCCATTCCCCTACCTCCCTATGTTTCAATCGCCCTGACGGTTGCTATATTATGCCCTCACCCATGCCTTTATATAAAGTTGGACTTGATTTTGGTACAAGCAACTCGGTTTTATCTTACCTTGAGGACGAGAAACTCCAAGTCTTTGAGATAGGGAGCATCGGTGATAAAGCCACAGCCCCTGATAGCTTCAGTTTTAGTCCCTTGCAGAGCAATATTGAAAGTCTGGTCGTATCTATCCCAGAAACTTGGTTCAGAAACATTGATAATCAAGGCAGAATAAATCTAGAGCATTTAATTGTTAACAAACTTGGTATTGAAGACAAGTTCTTTCAATTAGTCAGCGATCCTGTTGCAGCAGAAGTCAGAAGTTCAAGGGAACCTATTAGTTTGCGATCTGGGGAGCAGCACCTTCGATGTAAATCTATGTCGCATATGTCCAGGGGACAAGATTAGAGTTCTCTATTCCGATAAGCAAGAAAATGCTGGTTTTGCCTTCGATCGCCGCTGTGTAGAATTAGCCTACGCTCGAAAACAGGAGCATCCTTTAACCAATGACAATCCCGATTTTTTACCTTTACTCAGAGACTTTGAAGTAGAAAAAATAAACTCTCACGAAAAGAGTAATAGCAGGTTGAGTACTTATCTAAAAACACCTACATTAATGGCAGAATACGACCTCTATTGCTTCGATGGTGGTTACCCAGTGAAATGTCACGATGTAAGGAAAGCATTTGGACCGATTGAGCGGAGCATTCAGAAACTTGTATTACGCTTGAAGTACTAGATTGAGAATAATCAGGAAAAATTTGATTTTCTCTTCCTTATCGGTGGCTTTTCCAGATTTTCTCTGGCTGAAAATGCCATCTTGCAGGCTTTAAATATTGAAGAAAATGACCCTCGTTTTGACCGGAGTTTTAATAATAGTCGCAGAGCTTTTACTATTTCCCATGATACCTGTCTGATGGCTAATTCTCTGGTAGATACGATTGAGAAATCTTCCCATACCCTTGGGATTGTAGGGGAAACTATTAACGTCCATGCAGAAAGAGAACGACGCTTTATTCCCATTATTCTAAGAGGCACCAATTTAGACGATTTGATGGTGACAAGATTTGCCGACGGGCATTCCCTTGTAGCATATCAAAATAATATTTCAAAACTCCCATTGTGGATAGACTCTAAAGGGCAACAACAAGTCATCAAGGAGGTGGATATAGACAATAGGCAGTTACCAAACTATTCTTGGGGAAATTGCTGGCGGGTGGGAATGCGAGTCAGTCGTTCTCATATCCTGTATCTGGTTATTGAAGACAGCCAAGAAAAACAAAGTGTGGAGTACGACTTGGGAACAATCTCTGACTTTGTTGTACACTAGATAGTGGCTAGACTTCGCAAGCAGCGAAAAGAGCAGGTAAGAAAAGGAGTAAAATAATGGAAAACATAGAAAAAAAAATTGGAACGACAAAAAGCAGCAGTTGAAACTGAATTAGTCAACTTGGAGCAGCGGCAAAACAGCCTGGAGACGGAACCGAAAAACTGCGATCGCCAAAAACAGAGTCAACAAAACAGTATTCTGACTGCCGCAAAAGAATTAATTCGACTGACGAGCGAAGAGCGGGAAAAATTGTCTGAACCTCTCAAAGTTGTTCTTGGGGATCTCCAACAGCAGAGAGAAGATTATCAGCTAGAATGGGAACAAATAAGAGACAGATGAAATAGCTTTCCATCTCAAGACTCACTATGAAGCAGATCGCACCCTAGCTGAAAGACTCCCCCTAGATAAACAAAAAGTGGAGCGCATTATGGACGCAATTCACACTAACCTAGCCGAATTGGACAGGGAACTCGCTAATGCTCGCCATCGACACGAACAATCCCAGCAAAAATCCATTATCACCGATAGATTTTAGCTAACAAATGTGAAATAAGCCAGTTCCGGTGGCTCTCTCCCAATGCGGTTACTTAGAAAATAACCGCTCTTTGTTTGATTTTGTCAGCTTGTTTATCGCTGTTACCCCAATATACCTAATTAAAAGCCTTTTGGCAAAAGGGGGGTGGGTGCAAATCAACCACTGTGTGTCAACCTTCTAAAATGCCCCTTCTCAATATTGCAGAAATTTGTCCAGTTACCCGCACCCTGGGACCAGGACAGCGTTTTGCCATCTGGGTTCAGGGGTGTTGCTTCCGTTGTCCCAACTGTATTTCCCCGGATTGGATACCCGTAAAAGAAGTTACCCAAATCCAGCCTAAGATTTTAGCAGATAGGGTGCTCTCCACACCCAATACAGAAGGTGTCACTGTTTCGGGAGGGGAACCAATGCTGCAAGCAGAAGCTCTCTTCCAGTTTTTTGCTCTCCTGAGACAACAACGAGACATATCTCTCATCTGTTTTACTGGTTTTACCCTAGAGCAACTTCAATCCCAATCGGATCCCCATATCCATGGAGTGCTCAATATGCTGGATGTTTTAATTGATGGGCAATACATAGCGGAGCTGAACGACAACCAAGGTTTGCGGGGTTCGGACAACCAAGTAGTTCATTTTCTCTCTCCCAAACACCGATCAGAAGCTAGGTTATTTCTGGAGGGTTTACGGAATGTAGAAATACATTTAGGCAATGACTCTGCTTTAATAGTTGGTATACCCTTTCATAATTTTCACCAAAGCTTTAAGGAAGCGAAAATCTAGCTGCTGGTGGGCAATTTAATTGGACTCTTAGTTTTGGTTTCGTTCCTCAAACCCAAAATCTGAAGATGAAAATCCCCCTCTTCTTCGTCCATTTGGGTTCCCATAGCTTCCATTCTCTGTTGTTGGTGGATTTTGGTTCGGCTCCCCTCCCTCCTCCTTTCTAGGTTTCCAAGCCCTTTGTCTGACTAACCACTGGGTTAGCTCGTGATAATAGTCTGGGTTGACTTGCAGTTTGACACTATCATTATTCTTCTTATTCTTCCCAGTAATTTCGATGATGTCATAATATAGCATGGTGTCTATCACCGGACGATAGTTAAACCCAGATTTTTCTAGCGTTTGCTTATTGATTATATGAGGAGGCACCTTGTCAATGTTATCGTAAAAATACCGGAATCGGAAGAATTTTTAGAGCTGTTTCTCTTCATTAATTCTAGATGAGGTCTCACCCTCGATTCTAGATTAGTAAGTTCTTCAAGTATTCTTCTTCTGTCTAGATTATTTTCGTTATCAACATATTTCCTCAAGGTGGGTCTGCCGATCTGTTCTATTGCCCGAATTAAGTATTCAAAACCGCGCCAAAAATCCCTGATTAAATCAGCCAACCTTTCCTGGAGTACTCTAAGAGTAGATTTTTGCCCTCTTCTCCGAGTTACTACCGTTCCCAATAGAATCGCCATGCCATCCACTAGCAAAGCTGCTGCTAAAGAAGTGAGAGCAAATTCTCTCACTTTCTCATCTTCCGACTTTAACTTGTAGTAAGGAGCCAGAATTCGCACCTCACTCTCTTCATCTATGTAATCTTTTCGCGGTAGATCCAAATTGCTATATTTGTCGGGAAGAAAATCTTGCGGAGTTTGAGAAAGAGCCAATTTATCTTGCTCAAAAATATTCCTAGGTGATAAGTTGCTGAGGTCATAATTATAAAGCTGGTCCAGTTCTTTTAATTGGGAGGACAAACTATCCCTTTCTGCCTCTTTTGCAAGAGCTTCTTGTTCATACTGCTGACATTTTGGCCCGCAACCAGGGATTCCCGTTGTAATTCCGATTCTTGCCTCCTCTTTAGCTTTACGTCTTAAGAAGTCTGCTTCTTGTCTTAATTGGTTAGATTGAGCTTTAACAGAGGCATAAACTTGGTTTACCAATCTGGAGTGGGCAGCCGTCGCCTTAGCAATGTTGCGATTGGCGATGGTTTCTGTGGTTAAGCTATCATATAGGAAAAAGAAGCTGGTCAAGATTGAGTTAAGGTGACACATCCCAATGGGTTGGGCTTCTCGGCGACTTCGAGCAACCCCGAACATTAACCCAGATATAGGATTAGTATTTCCACTATTATTGTATTTTTCCTTGGGATTAGTATTGTGCATCATACTTGAGTATTTCAACCAGCAGCAACTACTTATATATATACTAATGGGAGTCTCATTGGTAATTTTAAGATTGTTAATACTAGATTGGGAACGAAGCAAAAAATAACCCCGCTCGTTCCATTCAATGAAATAAGCTATCATCTAAAAAAAGGAGATTAAAACATTGACAAATTGTCCTATTTGTGATCCAGAATACCTGGAAAGGCAACGAGAATCTTGTTCAACCTGCAGTTGGGATTTAACCCCCTATCCATCTAGTTTTAACCCAGTACCAGCTCCCATTATCGAAAAAGAGAAATTAAAGATACAATGGGGGAGAAATTTGTGGCAGCAGTCTCATGCTCAAAAAAAACGATTATCACTGGTTCAAACGGAATTAGAACAATCGGAACGAGAACGAATTGAATCAGAATTTAAATTAAAACAAACTCAGTCTCAGTTGAAAAAATCGAACCAAGAACGACAGCAATTATTAACCATCCAAAGGCATTTTGAAGAAATTAAACAACAAAAATATGACCTCCAATCGAGGTTATCTCAAACTCAGTTTCAGTTAGAGCAAGTTCGAGAGGAAAATCAGAAGCAAGTAGAGCAGTTATCTCAACAAATCCAACAGCAAAAGCAACTCCTGAAGAACTCCCAGAAGTCTTTGCAGGAAAAGGAACGAGAAACCAAAAATCAGCGAAAACAATTAGAAAAAATTCAATCCCAGCTTCAAGAATGTCAAGCTAGAGAACAAGAACTCCAGCAGGAAATAGAGCGGTTAGAGAGAGGAAGAACCTCTGGAGGAGAGAATAATCCTTTCAGAGGTTTTTGAAGTTATTGAGGAAGTGGTGATAGCTGAACAGATTTTCCATCTTTGTAAATTGGTGCCTCTTTAAGATAGGGAATTAATTTTTCATTAATAGTTGAGATAATTTTGTCGTATTCCTCCTCAAGAGATTCTCGTCTGTCATTTAACTCTCTCCATTCCCTTTCCCTTTCCTCCAGTACCATATTGTCTTCATAATCACAGATTTGTCTTAATTCTTCCCTAATAGACCAAGCATCTTCTCTGAGTTTCGCCCAGAGGGCGAAAACAAATGGGAAGTGATAATTCCTGGGAACAATTCTCGGTTTATATCCTTGTTTTGTCGCCGTTCCAAAATCTTTACCCAAAGTAAATGGACAAATCATTACCAGCCAACCCGGGGCGAACAAAGGTTCAAAGATGGCCCTAATCTCCTCTTCTATTTCTTGCTGCAACTCGATTTGCAACTGTTCTCCCGCCCTCTTTTCTATTTCTTCCCTTTCTTCATAAGTTAGATTTTTATTGAGATTAGGTTTTAGTTCTTTCTGGATTTTTTCTTCTTTCATCTCTTCAGTTATTCTTTCTAGACAGAGGTCGTATTTAGAGATAGTAATGACAATGGGTAAAAAATCTTGCTGCTTATCTCGGCTAAAATCTCGAATGTAATGAAGTATGAGATTAACTTTCGTCTCATTTCTAATCCAAGTTAGATCTTCGTTCCTCACTGGAGAGCTTAAATGTTTCCCGTCTATGCAAACAAACAAGCAGTCGGCATTATTTATATAATTGGTAAGCTCCTGAACGTTTTCTTGATTGGATGGCTGTGATAGAGATCCCCCACCATAATCTATCCAATGAAAACTACCCAATGGGATGCGTGAATTCCAAAATTCAAGGTTATAATGCTTCGTTTCCTGAGTATTGGTTCCCGTCAATGTCTCACCCCGATGCAGTTGCTGCCACATATCGTCTAGCTCGATACGTTGATCGTCGAACAAGCGCGTGAAGCTGAAAACCATATTCGGTCATTCCACCATAGTTACCCACCAGAAAGCTTGTTTTCCCGACTCCAGAAACCCCCATCATCAAGACTTTAATCTGTTCCTCTTCAGAATGCTCCTGGTTAGAGCTTTGAGGAGCAGACTGAGTGGCTGATGTGTCATCGTAATCGGGAGCTGCTCTGAGTAATTGGAGAATCTTCCTGTTTCCTACTGCGTAATCTAAAGAATTACCACCATCATTATCTCGAATCCCAATATCTGCTCTGTATTCCAGCAATAGCTCTACCGTACTTATGCGATCGCCTTTCACGGCAAGAATTAATGGAGTTTCGCCGTTGTTATTTTGAGTGTTGATCTCAGCACCTTCTCCTAAATAATCGTCTACCCCCTCATCATCCCCATGAGCTGCTGCATTCAGTAGCTGTTGATTTAACGAAGTTTCACTGCCCATAGTTTTTCCTCACCGTTTAAAGTTAAACCCTTTGGAAGCATCCGGCGGATGTCAATATGGTGAATCCACCGGAAGAAAAGTAAATTCGCTCCCTTGGGGTCTGTTTTTCCCCCTACCCGCCCGAACTAAAATTGGTTCTGGAAAGGGATCGCCCTTGTTAGTGTTAGTCTTCAGTTTCTCTAGTACCGTTTTCCGACTCCCATCTTCAGATAAAGTGGCAATTAAAGCCCTAGTGCCATGATAGCTACTAGCGGTGCGCCAGCTAACCCGACCCAACCATCGTTGTTCTGCCTTCACTGCGTAGGTTGTTTGAGCAAACCAAGGTACTGCCAGTACCAGCCCTTCTACCGCATTACCTCCCGAGGTCAAAGTTGTGGGAGCGTAAAGGACTTTATTGCCTAACAATTGCAGTTGCTCTCCTGGGGGTAGCTTGCTGTTAGCTACTGCTATAGATATGGCCACGGAAATAGATTGGGAGTCGGGGAACAAAACAATTCCATCTACTTCTCCTTGAAGTGCTCTTACCTCCAAATCCGGATTCAGGTCAGGATCGCTCAAATCGATTTCCTTCACCAACCCATCCCCCCAGACCCTAAGAACCTGGTTATCGCTAGACCCGGAATAGAAAGCGGCTACTCGCTCAATGCCCCTCCGCGAGCATATGCTGCTAACTTGGCCACAGATTCCTCTTCCGCGTTCGTAATAGAAACCAAACGAGCACCCACTTTTTCGTATTCCGAGGAGGAGTTGTGGGTAATGACCCCCAAAATATCCTCATTTTGCCCCAGTTCCCCTGCCACCTGGGCTGCTACGGCAGGTTGGTTGCTATCATTAGCAATGATAATTTCCAGCAAGCGACCGTTCAATCCCCCACCATCGTTAAATTCAGTTTGAGCATCTGCTACCCCCCGCAATATTTCTTCCGCAGAGGTGGCATCCCCATCTACGGGCACCACAATTGCTAAAGTAAAAGGGAGCATGTCACGGTGACAGGCAGTGGCGTTATTGAGGTAAATTTGCACTTCTGGATCCCGGCGATCCCCTTGAACTGCTTTGGTAAAGGAGGCGATCGCCTTATCATATTCCCCTCCTTGGAAAGCCTCTGTACCATAATTACCGTCTAAATTAGCTTTATAGCGTAACAGTCGCTTTTCTCCCCTGGAGAACCTTGCTGGGTCGCTTGCTGAAGTGTTTGGGTCCGGTAGAATAGATTGAAAAGCTAGAGCAACTGCAATACTGAGGATAGCAGCCCCAGCAGCTAGTCCTTGCCAAGGCAACCAAACCGGTAAAGAGATAGTATAGTATCGCCGCTTCCTCAATTCTGTGGCTACCCAATTTTCATGAAAAATTTCGCTATAAATAGAATTATAAATTCGTAAAACAGAGTCTTTATCAGAGTTAATCTTTACCGCTAAACCAGAAAGAAGTAATTGTAACTGTTCCCGACTATTATTAGCTAATATTTCTCCTTTTTGTAACATCTGCTGATATAATTTAAGCAACCGCGTATTTCCCAACAGACTGTCTCTAATACTACGAAAATGGGGCGGAGAGTCTCGAACTTGCCAATTTTCAATTATCTCGGAGTGCACTACAGACTCGATATAATCTGCATCTGTCTCCCCATAATTTTGCTTTTGAACCGTTTGAATCAGTTGACATAGCTTTTGAGTCAAAAAAGGTTGACCCCCTGTCCAAGCGAATATTTCATCAATCGCCGCTTCCTTATTCTTAACTCTTTCGGACAAACCTCGAACTAAAAATGCTACCTCATCTCGGGTAAAACTAGCCAATTCAATCTGACGACAAAAAGGAAAGGGGCTGCGTTTTTTATTTTTAATCAAACCCCGAGGTGTAGCTACCCCAAATAAAGCAAAAGTAAGTCTTCTATAGGCGATATTTTGCTCCCGTTTCTCATAGCAAGAGCGGATAAAATGTAAAAAATAGGCAATCATAGAATGCAAACCCACAGCGCTATCGATTTCATCTACCAAGATAACCACTGACGACCTGGGGATAAACTGGAGCAGAATATCGTCGATAAATTTACTCAAGCGGTTGTTGGGAGAAAGAGAAGAATGCTGACGCCACCAATTCCACCAATTGAATCGCTCCCCCAGGCGAAACTCTCGGACGAGATTGCGGAAAACACTGCTATACCACTGTTCCAAGGAAAGATGCTTGCTGCTGATATCCATTAGATCCAATTCTGCACAGAGGATCCCTTCCTCTTCTAGGTGTTGCTTCGTTCTAACCCGCAAACTAGACTTCCCCGTCTGTCGCGAATTGAAGACATAGCAAAATTCTCCCACTTTCAAAGCTTCATAGAGGTCTCTGTCAGCCTGTCTGAGAACATAGCTAGGAGCTGGACCTGGCAAACTGCCGCGAATCCAGTATTGGGAGGTAGATGGTTCTGCTGTACTCATCAAAATAAAATTATTTAAGATGGGGTTGCTATTTGGATTCACTTCATGCTAAACTTAAATTTAACCAATGGTTCCCAAACTCCTAGTTTAGAATAAGAGCAAATTGGTCGTGAATAAATCTAGTCATGTAATTTTATCGTTCCTGGGTTCACCCTGGGAACGTATTTTGTTATCGGGAAGGATTCCCCATGAGGAATGAGGATCAGGAGAGGCAATTATTGCCGGATCTGGGGTAAATTTGGCAGCAAACCGGACCATGGCAGCCAGACTCCCACCAACAGGAGCAATTCCAGCAACTATACGAGGAAATACTGGCGGGGAATCGCAGGCTGAATCTCACCCGCATTACTGAACCAACAGAGTTTTGGGAAAAACACCTCTGGGATTCTTTGGCAGGGACGAAATGGTTGCCTAAGATGTCCCAAGGAGGACAAAAAATAATCGATATTGGTACTGGTGCCGGCTTTCCCGGTATTCTTGTGGCGATTGCTTTTCCTTTCTCCATTGTCACCCTACTAGATGCAACCATTAAAAAAGTTCTATTTTAAACTAAGTTAGTTGATAAATTAAGGCTTAATAATGTAATTACTATAACTGGAAGAGCAGAAGAAATTGGTCAGTTACCGTCCCACCGAGAAACCTACGATGTTGCTTTAGTCAGAGCTGTGGGTTCAGCCTCAGCAGTAGCAGAATATGCTTTACCATTGCTCAAAATTGGGGGGGTAGCTATCCTTTATCGCGGTCATTGGAGCGATCAAGATACAGAGACTTTGGTTCGGGCGGTTGCCAAGCTTGGTGGTACAATTGAATCTATTGAACCTTTCACCACGACCATGACTGGGAGTGTTCGTCATTGTATTTACCTGCTTAAAACTAAGCCAACCCCAGCTATATATCCCCGTGCAGTGGGTATACCTACCCGAGAACCACTCTAATTTGTGATTGCGTAGCTTTGCGAAGCTTTGCGTAAGCAACCGCCAAAGGCGGGACGCCTTTGGCGGGAGCAGATAAATACAGATAGGCTATAAGGAGTTATTTTACCGGGAATCCCCTCGCTGAAAGCCCCGTCTATGCGCGAGCGGGGATGAAAGCGGCCACCTTTAGGTGGCGTGAAGTTATCCTTGGCACTATAAGTTTATCCAGCAAAGCTTGTGGTAAAATAGAAGAATGCTAGTAAGAGAAGCCAAGCTACTATTAGGGTCTAACACTCAATACAGAGCATTAGACGAAGCTATACGAACAGACCAGTTCATCAGAAACAAGGCTGTTAGATTCTGGATGGACAATCACGGAACCAATAAAGCAAGACTGTCTAAGCTTTGCAAGCAGCTCGCAGAAGAGTTCCCGTTTGCCAAAAAGTTAAACTCTATGGCTCGTCAAGCCAGTGCCGAACGTGCTTGGAATTCGATAACTAGCTTCTATCGCCGTTGCAAGGAAGGTGCAAAGAAGAAGGGATTTCCCAAATTCAAAAAGCATTGTCGGTCTGTAGAGTACAAGACAACTGGCTGGAAACTGGCTGATGATTGCCTGAGCATCATATTCACAGATGGTTTTGAAGCTGGAGAGTTCTCCCTATTCTGTAATCAGGAAACCAGGGAAGATTTATTCAGACTCAAGATCAATCGGGTGAGAGTTGTCAGGAGATCTGATGGCGTGCGACTCGCTAGTCGCAGTAGGACGCCAAGGGCGGTTGCTTCGCAATAGCGGACTAGCCGTCTAGTCCCAAAGGAGAGTGTCTCTCCAGTTCCCACCCGAAGGGGCTTTGGCAGCAATGCCGGGGTCTCACAGTAGGATGCGTAACGCATCGTACACTGCCGCTAATGAGGAGAGTCCAAGGTCAACAGGTATCCTGGAAACAGGTGAAGCGAATCACCGGGAAAAGTGTCTAATAGATGGAAGTACAGCGTTTAGTTTGGAGGTAATCTCCTCCTTAATGGGCTTTCTTATCGATATTCAAAACCCTGCTGCGTTTGCGATAGGATAGCAGCTTCCCTAGGGGGTCGGTAGGCAAAATGGTGAGACCTAAAGACTCAAAACAATTTCTGATTTGGAACGAGGAAAAACGAATGGTTCTCTCTCATAGGGGTGGTACCCAGAGAGGGAGGGCAGGCATACCTCTATCGAGGCCATTCGGATAGGACGCGGGAACGAAAGCTAATAGCTAAACAATTGCCCGCAATGACCGAGAGCTGAATTAACTATCTAATAGGGACGCCTATGGCTGAAATATAGCCAATACCGCCGTAGAGATACGGACGCTGAGGATACCCTAATTCCGAATTTAAGGTCCGGGTAAGATGTAGGCCGAGTAGACGAAAGAGTCGAAATTAGGCCCTTGGTAAAGCCGAGTAGGAATCAGGAAACTGAAAAGGATAGGAAAAGGCAAAGATTGCCACAACCCCCAGTACCAGCTGGATAGAGGTAATCAAAGGGTTTTTAGCCTCTTAGGAGGTGAGTTTCAGCCCATAGGTCATAGGAGCCGTGTGAGGTGAAAGTCTCACGCACGGTTTTGAAAGGGAGCTGGGGTGGGTGACCACTCCTTCGATCCGAACTGGAACGAGTAATACCGACCCAGGGTCGGCAGTAATGCCGTAGGAAAGGAGTAATCCGTAGAAAAGAAAGATAAAATGAATCTAACAGTAGATGACTATCGTGTAATTGATAAGGAACTCTCTTCACGTCATTTCGACCTCGATCCAGCTGGTTATTTTATTATCTATCTGGATACTGATGCGGGATTAATTTGTGCTAAGCATTATACCAATGTTATTGACCACCGGGGTTTGGCCGTTGACCCGGAAACTGGCAAGGTAATCCCCGCGTCTAGTAAAGTAGAAAGGACTGCCACTACTCTGTTTACCGGGAGAACGGCTAAAGAACTGTGCGTGAAAATTTGCGAGGAAACTGAACCTGTTCCCCTCACTATGTTAAACCATGCTGCTTATTTGGGGCGAGAATTTATGCGGGCGGAGATGGCCCTCATTACGGGAGCAGAATACGTTCAAGACTAGGGTACCCTAGCGACCGGGAAAACCTACATACCAAAAATAAGTTACCATAGGGATGATTGTGGCCACAATCAGGAGCACCACGACCCAAACAGTAGCGCTGCGATCGTCTGTTTCTTCTGCCGAAGTAAAAGTACTTTCTGCCTGGATCCTGTTCCTTATTACCTTAGGACCGGGATCCGGCTCACCGGACAATACGGCTATTAGGCGATCGCCTGCATCCAATAATGCTTGGTTATATTTATTTCCATCTCGCAATACTCCTCCAATGGTCTCTTGGACCACACTCTTCAGAAGAGTATGGGACATGAGTTCTTGAGGTTCTCCACTGCGAATAGCACTGTTATTAGTTAATGTATTCAGGGCCACCAGGGTTTGATTAGCCTGTTCTTCTGGGGTAGGGAACCATTTGCTAAATAGCTCGTCAATAAAACTGTCAATAGTTTCACCGTAGTCGAGGCGGCGGATAACTACCATCCTTAACTCATGGCCAGTATGGTGGGCCATATTTTTCAGCATATTACTGAGTTTGCCTTCTGTCACCAGGCTGATATCTTCTGCTTGGTCTACTACCCAGACGTCTTCCCCTGCACCGAGGACAGGTAGATCGTACACCCCAGTTGCATTGGCTGGTGTTGTGGTTAACCCAGTTACCAGCATCAAGGATAATAAGGGCAAAATTAGACATTGAATTAATTTTTTTCTACCGTAGAATCCAATCTTCATCTTTTTCATTATCTCATCAGTTCTAAATATTGGCAACATTTTATCAAAGCAGGAAGAGCCAGAAAATAAAAAAGCCCCGGCATCATCGATGGCGGGGCTTTGTTGATGTTTTATCTGGTTAAACTAGGGAGCGGATGACCATACACCACCGACAACCTCCATCAATGGGGCTAGGTGAGGAGTAGAGCAGAGGAAATAGGCAAAAATTGCTCCGCTACAACCGCCAAGGAAGAAACCACTAGCGAATTCGCTCCAGCCTTCTTTGGTACCTAAGTCTTCTGGTGGATTGGGTGTGGTGACGGTAGCCACTGGTTTGTTCGGATCAGTACTAGCGTAAAGGGACAAAGCGACAGTGAGAATGGAAATCATCCCGATGGATGCTAACAAACCTGCCGTGGCAGCCAGATCTGAATCCCGCAGGGGGCCCAGGAGAGCCAAGGGACCATAGACAAAATAGCCATGAGCCATGCCAATTTCCAGACTGCGGCGGAAGGGTGATAATCCTTGCCGGTAAGCTGGTAGGGCATTAATGAAAACTTTGGTGAAACCCGATGCATTAATCGGGGTGGCGAGATTCCCAACTTGGGGATCTCCACCATGGGTGACTACATCTGTTGTCATCTGTAATTTATCTCCTCTCAAAGGAAAGCGGAAAAAGGAAGTTGAAATTATTTATCAGAGATATCACTCTTTGTACCCCGATTCGGACTCCTCGGGCAAAAATGTTAGCAATTGAAACAATTTGTTACGAAGTTTAAATATTGGCTTATTGGCATTATACCATTGAATCCTAACTTTTGGTGTTTTGTTAAGAATCTTTATAATTAGGCTATGAATGTATCTCTTCGCAGTAATATCCAATTGGTTACCTTTGTAGCAATAGGAAAAAAAGAGTAGTGCTGCATTGTAATGATGGTGACTTGCTGAAACCAACCTGTGATGAGGGTTTGAGTGCGAATATACCATTACTGTGCATTACTACCGATTCTGGTAAATGATCCACATGATTTTGCATCTTCTGAGCTTTTATTAAAACTAAATTTTTTTCAAGAGGACAGAGGCGTAGACTAATCTACCATCCACAAAGCGATTGTAAACTTCTGTCCCTTGGACAGCCGCAAAGGTTTTCAATAAACTGATTAAATATGAAGGAACATTGTTTTGAATTAATTTCATTTTTAGGGTTTCTGTCAAATTCAGCCCATCAACCACATGAGAAGTAATATCTTTAAATTGAATCAACTCTAAATTAGATGATGCTAACTCTTGCTTAAATTGTTCAAAATTATCTTGTTCTCGGTAGTCTGCCAAACATAAATATCCTCTCGGCTTCAGCACTCTTGTCACTTCCTGTAAAAAGGTTGGCATCGAAGGATAATGATGAGAAGATTCAATATTTAAAACAATATCAAATGTGTCATTCTGAAACGGTAATTGTTCAGCATCACCTTGTCTGTATTTTAAATTGGGTTGCTGATAATTTTTTTGGCATAGGCTAATTGCCTGTTTTGACAAATCAACACCAGTGACTGATTTAAAGTTCTGAGTTCGAGCTAGCCATTCACTTCCTCCTCCTCGACCACATCCAACTTCTAAAAGTTCTCGATCTGTTACTTCAAGCTCACTTAATGCATGGGTATACATTTGGATAAAGTAACGATTTTCCTCATCTTCAGGGAATAGGGACAGGGTTTCGCGCTCACTATTGTAACCGTAATTCATGAAACGCCATTCTTGATTCGGAAAACGCCAAGCAAAAAAACTGTATAACGTTTTCCAGATACTTTTGCTTAGGAAGGGAAAATGACGTTCAGTTGAGTTTAATAAATTAATCATTATCTCGCTTTCTTTGCTTTATGAAGCTAGATTATTTATGTTTTTTGTTTTGACAGATTCAAATGTTCCAAATAAGCGATCCGTTAAATGACCTGTAATACCGCCAAAAGAATAATTATTACTTGAGCTGAATTGATCCCCATAATAACTATGATGAATTTGGTGGAGTTGCTTATCGCGTCTAAACCAACTATATTGATTGAGCCATGATTTAGGTTTAATATATTCAACATGAAGGTAGTAAGTGATTGAAGCGAATATTACTGCCTCAGTAGCAATCGTTAATCCTATCCAACGATTAGATATTAAACACAATAATAAAATATAAACGCTCCATAATACCACAAAAACACTATGTTCAAGTATAGCTAAATAGTAAGATTTTGAATTAGATAAAACCAGGTTTGAATGATGATAATTGAGATGTATCTTGTCCAAGGGAATTCCGAAAATATTATGGTGAAATGCAAAATGGATTAACCACATTACAACCAAATTACTGAGATAAGCTATAAGAATGACAAGCAATAAATTAACAATATTGAATTCAAAGTTGATCATCGTCGATTACGGGGGTAGGTTTATCGGTGATGCATCAAATATCCCTTAGAGCAACTCACTGAACAAGATATGAAGTGGATGCAGTCCGCATTTTCTAATGCGGAAAAAGGAAGTTGGAATTATTTATCAGAGATATCACTCTTTGTACCCCGATTCGGACTCCTCGGGCAAAAATGTTAGCAATTGAAACAATTTGTTACAAAGTTTAAATATCAGTCGCATTGCTATTATACCATTGAATCATCATTTTTGGTGTTTTGTTAAGAATCTTTATAATTAGGCCATGAATGCATCTCTTCGCAGTAATATCCAATTGGTTACCGTTGTAGCAATAGGAAAATAAAGATATGACAGGCGCATACACAGCTTCCTTCTTACCGATAGTTTTTGTTCCCCTAATTTGTATGGTGGTTTTTGCCGTCGTACTGGGTCTTTTATTTGTATATATCGAAAGCGAAGCTTAATGAAGGCAGTCCGACTTTCAGAACCATAACAGGGCAAACAGTCGGCAATGTAGGGGCACGGCAAGGCGGTGCCCCTACTCTTCTTTGTTAGATTGTTAGGAGCGAGAGTTGGGACGCAGAAAGAAAACACCATGACATATCGATTACCTCCTCAGCGATGGTACATAGCCCCACAGGATCCGGCAAAAACCGCGCAATTAGTTAGTAGTTCTGGTATGAGCGACTTGATTGCTCAGGTTTTGGTTAACCGGGGGATTGAAACCCCAGCAGCAGCTGATATCCATATAGATCCGGAATCTCTGACTTTACCCCAACCGACTGAGGAATTCGCTGATTTAGCTATAGCTGTGGATTTACTCCAAGAGGCGATCGCCGACCGGGAGAAAATTGCCATCTGCGGTGACTACGATGCGGATGGTATGACTAGTACTGCCTTACTCTTACGTGCTCTGAAGTATTTAGGGGCCCAGGTGGATTACAGAATTCCCAACCGCATGTCAGAAGGTTACGGGATTAATGAGGGCATTGTCGAAGAATTTGCCGCTAATACTGATATTGCTTTGATTATCACCGTGGATAACGGTATTTCTGCCTTTGACGCGATTCAAAGGGCAAGGGATTTAGGTTTAGACGTGATTATCACTGATCACCACGATATCCCGGAGCAAGTACCTCCAGCTAACGCTATTCTCAACCCCAAACTCTTATCATCCACTTCTCCCTATCGAGGTTTGGCAGGGGTGGGGGTTGCTTATATTTTAGCAGAAACTTTGGCTACTGATTTGGGCAAGCTTACGCCATCTTATCAGAATCAACTGCTGGAACTATTTACTTTGGGAACTATTGCCGATTTAGCTCCTTTAGTTGGGGTGAATCGGCGCTGGCTTAAACAGGGTTTGCGTCTCCTACCTAAATCTAAAATACCGGGAATACAGGCTTTGATGCAAAAGGCTGGTATTGATGAGGAACGGAAAAAGTTGCAGCCGGACGACATTGGCTTTAAACTGGGACCGAGAATTAATGCTGTCGGTCGCATTGGTAGACCCGAAATGGTGATATCACTCCTAACTACGGAGGATATGAATGGGGCGCTAGAATTGGCCGGGGGTTGCGAAGATCTGAACAGTAGGCGTCAGGAATTGTGTAAGCAAATCGAATATGAGGCCATCGCCCTAGTGGAAGGTAAGCTAGAAGATGATTCCTCTTTACCCCAAAAATTTTTAGATTGGCAGCAGGCGCGGGTTTTGGTCTTGGTGCACCAGAACTGGCATCATGGGGTTATTGGTATTGTCGCCTCCCGTCTCAAGGAGCGTTACGGAGTTCCGGTGTTTATCGGTACTTATGAAGATGAGGAGAAACAACACATTCGCGGTTCAGCGAGGGGAATTAAGGAATTTCATGTTTTTGAAGCCTTAGATTTTTGTAAAGACTTATTGGGGAAGTTTGGGGGTCATAAAGCAGCGGGAGGTTTTTCCATGGAGGCGGCTAATTTAGAGGCTTTTCAGGAAAAACTGAGTACTTTTGCCATGTCTTGTCTGGAACCGGAACACCTCAAACCCTTGGTGGAAATTGACGCTGAGGCTCACTTCGCCCTCATTACCCCTCTTCTCTTCCAGGAAATTGACCAACTTCATCCTTGGGGTATTCAAAACGAAGAACCGGTTTTCTGGACCCCCAATGGGTCGGTGCTGGAACAGGAAGTAGTTAAGGGAGGTCATTTGAAACTGATTCTCTCTCAAGGAGATGATAGTTCGGGAAGGAAATTTAAGGCGATCGCTTGGCGTTGGGGAGAATATTACCCTTTACCTTCACTCCTAGATGTTGCCTATAAACTGCGGCAAAATACCTGGAATGGGAAGACTAGCATCGAATTGGAATTAGTCGGGGTCAGACTTCCCGAGGTTGAAACCCCAGGCTACGCTGCTTATACGGGCGCGCCCCTACCCACCCCTAGAGCAACTAAAAAAGCAGCCTTTGAGTATAGGGGAAGATCCTATGTTTGTAGTTTCTGGGAATCTTTGCGAGAATTGAGGATTAGAAACTTAGCTGGTAAAGTTTTAGTAGTTAAACAAGGAGAAAAAACTGGTCTTTTAGGTACAAATCGGGAAAATGCTCAACAGGTTAGGGTTACGAAAGCTTCTCCTTACTACGCTATCATTATAGCAGCAAGGAAATCCCTTAATATTTAATGTTATCGATTTTAATACTTTATAGTATGTAGTAAGGTTAGGATTGGCCCAGCGCAACTTTGCTATATAGCAGTGAGCGTTGGCGTATTTACACATTCAAAACTCAAACCTTACCCGACAGGGCTTTCCTCTTCCCCACACCCGCCGGATCGCGCTATAACTGGTAAAAATACCCTCCTAAAAGCAGGAGGGTTGATATTACTCAAATCCTGATCAAACCTCAGATTTACAAATCGCCGCCGCGAAACGCCAGTAGAATCACAACTACTGGTCCAGAAATCAAAATTAAGGACACGAAAGTCAACTGAAAGATGACTTCCCAGTTTAGACTGGTGAAGAAACTCGCTATAAAATCCATATTACCTCCCTATTTTCCCTTTTTTTTAGAATTTGTCAGCAAAAAAACTCATTCTATATAATACATGGCAATTAGCCGCTCTTTTTGGGCAAAGATACAAAAATTCATCAAGTTTTATTTTCAATCTTGGGGTCTGAAACTGTGACAACTTGGGGTTGCGTCCGCTATTGCGGAGCGTGCTGTCATCTGGATCCGGTCCAGAGACCGGAATTAGCAGATTATTTATCTCCAGAAGAATTGGAATTATATTTGACCATGGTAGGGGAAGGAGGATGGTGTGTCAACTTCCATCACAGCACCCGAGAATGTGGGATTTATGAGCAAAGACCAGATTTTTGTCGCGTCAAACCGGATAGCTTCCAGAGAATGTATGGGGTAGATCCCTCGGATTTTGACCAGTTCGCTATTGACTGTTGTCACCAGCAGATTGAAGCTGTCTATGGGGTGGAGAGCAGGGAAATAAGACGTTATCATCAGGAGGTTGAACATTCGTTCCATGAGTGAGATTATTAAGAGAATAAGTCAGCACCCCGCGCTAAACCTCCGTGGCTCTCGAGCCTCAGAGCGATGAAGCTGCGAGACCAGTCTAAGTCCTTCGAGGGCTATGTTTTTTGAGTTACGACACCCACGAATGCGTCGCCAGTTTGTGGCTCTGTCGCTTGTTGTTAAACAGCTTTACGAGGGGTAAGGCAGTGCAGCAAGCCGAACAAGCTTGGAAAACATTGACGAGGCGAACTTTACCCTCGTAAGAGGAGTTTGTGGAGTTTATACTCCACCCCCCCCCTGGTGGGGGACGGCAAATAAATTTGCCGCGTCGTTGTTCCTCCGCCACTTGAAAGATGGCGGTTTCCCAACTCCCGTGAGGTTTTCATGAATATTTCGGCACACAAGCCAGGGAAAAAGCAGGGTGGAGCTGCTTGGACTGTTTTCGGCTCCACTTTCTTGACTATATTTGCAGCGGAGATGGGGGATAAAACTCAATTGGCAACTCTGTTGATGAGCGCCGAATCTCAGTCTCCTTGGATTGTCTTTGCTGGGGCAGCACTAGCTTTGATTGTTACCAGCTTGTTAGGAGTTTGGATCGGTTACTGGATCAGTTCCCGATTATCTCCCAAAACTCTGGATCTGTCCGTCGCAATTTTGTTGCTTTTGATTTCTGGGTTGTTGTTAGCCGATGTTATTGGGATTTGAATATGGACTGGCAACTTTTTGGACTTAGTTTTATTACTGTCTTTATGGCAGAAATCGGGGATAAGAGTCAATTGGCGGCGATCGCCCTCAGCGGCGCTTCCAAATCTCCCCGCGCTGTATTTTTTGGAACCGTCGCTGCTTTGATTTTGGCTAGCTTCCTGGGGGCGATCGCGGGAGGGGGTGTGGCACAATTTTTACCGGCACGGTTTTTGAAGGCTATGGCAGCTATTGGCTTTGTTTTGATTGCACTGCGCCTTCTTTGGCCAAATTCGGATTTGGTTTCACGCAGAGGCGCAGAGACGCGGAGAGGGGAGAAAGATTTTTTTTGACATAGTATGCATTAATAAGTTTGTTTAAAAAAGATTAGGTTAGCTCTAAAAGCTTGTGTTGACTGACTTTGGCTCATATCAGATTAATTTAATAATTCTTGACAAAAAAACTCGCCAAATAACTTGCGCCAACAATGGGAGCATGGTTAAATGGGATTAGTTCCAGATAAATTCTCTAATCTACTTGACTTGACCCACTCAACGGTGTTAAAGTAGCAAAGTTCAAAAAAATTGGATACTAAACCATGGAAGAATTAAATTTATCCTCAACAGGCTTATACAATCCAACTATAAACGAACAATATTGGCTCCAGGATAACTCACTACAGCTCACCACGCAACCAGTAATGAGCCAAACTGAACTGGAATTCGTGGAAAACATCCTTACTGATTCAGCCGTCAAACTCAGTCAGTTTACCGAACTTGAAGATTTTGCCCTGATAGGGAAACAAGCATTTGGAAACCGTTGGAAATCAGACCAGTCTAGGAGATTAATCCAAAAAGTGCTCCAGGGAGATTCCCAGCTGAAAATAGCATTGGTGGGAGGAGACCAAACGGGGTGGTGGAAAGGAGCTTATAGTCACCAACGACAGACTATCTACTTCAAAACAGATTGGCTGCAAGAAAATTTGACCACACCCGGAGCTATTACTAAGGTATTTTTTGAGGAAATAGGTCACTATCTGGATGCCCATTTAGGTCTTGGAGACGCTAGAGGAGATGAAGGAGCGATTTTGGCCGGGCTTGTTATGGGGGAAACCTATACTCCCCAGGAACTTTTGGCATTATTCATCGAAAATGATATTACAACTGTAACAATAGAGGGGGAAACTATCCAAATTGAGCAATCCTCAGCGCAATCAGATTTGGTGGTATCGGAGGTAACTATACCCTCTGGTGTAAGTTGGGGACAGTCGGGAGTTGAGGTATCATGGACGGTGACGAATCAAGGTACCGGAACTGCTCTCACGGACTGGTATGATGGGATTTATATCTCTAGTGACCGGGTTTTTGATAGTGCGGACACTTTTGTCTCTAATCGTCTGGTTGGAAGTGAGTCTCCTTTGAGAACTGGGGAAAGTTATACAGCATCAAGAACGGTTACAATTCCCAGTGGGAATGGAATTACTGGGAAACCTTATCTGTTTGTAGTTGCGGATTATCACCAGAATTTTGAGAAGGAGAGTAATGAGGAAAATAATGTTAGAGTAGCTGCCAATCTTATCACCCATCCAGATTTGGTGGTATCTGAGGTAACTATACCCTCTGGTGTAAGTTGGGGACATTCGGGGGTAGAGGTATCTTGGACGGTGACGAATCAAGGTACCGGAACTGCTCTCACGGACTGGTATGATGGGATTTATATCTCTAGTGACCGGGTTTTTGATAGTGCGGATACTTTTGTCTCTAATCGTCGGGTTGGAAGTGAGTCTCCTTTGAGAACTGGGGAAAGTTATACAGCATCGAAAACGGTTACAATTCCTAGTGGGAATGGAATTACTGGGAAACCTTATCTGTTTGTAGTTGCGGATTATTACCAGAATTTTGAGAAGGAGAGTAATGAGGAAAATAATGCTGGGGTAGCTGCCAATCTTATCACTCATCCAGATTTGGTGGTATCGGAGGTAGATATAACAGAAGGAGTAACTTGGGGAGAAAGTGCTGAGGTAACGTGGACAGTACAAAATCAGGGTTCGGGAACTGCTCTCACGGACTGGTGGGATACAATTTATTTGTCTAGTGATGAATTTTACGATAGTTCCGACGTCTATTTGGGGAGACGTCGTGTAGGAAGTGAGTCTCCTTTAGGGACTGGGGAGAGTTATACGGCTTCTCAGAATGTAAATATACCCGCAGGAGCACATATAGGCAAACCCTATGTGTTGGTGAGAACGGACTGGGGACAGTATTTTCGTTACGATAATCTGGAGAAGGAGAGTAATGAGGATAATAATGTCAGAGTAGCTTCAACTCCCATATTAACTCGTCCAGATTTGGTGGTTACTGAGGTAGATATAACAGAAGGAGTAACTTGGGGAGAAAGTGCTGAGGTAACGTGGACAGTACAAAATCAGGGTTCGGGAACTGCTCTCACGGACTGGTGGGATACAATTTATTTGTCTAGTGATGAATTTTACGATAGTTCCGACGTCTATTTGGGGAGACGTCGTGTAGGGAGTGAGTCTCCTTTAGGGACTGGGGAGAGTTATACGGCTTCTCAGAATGTAAATATACCCGCAGGAGCACATATAGGCAAACCCTATGTGTTGGTGAGAACGGACTGGGGACAGTATTTTCGTTACGATAATCTGGAGAAGGAGAGTAATGAGGATAATAATGTCAGAGGTTTCAACTTTGTAACCGTTGATACCGAGGCGGAGAAAGGGGATTTGGTAGTTACGGAGTTAACTATACCAGAAGACTCCATTACTCCAGAAGAGACTTTTGCCGTAACTTGGACGGTAAGGAATCAGGGTCAGACTGCGATTACAGGAAACTGGTATGATTATCTCTACGTCTCAGAGGATGAGAATTTTGACCACGGAGATTTTCTCCTCACTCAGGTATTTCCGGAGAGGGAAACCACTTTGGCGCCCGGAGAGAGCTATACTGTGACAGAAATGGTCACTATCCCGGATTTTGTGGCGGATTTGGGGAATTTGTTGTTGGTGACGGACCGGGATAACTATGGATCGGAGTCTAATGAGTCCAATAATACTTTAGTTGTTGCCTATGATTTGGTTCCTGAGGCGGAGAAAGGGGATTTGGTAGTTACGGAGTTAACTATACCAGAAGACCCCATTACTCCAGGAGAGACTTTTGCCGTAACTTGGACGGTAAGGAATCAGGGTCAGACTGCGATTACGGGGAACTGGTATGATTATCTCTACGTCTCAGAGGATGAGAATTTTGACCACGGAGATTTTCTCCTCACTCAGGTGTTCCCGGAGAGGGAAACCACTTTGGCGCCCGGAGAGAGCTATACTGTGACAGAAATGGTCACGATTCCGGATTTTGTGGCGGATTTGGGGAATTTGTTGTTGGTGACGGACCGGGATAACTATGGGTCCGAGTCTAATGAGTCCAATAATACCTTAGTTGTTGCCTATGATTTGGTTCCTGAGGCGGAGAAAGGGGATTTGGTGATTTCTACCGTCACCGTACCCGGATCTGTGACTAGGGGAGAGACTATTCCCGTATCAGTGACCGTGACAAATCAGGGTTTGACTTCCATAACAGGGGGTTGGTTTGATTCCGTCTATCTTTCTCAGGATGGGATTTTTGATTCTGAAGATATTCAATTAGGATATCATCAGGTTACTGCTGAAACTGTTCTCGGAACGGGAGAGAGTTATACTGTTAATCTGGATGTTACTCTTCTGGAACAAACAGAGGGACAATATTTGTTGTTTGTGACGGATAGGGAGGATTTCCAGCAGGAAGTAGACAATGATAATAATACTCGGGGAATTGCTTTATTATTTAATCAGCCAGATTTAGTAATTACAGATGTAACGGTGCCGGTTACGGCTAGCATAGGAGAGACCTTTGAGGTACAGTGGACCGTAACGAATCAAGGAAATGGCTCCGCAAGGGCTAACTGGCATGATAGTATCTATCTTTCAGCTGATTCTACCCTAGAGAGCACTGATATTGTAGTGTCTAACTGGAAGCAGGAAGGTTTAAATCCTTTAGCACCGGGGGAAAGTTACACTGTTACCCAGACCGTTACTCTTCCCGAGACTACAGGAAAACCCTATCTATTGTTGGCCACTGATAGGGAGGATTTTCAATCTGAAGCAAATGAAGATAACAATGTACACATTAGCACTACTTTGATAACTGATTCCATTGAACAAGTCTTTTTCGATGATTTTGAGTCAGGTGCATCCTCTTCTTGGTTAAATTCAACTATAGATAGTTCCCATCATCCGGATGTGTTTACACAGTTTTCTGGACGTTTTAACCATGGGAGTCAAACTTTAACTTTAAAAACAATACCAGGTGAAACCTACACTTTAGAGTGGGATTTCTACCCTATTGATTCTTGGGATGGAAGTCACTCTTTATATGGTCTGGATTATTTCAATATTGACATTGATAATGAACGGGTTTTCCATGAGACATTTACCAATTTTCCTGAGCGAGGTTTTCCCCAAACCTTTACGGAAGAACCTGACGAGATAGGTTCTTTAGGGTTTATTTCCTATTTCCCAGATTCTATTTACCGAGACATTCAACTCACATTTATTGCCCAAAATGCTACCACAACCATTCTTTTTGCTGATGAAGGGTTGCAAAGTTTAGCAGATGAGTCCTGGGGAATTGATAATGTGGAAGTGAATCGATTATTCACGTCCAATCCCATAGCAGTTCACGATTTAGCAGTTACGGCAACTGCTCCGGAACTAGTACATCCGGGTGAAGAGTTTACCATTAATTGGAACGTAAATAATCTGGCTGAGGTACCTGCTTTAGGCTCCTGGTCTGATGCAATTTACCTCTCTTCAGATACTATCCTGGATAGGAGAGATACTTTATTGCTGAAAACCCCTTCCCTGGGAGAAACCTATCAGAATAGTCAGCATATTACCATCGGCAACAATCTGGGTGTTGGTACCCAATATTTGTTGGTGGTGACGGATATTGATGAGCAACAGAAAGAAACCACAGAAAGCAACAATATCGCAGTCTTGCAAGTGGAGTTGGGAGGACCTGATTTAGCTATAACAGAGGTTATCGCACCTACTGAGGGAACTGTCAATGCTTCTATTGAGGTTTCCTGGACAGTTACGAACCAGGGAACGGGGAGTGCTAACGGACAGTGGAAGGATTTGGTTTATCTCTCCCAAGATAGAGTTTTGGACCTCAATAATTTAGAACTCATCAGTCAGACTGTACAGGAAGCAGCTTTAGGGGTTGGAGAAAATTATACCCAGACTAGGAGTGTCACTTTAGGGTCAAACTTAGTTGCTGGGGATTATTATCTTCTCTTTGTCACCGACGATAATACTCAGCAGTTGGAAACGGGGGAAAATAATAATCTTTTCGCCTTTGAGTTTACGGTAGAACCTCCACCTCATGCTGACTTAGTGGTAGAAGCAGTGGCTGCACCCACCCACAGTCTTAGTGGAGAAGAAATCCAGGTGAGTTGGCGGGTACGGAACCAGGGCACTGAGGCAACTAATAGTACCACTTGGCGAGATGCTATTTTCCTGTCTGAAGATGAAATCCTGTCTGATGGGGATACCCTGCTGGCAATAATAACTCATGAAGGTGCTATTGCTAGGGACCGGACCTATACTCGGACTGCTGGTGTAGAGTTACCGGATGGTATTAGCGGTGACTATTATATCTTGGTGAGTACGGATAGGGATAATCGGGTTTACGAGTACCTGTTGGCAGGAAATAATGTGGGGGTTGGGAGTGAGACTATTGCTGTGACCCGCAAACCAGAGCCGGATTTACAAGTAACCTCTCTGGTGGTTCCTGACATAGTTCAAGCTGGAGGTACTTATGAAATTAGCTGGACTGTAACTAATTTAGGTGATGGGGTGGCTGAGGGGGAATGGGTGGATTTGGTCTCGCGCAAAGGCGCAAAGGCGCAAAGGGAGGATTTAGGTGTAGGGGAGAGTTATACTGTTGTTAGTTATGCAAACATACCTTTGTGGGAGGATGGGGATTATGAATTTGTGGTTGAGATTGATGCTGAAGATGAGGTGTTTGAAGGGGATAATGAGGGGAATAATCAAGGTGTCTTTACTGTGCGGGTTGCGAACCCTGACTTGGTTCCCACTATTCTGACTGCTCCGGCAACGGCAACTTCCGGGAGTACTATTAGTTTGGGATGGCTGGTAGAAAATCAGGGCTTGGGGGCAGCACTGGGTGGTTGGATAGATAAGGTCTATTTATCCAGCAATCAGGTATTGGATCCGGGGGATACCCTTTTAGGAGAATTTACCCGAGCAGGTTCCCTGGAATCAGGTAGTCATTACTCCTCTTTGAATGATTTGAGAATTCCTATTCATGTTAGAGGTTCTCAATACCTGCTCCTGGTAACGGATACGGGGAATATTATTTTTGAAGTTGGTGCGGAAAATAATAATACCACTACCGTAGCACTGGAAGTGGAACTGACTCCTTTTGCTGATTTGACTGTATCTAATGTTACGGCACCGGATTTGACGGTGGGGGATCCGGGAAGAGCAACTATTAGTTGGGAGGTGAGTAACCAGGGAGCTGGAAATAGCAATGTGGATCGTTGGGTAGATTGGGTGGTTGCTTCCCGAGATGGGGTGGTGGGAAATCATGACGATGTTACCCTGGCTACTTATAGAACCCATTTGAGATCTTTTTAAGTAGTGGCTAGCCTTTTAAGCATCAGTCGGACAAAACATAGACTAATCTTGGTATTAGCATGCTCAAGAGTCCTTTCAAAGTTTTTGACCAAACTCTTGCATCTTTCCATCCACGAATTGTTCGGGTCGAAGGAGTGGTCGCCCACCCCATCCCTGTAGGAACCGTGCATGAGACTTTCACCTCACACGGCTCCTATGACCTATGGGTTGAAACACGCCTCGCATTTGAGGCTAGAAACCCTTTGATTACCTCTATCCAGCTGGTACTGGGGGTTGTGGCAATCTTCGCCTTTCTTCTTTCCCTTTTCAGTCTTACTGGTTCCTACTCGGATTTATCAGGACTCTAAACTACCTTGACCTAAAATTCAGAACTAGGTTATCCTCTTCGTCCGTATCTCTACGGCGGTATTCGGTATTATTTCAACCTCAGGCATCCCTTTTGGGTAGAAATTAGCTCTCGGTCATTGCGGGCAATTGTTTAGCACTTAGCTTTCGTTCCCGCGTCCTATCCGAATGGCCTCGATAGAAGTATGCCTGCCCTCCCTCTTCGGGTACCACCCCTAGAAGAGAGAACCATTCGTTTTTCCTCGTTCCAAATCAGAAATTGTTCTGAACCTTTAGGTCTCACCAATTCGCCCACCGACCCCCTAAGGAAGCTGCTATCAGAACCACAATGCAGCAGGGTTTTCTTTGTCGGTTCAGAAGCCCATTAAGAAGCGTTACCTTCAAACTTATCGCTGTACTCTGACTGTTAGACGCTTTTTCTGGTGATTCGCTTCACCTGTTTCCAGGATACCTGTTGACCATGGATTCTCCTCATTAGCGGCAGGGTCACTTTCGTGTCTGATTCCGCCCTGTTCCCAGCTTCACACCCCGGAGGCTAACCCGGCAAGCCTGCTTGATTTCACAGTTGTGTGTGGGCAGATAGAGATTCACTATTCCCCTTAGTGGCTGGACTGTTTCACTGATTTCTGACCAGTTATCTCACCAGCAATCCTGATTTAGTTGTCAAGGTACTAAGTACCAAGCCTGGGGTTATATCATTCGGCTATTATTTAGCCGCGACTTTCGCCCAGAACGAGTCGCCCAGTTCTTTCAATCACCCACCGCGCTTTTACTGGCACAAAACCGGTTTTTCCTTCCTTTTTCTTTTGAGCTTTTGATGGTTTACGGGAGACCTTAAATCTAATCTTAGTCATAATCGCCGGATAAATTTTATGTAATTCCTGGGTCAGTTTTTCTGGGTGATATCCATGGTCAAGCAAAATGGTAATCTTGGGGATGTTGACTGGTTTAGACTTGAAATAATCTATGTTTTTCGATAACATTTCAATCAAACCCACATCGTCAGATACCGATGCTTTGGTGCAATGACTAAAAAAAGGAAAGCCCAAAGTATCTACTGCTAGATGTCTTTTAAGACCATTGGTAGACTTGTAAAAACAAAACCCTTTCGACTTTACACTGGCGTTACAGGTATTTTTTACCGCTTGGGAGTCAATGATGATTAGGGTTGTCCATTGCCCTTTTTTTTTAACTTGCTGACGGACTCTACTATGCAAGATATCTCTGATTGCTTCGATTACCCCAAGCGATCGCCACTGTTTGTAGTACCAAAATACTGTGGAATAGGGGGGCAAGTCTTTGGGTAAGTCACACCAATTACAACCATTCTTTAATTGGTACAAGATACCATCTAAAATCTGCCTTTTACTCCATTTTGGTGGTCTTGTCTGTTTCTTTTTGGGCAACAGAGGTTCTATTATTTTCCACTCCCCGTCTGTCAAACTACTTGAGTACGGCATTTTTTCCCTATTTTACTCCACAACAGAGATCTCAAATGGGTTCTATAGGAGAAACGGGAACCTATGGCATATCTGTGGCAAGTTTAACTAATATTGATACTCCCTACGTCTACTTCCAATTTGGGGTTCCCGAATTGGGAAACAACGAGATTTTCTACAGTTTAATCCCCCAATATGCACGGGAAGCAGCAGAGCTGGAAGAATTACCCTATCTGGAGTTTACTTCAAACCTGCGAGGAGCACCAGAAGGGGGAGATTTAGACCATGTACCCTGGGCAAGTTTGGTGCCGGATGTTAATACAGGAGAGGATATCTTAGCTCCTGGTTATATCTTGGACTTACCTACTGAATCTCATGTGGGGCGCACTTTTAATGTCCAGATCTATCCCGGTTTAAATGAGGTGCTGGAAATTTTGGAGCCTGAAGAGGATATCGCCGATTCTATCAAGCGGGTGCTTAAAGAGCATGGCATAGAAAATGCCGCTATCACCGATGCTTTAGACTCCGGTGCGTTAGATAAACTAAACTTTTTAGGTATGCTGGAAACAGCAGGGTTAGATCAGTTTATTGCTTTCCAGTTTAATACCCAGGCTACAGCAACAGTGCTAACGAGGGAAGAATTTATTGCTCAACAAACTGCCGAGGCTCTCAAATTAAGAACCAGTATCCTCACCGATGACACAGTCTCTTCTAGCTTACTAAATTTAGCAGCTGATGAGGAAACCTGGACTACTGCATACTTAGCTGCTTTAGAAGAAGCAGGTCTCTTGAGACCAGAGGGGGAAGCACCTCCCGTTCGTCAATCCCCCTTGGTAGTGAGTTTACTCTCCTCCTTAGCTACGGGTATTTTGTTGGGCACTGGAGACCAAACAGTAATTACTGATGGTAACTTAGTTAAGTTCTTTGAGCAAATCCGCAGCTGGTATGGAACCGAGGGTGGCACAACCCCACCCCTCCCATCCGACGCTCATGCCGTGGATTTCAATGTCTACGTACCCTTTGGGGACATTCGCCTGGGGATACCACATTACACAGCTGTGGCACCCCCCAGTTTTGCTCCTTTCATCAATTTAGCAGGGGGGAATAGTGAATTGGTATCCCTCACCGGTCCCTTCGGCGCGGGAGCTGAAAGTTTCGTCCCCTCAGGAGAACCCTTACCCTATACTATTCAGTTTGAAAATGGTTCCACAGCAGTGGGGGAAATAAGGATTATCAGTGAGTTGGATCCGGACTTAGATGCTCATAGTTTCCGTTTGGGAGACCTGCGTATCGGGGATATTGAGGTGAATATCCCGGAAAATCGGGCTATCTTTGAGGGAGATTTTAACTTTGCTGAGGAGAAAGGCTTTATCCTGCGAGTGAGTGCTGGGATAGACGGAACCAAGAATACCGCCACCTGGTTATTACAAGCAATCGATCCCAACACTGGGGAAGTGATTCAGAATCCAGACCTAGGTATCTTACTTGCCAATGATAGTGGTTTCGTGGGTTATACCGTAGCACCCTTAGGAGAAAGTGCTACAGGAACGGAAATTACCGCCTCAGCCCGCATTTTGTTCAATACCACTGCTCCTGCTGATACCCAACCTGTTCTGAATATTCTCGATGCTGTGGCACCCAGTACAGAATTAACTGTTACTCCCCTAAGAGGTTCCTACTTAGTGCAGTGGATAGCAACAGACGATGTGGGAGGTTCCGGAATTGAACATGTGACGGTTTATGTAGCTGAAAATGGTGGTGATTTCCGCATTTGGCAACATCGTACCACAGAAAACGAAGCTATCTATGAGGGGACTGAGGGACACAGTTACGAATTTTTAGCCATCGCCACTGATGTAGCCGGCAATCAAGAAATAGCACAAATCAATCGTGCTCTTCCTGGAGACGGTTCCACAGTTAATTTAGGCAATTTACCTACTTTTGACCGCACTACCACACCTATTGCTCCACCTCCGGCAAAAGGAGAAGTAACCAATCCTCTCTTCGAATTAGCATTACAACAAATTCCTGCTGCAAGTTCTGAAAATCGCCCCTCAGAATTTGAAACCGTTATCAGTCCTTTTGTTTCCTCCTCTTTTGCTACAGGTATCCCTGGTAGTGAGGGAAATATTGGTCCTCTAGCTATTGTCACTCTGCCAGATGGTTCTGTGATTGCCAGTGGCGGACTAAATCGGGGGTCTCTCTACCACTTTGATTTAGAAGGGGGTGAAGCAACCAATCCCCTTATCACCCTACCCTATCCCATCTTTGACCTGGCTTTAGACCCTGGGGGCAACCTCTGGGCCACTACCGGGGGCGGACCCCTCCTGCAATTAGACCCCAGCACGGAAGCGATTCTGGCCCAATATGGGGATGGATTAACTCAATCCTTAGCCATCGACTCCACTGGACTTATTTACCTTACCTAAAGTAAGGATAGTGAGATATTTAATCAGGTAAGCCAGACCTTCAGTCACTTTAGCGACCTGAGAGTGGGGAATATTGCCATCTCACCTTCAGGGGAACTTTGGGGCGCTGTATGGCCCGAACGAGGGCAAATTGTTCGCTTTGACAGTTTCGGTACCCCGCAAGAAATGCTAACATTGGATTCTCAGGTAGATTTCCTGGCTTTTGGGCAGCCGGGAACTGAACTGGCAGGTCTTTTATTCGTCTCCAATAACGACGGCGACTTGGTTTTGGTGGACTTAGTCTCCTTAGAAATGACTCCAATTGGGATTAATGGTACCCGAGGGGATATAGTTAAAACAACCCCTGATGGACGAGTCCTCCTGAGTCAGTCAGAACAGATTGACGTCTTGAACCCGGTCCGTCGTCCTCAAGTAGTATACACCAATCCCCCCAGTGAAGGGACAATTGCTTTACCTCAAGGTCCCATCCTTGTCACCTTTGACCAGGATCTAGACCGAGCATCAGCTCTGGATCCGGATAACTATCAGTTGAGAGGAGAAGCAACAGGAATTTTACGACCTGAAGAGGTAACCTATGACGTCCAAAATCGCACCGTCAGCTTAGATTTTGGTGCTCTAGGAAGCGATAACTATGAATTAATCGTAGAAGAGGACATTACCAGTACAGCAGGTTTCACCCTAGGAACAGATTACCTGGTCACCTTTACTGCTCTTGCTAACTTCTTAGCACAGGTAGACTTAGAATTCAGTAATCCTCGTTACCACCGAGGAGACGGAACCCTTTCCTATGACGTAATCCTCACCAATAAGACAGATTATGACCTCCGGATCCCCCTGCAACTTCTCTTAGAACAGGGAGAGGAAACCTACCTCATCGACTTGAGTGAAGAAATACCCGACGGAATTCTCTCCCCTCTTTCCTCTGTGTCCTCTGCGTCTCTGCGGTTCATAAAAACTTTGACCTTTGCTAATCCAGAAGGAAAACGATTAGACTTCCAACCCAGTATCTTCACCCTACCCTATATCAACGCCGCCCCAGTTTTTACCTCAGAACCCGTAACAAGTGCTAAAGTAGGTGAAACCTATAATTATCAAGCAATTGCCGTAGATCCAGATGGAATAACAGTCAACTACCTCCTCTACTCCGGTCCGGAAGGATTGACAGTAGATTCGGCAACAGGTCTAATCACATGGCAACCTACCCCAGTAAGTCCAGTCCGAGAAGATATCACTTTCATAGCTTATGATAGTCGCGGTGGACGAACGCTGCAATCCTTTACCATAGAAGTAGAAGGGGGAAATAAAGCTCCTATCTTTGCCCCCTTACCTCCAGAAATACAAGGACGAGAAGGAGAACTACTCCAACTATCCCTAAATATAACAGATCCAGAAAGGGATTTCCTCCAAGTTGGAGTGCAAAACTTACCTCCTGGTGCAAGTTTTGACCCAACAACCCAAATTTTCACCTGGATCCCTGGATTTAATGCAGCAGGAATCTATGAAGATATTACCTTTAGAGCAGACGATGGTATTAATACCGTTACTACATCTATCAAGATAACCATTACCCCAGTCAATCAGCCTCCCAGTTTAGCACCAATTCCCGACAGGATAGTGTAACAGGGAGACTTAGTCAGGATTTCTTTACAAGGATTTGACCCGGAAGGAGACACTCTCTCCTATTTCAGTAATCTCCTTCCCGGAGGAGACCTAGACCCAGAAACAGGAGTATTTACATGGATACCTGAATATTATCAATCAGGAAGATACGAAATTCCCTTTGCCGTCCAAGACGGAGAACATGTTACAATTCAGACAGCTAAGATAGAAGTGCTGAATGTAAATGCAGCCCCGAAATTTACCGGCTTAACCCCTTGGGTTGTACAAGAAGGACAACGAATTTACTTCCGTGCTTTTGCTTTCGACCCAGACAACCCCCAGTTTATACCTCCAGAAAGAACTAGCAGTGGGGATTTGTTACCCTATGAAGCCACCCTACCTACCGTCACCTATGAAGTAACCGGATTGCCAGAGGGAGCAAGTTTTGACCCGGTTTCCTCCTATTTTGACTGGATACCCGATTACTCCTCCTCTGGAGCATATACAATTACATTTACGGCAACGGATAATGGAGATAATACCGGAACTAATCAATCAGATACAGTAACTATCCCGATTCGGGTTCTGAACACCAATCGTGCTCCAGCAATAAAACCCATCTCCAATCAGTCTTTAAATCGTGCCGAAGTCCTGTCTCTTACCATTAAAGCAACGGATGAAGATGGTGACCCCATTATCCTAACTGCTTCAGGGTTACCGGGATTCGATGTTCCCGATTTTGCCACCTTCACGGATCATCAAGATGGAACCGCATCTCTAATATTGGCCCCCTCTCAAGCTGACCGAGGAGACTATCCTATTACTGTCACTGCTACTGATGGAGAAAATAGTAGTGAAACTTCCTTGATAGTGTCGGTAGAAGGGGTCAATGACCCGCCACGGTTCTCATATATCGGCGACACCGTGGCTGTGGTGGGGGAAACAGCAGAGTTAGAATTAGTAGTGACAGACTCTGACCAAGATGAATTAACCTTTAGTACTACCGGTTTACCCCCAGGAGTAATCCTAACCCCCAGTACCGTTTACGGTCGTGCTACCTTAGAAATTACTCCTGATACTGTAGGAGTTCATCCTCTCACGATAACCGTTACCGATAGTGGGAATGGGAATACCGACGCCATCCTAACAGACTCAATTAGCTTGAATTTGGTAGTGCGGACCGAAAATCAAGCGCCGGTTTTAGCTCCTGTGGGTATCCTAAAAGTAAGGGAAGGAGAGACCTTAACCCTACCCATAGTCGCTACTGATGGAGATGGGGATACTTTTACATACTCGGCCACCAATCTCTCCCCAGGAGCTGATTTAGACCCCCAAACAGGTCTTTTAACTTGGACTCCCACCTACCTACAATCTGCTATCTACTCAAATATTAATGTTAAGGTTAGTGATGGATATGGTAGCAGTAATGAGACCATCACCATTCAGGTAGAAAACGTCAATCAGGCTCCCGTACTCATACCCCTACTACCCCAGTCAGGTCGAGAAGGAACCCTGCTCCAGTTTATCTTAGCAGGGGGTGATGTAGACGGAGATGCATTAATCTTTCACAGTGACCAGTTACCAGTGACCAGTGACCAGTGACCAGTGACCAGTTACCAGTGACCAGTGACCAGTGACCAGTGACCAGTTACCAGTGACCAGTGACCAGTTACCAGTGACCAGTCCTGCTCATGCCAAGCCTGGCCTGAGCAGGCAGTTACCAGTGACCAGTGACCAGTTTTCGGTAGAATTTGATAGTAATACAGGAGCATTTAGTTGGACTCCTGGATATGACCAAGGAGGGGAACACACCTTCACCTTCACAGCTATCGACTCCGGAGGATTATCCCACAGTCAAGACGTAACCGTTACCATTACTAACGTCAATCGTACCCCCAGTTTGGCAGTTTCGTCCCATTCTGTGGTCATAGGGGAAGAACTAAATTTTGTCCTCCAAGGAACGGATCCCGACAATGAAACCCTGACCTACAAAGGAATAGGATTACCAGAAGGAGCAAGATTAAACTCTCAGACCGGAGAATTTATCTGGACCCCCAACCCCGGACAAATAGGGAAATACACCGTAACCTTCCAAGTATCAGACGGGGAGGCAACCATCTCCAAATCAGTAGTGTTGAGTGCAGGTTTGACCCCCCTAGTGCCAGATTTAAATCTAATTTTAACCCCCAGTTTCCCCGTCAGACCAGGTCAAACCACGAGTATTCGTGCTCTTGGCGACGGTATCATTACCCTAGAGATAGACTCTCAACTCATAGAAATAGAAAGTCCAGAAGCCTTCCTATACACTCCCACCTCCCCAGGACAAACCATCATCACCGCAACCCTAACCACCGCCGACGGACAAACCTCAACCACCACCAAAACCCTAAAAATTCTCGATCCCTCAGACCAAACCCCTCCCCTCCTCTCCCTCTTACCTCTGTGTCCTTTGCGTCTCTGCGGTTCATTAAAAGTTCAAGTAGAGGACACCAACCTCTCCCACTGGACTCTAGAAGTAGAGAACAAAATCATCGCCCAAGGAAACACCCCCATAGAAAAGGATTTCAATTTAGATTTACCCTCAGGGTTCTATGAAGTGGGTCTGGAAGCAACGGATATTGGGGGAAGGAGGAGTATGATTACAGAAACCATTGAAATCAATTCTCAGGAGCAACCCCCGGTAACGGACTGGTCTTTCCTGGAGGGGAATGTTTCACGCAGAGGCGCAGAGACGCGGAGGGAGGGAGGGCGTTTGTATTTGACTACCCCTAGTGGGGAACGGGTGGGTTTTACTTTTGCTCCGGAGGAACAGGGGTTACCAGGGGTTATCTATTATGAACCAAAATGGACTTCGGAGTCTGATTATGAGTTGAGTTCTCGTCACACTTTGTTATCAAGGGCGGGGAACCGTTACTATGACTTAGTTTCAGCTCGCCCCTATGAGCCGGATAGTTATACTCTCACGGATAGGGAGGGAACGGTTTATCACTATGACTCCACCGGAAAACTGTTGCAGCAAATCAGAACTGACGGAGTACGATTGAGTTATAGTGATGCTGGAATTACTAGTTCTACTGGGGAATATGTCAAGTTCCAGTGGAATGAGTTAGGATTGTTATCTGAGGTGCAAAGGGATGATGGAACTCGGATTGTTTATCGTTATAATGATGAGGGTCAATTAGTTGGCAGAAGGAATGTTACCCTGGGGGAATGGTACCGTTACGGTTATGATGAGGCAGGAAATCTCATTACTCCGATGGATTTAGGGGGTGCTTCTCAGTTTAGTGGTAAGACTTATACTGGTAGTGGTACTCAAACCTATAGTTTCAGTTTGACTGATTCGGAGTTGGTTTCTACGGCTACGGGAGTGGTACTTTTAGGGGTCCAAGTGACGGGAGATGAATCCCTAGTGCCGGAAATCTCTGGCTTAACTCCTTTAGTTAGGCAAAGTGATGCTAGTAATAGTTCTGCAATATTTGCTATTGAGTCTGAGGGTCTGAATCTCCTGGAGTTGGAGGAAATGGATTATACCTTTGAACTAACGGTGTTAGGAGATGGGAATGGGGATAAGAAAGTTAATGCCTTAGATAGTTATGAAAACAGGGATTGGAACGGGGATGGGATTATCAATGAGGTAGATGTCCAAATTCTGGCCAGTAATTACGGTTTTACGGCGAATTTGGCTCCGGTGGTGACTTCTACTTCGGTTTTGACTCATGTGGATTTGCCGGGGGAGGTGGATTTAAGTGATTTAGCTAGGGATCCGGAGGGGGATAAGCTATTCTATCGAGTTATGAATCCCACCAATGGTACGGTGAGGTTGGGTGCGGATGGGAAAACTGCCATTTTTGCCCCCACACCAGGATATAGGGAGGTAGGGAGTTTTGAACTTTTGGTGGATGATGGTTTGAGTAGTGCAGCTCCGGTGACGGTGACGATGCAGGTGAGTGATGCACCTTTGGTGAATTTGGATTTTGGCCAACGGAATCCGAAGTTGGAGGTGGGGGAAACAACACAATTATGGGCTGTGGGGGATTTTGGGGACCAGGAAAATGTGCTTTTACCAGGGGATTATTTGACTTGGAGGGCGGAAAATGGCATTGTGAATGTGTCTGAAGGGGGTTGGGTGACGGGTTTGGAGAATGGCACTGCAATTTTGAGGGCTTCCCGGGATGGAATTGAAGCGGTAACAGCAACCAGGGTGGGAGTTTTAGAATCTAACACAGAAGCAGAATTTACCATTGAACTTGCAGAGCAATTTGGTTTAGACGTCTTTCCCCAAACAGCAACTATGACAGTGGGAACGGTAACCCAAATCTATGTTAGTCTTGCGGGAGGGTTACCGGATGAACCAGATTTAAGCACGGAAGAGTCGGGAACACGTTACTTTATCGGGGATTCAGAAATAGCGGTTGTGGATCCAAATGGTATCCTTTTAGCTCGTTCACCGGGTGTCACTCAACTCACCATTATTCATGGAGGTGCGGAAGCAATAATACCTTTACAGGTGGTAGCACCTATGAGTGAAACCGCAGTTTTGGGAGTGAAAGGAGGAATAGTCGAAAGCGAAATCGGCGGTTATCAAGTAATTTTACCTCCCGGAGCCCTCTCAGAAGAAACCAGAGTGAGTATTTCAGCTTTAAACCAAGAGGATTTGGAGCTGGAATTGCCTTTTGGAGGAGAGTTAGACTTTATTGGTGCTTTTTCAGTAGATGTAGGAGAACAACCAACTCAACTTCCCCTGCAATTTGTCCTTCCCGCACCGGATACTTTGACAGCAAATGATATTGTGCTCATCCTGCGGGAGGGATTAATTCCCAATCCAGAAACAGGTTCGTGGGAACCTGGTTGGGTGGGGGAAGATTTAGCGGGGTTGACTCCAGAGGGAACTTTGCGCACCCAGTTATTCCCAGCACCGGGAAGTTACGGTGGAGCAGGAGTCCAAAATTATATTGTCCTTTCTTTCCCGATTCCGGAACCCTATTTACAGGGTGCAGCTGCTCTTCAGGAGATGGAAGCAACAGTAACAAACCCGGTAAATCTTCCCCCCACTGCAAGTTTAACCGCAGCTTTGAGTACTTCTGAAATTACAGCAAATGATGATTTCTATATCTTAGACGGGAATTTGGCTTTTGGGGTAGGAGTTGGAAATGGAGTTTTGAGTAATGATGAGAATCTACCCCCCTTAGAAGATTTGACGGTGACGGTGGTGGATGAACCTCTTGGTGGTACTTTGAATTTTAATGAGGATGGTTCTTTCCAATTTATCCCCGATTTAGATTTTAGTTACGCTCAATTTACCTATCGCATTGACGATGGTACTACTACCAGTGAAGCAACGGTATATTTGGAGTCTAGCAATGCAGATCCGGAAGCAGCAGATGATTCCTATGAATTAAATGAGGATGAAACCTTTGTGGTACTTGCTCATGAGGGGGTTTTGGTTAATGACAGGGATCCGGATGAACACAATCAATTGGTACCTTATGTGGTGACGGAACCGCAACATGGTTTTGTGACTCTCAATGGTAATGGTTCTTTTACTTATACTCCTATTCTTAATTATTTTGGTACCGATAGCTTCATCTATGAGGTGAGAGATGGAAGGGGAGGGAGCGATACTGGGAGGGTAAATTTGACTATCAACTCGGTGAATGATGCTCCTATTGCTCGTGGGGATGGGTATCGAACTTTTTACACGGAAACCCTGGAAGTCAGTGCTGAGGAGGGTTTGTTGCGAAATGATATTGATGTGGATGAGGATAACCTATCTATAAGTATTACCCAGCAGCCGGAACATGGAACGGTGACTCTCAGGGGAAATGGGGCTTTTAGCTACAAACCTGATGGGGAGTACTTGGGTTTGGATACCTTTGAGTATCAGATAGATGATGGTAATGGAGGTACTGATACAGCTGTAGTATCTATAAGTAACTACCGCCAACCTTTCGTTTCTAGCTCTATTTATAACCTACCAATAATACCTTCAATTGCAGGTTTAGGCTTATTTAGTACTATGACATTCGCAGGTTATAGTAATGGCTTAGGAGCAGGATTAGTACTCACCCGTCCAGATATTCTTTATGTCGGTTTTGCTGTTGTAGGTGTATTAACAATAGCTGCATTATATTACCATATTCATCAAAGCCATGGCGGCAGTCAGTTAATAACTTATGATGAAAATAATTTTATTTTTTCATCAGTAAATGAGACATTCTATAAAAATGAGTTGCGCATCAGCGCAACCGTACAGCAACCAGTTCCTTCGGAGATTAATCCTCAAACCCCTCCTCTGGTTGACCGGGTGGAGTTATCCTTTGAGCACGTGACCGAACACGGACCGGTACTTTTCATTGAGGGAACGAATATTTTAGCCGAAACTTCTGTCAGCCCCTTGGGGGGAGCATTTGAGGACATAACCGTAGAGTTTGACGATGGCCACTTCATAGGTAAAGCAATCCCAATTGACGAATTGAGTCAAAAGGGGTTAGGAGGAGGCCGTCAAAAGCTAGCAGTACCTGTTCCCAATAGCATTTCCCTAGGGGATGCTATCATTGAGGTGGTACGTCCGGTAGGATTATTAAACTCTCCCTCACCAGAACCAAAAAGGAAGGAGGTGCGCAGTGTATCCTTCGAGGTACCATCTCCTTCCTCTCCCTTAAGTTTCACCCTCAGTTCGGTTTACATATCTGGTAAAGTCTTGGTAAGGAATGATAAAGGAAACGTTGCTCAAATACTATTACCAGAGGATAGCGTTGCTCGCAGTTTGGCTATTACACCGAATAACAGTCGGATCTATGTGGGGTTAGCCCAGAAGAATCAAATAGTCGTCATCGATCCCCTCTCGTTGCAAAAAATCGATGCTGTTCCCGAAACAGAGGGAGAGTTAATTACCTTATCAAACCCCAGTGCAAGAATCGGGGAGATTGTCATTAATCCCAACGGGAAATACGCTTATATCAGCGATATTCAAGGGAATCAGATTTATATCCTCGATATTGTGCCTACCTCTGACACGTACCATCAGGTGGTGGGTACTATTACCACTACTCCTGCTGAGGGTAATCGGGAAGGCATTTACAGGAGTCGATTGCAGCAGATGACTTTTAGCAGTGATGGTCGTTTGCTGTTCGTTACTCGTTCTTCGGTGTCAGAAGGTTCCAGTCGGATTATCGTCATTAATGTGGATCCTGCTGACGAGGGAGTCTCTGGAAATGATTTCCACGGAATCATCACTAATATAGATGGTTTTGAAGGAAAAGCTTTCCCCAGAAGGATTTTCAGCATTGCTACCACTCCTGAACCCAACAAAATAGCCTTGACTTTTCGTGGAACTGGTTCTAGTATTGGTCAATACGGGGTTTTATCTTATGAGTTTACCGATTCGGGTTTCAAAGTTACGAGTTTCAAAACTATTCATCTTGGTTTAGGTCCAACTTTCAACTCGTTGGGAGCAGACCCCTTACTAGTGAATGATCCTCAGGAAATTATTATCCAAAATGTACAATATGGACAAAATGGTGAGTCGGAAACTTTAGGGTTTATTTTGGGTTCCGGATTTACTAATACGCAACGGTTCCTTGGTTCTTCTAATATAGGGATTATTGCAAATCCTCTAGGAGAGAATCCCGAGTTGATTGCAGCTACAACTCCCATTCCCTATGGTTTGGGCCGTGATATTACCATAGATGGTGGTAAGCTGAATATTGCGTTTAATGTGCGTCTGCAAGAAAAAGGAGCTGGAATAGTAGGTACGTCGTCAATCCTACAAAGTTATAGCATCTCAAACCTGGCTGAGATTGTAGCTTTCGCTAAAAACAATTCGGCTCTGAAAGAGGAACTCGCCAACACTCCTATAGATATACTCTTTAAAGACGTTATCATTGGGGCTGACGGAAGGGAGTTGGACGTCAACCCTAACAACATAGAACCCGATCATAGGGCTCAGAGTGCATGGAACAGGGGGAGGTATGGTGATGCTGGCACTCAAATTCTCTCCCATGGTACTCCATTACCAATTCAAATTCCTCATGAGACTGTGAGTACCACAGTTAAGCCGGTAATTCCCCAATTTACTGAATTACCACCTCTACCACAAAAAGAAACGGAAACGGAAGAAGATCCAAAAATCCAGGAGCAGCGTGAAGAATTAGAAAGAATATTCGGCAAGTCGAATATTAAGATTTTGCCTCCCATATTTAGACCACCGAATCTAGAACCGGAAACGGAACCGGAAACGGAACTGGAAAAGGAAAAACAGAAGACGAAGATTAATTCGGATAATCTTGAGGAAATTGCTCTTTTTATCAGCACTCACCCGGAAGGAGAGGGTTTGTTTCCTGGAGAGAAGAGTTTTGTGTCTAAAGACACTGATGTAGAAAAGAATAAGCTTTCTCGCCCTTTGACAATTGGCAGACATACATATGATGATTACAACCCCAATCGTGTTCTCACGGCTAAAGGTACCGTAAAAAATGGTATCATAACCTAAACTTTCCAGACTGATGTTAAAAGCCAAGAGGGTAACCTTCTCACAACCCTGGAGCTGCCGGTAAATGGGATTACCAATGGTGCACCGCCTATTGCTGATTACCTTAATTTGACTCCTGGTAAATATTATTATGGCATAATTTACGTAAATAATAATGGTCAGTCTAACAAGCTAGAGCCGCGTGATTTCGATTGGGATGCAAACCCTCGAACTAATTCAGACATTTTTCCTAGCGTGACAGTTATCACCCCAGATGCTTTCTTCCACAACCCAACTTCTGTTACCACCAGCAGAAATTTAGGGCTGTCTATTGCTCAGAAAGACGTTGGTCAAAACACAGAAGAGGGAACTGTAGCTCAGTATAATCCCGCAACAGGGGGTTGGGAGGTACTACAAGGTGATTCCTATAACAGGAAGCAACCTCTGGTGCTGCTGACTGATTGGTCTCAGGATACCCAAACTGCGGCTAATTATAATGCAGGAACGGCTGAAGCTGTTGCTGACAGTGTGTTTGCGTCTTTGGTAAGTTTGAATGAGAAGTTACACAAGGAGAAGAATTTTTCGGAAAACAGCTTGTTCGGTTCTGCTTTCCACTTTATCGGTTTTGGTTTGGGAGGGGTGGTGAATAGTGAGATTATCCAGCGTTTTGGTAATCATGGTGTTCAACCCCTAGATTTGCACATGACGACGGTGGATCCTTTTGACGATTTCCGCGATGGACCAAAAATAAAGGTTTGGGAGAATGTGGATTTTGCAGATAATTACTATCAGGAGGTGATGAATCCGGGTAATTTACCTATAAGCGATTTTGACGCCGATTTATCGGTATTCCTAGGAGGAGTACAGGATGAAGTGGTTCAATCTAACAGTCGTGCTGGTTTTAGGGGTCAAGTGGAGGAAAATGGGAGAAATCCTCATGAGCGTGCTGCTATTTGGTATCGTGGAACGGCTGCTCTTGACTTAAACGGCGACAATAATACTGGAGAGTACCAGCTGCTGCGACGTCGAGGTGATTTTTCTCAACCGGAGTGGGGGTATAATCAGTCTAATTTTGAGAGTGCGAAAAATTGGTACATCCCGGAGTATATTGAGGGGGATGATGATAAGAAGCAGTGGGAAGGTGTTGGTACTGGTTGGTTTTATTCGTTTTTGGGGAATGGAATAGATTTTCGTCCTCATGGGAGAACAGCACCTAGGGTTCCTTTATACGAAGATAATTCTGCCACTCCACGACAGCGGGGGGATTTTGCGGTTCCCACTCTCTTTAATGGCAATTTTGACGCTATTTCTCAGTTCTATTCCACTGCTCCTGTTCCGGGTTGGTCGTTGCATAATGATAATGCTGGGGATTTGAAGCAGTCTGCTTTGAGGGAGTGGAGCAAGATTCCTGGTTTGGATAGCTATAGGAACAGGTCAGGGTATAATCCTAATCAGCTCAATTATGCTCTGAAGCTGGATAGTCAACTGAGAACAGCTACTCACAATCGCTTTGTCGTGCCAGACTGGGGAAATCTACGCTTTGACTTACACGCGCCCCAAAGAAGCGGTAAGCTGAAAGTTTCGATTTTCCGTGGACAGGATACCAATGCCGTAGCATCTACAATTATTAATTTGGATGAAACTGCTGTAATACCTAATTTAAAAGACAAGAGTTTTGGTGAAATCATCAATATTCACACTCAAGCGGAAACTCAGATTGGTTATGGAAGACAAGGTTTCGAGACTTTCCAGCTTAAACTGAGCAATACAGTTGCTGCTCAATTACATGGTAAAGTTGCCACAGTAACCTTTTCCCTCGAAAATGGCGACCATGTGTATTTGGATAATGTGTTCTTTAAGAGCGATCATCTTGCTTTAGGTAATATTACTGAAGCTCGGTGGGATTCGAACGTTAATGGAGATTTCCGCAATAACTTGCTTTTAGAAAAATCCCAGTATGTAGTTTCCTACAATGAGGAACGCCGAAATCCCAACTGGGTTGCATGGAAAGTCGATTCTAGTTGGAGTCAACGTTATAATACGAGATTAAAAGATGCTAAGTTTATACGAGATCCTGATTTACCTAACGATGATTGGTCTCCTTATAATAAAGGACAAGACCAACGGAGTGTCTTTTATCGTTCAAAACTGGATCATGGACATTTAATTCCTGATCGAGATCGAAACCGTCGTCCTAAAGATCAACTCTCTACCTATTTACTTACCAACATAATTCCTCAGTCTCTTGACAATAACAGGATTTTTGTAAATCTAGAGGATTTAGAGGACCCACACAAAACAAATCATGCATCAGCTTGGTACAATCTAGAACAATTTATATCCGATAGAGTGAACCAAGGAAAACAGTATTACATATTTGCGGGAGCTTTTGGTCATCGCGGAGTTACTCAAAAGGCTACCAATGTAGACTATTTATTGAATCAGTCAGTCAATGGAGAATTAATTAATGAAGGATATACTAGTCCTGATAAGTTTAACAACAATGGTATTAAAATACCCAAGGGTACCTGGAAAGTCATTATCCCTGTAAATGACAATGACATGCCTCAAGGAGCATTTGCCTATTTAGCAACGAATAAAGCTGAACCTGAATCATATCCCGATGGAGGAGTAAAGCATCCATTTACTTTCCTTGGGCTTTCCCGAAACAATATTCGTAATGCTTCAGAATGGAGGAATATAAGTACTTGGCGACTGGCTTTATCAGATCTACAACATATTTTGAATCAACAGTCTGATTTGCCCGATTTTAATTTTAATGTTCAACATGACTTGCTGGAATTAGGCCAATATGTTTCTCCCGATGATAATCGTAATAATTCTGCTTCACTGTCTGGAGAACAATCAGAAGGGGATATCGTCATCACTAGAGGTAAGGCGAGGCCAGGTACAGCAATTTCCGGAATGAAAATAAAAGACTCCATCGCTGTCAAAAGTATTTCTGTAGAGAATTCCCCAGAAGCCAGGCTCTTCATCTTCAAGACCGAGATGATATTTTCCTCGACTATTTCTCGATCCTCTCAAATCACATCGTTTGAGAATAAATTCATCGTAAACAGCTGCGATGAAATGAACATATCTCCAATCACAGTTAATGGCTCTCTGCCGAAAATAGCACATATCCATAACAGCATACTGGAAATTACACCCAATCAAACGTGGGATAAAACAACACCACCATTCACTACAGGAAAAATTGCAGTTGATGAATTGAGCGCCACAAAATCCAACACTATTGATAATAGTGCCAGTGAAATCGACTCTCTCGAATTTAATCCCATCCAAATTGATGTACTGCAAAATGACACCTCTGAAATCCCGCTCACCAGCAGCATACCTCTCCAGCAACTCATCAGCAGTCATTTTTCTAACCTCCACAACCAAAATTCTCAACTAAACACACTCCTCAATAATATCACCCTCAAAATAACCGACCTTCCCAGCGGACAAATCGCAGAAGCCCAACTCACCCAAACAGACCCCCTCACAGGGCATCCCACCGCCGGAACCCTCCTCATCGACCACAACGCCAACGGCATCGGTTGGTTCATCGACCCAACCCCCAACGACCACAGCGAATTTGCCCTGCCCCTAGCAGAACATGCCTTCCAAGCCACCCCAGACTCCCCAGCCCACAATCGTTATGACCTCCTCACCGCCATCAACCACGAACTTCTCCACCTTTTGGGCGTCATCTCCGGGCACCAACCCTACGACCAATATCGCCAAAACTCCCCCTACCACTTTACCCAAGACCAAAGTCATCTCAACCCAATTCTCCATCCCCACGACCTCCTCAACCCATCCCTCAAACCAGGTCAGAGACTGCTTCCTAGCCAACATGACCTCCATATCCTAGAGGAAATATACGTCCAAACCACCCAAAACCCCAGCACCCAAAACCGCAAAAATGCGCCCTTAACAGCAGGACCCTTAGAAGGAATCCTCAACGGCGACTTCAGCAGCGAAAATGGCTGGAATACCCGTGGGCAAGTAATCCTATCCCAAAAAGCCATCCTGAAAGAAGGTCCAAACTACCTCTCCCACCTCTCCCAAACCTTTACCATCCCCCAAGGAGTCAAAGCACTCCAAATTGACCTGCTCACTACCAAATTAGGAGCCACCAAACTCGCTCCCCCAGACGCCCTTGAAATAGCCCTCCTCAACGCCCAAACCCTTACCCCCCTTACCTCCACCATCCCTCTCAGCCACAGTGATGCCCTCTTCAATCTCCAAGCAGATGGTACCCTCTACACCAGCACCCAAGTAGAAGCAAACCCAAGAACCGTCACCATCGACTTAACAGAAATAACTCCCGGAACCCAAGCCACCCTTTACTTTGACCTCCTGGGCTTTGGGAAACAAGACGCCGAAATCAGCATCGACAATATAATCCTTATCAACACCGACTCCCTAGCCCCCATCGCCGAAAATGACAGTGTCATCACCCAATCTAACCAACCTCTAACCATACCAGTACTAGATAATGATAGGGACTCAGATGGAACCCTCCAACCCAACACCCTAGCCATTAGTACCCCACCTAACCACGGCACCATTGTTCATAACATCAGTAATACCTTAACCTACACACCCAACCCCGACTTCCTGGGGGAAGACACCTTCACCTATACCGTAGCCGACCAGGAAGGTATTCGCTCAAATCCAGCCACAGTAACCATTACAGTCCAAGCAACCCTACCGGAAATAACCGAAATCCTCATGCCCGACTCCCTGAAAGAAGGTACACCGAACATCTTTAGCGCAACCGCAATCGACCCCCAAAACTCAGAACTCACCTACACCTGGGACTTCAACGACGGCACCAGCCCCGTCACCGGAACCACCGTCACCCACACCTTCCCCGACAACGGCACCTACAACCTCACCCTCACCGTCACCGGATCCGGAGGCAGTACCAGCCAAACCTTTGCCGTGGAAGTAGAAAACGTAGCCCCCACAGTAAGTGCCGGGGAACACCTCACCCTAGACTATGGGGAAACAGTTACCCTTCCTGGCAGTTTCACCGACCCCGGAATCCTAGATACCCACACCATAGAGTGGGATTTAGGAAACGGAACCATCCTGACAGACACTCTCACTCCTGAGGTACAATACAACTTAAGGGGAGAGTACGAAGCAACCCTCACTATTACCGATAAAGATGGAGCAAGTAGTAGTGATACAGTGCTGATTAAAGCTTTAGTGGGGAAGATTATTGTTGCCAACGACGAGTGGACTCTAAGTGATACAGGGTTTACAAAAGCACCTGACACTAATCAGTTTCTGCAAAACGTGACCGATTTTTTCAGCGACGGGGAGGGAGGTAAATTCTTAGGGTATTCAAACAACTTTGGCATTACTGGTACAAGACTAGCACAAGCTTTCTCTCAAGCAGGACACGAATGGACTGTTTCCAGAAATGTCCCCTTTAATCTGGAAACTCTCCTGCAATACGATGGAGTTTTCTTAGCAAGATTGCCGGCGGATAATGAGGTTTTAATCGATTACGTTAATCGGGATGGCAATGTTTACGTAGCTGCGGGGATAAGATATGGTCGGAGGCGTGACGCCGATATTTGGAGGACTTTTTTAGGTACCTTTGGACTGGCTTATGAGTCTTCTTTCAATGGGATTGGAGGGAGATTGTTTTATGCAACACCCCATCCTATTTTTGATAAAGTTGAAAGACTGTACCACAACAATGGCAATTCTATTCTGGATTTAGACCCTAATAATGATAGCAGTATGATTATTGGGAGGGGGAAGAATGGAGCCAATTTATACGCTCTCTATAATGGGGGGTTGATTTAAGATTGCCAGAAGGAGCCACATTAAACTCCCAAACTGGAGAATTTACCCCTCAGACCAAACCCCTCCCCTCCTCTCCCTCTTACCTCTGTGTCCTCTGCGTCTCTGCGGTTCATTTCTCAGGAGCAACCCCCGGTAACGGACTGGTCTTTCCTGGAGGGGAATGTTTCACGCAGAGGCGCAGAGGCGCGGAGGGAGGGAGGGCGTTTGTATTTGACTACCCCTAGTGGGGAACGGGTGGGTTTTACTTTTGCTCCGGAGGAACAGGGGTTACCAGGGGTTATCTATTATGAACCAAAATGGATTTCTGAGTCTGATTATGAGTTGAGTTCTCGTCACACTTTGTTATCAAGGGCGGGGAACCGTTACTATGACTTAGAAAGTTGATGCCTTAGCCGCGTAGGATGCGTTACGCTAACCCATTTAATTTAGGATGCTGCTACGTACGATGCGTTACGCCAACAAAGTTTGTATTGTTGCTACTACTTACGGCTAGTAACGCATCCTACGACAGCTAACGCATCCTACGGGCCCCCTCCTGGGAGGGGGGCTACGGGGGGTGGGTGCAAATCAACCACTGTGTGTCAACCTCCATTGTGGAGATGTTCCTGTTCCTTGTCGTTTCCTCCCTTGATTCAGCAACGCCCGACACTAAGTACAAAACCGACTTGCTCCCTATTTCCCTATCTCCCTAGTTTCAATCATGTCTCAATCGCCTTGAGAAAGGAACGGAAACCAAGCATAATATTTTATATTATAACTTATTCAAGTTACATATAAAATACTCAAATCAACTGCATAATTTAGCAGTTATGCAGTACCCACCCCCGCACCAGACGCCTGCCTGACTGCCCCGGTTGGCCTGAGCAGGACTGGTAACTGGTATTGCGAAGCAAAGCGCAAGCAACCGCCCTTGGCGTCCTGGTCACTGTTTGAGTCTCAGCTGCTGCGTGAAAATTTTAATAAGTAGTAAGTATTTGCAAAGCCCTCGACGGATCGGCAAATTTCCCCACAATACGCCGCACTGGTAAGGGGAAAACGCGAACAAGGGTAGGTGTAGCGGCAACCTGGTTCATTTCTGCTTCCTCTGGTGAAGAGAGAATGTCGATTACCTTAAGAGTATAAGAATTCCCCAGACCTTGTTCTAATAATTGATGTACGCGAACAAGAGTCTGTTCCGTCGTCCTACTGTTACCAGAAACAAACAAACGTAGCACGTAACCTGCACAGGGAGATATTTCCCGCTTGGACTCTACCCTACCTCCTGGGGGAGAAATTTGAAGGATTAAGTTGTGGTCTTCCCACAATGCCTCAAACGGTCCACGTAGTTGGCCCTTGGCTGTGCGATAAGTATCCAGCAGTATGGGATTGCAGGAGCTATCCTCCCAGGGAGAAGTTTTCCAGACCAACTCCCCAGTACCAAAAGCAGCATTCAGCAATGGTTGATAGCGTTGCACTGCTGGATAAACCTCCGCTACAGTGCGAGCTGATCCTGTATTAGGATCCAGCCATCGGTCAATAGTAGCTGTGTATCCGGGAATCAAAAAATGGGGGGGTTCGGGTAAATTCAAGATTTCTTGCAATGCAACACATAAATGAACGTGCCACCGACCTTGCTTGCTGGGGTCGATACAATAAATTAAATCCCCCCCTGGGGTAAAAAGGGCAATAGCTTTAAATAACTGAGACATTGGGGTAATGGGACTTATCAAATATGGCTATCGCACTAATATCTGCCCCGAAGCATCTGAGACATTTCATTGCGAGCAGGAGAATATTCTAAAGCAGTTTCCTCTGTAATCTTGCCATCAAAATAAAGCTTAAACAGGGACTTATTCATCACCGTCATGCCGTCGTAATCTCCTTCCTGCATGAGAGGGGGAATTTCATCGTTCTTTCCGTCCCGAATGTATTCCTTAATGGTTTCCGTATTCACTAAGATATCGTGATCAGCAATTCGCTTGCCATCGGTAGTGGGGCACAACCCCTGAGAAATAATTGCCACCAAAGACTCAGCCATAGCAACTCGCATTCCTGGTCTTTCGTCAGCGTCGTAAAGACTAAGAATCCGCTCCAGACTTTTCACCGCACTGTTGCTGTGCAAGGTTCCCATCACCAAGTAACCTGTTTGGGCAGCCTTCAATGCCGTATTGACAGTTTCTCGATCGCGCATTTCCCCGATTAAAATGACGTCCGGGTCTTCCCGTAAAGATGCTTTCAAACCCTTGTCAAACTCCAAAGTATGAATTCCCACTTCTCGCTGTTTAATCAAGGATTTGCGGCTTTTGTGAACGAACTCAATGGGATCTTCAATGGTGATAATGTGTCGGGGGTGTTCTTTATTGATATAATCCACCATTGCTGCCATAGTGGTAGATTTGCCGCAACCAGTAGGACCTGTCACCAAAATCAAACCTTTGTGAGCAGAGGAAACATCTTTAAACACTAGTACCATCCCGTATCCCGTGAGGGAATCAAAGACATTAATCCGCAGCCTGGCAAAGTCATACTGGGTTGCACCGTCAAATTCCAAGTTCTTTTGAAATTGCCGGATTTGCTCCTCACTCAGCACTTCCTGAAGCCAGCTCATAAAAGTCTGGTTGTCTGTCTCGGGATATTCCGTCGTCACTATTGCACCGCGATCGCGAAACCGAGGTACTTCTCCTACTCCCAAGTGGACGTCAGAATATCCTTTCTCGAAAGCAATAGTAATCATTTCTTTCAGGGAAGGTCCTGTCTTAGTTGGTTTTCTCGCAGATTTTTGGGAGGATGAAGCAGCTTTTGGCGGTGGTGGAGAGGGCAGTCGCATTTTCGGTAGAGGGGGGAGTCCTAGTGTACCCTGAACCGTGGGTTCTGTCATCGCTTTTGATGCTCGATTGTTCAAGCTTTTATTGTAGCTGTTTCCAGCCCTCGATTTCTAAAAATGCCAATTCTGAGAAACCAGAATGACAATATTGAAAAATAGTTACAAATTGCGCCAATTTAACATAATGTAACAAATTTAATTGTAAAGTTTTATTAAAGAAGTCTCATTTTTGGTAAAGGTTTCTCTATACTTGAATTTACAGGGAACTGGGAACGGGGAATTGGAAACTGGGGACTGGGGACAGTTAAAACCCAAATCCGGACAGTAGCATTTTTGAAATTTTTGTGTTTTTTTGTTGTCTTAATAAAATCCTGGAGGAAACAAAGATGGAATTAGTCCAAAGAGAAAATTGGGATCGGCACCAATATGTAGCAATTGTAAAAAGCTTTTTAATCTGGAGCTTCACCTTGACAGTTTGCTTGTTAGTCATAGGTTTCCCCGTAGTGGTGCTAATGATGACTGTGGGGGCACTCTTGACCATTGTATTGCAGTCAGTACTCCCCATTAGTGCCGTATTGCTAGTAGCTGGAAGTATCATTGGGGTCAATGTTTGCGTTATAATAGTCGGTGCAGCAGTGCTAACGATCAAAGGGGTTCATCCGGGACAAGTTAGTTGGCTGAGGTGGTTACACGGCGAAGCCAATCCTTTACACGATCCCGTCTATGCAGCTTGTCCCCTCACCTGCGCTCTCAATCACAATTGATTTCCCAGTTGAAATCATAAAAACCGCGAGTGAGAGGCAGTGGAACGAGCCTGGGGTTTTAACCCCGCGTATTTTTTAACCGCTTGACCACTTTAATTTATTGGTGTTAAAATCTTGAGAAGACACTTAAATCTGGTAACCTGCCATGCAGTGTTCTTCATTGGGGGTGGGTGAAGGGGGTAGAGCCAAGGCCCCTAGGACGGTTTTGACCCCGTCAACGCAATACAACCGCGATAAATCCCCGTTCTTTTAAGACGGGGAGAGGTCAATTAAATCCTACAGCCCGGCTCATTTCCGGGTTTTTTTGATCTTTAGAATAGGATACTCGGGCAAAAATGGAAAATCTCCAACCCCATGACATCATCAATTAAGATTTGCATTACCTTAGGAACCCGTCCAGAAGCGATTAAACTAGCTCCAGTGATTCAGCAGTTTCGTTGCCACTCCCATTTTCAAACTCATGTAGTGTTAACCGGACAGCATCGAGAAATGGTAGCTCAGGTAATGGAGTTCTTTCCGTTGAATGAGGATGAGGATTTGGATATCATGGAAAGGGGACAAACCTTGACAGATATTACTTGTCGCAGTTTACAGGGACTAGAAAAGGTATTTAGGCAAATCCAGCCCCAGCTAGTAATCGTTCAAGGGGATACCACCACAGCCTTTGGAGGGGCACTGGCAGCATTTTATCAAAAAATTCCCATCGCTCACGTGGAAGCGGGTTTGCGCACGGACCATCTCTTCAATCCCTATCCGGAAGAAGCCAATCGCCGCCTAATTAGCCAATTGACTCAGCTCCACTTTGCCCCGACGAAAAAGGCAGTGGCACATTTACAGCGTTCGGGAGTAACTGGGACAATTCACTGCACGGGCAATACAGTCATTGATGCTTTACTGGCAGTGGCAGCAAGTGATCCACACTGTTCAGTTCCCGGTTTAGATTGGCAAAAATACCGGGTTCTCCTCACAACGGTTCATCGACGGGAAAACTGGGGCGAACCTCTACAACATATTATTCAAGCATTGGGTATCATTCTGGACAAATTTCCCCATACCGCTTTATTATTACCTCTGCACCCCAATCCTATAGTTCGGGAACCGATTCAAGCTGCCCTGGGAAACCATCCCCGCTGTTTCTTGACCGAACCCCTGGATTATGTAGAATTAGTGGGGGCGATTCGAGATTGCTATCTATTACTGACGGATTCTGGGGGATTGCAGGAAGAAGCTCCCAGTTTGGGCAAACCCGTGTTAGTCTTGCGAGAAACAACGGAACGACCCGAAGCAATTGAAGCGGGAACTGCTAAGTTAGTGGGGACTAACCCCACTGTAATTGTGAATGAAGCGAGTCTTTTGTTAACTGATTCTGCCGCTTATGAGCAAATGGCAGAGAAAATAAATCCCTTTGGCGACGGTAGTGCTGCCAAAAGGATTGTTGAAATTGTCCAGGATTATTTTCAGATGAACTAGTGCTTTGGGATAGATTTTAAAGCTCCCCCCAATAAGCTGGAAGACGCTTGGTGTAATCTATCTCTTCCCCTGTAACCGATTTGGCCAGGTTTTCAAAAGAGTCAGAGTTCCAGTTCCGCTCGTGAATGGGTTTGGACTGCTCACCTCGGAAGTAAGCCTGAGTACCGATGACAGAGGCAGCTACCCAACCGAGAATTAATAAGCCAATCAGAATAGTCATTGTTTTTTGCTCCTTATTTGCAATGAAAGATATATCGAGATAATGGGGGATTTAGCTGACGGCTAATGCAGTTAAGACTAAGGAGGCTACCAAGAGAATAGCCATCGCCCCTTGAAAGGCATAGCGACGTTGCTCCTCAGGAAATGGATATGTGGCGGAGTAGATTTCCGGCTCGGTGGCGTAGTTGTTGAGGATTCCTTCTTCGTTAGTAGTGGTGTACATCTCGTTTGCTCCTGTTTTTTCCTATCTGTAAACAAATATAACAAATTGTAAACTAATGTAACAGTGATTTGAGACACAATATTATGTGATTTTCGTCACACTTGAGGATAAATGGTCCGTTGTCATCTAAACTAGATAAAAGAGAGAGTAGGCGAGGCGGTTGCAGATTGGCATTGCTCAAGCCATTCTGAGGAAAGTCCGGGCTCCCGAAAGACAAAACTTGCTGGGTAACTCCCAGTGCGAGCGATCGTGAGGATAGTGCCACAGAAACATACCGCCAATGGTGTAGATTTTCTCTACACACAGGTAAGGGTGCAAGGGTGCGGTAAGAGCGCACCAGCAGCATTGAGAGGTGCTGGCTCGGTAAACCCCGGTTGGGAGCAAGGTGGTAGGAACTAAGGTTGGTCTTTTCCCTGTTCCGCGTCTTGGTGCGCTTTCCACCCTGAATCCCATTCAGGGTGGGTCGCACCGCTTATCGAGAACCGCTCGAGGCGTCTGGTAACAGGCGTCCCAGATAGATAACTGCCCTCCCAGCTGGCAACAGTTAGGAGAACAGAACCCGGCTTACGTTCCGACTCTCTCTTTTATACTGATCAGCTTTTTTTTTTCAAGGAAAATAGCTACCATTAGTAATCTGAATTAGATTTTGTGATGATTATAATCACAGACAATTGAGTCTGATCGTGTTATTTATCAAATAATATTTGCATTATTTTTTTATCAGTAAAATATTATCTATTTCTAAGCCCAAATCCAGATTTTTCTACTAAGATGTTAAATAGTTACACGTTAAGAAACGGAAAATAGCATTATGACGTGGTTTCATTCTGGTTTCGGATACGGGAGTTATTCATACTTCGGATACTATCGATGCAGGTGTTGGAAACTCCGGTGATGGAATTTTCGTAGAAGTGCGTAGGATGCGTTACGCTAACCCATTTAATTTAGGATGCTGCTACGTACGATGCGTTACGCCAACAAAGTTTGTATTGTTGCTAGTACGATGCGTTACGCCAACAAAGTTTGTATTGTTGCTACTACTTACGGCTAGTAACGCATCCTACAGTGGTTAGTAACGCATCCTACGACAGCTAACGCATCCTACGGGTGGGGTCTGACGCGCATTCAATCAAAAATTTCCGTTCCGGAATAATCGATGCAGGTGTTGGAAACTCCGGTGATGGAATTTCCGTAGAAGTTGAGATGTTCACACTGCAATCTACCGTTTATGCCGGAAGACACTGTGGAATTGCACCACGTCGATGGAGACCATAATAATTGGAAACCAAAGAATTGTGTCGCACTGCACCGGGAGTGCCACCAACACCAGGAAATTCATAGAGTACGGGTGAAGGATGGTATTTCTCAGAGAGCTGCTTAACAGCGATGAGACCGGGGAGCCGTGTGAGGGGAAACTTTCACGCACGGTTCTAAGCACAGGGACGGTTGGGTTAAAATCCGGCTCCTCAAGTGCAACGTAAAACTTTGATTGGCGATCGCTTCATTACTAAGTGGCCATAATCTTTCGGCTGGCTGTAGTTCTGGTGATTTAGGTGGTAAAAACAACAAATGTATATCAAGTGGTACTTTGATTTTCTCGCTCGTCATGAAATGTGGCCTGGTCTAGTACCAATATCACTTGTTTGTCCACACCAATATCATAATGTTGAGCGAAATCGTTAAGAAGTTTTTGGAATATCTGCCAATTAAGTCTTGGTACTATCCACCAATAAGTTTCTCCTCTTATTGATTGGGTATTTGAGATTGACACTGGCTATGGGTTGTTCCCCTATGGGCACCCAGATATAACGATTTACTGGTTGTAAGCCAATACGATGTTCATCTTCCGCCCAGACTTGTAATTCAGCCTGGGGATATTCAGTTCGCACCTGTTTCGCTG